>NZ_CP029619.1:0-600000 GCF_003176915.1 Candidatus Cardinium hertigii
ATGCATACAGAGAGTAAGGTTATTTGGGATAGGTGTCTGTTGTATATTCGGAATCAGGTTAGTGAGCAAACCTATCAAACCTGGTTCACGCCTATTGTGGCGAAGCATTTTAAGGATAATGTACTGACCATTCAAGTTCCCAGTCAATTTTTTTATGAGTGGTTAGAGGAGCATCATCTATCCCTATTAAAGCAGGCGGTACGTCAAGAGTTAGGTCCTACGGGCAAATTAGCCTATGCTGTTGTTATTGACAAAGGCAATAAAAGGCAGAAACCATTACTGATAAATTTGCCTACTTATCCAGGGCCTGCTCCTCGAAGCATACCAGCTTTGGCTTCTAATAATGAATTATTACAATTAAACCCCAATTATCTTTTTGATAATTTAATAGAGGGAAGCTGCAATCAGCTTGCTAAATCTGCTGCACAAGCTGTGGCCAAACAGCCAGGTGAGACTGCTTTTAATCCACTTATGATTTATGGGGGGGTAGGGTTAGGGAAGACCCATATAGCACAAGCCATTGGTCATGCTGTTCAGTCTGCTTTTCCAGATAAAAAAATAGTTTATACTGCTTCGGAAAAGCTTACTGCGCAATTTATAGAGGCTTTGCGCGGCAACCAAATACATTCCTTTACCGCACAATATTTAACGGTGGATTTATTTATCCTAGATGATATACAATTCTTATCAGGCAAAGAAAAAACGCAAGAGTTTTTTTTCCATATTTTTAACCATTTACATCAATTAAAGAAACAGATTGTCATAACGAGTGATGCAGCACCGCGCAATTTGAAGGGATTGCAAGAGCGGCTTCTTTCTAGATTTAAATGGGGGTTGACAGCAGATTTACAACGGCCTGATTTTGAGACTCGTGTAGCCATCATAGAGAGCAAGATGATAGCAGATGGGATTACGTTTCCTTCGGATTTAATTTACTATATTGCCCAGCATGTTGATACCAATGTGCGTGAACTAGAGGGTGTATTAATTTCACTTATGGCGCATGCCTCATTGGGCAAGCAAGATCTCAATGTAGCGCTTGCTCAGCAAGTGTTGAAGCACATTGTACAGCATGCGCCTACGGTTGAAGCTACTATTGAATCCATTCAGCAGAAAGTTGCTGCAAGCTATCCTATTTCCTTGGAAGCACTTACAAGCAAGTCGCGTAAAAAAGAAAATGTAGCGGCCAGACAAGTAGCCATGCATTTAATTAAAAAGTATACTGCCCATTCCTTAAAATCCATAGGTGCTTATTTTGGAGGGAGAGATCATACGACAGTTATGCATGCTTTACAGGTAGTAGAGGAACGTTTACAAACAGATGCCCATTATGCACGGCTATATGCAGCAATTGAAGAAAAAATAAAATGCAAACAATAGCAGCGATGCAATGCTTATAGGCTGTGTTGGCATAACTATCTAAGCTATATTATATGTTTAGGCATAGGGCTATAGCGTGTAACTATTTTATATAGCTTATGCAGGCCCACTGCTCTCCCCGTTAGATGATTTGCTCAAACAAAAGTCTACATATCCTAAAACCTAGCAATAGCCAAGCGGAGCAATTAACAACTATAGGATTAAGTATATTATTATTGTTTTCGCCCTGAAAGCAAAGCTAGAAACCCTACATAGGATAGTAACAACTTAAAAGAAAGGCAACGCGGTTATTGGGTTATCAAGTGATACATAATACATAATAGATCATAACCATCCTTTATAAAAAGTTATAAATCCAGGTAACTGCTTTAAAAGATTTGTTTTAATGCATTTTATTTTTTATTTATTTATTAGGCTTATATTCTTAAATAAGGGATGGATAGTGTTTTCACGGGCTGGCTAGCTATCTATCTATGTTCTAGGATGTTAGCGTGGCTTATAGTGTGGTAGCCACTTGCATGGCTTAAGCAGCTAATCTTAGTTCTTATAGTAAGTTATATTATAACAGTTATTTGGTTGGTAAGTGTAGCCCATATGCGTGATAGGAGTAAATAAAATTCCATTATATAATGAATAATCAAGATTATTGTAGTAAAAAAGTAATTGTAGTCCGTTTATTTAGTTATTTGTTATTTTGTGGGCATTCTTGTTCATCTCCAAGTATAAGAAATAGCCAGCGCTTTGTTAGTAATGCGTTGCCTAGCAAAATAGCTGGGGAAGCTGTAGCAGTTGGGACAACTGTATCAACTGGAAAGAGCCTACCACTACCACCATCTACTCCTGTATCATCTATACAACCTTCTGGGATTTTGCTAAATAAAGCAGGTAAAAGTGCAGATAGATGTAGCGTATATCCTGCTAGTCCTGCTCCTAAGGTACTTTTCCATCATATAGCGGTTGGACCAGCTGGAGCAGCGGTATCAACTGGCAATAATGAGTTTCTATCTGAATTACCTTTAGTAGAGAAGAAAAAAGAGCTTCTTTTAAAAGAAATAGAAAATAAAAACGAAAGAGAGGGGGTAATACAGAAAAAGGGTCCTACTCTGCCACCTAAACCAACACAAAGTGATGTCACCCCTAGCAAAAGGAGAACAGAAGGGTTGCTAAGTAGTACTTCGAATAGCGCATCTCCTATTTCAAGGTTAAGTAAAGAAAACGCAGATCTACAAGCTGAATTAATAAAAGCAATGTATAAGAGACGCAATGATTCTGGTTACGATGATAGCGAAGATGACAGCGAAGATGACAGCGAAGATGACAGCGAAGATGTTTCTTTGGTTGCTATGAAAGCTACTGAAAGTGGATTAGATAATGGGAATCAGGTAAAAAATGGTGTTATTTCTAGCAAAACGGGAGCAGGAGGGGCCTCTTCTAGCCAAGTAGCTAGAGTAGTTCAAGGAAGAAGTAGTACTTCGAATAGCGCACCTCCTATTAACGCTGTGCTTAATGAACAAATAAATAATCTTTTAAGTGATATTCAAGAAGGGAAGTCCCTAAAAAAAACAAGGAGATGGAAAGTAAAAGAAAATGGAGAGGTGGAATTCGTCAAAGAAACACAGCCAAGTGAGGGGGATTCGGTCAAAGAACCACAGCCAAGTGAGGAGAATGCGATGAAGAAGATGAAGAAGACGATTAAAAAAATGCCCAGTTCTAGCGATGAAGAAGACCCTGAAGAAGAGAAACTTAGAGATGAGCGTGAATGGGATTAAAGTTAAAAATTAAAAATAGCGTAATTAGGTACTAAAATGGAAACGGGAAGCAAGAATTAACGCTATTGCAAGGTGTTCCTATGTATAAACTATACGTTAGGTAACAGCTTAAAGGATTTGTTTAATACAATTTATTTTTTACTTATTTATTAGGCTTATACTTTCTTTTAGTAAGGATGGATAGTATTTCACTGGCTTACATAGCTATCTATGTTTTAGTATGTTAGCGTGGCTTATAGTATGGTAGCTGCTTGCATAGCTTATATGCAGCTAATCTTGGTTTTTATAAAACAAGTTATACAGTTATTCAATTAACAAACGTAACCCTATAATTAATAATAATAAATAAAATAAAACAAAAACGCATTACAATGAACAACCAAGATTATTACAATAAAAAAAAAGCAATTACAGTCTGTTTATTTAGCCATTTGTTGCTGTATGCGGACGCTTGTTCGGCTCCAGCTGTAAACAAAAACGTTCTACGTACTGATCCACCTCCTAGCATAGTGGTTGGGCCGGTTAAAACAGTTGTATCAACTGAAAATAGTGTACCGCCATCTCCACCATCTCCACCATCATCAGTACCACCTTCTTCTACATCATCTGTGCAGTCTCCGAATCCTTGTTTAAGTGCAAGTAGAGGGAGCGCTTCTGCTCAATCAGCTAGTGTATACCCTAATAACCCACCCCATCTGCCGTTAATAAATAATACTTTAAGTAGTTCACCTCCTGCTGATTTGAATTTGCATCATTGTAATTGTAAGGGGAGAAACGGAAGTACACCAATAGCACCACCACCATCTTCTTCTACATCATCTGAGTGTTTAAGTACAGGTGAAGAGAGTATTTCTCTTTCTCTATCAGATGTAAATAATAATGTATCTTCTGTATCATTACCACCGCCACAACCAGTGCCATTAATATTACCACCACCACCGCCATCATCATTGATACCATCACCACCACCGCCACCATCACCTGATCAATTGCGCGTAACTAAACCTGTCATTGTAAGAATAAAAAAAACAACAACTGGTGCAAGCGGAACACCAGAAAGCATCCCCAACACAGGAGATCAAATTAAAAAAAACTCTTTGTTTCTTCAAAGCATCGGAAAAGAAGCAAAAGTATCAGCGGATAAAGCAAGAGTATCAGCGAATGAAGCAAAAAAATCAGCAGAAGCAGCAACGGAAGTAGCAGGAACAGTATCAGCAGAAGCAGCAGAAGCAGCAGAAGCAGCAGAAGCAGCAGCAAAAGCAGCAGAAGCAGCAGCAAAAGCAGAAACGGAAGCAGCAAAAGCAGCAGCAGCAGCGGAAGAAGCAAAAGAGGCAGCGGATGAAGCAGCAGCAACAAAAGCAAGAAACGCAGCGAATGAAGCAGCAGAAGCAGCAGCAGAAGCAGCAGAAGCAGCAGCAAAAGCAGCAGCAAAAGCAGCAGAAGCAGCAGCAAAAGCAGAAAGCACATAACAACGGTAAATCTAAAGATTCCTGCAGGGAACAGATAGTCAATAATACGTTGGCAAACAATGCATGAAGCTATTCGTTTTATCTCATTACATAGAATGGATAGCTTTCCCCTGCTGCCTAGCTAACTTTTATCATTCATTGCCAAAAAATAGGGATTCGTCCACTTCGTCCCTCATCCCTTCTTCTTAATAGATGTTTTCTGAATAGTAATGCTTGTTTATCATTGAAATCGATCATAGTCATGCCTTTTCGGAAAGTAAAGCTGAAAAAAGTTGTCCTACAAAATAAAGGGTGTGAAACAGGAAATGAAGGCTCTAAAAATAGCGTAGCTGTAAAGCTTATGGATAGAGTAAAAGAACATTTTCAGGGCTATACAGAAGAAGATAATTCTAGCAATGAGGAACCTATCAGACCTGATAGTGAATGAGATGATTAAGGTTAAAATTAAAATCTACCACTTTTTTGAGGTATCACCCTATAAAAGTTATAAGCTGGTGAAAGTGTAAAAACTTGTTTTAATGCGTTTTATTTCTTATTTATTTACTGTATCTGAATGTTATTTAATCATATACTTTTAAGGTAGGCTGCTAACGCTTTATGCTGGCATAGTTACATCCATGCGAATAGTAAGGGAGAGATGATAAAACAGGAGGTAACCATTTTGTATGGCTTATACCAAGCTAATTTTAGCGCTTAGTAAAGCAAGAGATTCCGTTATTGAATTAGTAAACGCAACCATGCAAGTAGCTAATTAAACAAAATTATATTATATAATGAATTCGAAAAATTTTTTTAATAAAAAAACAGTTACGATCTGTTTATTTAGTCATTTGTTGTTGTATGCTGATTCTTGTTCTTCTTCAAGTACAAAAAACAGCAAACGTTCCTCTCCCCCTCTATTTACACCACCTCCCCCTCTATTTACACCACCTACATCACCTACATCAACTTCGAAACCTTCTCCAAGTGAAGTAAATAAGTGTTCAGGTGGAGGTAGCGCATCTCCTTCTAGTTCTGTTCTTAAGGAGCCTCCTACTGCATCAGTTCATCCACCCCTTTCAACTAATGCAGCGGTATCAATTGGAAATGCTGAGGCCTCATCATTTACCCCATCTTCAAATTCTTTAGAGGGGGAGTCATCCCATATGCAGGAGAATGGTGGATCTGGATCTAATTCCTTATCAAAGCAATTAGCTTCCATAGGTGGTGCTAAAGCAAATATTACCCCTACTCCTAAAGGGGATCCTACTGCATCAGTTCATCCACCCCTTTCAACTAATGCAGCGGTATCAATTGAAAATGCTGAGCCCTCATCATCTACCCCATCTTCAAATTCTTTAGAGAGGGAGTCATCCCATATGCAGGAGAATGGTGGATCTGGATCTAATTCCTTATCAAAGCAATTAGTTCCCATAGATGGTGCTAAAGCAAATATTACCCCTACTCCTAAAGGGGAGCCTACTGCATCAGTTGATCCACCCCTTTCAACTAATGCAGCGGTATTAATTGAAAATGCTGAGCCCTCATCATCTACCTCATCTTCGGAGTCTTCTCTCAATGACAATGAAGACAATGAAAAAGTATCAGGGGAGGATGAAATGGAGAAGGCAGCATCCCCAAATACAATAACTAAGCCAAAAAGAACTTCTTGGTTGAAAGAGAACAAGTCTGTATCTTCTGAAGATACATTAAAGTCTTCTTGTGGTACAGCAAAAGGAGAAAAAATAGATAAACAAGCAGTGAAAAAACAAGAGAAAGCAGCAAAACAAGAAAGAGAAAAACAAGAGAAAGCAGCAAAACAAGAAAGAGAAAAACAAGAAAAAGCAGCAAAACAAGAAAGAGAAAAACAAGAAAAAATAGATAAAGAAGCAGAGAAAGCAGCAAAAAAGAAAGAGAAAAAAAAGAAAAAATAGATAAACAAGCAGTGAAAAAACAAGAAAAAGAAAGAGAAAAAGCAGCAAAAAAAGCAACAGCAGCAGCAGTATAAAAACGGAATAACGGTTGGTAATTCGGAAGATGTTGAAGGGAATACATAGTCAATGCTACGATACACAGCGCAGGGAGCTTCTATTCTACCTAGTTACATAGGATGAAGGAAAGCCTCCCTGCGCTTAGCTAACTTTTGTATTTAGTTGCCTATATGTTCTTTATACTACTCAATTAGGAAGATTTATAGAAATGGTTGCAAAGGGGGTTATGGTAAGATAATTATTAAAATACTTTTTTATCTTATATACGCAGCTCTTATGGAGCTGTTTTTTTATGCGCAAAGTGGAATTGGTTTTTTTGTTAGCTAAGCTGGATAGCTAGCGTTTATTATTTGTTACATTACGTAAATGTTTCTAGTAGGATTAGGGATATTGTTGCTGGCTTTGTTTCTTGGTTCTCGTCTACAGGGGATGAGTATGAGTATGATAGGAAGTCTAGGCATATTGAGCTATATGCTGCTTTTTAATGCTGTTCCAGCAGATCCGCCTTTCCCGGTTATACTTTGTATTGCTGCGGTACTTACAGCAGTAGGTACAGTAGAGGCAGCAGGTGGGTTACATTATTTGGTACAATTGGCTGAGTCATGCATCCGTAAATACCCTCAGAGAATCCTATATATTAGCCCTGCCGTAACCTATGTCATTACCTTTTTAGGTGGTACCAATCATATAGCTTATTCTATTTTACCAGTTATTGCAGAGGTATCCAAAGAAATAGGGATTCGCCCAGAGCGTCCTCTTTCCCTTTCTGTTATTGCTGCCATGCATGGTGCATTGGCTAGCCCTATATCTGCTATTATGGCTACTTTAACAGGTTTTTTAACGGGTTATGGCATAGATATGGTGACCATTTGTAAAATCTTAATTCCTTCCACTATGGGGGGAATAGGCATAGCAGCTTGCCTAATCAGTCAATTGAGCAGCAAAATGCCAGCCATGCCCGCTGCTGTGGAAAATAAAACAGCAGCTCCTACTACCCCTGTTAATCCCTCTTCTCTTGCCTGTAGCAATAGAAAAATGGCTCAAGGATCTATTCTTTTGTTTGTACTTGGGAGCCTCTCTATTCTTTTCATAAGTTCTTTTAAAACATTGCGGCCTACTTGGGAGGTAAATGCTATCCAGCTACCCCTTTCTGATGAGGTGCTTCTTTCGTTGATGATGCTGTCCACTGCCTGCCTGATCATGTTGATCTATCGTATTTCCCCCAAATCTATTATCCAAGGCAAGGCATTTATGACTGGCGTACAGGGCATGTTTTCCCTTTTGGGTACTGCTTGGTTGAGCAGTACATTTGTAAAATGTAACCAGGAAGTCTTGTTGCGGTTTGTTGAACGATATCTTTCGGAACCTTGGCAGTTTTCTATTATGCTGCTATTGATGTCTGCTTTGATGGGTAGCTCCGCAGCTACTATTAAGGCATTGTTCCCATTGGGTTTGCTATTGCAAATTCCACCCAAGATACTATTGGCTTCTGTTATAGCAGTGAATGGCATATTTATAATTCCCATTTATCCAACTATATTGGCTGCTATTCAGCTGGATACTACAGGCAGTACACGCATTGGCAGGTTCCTTTTTAACCACAGTTTTATGCTGCCAGGTTGTATTACAGTTGTAGCTGCTGTTTGTATTGCCTTTGCATTGGTTGCTACGGGAATCGTATAAGGTATAGTAGTAGATTTATGGGAAGATCTATTGTGCTGGGTAGTTCCCTAAATAGATGTTACATTGTGTTCGCAACTAATCCTATAAATGCCTATGGCTGCCCTATTGCTCTATCGTGCTTCTGCTGGTGCTGGAAAAACGCATACATTGGTAACCCAATATATCAAATGGGCTTTATGTGATACAGCTGCTTTTGAACATATTCTAGCGGTAACCTTTACAAACCAAGCTACCCGAGAGATGAAGCAACGGATTATGACCGCCCTGCATAGTCTTGCTAACGGAGAGGCTACTGCCTTGCAAAAGGAATTGTTCCATATGGGTTGGACCCATGAACCATTGCAGGTAAGAAGCAGAGAGCTCTTGTCTCGTATGGTCTATCAGTATGAGTCTTTTGCTGTTACTACAATCGATAGTTTTTTCTATAAAATTGTTCAATCATTTTCTGAAGAACTATGCCTACAACAGCATTTTGCTGTTGAAATGGATGAAGCATTAGCGCTAGAAGAAAGTGTAGCATTGCTCTTACAATCTGATCTTCCTCTCCTACAAAAATGGTTGGTTGATTTTGCTTTGGAAAATTTACTGGCGGGTAAGCGCTGGCATATAGCAGCGCAGCTCCAGCAGTTGGGGAAAACTTTGTATAAGGAATCATTTAAGTTGCATGAAAAAGCGTTACTAGCTGCCTTGGAACAGGAAGATGTATTACCCTATTTTCTAGCAGATTTGCAATCTAACTTACTTCTCTTTGAAGAAAAGATGCAGAAAACAGGTAAAAAAGCTCTTGCCTTGCTTGAACAAGAAAAGCTAGCACCGGAAGATTTTTCTTATGGGAATAAAGGTATTATAGGCTATTTCCGGAAAATAGCCCATACAAAAGATTTTGCGCCTACCAAACGTGCCCTCCTAGCTGCTACTGCTGTAGCCTCCTGGATTCCCAAAAGGACAACTAAAAATGAACAGCTCACACGGGTTATAACGGATGCGTTGCATCCTTTGCTTGTGGAGGCAATAGCGTTGTATGATACAGAAGGGATCCGTTATCGAACAGCCATAGCAGTTGCTCGTTTTGTTTATTCTTTTGGCTTAATGGCTGCTTTATTAAAAGAATTAGAACAGTACAGGCGTAGGCATAATGTATTGTTTCTATCGGATATAGCAACCCTGCTCTATCAGTTTATTCAGGAAAATGATACCCCTTTTCTGTATGAGCGAATAGGCAATAAATTCCACCATTTTCTTATAGATGAATTTCAAGATTTATCTCTTTTTCAATGGGTTAATATCAAGCCTCTTTTACTCAATAGTTTAGCTCAAGGATATGACAATTTATTAGTAGGGGATGTAAAGCAATCTATTTATCGTTGGAGGGGGAGTGATTGGAGGCTTTTAAACCATCAAGTAGAAGCAGCATTCGAGGGAACAAAAGTCCATGCGTTAAGGACCAATAGGCGTAGCCATAAAGCCATTGTATCTTTTAACAATACTTTCTTTAGTGCGGCAGCGGATCAACTGATGCGTTATCTAGAGGTTACCCTATCATCTGCTAAAGAAGCTGCTGCTCCCTTGCGTTATGAGTGGGAACAAATGAAACGGGTCTATGGAGATATCGCACAACAGCTGCTGCCTACTACACAGCAAGGAGGTTATGTAGAACTTTTATTGTTTAAATCCCATCCATTAGATACTTTAAGTAAGGAGCGCCCCAATGGGCAGCTACGCGTACAAAAAGAAATGATACATCTGTTAAAAAAATTAAAGAACAGATCTATTGCGGCTAAAGATATTGTATTACTGGTTCGAAACAATAGGGAAGCAGCGCTGGTAGAAGAGTTATGTAGGGGTTTGTACGCTGCTAGGGATGGTTATATGCCTGCACAGGCGAGGTCTTTGGTATGGGACCATGTAGCAGTCAAAGTAATAATATATGCCTTGTATTATCTTAACAGTGCGGAAGAGCTTATGCATAAGATAGCGTTGATCCAGACCTACTCTAATTACATAGGTCAGGAACCCATTAACTGGCATCATTATATAGGGAGGGGCCGTGAGGTAACAGCTATAGCAGTGGTATTGCCCAAAACTTTTTGGGATCAAAAAGCTTTTTTACAAAGTTTACCACTTTACGCTTGCGTTGAGCTGCTTATAAAAATTTTGTTTGCGGAAGAAGAAGCCTATAATGCAGTGCTAGCTTTTTTTCAAGGTATGGTTTTAGATTATTGCCATACAGCAGCGACCGATACGCTTCAAGCCTTTTTAAGTTGGTGGGAAAAACGGGGGAAAACCTTTCCATTACCAGTAAATTCGGATGAGGATATGCTACAGATAATGACCATACATCAAGCTAAAGGCTTGGAATTTAAAATAGTAATCATTCCTTTTTGTAATTGGAACTTAGATCATATACCTCAGAAAGGGCCCCTGCTATGGTGTGCTCCTTATCAGCAGGCGCCTTTTCATTATTTTCCTGTATTGCCCTTACACTATAGTGAGATGTTGAAAGCAACTTATTATGCTCAAGATTATTATCTAGAACATATGCAAGCACACTTAGATAATTTTAATTTGCTTTATGTAGCTTTTACAAGAGCCAAAGAGCAGCTTTACGTTATGGCCCCTTTACCAGAGCAGGAGGGGAAGCTGCTTACCACAGCTGATTTGATATACCGATCGTTGGTAGCATGTCCTACTGATAAGAGCGGTGGTCTTTCTGTAGTAGAAACATTGGCAGCAACGGTAGAGGAGACGCCTATAGGCATTCGGTTTTGTTTGGGATAGAGGGACCCTTCCTAACTATAAACCACTAAAGGCCCCTACACAAACTGCTACAGAAGGCCGTACAAACAGAGGCAACTGATATATGGGGTGTAATTGTAGAAGGTACACAAACTTATCCTGGTGTTGTAGAACACATTAATTACATTACTAAACATAATAAGCAAGTTTTCTTTGTTTACAATGCGCCTGTACGGAGAAGTGCTTTATTGTTTATGTTGCAATCGTGGCATCTAGCGGTTAACGAAGAGCAAATCATTACGGCAGGCAGCGTAGCTGCCCATATGATTGTAAACAGTGCAAACCTATGGGGGGTAAGGTATCCATTTATATACCATCTTCTAGAAGATATCAACTATTTAATGGATGCCGAACAAATCATGCTTACAACCAACATACATAAAGCTGATCTGTTGCTGCTCACTTTGTATTGTGACCAAACAGCTGACCTAGATTTAAATCAATGGGATCCTGTATTAGAGACTGCTAGTATAAGAAAAATTCCTATACTAGGTGCTTGTCCCGATATAGGTATTATGCAGCAAGGGGTCTATAGATATTGTGCTGGTTATTTTGCTGAAAAAGTAAAACAGTGGGGGGAGAGGTTATCTATGCAGGAAAACCTTATCCTGCTATATACCAACGTGTCTTAGATCAACTACCTGGTATACCTAAAAAACGAATCCTTATGATAGGTGATACCCTGTCTACAGACATCCTGGGTGCCAATCAAATAGGTATTGATTTAGCGCTGGTGCTAACAGGAAATGCAACGATAGTGCATAACCAGTTCCATAGCCTGGAAGATAAATTAATACAGCTTGCCAAAGCTACACAAAACATAACACTTCATTGCATTATCCAGTTAGGGGACTAGCTATACATGGATCTTTAAGTAAATTATACTAAGTGGTCGTCTCTGAAGTATTTATTACACAATAGGTTTATTTTCGGTCTACCTTTTTCTCACACTCAAATGGCAGGTTAGATTCTATTTCAATTGATCATTATATAAGTATAATCGTTCCGAGAGAGAAATTCTTAGTTATATAACAGAAATTATAACTGGTTATGTGTATATTAGGAATTTTTTTCTTGTGATAAGTCGTAGATTATGTCCAATAGCACATAGAATGATATTGCGTGTATTTCCTAAAATTCCTTGCAATAGGTTATTATTTTGAAACATAGAAAAAAATTTTGTTTATGTGTCTTTTTATATAATTTCTTTACAGTACATTCTTTTTATGCTAGGTATTCCATCCCTTTCTTGTTTACTACGTCTTGCGATTCTTGCCTTTTCCTGCTGCCTTTGCTGGTAAATCTTATCAGGAGGCACCCAGCCAGTTCCTGCTGGGTGCGGTAGTAAATAGTGGGCGGCTAGCATGGCTAAACCGTTGGCCAGCATAGAAGGAAAGGCACCATTAATAGCAGTTATCGGTTCAACACATCGGTTCCAAGCTAGGATAGCTACTATACCAGTAGCCATACCGATTAAGGCTGTACGGGAACTGCCGCGAAAGCCATACACCGACAAGAGGAAAGGGGCTGTTATAATAGGGACAGAAAAATCAAAAGCGAGATACAACAAACTTAATAAATCTCTTTTCCAAAAGACCAATAGTAGGGCACATACACCTATTATTAAGACGGTTAATCTAGCTAACACAAGTTTATGTTTATCTGTTAGCACTTTGGTAGTTTGTATATTACCTACTATATCATGGCTTACCATAATGGAACCTATATTTAACATAGAATCAGCTGTAGACATGGCCATAGCTAGTATGCTAATCGCAATAAGTCCTTTAAAAATAACGGGAAGGGTTTCAAATATATAGGGCCAAACTTGATCTTTGTATAATGTAGGCATCTTTACAAAAAGTAACAGTGCTATTAAAGTTATAAACCCTTTTATTACCATAGCAAAAGTACTAGAATACAAGAATAATTTTCTAGCCTGTATAGGTGAAGAGGCCATATAAATTCTTTGTATGGTGATAGGGTCTATAAAAGTGGTTAGATTAGTTAAAAACAATGCAGCTATCCCCAATAGTTTATCCATATACAAGCAGCTATTCAACTGAAATTTGGGTTCCTTGTGCAAAATGGAGATTACTTGCACCATTGACTTGTTGGTTATTTTAAATATAAACCAAACTAGCAAGGGGATAATAGCCGTAAAAGTTATAAACTGTAGTACATCCGTAAAAGTAACGGAACGAATGCCCCCAAACATGGAATACGTGATCAGTATAAAAGCAGCTATAACCGTAACGGTCTTTTGCATCGCCTCTATATTACCGCTATCACTTAAGCCTATACATTGCTTAATGGCTGTCTCCATAGCAATGATTTGTGCAGCTAAATAAAATATATGGCATACGATAGAACTTAAAGCGGTGATAAACCTGGGTTTATTGCCATAGACGCTACCTATACTTTCTGCTAGAGAGAGATGCTGCATAAAAGGCCCCATACGCAATAGTAAAGGACTGAGCAGCCAGTAGCCAAGAGCAGTGGAAAGGAAGAATAGAATCCAGGAAAATCCCTGTATATAAGTCTCTTCTACGCAACGCAATAATCCTCCTCCCCCAAAGTCAGTAGCCAAGAGAGTAGCCACCAGCGTAGCCGTAGCAAATTGCTTATTGCCTATGGCATATTCCCGAAAAGTGGTTACTCTCCTACTGTAATACAATCCTACTACTAAGGTCAGTAGCAGAAAAGCCATTACCATTACAAGGGGTAAATTATTGAATAGTGTCATTGTGAATAACAAAAAATTAGTTTTGTACAGCTATAGCCTATGATACAACAACTATAGCTCAACCACAGCTAAGTATACAATATATAAAGCTATAAAACCAAGTTATTTACATTTATGTATCAATATTGTTTCAAAAAGAACCTTCTACACTAGCCGTTACATCAGGTAATGCACATTAATTGTATGGTATTATACAATAATAATGTAAAAAAGCATGACCGAAATTATAATATAAGGTATATACCTTAAAAAGCCATCAAGGCTTCATCCCTCCTTCAGGTTCTGTAGGCTTATTACCAGCCAATGCTTCCTCCGCTGCCTGCTTCAAGAGGATCGCCATGCCTGGTTCTCCATAGCGCTGGGCCAGCTCCACATCAATGGTTAAGCTTTCTTTGGCCATGGCTTGTACAACGGCAGGATCTTTGTAACCGAAAGCATGCTTTAAATCATATAACCGCTCTGCCAGCTTCACATAGAGTACAGAAATATGTTCTTTTTGCAAGGATTCCTTAAAGCGGTTAACAATAGCCAACAATGATTCCTCTAAACGCTTCCGGCTATCGATAGCGATTGTATTTTCTACAAAGCAGTAGACGATTAGGGGATAATTGGCTTTGATATAGGAAAGCGGCAGTCTGGTATAGCGGACCAAATCATACAGCAGCGTCGCATAAACCAGTTTAGCATGGCCATCTGTCCAGGCAGCTACCCACTCAGCAATCGCTACGGCTCGTACATAAAAAAGCTGCCCCGATGCATGCCGTTTAAACCCATAGCAGCGCCGCAGTAAGAGCAGTATCTCTGCAATAAGGAAAGAATCTATACTTTCAAAGGAACGCACCCAATCATGAAAAGCGGACAGTTGTGCGAGCGATGCGGTCTTTTCATGGGGCGTAATAGACGCTTCCTCCTGCGTACCCGCTTCCCTCGGCAAGGAAAGTGCTAGCATCTCCTCTCTTACTTGGGTTACATCTAGGGGGAGTAGGCAGACCAGCTGCTCTGCATGGGGCCATAGCAAAAGCCCATAGTGCGCATACACAATCGATGCTAACTTTTCTTTGTGTAGGTTTACCTTTTGCGGAGATAGGGCAGAAACCACCGGTTGGGTAACGGCAGGACCTTCCACGTCATATATGGTTTGTAAGATAGGCAGGGGGATCTGTTTATTTTCTGTATGTACTACCAACGCCAATGCAGGGAAAGTAATACAATCAGGGGATTCTTTTTCTTCAAGCGGTTCTCTTTTTTTGTAGCGCAGTTGGGTAGACTGCAGCTGTAACGTAATAGTGGAACGAAAGGAAACGCTGGATTGCCTTACATGATTAAGGGCCAGGAAGAGAAGCCGTACCAACTGTTCCCTATCGCCTAGCAGCGTATCGGGTATATTTACGGATTCCTCTATCCATAAACCAGGTAAGTAGCCTTTTTCTTTTTGGTAGGCTACCTCTCCTGCATCGATAAGCGCTTCTAATGGGATAGCAGTCGGTTGTAAAAGAAGCTGGTCCTGGCGTTTGGCCCGCTGCTTTAAATAGTAGGCCCATTCTGCAAATTTATCTAGGATGCTTTGGAAGTCTTCCTTAAGGAAGGGAGTGGTACTATCTACAAAGGCAATAGATTGCGTAACATTTTGGATGGCTTTTTCTAAAATAGTTCCCTCCTGGGCTAAGGTGCTTTGGGAAGAAGCAATAGGCAGCTCTTCGCTATAGGCTAGCTTTTTTAGTTCGTAGGCTTCTTGTGTAGCTTGTTTCTGCAGGAAATAAAGATTACGGGATTCTTTTTGTATAATACTATTTTTTGCCCAAACACTGATCATTAAAAGCAGTAAGCCAAACCCTAGTATAGACAATAATAGTGTGAGGGAAGGGCATATTACCGTTGCTTTACAACAGCAAATAGCTATTAGCATACCCCCTGCCGTAATAGCTAGCGCTCTTAGGCTCCAATAGAACGGAAGTGTCCACAATAGAACTGTTCCATGGGTAAAAAATAAAAGGAAGGGGACTAAAAGTGTTTGGCATAGGAAGCAGCTAAAGAGAAGATGGAGCGGGAATCCAACTAACAAACTAAAAAACCAACAGATCCCTATTGCCCTATCTGAGATTTTATTAGCAAAAAAGGCTACATAGCCTATATGAGCAACCCCTAACATAAAAAAGGGGATACATGCCCATACTGTCTTTGTTTGCCCGTTGTAATAACAGCTGCTAACTAAGCTAGTTATAATAAGATAAACCCCTACAAATACAGTTGTAATGGCATTCGGTTTCAGCTTGGCTAAATGTTCTTTTGTAAAAAAAATGGCACGTTCTTTTTTATTACGCTTCGCAATTCTTTGCTTTTCTTGTTGCTTTTGTAGATAAATTTTATCAGGAGGCACCCAGCCGGTTCCTACTGGTTGCGGTAATAGGTAGTGGGCGGCTAACATGGCTAAACCGTTGGCCAGCATGCACAAGAAAGCGCCGTTGATACCTGTTGTAGGTTCAATCCACCGATTCCAAGCTAGAATAGTGCCTATACCAGTTGCCATCCCGATTAACGCTGTACGGGAACTTCCGCGAAAACCATACACAGCCAAGAGAAAAGGAGCGGTTACAATCGGCACAAAAAAATCAATTACTAAACACAATAATTCTAATAAGTTATTATGCTTAAAGGCCAAGAACATAGCAGTTAAACCTACTATAACAGTAGTACATCTGGCCAAGAGCAAGGGAGATATAACAGGCATCCTTCTTATATTTTGTAAGCTTGCATATACATCATGACTGACTATAACGGAACAAGCATTCAAATCAGAATCAGCCGTAGACATAGACATAGCCAATAAGCTAATAGCAAGGAATCCTTTAAAGAAGGGCGGAATATGTTGCATGATATAGGTCCAGATTTCTGTGCTGGGCAAAGTAGGAGCAGCTATAAAAGCAGCTATACCAATTAAAATAGTACAAATTGTTATAATTAAACTAAAAATGCTAACATAACGGCAAACCCGTTGTGCCTGTATCACATCTGAAGCCATATAAATACGCTGTATATTAGAATGTTCCATATATACTACTAAAAGCGATAAAGCCATGGAAATAATAGAGATTAGGCTGGTATTACAATGGAATAAACTGCTTAATTGAAATTGTGTTTGACTCTGTAAAAAAGGAATGGTATCGGCAAAGGGCTTGTCGATTTTTTGGATCATGAAGATCGCTAAAAAAGGAATGATCAGTGTAAAAGTTATAAACTGTAGTACATCCGTAAAGGTAACGGAAGAAATCCCTCCAAAACAAGAATAGAAGATTAAAACGAAGGTAGTGAATAGTGTCAGATATTGTATAGTTTGCGGAGCACATGATTGCATGCACATTGCAATTGCTTTAGAGATTACGGTAATTTGAATAGATATTCCAGCAATAGAATTACAGATACAAGATAAAGCCGTAACTATTCTAGGATAGGTACCATATACACTGCCTATCGTCTCAGGCATGGAGAGATGCTGCATAAAGGGCCCCATGCGCAATACCAAACGGCTAAGCAATAAGAAGGGAAGACTGGTTGATAAAGCTATAAATATCCAGTCAATACCTCGACTGTGAATTTCTTCTACATCTAGTGGCATATCGTCCCCTCCAAATTTAGTAGCTAGCATGGTAGCTACTAAAGCAGCTGTGGCAAATTTTTTATTACCTACTGCGTATTCCCGTAGCGTAGTTGTTTTTTTATGAAAATAAATACCTACTGCTAGCGTCAATAGCAAGAAGGCTATGACCATAAGCAAAGGAACGTTATGGTATAATAATGCAATCATAATTTTTTCATTAAATACATACAACTGGATTGGTTGGTATAGCCATGCCTTTCAAAATCGACCATATAGCCAAGTTTTTCATAAAATTTTTGTGCGCCTAACAAGCGCATGGGTAGCAACCGTTAGCATACTACATTGTTCTTTACGCCCCAGTAGCTCTACTTGTTCCATTAATTGTCGACCTAACCCTTGACCCCGATAGATAGGGTCGACCCATAGTTGGTCAATGTACAGCAAGCCAAATATCCGAAGCCCATTTAACCCAGCTATAATTGACTCATGTTTAGCCTTCTTTACAAAAAAGCAAAAGGAGTAATGGCTTGAAACGGATGGGCCTCCTGATTAAGCCGATCGGTTAAAAAGTCAACATCTGCATGGCTTGGACAAGAGGTGTAGGTTATTTCCATATTTTGTTCTCTTTGTTTTATATTTAAGAAGTAAACGGGATTGTAATAAACAGCTTACTTCCTAGCGCATATGTCCATAAGATAATCACTTCCCTTAAATTTATATTCATATATAAAAAATGTTATAAAAACTGAATGAAGATAAAAAGTTTTATATAGAAATGTTAGACAGCTTATGTTTTGGTTAGGAAGGAAAAAGCCAATATTTAATATGTTTTAATTTAAATAATAAGTGGTTTATTTTGTTTATGTGTCTTTTTATATAATTTCTTTACAGTACATTCTTTTTATGCTAGGTATTCCATTTTTCTATGAACAAGTAGCAATTCCTGAAGTATACGCAATAATTCCTCAAACAGGTTCTGTAGGCTTATTACCAGCCAATACTTCCTCCGCTGCCTGCTTCAAGAGGATCGCCATGCCTGGTTCTCCATAGCGCTGGGCCAGCTCCACATCAATGGTTAAGCTTTCTTTGGCCATGGCTTGTACAACGGCAGGATCTTTGTAACCGGAAGCCTGTTTTAAATCGTATAGCCGCTCTGCCAGCTTCACATAGAGTACAGAAATATGCTCTTTTTGCAAGGATTCCTTCAAGCGGTTGGTAATAGCCAGCAGCGATTCCTCTAAACGCTCCCGGCTGTCTATAGCGATTACATTCTCTACAAAACAGTACACCCCCATATTATAATTACCTTTGATATAGGAAAGCGGCAGTCTGGTATAGCGGACCAAATCATACAGCAGCGTCGCATAAACCAGTTTAGCATGGCCATCTGTCCAGGCAGCTACCCACTCAGCAATCCCTACGGCCCGTACATAAAAAAGCTGCCCCGATGCATGCCGTTTAAATCCATAGCAGCGCCGCAGTAAGAGCAGTACTTCTGCAATAAGGAAAGGATCTATACTTTCAAAGGAAGGAATCCAATCATGAAACGACGACAATGTTGCTAATGATGCGGTCTTTTCATGGGGCGTAATAGAGGCTTCCTCTTGGGTACCGGCTTCCCTCGGTAAGGAAAGTGCTAGCATCTCCTCTCTTACTTGGGTTACATCTAGGGGGAGTAGGCAGACCAGCTGTTCTGCATGGGGCAACAACAGAAGCCCATAGTGCGCATGCACAATCGATGCTAAATTTTCTTTGCGAAGGTTTACCATTTGCGGAGATACAAAAGGATCCATTGGTTGGGTAGTGGAAGCGTCTTCTACGTCATATATTGCTTGTAGGGTAGATAGGGGGATGTTTTTATTTTCTGTACGCAATACCAAAGCCAACGCAGGAAAAGAGATACAATCAGGGGCTCCATCCGCTTCAAGCGGTTCTCTTTTTTTGTAGCGCAATTGGGTAGGCTGCAGCTGTAGGGTAATAAGGGAGCGCGGAGAAACGCTGGATTGCTTTACATAGCTAAAGGCTAGGAAGAGAAGGCGTACCAACTGCTCCCTATCGCCTAGCATGGTATCGGGTATATTTACGGCTTCCTCTATCCATAAACGGGGTAAGTAGCCTTTTTCTTTTTGGTAGACTACCTCTCCTGCATCGATGAGTTCCACTAACGGGATAGCAGTCGGTTGTAAAAGGAGCTGGTCTTGGCGTTTAGCCCGCTGCTTTAAATAGAATGCCCATTCTGCAAATTTATCTAGGATGCTTTGAAAGTCTTCTTTGAGAAAGGGGGTAGTACTGTCTACAAAGGCAATAGATTGCGTAACATTTTGGATGGCTTTTTCTAAAATAGTTCCCTCCTGGGCTAAGGTATTTTGGGGAGAAGCAGTAGGGAGTTCTTCACTATAGGCTAATTTTTTTAGTTCATAGGCTTCTTGTGTAGCTTGTTTTTGCAAAAAATAGGCCACCCGTTCTTGTTGAATCCTATTTTGTTTTTTTAAATACACAACTGACATTACTAGAAATGAGCCCACTCCTACCAGAGGCAATACTATCATAGGATCAGGCCATACTACCGTTGCTTTACAACAGCAAATAGCTATTAGCATACCCCCTGCCGTAATAGCTAGTGCTCTTAGGCTCCAATAGAAGGGAAGTGTCCACAATAGAACCGTTCCATGGGTAAAAAATAAAAGGAAGGGGACTAAAAGTGTTTGGCATAGGAAGCAGCTAAAGAGAAGATGGAGCGGGAATCCAACTAATACACTTATAAACCAATATTTGCCTATTGTCCAATCTGAAATTTTGTTATTTTCCTTCAAGAAGGCTACATAACCTATATACCCAACCCCTAGCATATAAAAGGGAAGGCATTGCCATACTGTCTTTGTTTGCGCGTTGTAGTAACAGCTGCTAACTAAGCTAGTTATAATAAGATAAACCCCTACAAATACAGTTGTAATGGCATTCGGTTTTAGCTTAGCTAAATTTTCTTTTGTAAAAAAAATGGCACGTTCTTTTTTATTACGCTTCGCGATTCTTTCCTTTTCCTGTTGCCTCTGTAGGTAAATTTTATCAGGAGGTACCCATCCGCTTCCTGCTGGTTGCGGCAATAGATAGTGGGCGGCTAGCATGGCTAAGCCGTTGGCTAACATACAAAAGAAAGAACCATCCACCGCAGCTATTGGTTTTATCCATTTATGCCAAGCTAAAATAGAAAATATACCCGTAATCATACCTATTAATGCTGTCCGGGAACTGCTACGCAATCCATATATCGCCAATACATAGGGAGCAGTAATGACAGGGAGAGAGAAAGCAAAAGTTAATTGAAGCAAGTGTAACAAATTTTTATATTTAAGCGCTACCATCATGCCAAAAATACCTACTATGATAGAGGTAACCCTTGTTAGTGCAAGCGAGTGCCTACTAAAAAATTTTCGGAAGATTGCATAATGTTGGAAACTGCCCATTATGTCATGACTAACTATAACAGCACAAACATTTAATTTAGAATCAGCCGTAGACATAGCCATAGCTAATAAACTAATGGCTACCAGCCCTTTAAAAAAGGGAGGTATGTGTCCCATGATATAATGCCAGACATTATTTTGTGATAAGCTTGGATCCGAGATAAAAGTTGTTATGGCTAGGATGACTATAGTAAATTTTATGATAAAGTAGAGGATCCCAGTATAAAAAAAAACATTATTTGCCTGGCGAGGAGTAGCGCACATGTAGGCTCGTTGGATAGCCGTAGGTGTAACATAAGACATCAATCCAGCTAAAAACAACCCTATCATAATCAATAGTTTTTTATCAAAATGAAATACGGTGCTCAAACGGAATTTTTCTTCTTTTTGTAAGAGCGTAATAATTTCTGTTACGGACTTCCCTGTTTGCTTAAACATAAAGAAAGCTAAAAAAGGTATTACAATCGCAAAGGTTAAAAATTGTAATACGTCCGTAAAAGTAACAGAACGAATCCCCCCACTTGTAGAGTAAGTAATTAAAATTATAGTAGCAACAATGGTATGCATGCTGTGTTCTTCCAGGTTTAAACACATGGCAAACGAACGAGCTACAATATTGGTTTGAATAGCAAAACTGGCAACATAAGTGCAAATGGTAGATAAAGCTGTTAAAATACGTGGCCATTTACCAAATACACTACCTACAGTTTCTGGCATGGACAAATGCTGCATAAAAGATTCCATCCGTAATGCCAATGGGTTAAGCATCCAGATGCCAAAGCCAGAAAATAATGATTTTACTATCCAGTATAAACCAAAATAATGTATACACTCTACCGTCCTTACCAATCCACCTCCACCATAAGCAGTAGCCAACATAGTTGCCACCAATGCAGCAGTAGTAAAGTCCTTATTGCCTACTGCATATTCCCGCAAAGTAGTTACTTTCCTACTGTAATAGAGTCCTACTGCTAGGGTCAGCAGCAGAAAAGTTACTGTCATTACAAGTGGTAAATTATTCCATAGTGTCATTATGAATAATAAATAGTTTATTCACATTGTACAGCTATAGCTTGTTATACAACAACCATAGCTTACCTACCCATAAGTATACAATATAATGTAGGGCTATACAACTAGCTATTCTATATTTATGTATAAAAATTGTTGCAAAAGCCTATTATCCAATCTTGGATTTGTTATTTAGTTATTTTGCCATTAAAATAAACTGCATAGGCAACTCCCTAGACATACAACAGGGAAGGCATCGCCCAAAATATTTTACTTTCCAGCTATATATAATTAAACTAACTATAACCAGATAAACCCTACAAATACAGCTGTAATAACATTGGGTTTAAGTTTTGCTAAATTTTTTTTGTAAAAACAGCCCGTTCTTTTTTATTACGAGACCGTTGTGATAAATCGATAAAATAATTTTTTATATGTTTCTACGCTTATTAGGTTTGATTTTTGATGTTATAGGGCTAGGTATTTTTATTATTTATTGATTTTTAGAATTTTTAATCCATTTTGGATAGACCATCTCCCTAAATACCGCTTACTATACTATTAGGAGCCCTGTATAAGTTGTAGGCTATTGCTTCCATAAGCTATTGCGTATGGGTTTTAGCAAGGCCTATATAACGGATTCCTGAACTACGGAACCAACTTGTCAATGCTTCCAAAGAGACGTTCTACCTTATAACGTCTCTTTGCTACCAGTTTATTAAATCGTTTAGCAGTAGGTGATAAGGGGCGTTGCAGGGCTACTTTATTCAACAAAACCTGTACATAACTACTATCATGGCTAGAGGCTTTTATGGTACTGACTGCTAGAACCAATCCTTCTTTACTTTCCACAAGAAGATGGCTCTTATCGCCATAGTAAAGTGTATGTCCTTTTTTTGTCCAATTTGCTTCTGCATCTACTCCTTTTTGATAACTTTCGGATACGGTTATAGTGTCATTTTCATGCAGGTCATAGCTTTTTTTGCCTTTGGGGGCTACTCCCCTAAGAGCTCATGGTATAATGCAAGACAGCGCGCACTATACTGCTCGTCATTTGGCACCAGCAGGCATGCTTGAGCTTTGGGTAATTTTTTAAATTCAGCTTCATTAAGCATTTCCCCACGCAATACCAGATCGGAATATTGCATGGCCAGCTCTATTATGTTACAAAAATTACCTGTAGCTAGTAATGCCATATCTTCTACTGAAATGCCTATTTTTTCTATTCTGTTGGCTAATAGAGGAAAATGATTGGAATAAGTCGTATTGTAAAGTGTGGTGATAAGCTTTGCTTTTGTAAAAAGAGCATGCTGCTGGTATAATTTTTTCCAAAAAAGAGGCAGTAAGCTAGTAATCCAACCATGACAATGTACAACATCTGCTTCCCATTCCAGTTTTTTAAGGGTTTCCATAACCCCCATGCAGAAAAAAATCATACGTAAATCATTGTCTGCAAAAAAATAGTTGGAAGCATCTTGGAATACCGCTTTTCTACACCCAAATAAAACTTCATTATCCACAAAGTAAACTTGTAGGCGTACATTAGGTATCGTACTTACTTTTACTGTAATAGCATACGCCGCAGCATCTATGGAAACAATATTGCCCGATAAGCGCAATACTTCATGTAGCCTATTTAAACGGTCATGGATGACACCAAACTTAGGTACTATAATGCGAACATCAAGCTGCTTGTGCTGCATGGCTTCTGGAAGCTTACGCAGACAACTTGCTATAAGAGAAGTTTCCAAAAAAGGAGCAACTTCACTGGCAACATATAGTATCCTTTGTAGAGACATAATCGTAAGTTTAGCTACAGCAATAGCAGAAACCTATCAATGCAACACCTTAGTTGGCATTAGACCGTAGTCGTTTGTTAGAATACCCTGCTGCTTTACACTTTTTGGGGGATAGTGGACTTGAAGGGATTCGAACCCCTAACCGCTGCATCCGTAGTGCAGTGCTCTATCCAGTTAAGCTACAAGTCCATTTCTCTCTGCCTTGCTTTTGAAATTTAGTAAAAAATATTAAAATAATTTACTTATATTGCCTTACGATAAAAAATAAGTAACCTTGCATCCTTTATTTTTATTTTTAAATATTCCTTATTATGTGTGATTTTTAGCTAGAATCAGCTCTTTCCCTTTTGTTTTATTACGCAGCAATAAATAAAGCAAATATATTATTATATTTACCAAAGTTTTAAATCTAAAATTGACTAATCGTGAAAAAGAAAGCATGGTATTGGTTCGTATTTTGTCTTGCTCTGCAGGGGGCAGTTGCTACGCCTTCTGTTGCGACCACACAAAAACCTGTTATTTCGGTAGCGCAAATGAACAAAGCGTCTGATACCTATCAGCCAATTATTGAGCAGAGGTATTTTGTATTTGTATTGGAATTGCTCAAGAAGGATTGGTTGCATCAGTCAGGGAAGTCCTCATTAGGTATGGAAAGATGGTCTTGGCGCGATTTTATGCGCTGGCCAACCCCTTCCCTTTTGTACGCTGTACGTATAAAAAAATCCCGTTTTGCAATAGGGGGAGGAATTGGCTTTAGTACGTTACAATATTCGTTTAAAAGTGATAAAAAAGAGAACTTTACGTTGCGCAAGAAGGGAAAAAATAATACAGAATATGGTGCAATAGATTCAGAAGATTTAGGAGGAGACAATTGGGGGCTTATACAGCCAAGTGCTGTAAAATATTCGCAGTGGAACGTTTCTTATATGGACTTTCTATTGGGCATGCGGTTTAATAGTGTATTAGAGCAGTCGAGAGAAGGCGTGCATGTTTGGTTGGGTGGAAAGCTAGGGGTGCGCCTTGCTTCTGCTACTACCATTGGTTATGAAGCGCACGACGCAATCAGCTCCTTGTACCGTGACAATGATTTTAACCTGAATCGTTTTGCGTTTAGTGGACAAATAGGTATAGGGTATCGTTTTGTTGGTCTAATTGGTAGTTATACCTTTACTCCTCTTTTTTCCGATGGGGTATTAAGGGAAAGGGATAGTACTACTTGTGGTGCTATAAAGCCTTACTCTGTATCGTTTTATCTCACCTGTTAGGCGGCACGCAAGGTTTTTCCTTGTGGGCAAGGTGTTAGGTGTTGGATGTTCTATCCATAGGCAGCTGCGCGCAATGTGTCTTGAAAAGGAACAAAATGCATGAGAATGTAGAGAATATAACATAAGGAAAAATTCCATAGGCCATGCTATTCCATGCAGAGTGGGTCGTGGTAGGGTTGTAGAGAATGGATATATTTCGTATACTTGTTTAGTTTGCTCTTAGTTATAGGGAATAAATAGATTGCTGGTTTATTTTTTTTTGTTTGGTATTGGTTGTTATGTACTTAGGGGGAGATGCCAGAGTGGCCAATTGGGGCGGACTGTAAATCCGTTGCTGTATAGCTTCGAAGGTTCGAATCCTTCTCTCCCCACTAGTATACAAATGTTTAGTAGAGGTTACGCTTAATTTTTAAGCTAGGGTAATGTAATAAGGCGGGAGTAGCTCAGTTGGTAGAGCGACAGCCTTCCAAGCTGTAGGTCGCGAGTTCGAGACTCGTCTCCCGCTCTTTCATTTAAAGCTTAAAGCTTGTGTGAAGGGCCGGTGTAGCTCAGGGGTAGAGTGCTTCCTTGGTAAGGAAGAGGTCACGGGTTCAAATCCCGTCATTGGCTCTATAGCTGGGGTGGATGTGTGCATAGGTTTTGGGTAGATCCAACAAAAATTATTTGGTTAATATTTTTATTTTAAATCTAAAGAATACATATTATTATGGCAAAGGAGACATTTGATCGGTCAAAACCACATGTAAACATTGGTACCATTGGGCACGTCGATCATGGCAAGACAACCTTAACTGCTGCGATTACTGCTGTGTTGTCTAAAGCGGGATTGGCGGAAAAGAAAGAATTTTCATCCATTGACGCAGCGCCAGAAGAAAAAGAACGCGGTATTACCATTAATACAGCGCACGTAGAATACCAAACTAAAACAAGGCATTATGCACACGTAGACTGTCCTGGTCACGCAGATTATGTCAAAAACATGATTACAGGTGCCGCGCAAATGGATGGTGCGATCCTTGTAGTAGCAGCTACGGATGGTCCTATGCCTCAAACGAGAGAACATATTCTGTTAGCCAATCAAATTGGTGTTCCTAGTATCGTTGTCTTCTTGAATAAGGTGGATGCGGTAAATGATCCTGAAATACTTGAACTGGTAGAACTCGAAGTTAGAGAGCTCTTGAGTACCTATAAGTTTGATGGGGATAATGCGCCCATTATCCATGGTTCTGCATTAGGTGCGCTCAATGGTGAGCCTGAAGCGGAGGCTAAGATACAGGAGTTAATGAACGCAGTGGATGGACATATTCCTTTGCCGGTACGTTTGATAGACCGAGATTTTTTGATGCCGATAGAAGGTACTCATACGATTACAGGGCGTGGAACGGTTGCTACAGGTAGAATTGAAAAAGGTGTGATTACTACAGGTAGTCCAGTAGAAATCATTGGTATGGGAGCGGAGAAGCTCACTTCTACCGTTACAGGAATAGAAATGTTTCGTAAAATCTTGGATAGAGGGGAAGCAGGGGATAATGTAGGGCTTCTATTGCGTGGCGTAGATAAAGATGCCATTCGACGTGGAATGATCATTTGTAAACCAGGCAGCTTAAAACCGCATCACAAATTTAAGGCGGAGATTTATGTGTTAACTGAAAAAGAAGGGGGGCGCCACAAGCCATTTGTTAGCAAGTATAGGCCGCAGTGCTACTTTAGGACAACGGATGTTACAGGTGAGATAAAATTACCGGATGATGTAAAAATGGTAATGCCAGGAGACAATGTTAACTTAGAGATTGCCTTAATAAATAGTATTGCCATGGAAGTAGGGTTGCGTTTTGCGATTCGTGAGGGAGGGAGGACAGTTGGTGCAGGACGGGTAACAGAAATTATTGAATAGAAGGGGTATGGTTTCTCTTTTGTTGAGGGTGGTATGTACTGTTCCTTGCTGGGGTAGCCCGAACGCATCCATACGGGTGTAGCTCAATTGGTAGAGTGGTGGTCTCCAAAACCATAGGTTGGGAGTTCGAGTCTCCCCACCCGTGCATAAAATAAAATATGTCAAAGTTAAAGCTGTTTGTACAAAGTTTAATTCAGGAGATTAAGTATAAAATCACTTGGCCTCCTTACGGTAAGCTGCAAAGTAATGCATTATTGGTGCTGGTAGCATCTTTTATATTCGCATTGTTTATTGGATTGATGGATTTGTCTTTAAGGGAAGCTTTTATTTGGTTTTATAATGCTTTTTAAAGTAGACTAGTGGCATGGATACGTTACAATGGTATGTGCTTAAGGTTATAAGTAAGCAGGAAGAAAAAATAAAGAGCAGTTTACAGGTAGAGCTTCTCAAGGAAGGGTTACAGCATAGGGTAGGAGAGGTATTTATTCCTTATGAGAAGGTATATGAGATACGTGCCGGAAAAAAAACTATCAAAAATAGAAATAAATGTCCGGGCTATATTTTTTTGCAAGCAGATCTTTCCAATAGCTTATTCCTATTGATGCAACTGCTCAGGAGAATCAGAGGGATCTTAGGTTTTTTAGGGGTAGAAGGGTGGAAGGCTACTGATGCCCCACTCCCTTTAAGTCAAGTAGAGGTGGATCGTTTTATAGGGAAAGCAAGTGAATCAGATCCTGTTGATGTAAAGCTAGCGACTATTTTTATGGTAGGTGAAGTGGTTGAAATTATAGATGGCCCTTTTGTGGGTTTTTCTGGGGAAATAGAAGAAATTTTTGAGGAGAAAAAAACCCTTAATGTAGTGGTTAAAATTTTTGATGAACGGAGTACGCCCGTAGAATTGCGTTATACACAAGTTAAAAAGCTTCTTTAGCAGTGAAGTCTTTGCTCAAGTTAAAATACAATATGTTATGTCTAAACCAGTTGTAGGTTATGTTAGGTTGCGGATCAAAGGTGGTTCCGCTAATCCTGCACCGCCTGTAGGTCCAGCTTTGGGTAGCAAGGGCATCAATATCATGGAGTTTTGTAAGCAATTTAATGCTAGAACCAAGGAAAAACAGGGGGAATTGTTACCGGTTGTTATTACCGTTTATCAAGATAAGACGTTTGATTTTATTGTTAAGACACCGCCTACTGTTGTTTCGATTATGCAGCTTGCAGAAGTGTCAAAAGGTTCCTCTGAACCAAATAGGCGGAAGGTAGCACGTATTAGTTGGGAGAAAATCCAACAAATTGCAGAAGGCAAGTTGCCCGACCTCAATACCTTAGATGTACATGCTGCCATGCGTATGGTCGCTGGGACAGCAAGAAGTATGGGGATTACGGTAGAAGGTAATGCACCTTGGGCTTAGCATCATTCAGATATAGAATATAGAAATGGGAAGGCAAAAGAATAAAAAATGTCATACAGTTGTGCTCTCTAAAGAGATGCATCCGTTAAATAAAGTCGTCGAGTTGGTAAAACAAGCTACCTCGACCAAGTTTGATGCTTCTGTGGATGTTGCGATTCGTTTAGGCGTTGATCCAAAGAAATCGGATCAAGTGGTTAGGGGTAGCGTATCACTCCCACATGGGACCGGTAAGCCATGTCGTATTTTAGTGCTTTGTACAGCCGATAAAGAAGCAGAGGCAACAGAAGCAGGGGCAGATTATGTAGGGTTAGATACCTATATAGATAAGATAGCGCAGGGGTGGACAGGGGTAGATGTTATTATTACGATGCCTACTGTGATGGTTAAGTTGGGTAAGCTAGGTGCTGTATTAGGTCCCAGAGGATTAATGCCTAATCCTAAAGTGGGTACGGTTACTATGGATGTTGCTGGGATGGTTAGAGAGATAAGAGCTGGAAAAATCAGTTTTAAGACCGATAAGTATGGCATTGTGCATAGCAGTGTAGGGCGTATTTCTTTTCCAGTAGAAAAGATTGGAGAGAATATAGTGGAATTACTAAAAGCGGTTGTAAGATTGAAGCCTTCTACTTCAAAGGGACTTTATATCAATAGTATCAGTCTGTCTAGCACGATGAGCAAAGGTTTTTTTATAGATAGAAGTATAGCCATTGGACTTTAGAAAAATGAAACGTGCAGAAAAATTAACAGTTATAGAGGATTTGGCAAACAAGTTTACTACGTATGATTGTTTCTATGTAGTGGACGCCATGGGGCTTACCGTAGCGCAAGTAAATAAATTTAGGAAAAGCTGTGCAGAACAAAAGTTGCTCTATCAAGTAGCTAAGAATACATTTATTCAGAAAGCATTGGAACGATCTGGTAAAGGAGAAACGCATGCACCTTTTTTCTCTAAAGTTTTGAGCGGTTTTTCTGGGATTTTGTTTGTCTCTGAGAAAGCAAGTACGCCTGCAAGAATGTTAAAAGATTTTTGGGTAGCAGAACGTTTGCATCGCCCTCTTCTTAAGGGAGCTTCTATTTATGGTGATTTGTTTATCGGGCCAGCGCATTTGGAGGCATTGCGTAACTTGAAGTCGAAGGTGGAGTTATTGGGTGATATAGTTGCCCTGCTCCAATCCCCTATGGCCAATGTAATGGCTGCACTCCAATCTGGAGAGAGGCGTTTAATGGGTGTAGTAGAAACTTTATCGAAAGCTTCCCTTTAACCAAATGGATCTCTTTTGTGTATATATATCAATTATTTAATAAACACTTATAATAAATATGGCTGATTTAAAAGTTTTAGCGGAGCAGCTTGTTAATTTAACGGTTAAGCAGGCGAACGAGTTGTTCGATATTTTAAAACAGGAACACGGCATTGAGCCAGCAGCAGCAGCTCCTGTGGTTATGGCAGCAGCCCCTGCTGCGACAGGTGGAGAAGCTGCACCAGAACAAACAGCCTTTGATGTAGTTTTGAAGTCAGCAGGAAGCAGTAAGTTAGCTGTGGTAAAACGGGTTAGAGAGCTTACAGGGTTAGCTTTAACAGAAGCTAAAGGAATGGTTGATAAAGCCCCTGTTACGTTAAAAGAAAAATTAACGAAAGAGGAAGCAGATACCATGAAACAAAAGCTGGAAGAAGAAGGGGCAGAGGTAGAGCTAAAATAAATATAAAAGCAATATCTGCTTTACTGTTAGGATAAGGAAGATAAGTTATAGGGAGTTTTGGCTCTAAAACCTCTATATATGCTAGTTAAAGTGGCTGAGAAATGGACATTAGTTTCAGCTTATTAAGCATTTTACACTGTTGCATGCATATTACATGTGGGAATGTGTGTCTTGCTTCTTTTTAATGCATAAAACTATAAACGGATAGTACCTTCGTGAAAAACAATCAACCTAACAAAGAACGCCACAGCAATAGTTCAGATAGCTTTAGTAGTTGTACTAGTTTGCTTGATATCCAATTAAAATCTTTTAAAGATTTTTTCCAGTTGGGTGTTACTCCAGAAAATAGAATGCGTGAAGGGCTCTATAAAGCTTTTATGGAGCACTTCCCCATTGAAGATCCCAAGCATAATTGCACCTTAGAATTTATCAATTATACCATAGATCCTCCCCAATATGCGCCTCGGGAATGTATTGAGCGTGGTTTAACCTATGATGTACCGTTGAAAGTCAAATTGCGTTTGATACAGCAAGATGACCAAACAGGTAAATATGAGGGAGTTGAGCAAGAAGTCTTTCTAGGCAATATCCCTTATATGACGGAGCAAGGGTCTTTTATTTTAAATGGTATAGAGCGTGTAGTAGTTTCTCAGGTACATAAATCATCTGGTATTTTCTTTTTTGAAAACAAGCATCTTAGCGGATCAAATATTTACTCTGCTAAGGTAGTACCTGCCAAAGGTGTTTGGATTGAATTTACGGTTGACGTCAATGGTGTAATGTATATCTATGTAGATAGGAAAAAGAAAATTCCTATTACGACCATGCTGCGTGCGATAGGCTATGGTAGTGATAAAGAGCTCCTTAACCTATTTGACCTGGCAGAAGAAGTAGAGGCAACGCAACCCATACTAGCGCAACATATGGGACGCAAGCTAGCTGCTCGTATTGTAAAGCGCAACGTAGAAGATATTATAGATGAGGAAACAGGTGAGGTAGTAGCATGGACCAGCTATGCAGTTATTGCAGAACGGAATACTCCATTGGATGAGGACGCTATAGAAATTATATTGGCTTCAGGTGTAGATACGGTTATGCTGCATAAGTTAGATACAACTTGTGCTGATTATAGTGCAGTGTACAATGCCTTTAGTAAGGATCCAGCCAATGACACAAGGGAAGCCATCCAGCATATTTACCGTCAGTTACGAGATTCAGAAGCGCCAGATGAGCAAACAGCACGTGAAACCGTAGAAGCACTGCTTTTTAGCAGCAAGCGTTATACGTTAGGTAGTGTAGGCCGCTATAGGATCAATAAAAAATTGAACTTGGATATTCCTTTAAAAACGGCTGTTTTAACACAGGAAGATATTATACATATTATTCATTATCTTATTAAAATAGTGAATGGTACAGCTTCAGTAGATGATATTGATCATCTAAGCAACCGTCGTGTGCGTTCTGTTGGAGAACAATTGGCTACCCAATTTAGCGTAGGGCTTGCGCGATTGGCTAGGGCTGTTCGAGAAAAAATTAATGTACGGGAAGCGGAAACTTTTAAGCCAGTAGATCTAATTAATGCCCGGACACTTTCTTCTATCATCAATGCTTTCTTTGGCATTAATCCTCTTTCTCAATTAATTGATCAGGTAAATCCCTTAGCCGAGATTACCCATAAGCGTCGGGTATCTGCATTAGGTCCTGGTGGGCTTTCTAGAGATCGTGCTGGTTTTGAGGTTCGGGATGTCCATTATTCCCACTATGGTCGGTTGTGCACCATTGAAACGCCAGAAGGAATGAATATTGGATTGATTTCTTCTCTTTGTATGTATGCGCGGGTGAATAGCATGGGATTTATTGAAACGCCCTATAGGCAAGTACATAATGGGCAGGTATTGTTAGATAGTCCCATTTGTTACCTCAGTGCTTCGGAAGAAGAAAAAGCTAATTTTGCGCCAGCCAGTGTGCGTTTAGATGCTGACGGTAGAATTTTAGATGAGCGGGTCAAGGTACGTAGCGCAGATGAATATCCGCTTGTTAAGCCAGAGCAGGTGCATTATATGGATATTGCTAGTAGTCAGATTGCTTCGGTTGCCGCTTCCCTGATCCCTTTTTTGGAGCACAATGATGCCAGTCGTGCTTTGATGGGTTCCAATATGCAGCGGCAAGCGGTTCCTTTGGTTAAGCCAGATAGGCCCATTGTCGGAACAGGTGTAGAAAAAAGAGTTGCGGAAGAGTTCAAGGGGTTACCCACTGCTGAGGGGAATGGAAGGGTAACCTATGTAGACGGAAGAAAAATTATCATTACCTATGATCGCTCTGAAGAAGAAGCGCTGGTTGCGTTTGACGCGGCTTCTGTAACCTATCCTATTGACAAATTTAGAGGTACCAATCGCAATACCTGTATCAACCTATCTCCGCTTGTTTCTAAAGGGGATGCTGTAGTGAAAGGACAGCTGCTTTGCGAGGGGTATGCTACTCAGAAAGGGGAATTGGCATTGGGAAAACATTTAAAAGTTGCTTTCCTTTCTTGGAAGGGTTATACGTTTGAGGATGGTATTGTGCTTTCTGAACGGGTAGTACAGGATGATCTCTTTACTTCTATTCATATCAAAGAATTTGTCTTAGAAGTAAAAGATACTAAGTTTGGTGCGGAGGAATTAACCAACGAGATTCCCAATGTTAGCGAAGCTGTTATTAGTAAATTAGACAGCAATGGTATTGTTAGAATAGGAACTGAAGTTAAGGAAGGCGATATATTGATTGGCAAAATTACGCCTAAAGGGGAGATAGATGTTACGCCGGAAGCAAGATTATTAAAAGCTATTTTTGGTGATAAAGCAGGAGATGTTAAGAATACCTCCTTACAAGTTCCTCCTGGGATGGAGGGGATGGTTATAGATACCAAACTATTTTCTGGTCCTGCCAAGGATAAGGAAAGCAAGCTAAAAGTAAAAAAAGAGCTAGAATTATTAAAAAAAGCACATGCTAGGGAGCTGTTGAAATTAAGGGAATTAATTATTACCAAGTTATCAACGCTTTTAGACGGTATGGTGACGGATGGTATCTACCATCAATTTGGGGATATAATCATTGAGCCAGGCAGTAAGTTTAGCAGTCAAGTAATTAGTGAAAAGCTCTTTCCTAAAAAAAATATTTATCAGGATGAATCCCTTTACAATGTTCCAGAGGAAAGCCATTTCATTGGTGATTTACTACTAGATAATTGGACAAAGGATGATCGTAAAAATGTGCTTATCCAACGCATTATAGAAGGCTATAGTAAAAAGCGTAGGCGTTACATAGTACGTTTTAAGCGTGAAAAATTTGCATTAGAAGCAGGGGATGGGTTGCCCAAGGGAGTAGTGCAGGTAGTTAAAGTTTATATTGCAGAAAAAAGAAAAATTAAGGTAGGGGATAAAATGTCTGGAAGACATGGTAATAAGGGCATTGTGTGTAAGATTGTTCCGCAAGAAGATATGCCATTCCTAGCAGACGGGGTGCCTGTAGATGTGGTATTGAGTCCGCTTGCGTTGCCTTCTCGTATGAATTTAGGCCAGCTATATGAAGCCGTTTTAGGATGGGCTGGTTATACATTAGATAGGCGTTATTCCAATCCTATTTTTGAAGGTATGCCGTTAGAGCAAATCTCAGCGGAATTGGAGCGTGCAGGGTTACCTGCTTTTGGTAAGACAGCCGTTTATGATGGCGGAACGGGGCTTCTATTCGAGCATAAGGTTACCGTTGGGGTAGTGTATTTGTTGAAGCTTGCCCATTTGGTAGATGATAAGATGCATGCACGTTCTACCGGTCCTTACTCTTTGATAACACAGCAGCCATTAGGGGGGAAATCCCAATTTGGGGGGCAGCGGTTTGGAGAAATGGAAGTTTGGGCATTGGAGGCGTATGGTGCGGCTTATACTTTACAAGAAATGCTTAATACCAAGTCAGATGATGTAGTGGGCAGATCTAAGGCCTATGAGGCAATTGTAAAAGGAAATAATATCCCTAAGCCAAATTTGTCGGAATCATTCAATGTATTGATTCACGAGTTAAGAGGATTGGGTCTTGAAATCACGCTGGTACCGTAGTAATCGTATGGAATAGTGTACGTATTATACGGATTATCCAGTGATTATGCTATCTGTTTAGACAAGGTATGAAATTTAGAAGAAACAAGCTGTATAGCACTGAGTTTTCTGGTATTGTGGCAAGCCTAGCTTCTCCAGAAGTAATTCTTTCACGTTCCTCTGGGGAAGTAATGTTGCCAGAAACTATTAATTATAGAACTTACAAACCAGAAACAAAGGGATTATTTTGTGAACGTATATTTGGTCCTGTAAAAGATTGGGAGTGTCATTGCGGAAAATACAAAGGCATCCGTTATAAAAGCATTGTATGCGATAGATGTGGGGTTGAAATTACAGAAAAAAAGCAACGAAGAGAGCGAGTAGGACATATTGAATTGGTCGTTCCTGTAGTTCATATTTGGTATTTTAGGGTACTGCCTAGTAAAATTAGCTACTTATTAGGCATTCCTACTAAAAAAGTAGAGCAAATTATATACTACGAACGGTACGTAGTTGTTCAGCCAGGTATTAAGGAAGTAGATGGCATAGAGGCTATGGCTCTTCTATCTGAGGAAGAATATCTGGCTATTTTAGAGCAGTTGCCTCCAGAAAATCAATTGTTGAGCCCTTCAGATCCCAATAAGTTTATCGCTCAAATTGGCGCAGAAGCTATTGAATCTGTTCTTAAAAGAATTGATCTCAAGAAGCTTTCTATTGAATTAAGGAAGCAATTGTTGACAGATACCTCTCAGCAGCGTCGTTTGGAGGTAGTTAAAAGGTTAAAAATTGTAGAAGGGTTCAGAGATCCCAACAGAAAAGTTGAGAACCGTCCGGAGTGGATGGTAATGCGTATATTGCCTGTTATTCCCCCTGAACTGCGTCCACTTTTTTCATTAGGCGGAGGTAAATTTGCCACTTCTGATTTAAATGATTTATATAGACGGGTTATTATTAGAAATAACAGGTTAAAGCGATTATTAGACATTAAGGCCCCTCAGATCATCATACGCAATGAAATGCGTATGTTACAAGAAGCCGTTGATTCTTTATTTGATAACTCCCGAAAGGTCAATTCAGTGGCTTCAGAAGGTATTCGGCCATTGAAATCCCTTTCAGATATGTTGAAAGGGAAGCAAGGCCGTTTTAGGCAAAACTTATTAGGAAAGCGTGTAGACTATTCTGGTCGATCTGTTATTGTGGTGGGGCCTGAATTAATGCTACATGAATGTGGTTTGCCGAAAGAAATGGCTTTAGAGCTATTTATGCCTTTTGTCATACGTAGGCTTATAGAGCGCGGTGTAGCGGAAACAGTAAAAGTAGCTAAAAGGCTAATTGAAGAGAAAAATGCGGTTGTTTGGGATGTGTTAGAATATGCTTTGCAAGGTCATCCCGTACTGCTGAATCGTGCCCCTACCTTGCACCGATTAGGGATACAGGCTTTTCAACCTAAACTTATTGAAGGCAAATCGATTCAATTGCATCCTTTGGTTTGTACAGCTTTTAATGCTGACTTTGATGGGGATCAGATGGCCATTCATGTTCCGCTTGGGCAGGAAGCTATTGCAGAGGCTACGTTACTGATGCTCGCTCCTTTTAATGTGTTGAATCCTTCTAATGGCGTACCCATTACTATTCCATCACGTGATATGATCTTGGGGTTGCACTATTTAACGAAAGGGAAGCGAAGCACGTCTGATGATAGCGTATTAGGGGAAGGGATGTGTTTTTATGCGCCTCAAGAGGTATTAATTGCGTTTGCGCATGAAAAAGTATCCAAGCATGCCTATATAAAGCTGCTCCTACGTAAAAAGAATGCAATAGGCGAAGAGGAACGGCTATACATTGAAACTACGGTTGGACGTGTGTTGTTTAATGAATATTGTCCAGAAGGCATGGCCTTCATCAATGAAACGCTTAATGTAAGAAACATGCAAGGTATCGTAGTAGATATGTATGCCCAGTTTGGTACGGTAGCTACTGTAACTTTTCTAGATAACATTAAGAAATTAGGCTTTGAAAGTGCCTTCCAGGCAGGCATGTCCATTGGGTTGGATGATGTGAAAGTACCTGCTACTAAAAGCCAGCTTATTGAACAAGCCACTGCAGAGATAGAGGCGATTTCGAATAATTACATGCTGGGATTGATTACAGATAATGAAAGATATAATCAGGTCATTGATGTGTGGACAAGGGCCAATACACGCATTACCCATCAATTAATGGAACAATTAGAGGCAGATCAAGATTCTTTTAATTCGGTCTATATGATGATGGTGTCTGGTGCCAGAGGTTCTCGAGAGCAGGTTCGTCAGTTAGGGGGAATGAAGGGTTTGATTACCAGGCCTAAGAAAAGTGCACAAGGTGCAGTAGGCGAAATTATTGAAGATCCTATTATTTCTAACTTTCAAGAAGGGTTGAATGTGATTGAGTATTTTATTGCTACGCATGGTGCTCGAAAGGGGCTAGCGGATACGGCCTTAAAAACAGCAGATGCAGGTTATTTAACCAGAAGGTTAGTAGATGTAGCGCAGGATTTAACTGTTATTTTGGAAGATTGTGGTACGCTTAAAGGGGTTCGTGTACAGGCTGTAAAGGTTGAGAATCGAGTAGTTGAATCCCTCTCAGAACGGATTCTTGGACGTGTAGTAGCAGAGGATGTATTCAATCCTAAAACAGGGAAATTATTGATTCAGAGTGGGAGTGAAATCGATGAACAAATTGTGGCTAGCATAGAAGCGGCAGGCCTAGAAGAAATGTTCATACGTTCCGTATTAACTTGTGATTTATCGCAAGGGGTTTGTGTAAAGTGTTATGGCAGAAATTTAGCGACCTGTAATATGGTATCTATAGGGGAAGCGGTAGGTGTTATTGCTGCGCAATCCATTGGGCAGCCTGGTACGCAGCTTACCATGCGTACTTTCCATGTGGGAGGTATTGCTTCTAATATAGCAGTGGACGCCAAGGTTAAAGCAAAGTACGCGGGTATGGTATCTTTTGAGGATTTAATTACTACTACTTATTTGGATCAAGATGGGGAAGAAGTTGAGGTAGTAATGAGCCGTTCTGCTGAGTTGCAAATCCTAGAATCTGCTTCAAAAAAAATCTTAATAAGTACCCACGTACCTTATGGGGCCTATCTTAAAGTAAAAGATAAGGCATCTGTCATTTATGATCAGGAGCTTTATCATTGGGATCCCTATAATGTAGTGGTGCTGGCTACGCAGGAAGGAACGGTTAAGTTTTTGGATCTTGAAGAAGGCATTACCTATCAAGAAGAGTTTGATGAACAGACTGGTCGTAAGGCAAAGGTAATGATTGAATCCAGGGATAAGTCTAAACAACCAGGGGTTGCACTATGTGATAAAAAAGGCAAGCCTGTAGCTACCTATACACTTCCTGTTAAAGCACAAATTACAGTAGAAATAGGGGATGTAGTTCAAAAAGGAGAAGTGCTAGCCAAAGTTCCTCGTATTATCAACCAAACACGTGACATTACAGGTGGTTTACCCCGTGTGGTGGAACTCTTTGAAGCTAGAAGGCCAGCAAATACAGCTGTAATCAGTGAGTTAAGTGGGATCGTTTCTTATGGTGGTATTAAAAGAGGAAACAGGGAAATTTTTATCGAGTCTAAAGAAGGGGTACGGGCTAAATATATGATTCCTTTATCCAAGCACATTTTGGTACAAGATAATGATTATGTAAAGGTAGGGGAAGTTATTACAGATGGCTCAGTAGCTGTTGCGGACCTTTTAGCTACGAAGGGACCGTTAGTGGCACAAGAATTTATTCTTAATGAACTACAAAGTGTATATCGCCTACAGGGAGAAAAGATCAATAATAAACATATTGAAATCATCATTAAGCAGATGATGCGTAAGGTAGAGGTAATTGATCCAGGTGATACGAACTTATTGCATGGACAAATGCTTGATAAAGCCCAATTTTTAGAAGAGAATAATCGTATTTATGATAAGTGTATTGTTGAAGCGGTAGGCGGGTCTACCCTGTTTGAATTGGGACAATTTGTACCTAAGCATAGGTTAATTCAAGAAAATGAACAGCTTCAGCAAAAAGGGTTGGACCCTGTTCAGGTAAGATCAGCAGAGATGGCTATTGCACAACCAAAATTGCAAGGTATTACACAAGCTTCTTTGGCTACGCAAAGTTTCTTATCTGCGGCTTCTTTCCAGGAAACTTCCAAAGTGTTAAGTGATGCGGCTGTTAGTGCTAAGTACGATAGCCTCAAAGGATTAAAAGAAAATATTATTGTGGGCCATTTGATTCCTGCTGGAACAGGTATACGCAAGTATGAAAAATTAATGGTAAACTCCAAACGGGAATACGATGCAGCAGTAAGTTAATTCGGTTAGCAGCAGGTGTATGCTTACATAGGGAGCTTGTCTTCAGCAGAAAAATATAAACAAGGGATCTCGCCTTAAAAAGAGATCCCACCTTTGCGCTATCCCTGTAACAACCGCGCATCTCACTACGGAAAAGGGACAAAGCGCATGCTCAGCTAATGGAAAGCTGTTCTACATGGAAGAGCAAAGAAACGTTTTAAATTTTCCAACAAATAAAAAGTTCTGCAACGAAATTACATCGGTATGTAAAATAGCCTTGGAGCTACCTTCCCATGTTTTTTTAGCCTGATGTAGGAATAGGATAAAATCCCCTAAGGAGAGGATCGTATTCATATCGTGCGTTACCACTACGGTAGTTGTTCGATAGGTATAGGTAATTTCAGCAATTAGTTCATCAATTTTCAATGCCGTTTGAGGATCTAGACCTGAGTTAGGTTCGTCGCAAAACAAATATTTAGGGTGGGTAACAATAGCTCTAGCTATACCCGCCCTTTTTTTCATACCACCACTTAATTCATTGGGCATTTTACGTTGGACATCTGCTAATCCTACCTGTTCTAAGCATTCGTTAACCCGATCTTTTTTTTCAGCTAATGGCATATCGGTCAATGCATCTAGTGGGAAGCGAACATTCTCTTCTATAGTTTGCGAATCAAATAAAGCCCCCCCTTGAAAAAGCATGCCAATTTCTCTTCTTATTTCAGTTTGCAACGGCTTAGATCCATAAATAAGGTCCCGATTATCAAAAAGAGCCTGTCCTTGATCTGGCATCAACAAGCCAACCAAGCATTTGACCAGTAAACTTTTCCCCGATCCACTAGCACCTATTATTAGGCTCATTTGTCCAGCTTGGAAATGGCCACTAATATGGTCTAAGATAATTTTATTATTAAAAGATTTAGAGATGTTTTCAAAAGAAATCATACCAACGATTTATACACGATTTCCTAGTAAGCCGTACACCAAGAATAGGTCTGCTATAAGAATAGCTAGACAGCTATTGGTTACGGCGTCTGTGCTAGCCTGTCCTACATCTAATGCTCCCCCTCTTGTGGTAAAACCTTTGTAACAAGCTAATGAGGAGAGCATAAAGCCATATACTAAGGACTTGTAGAGTGCGACATGTACGTCATATACATCAAATGCTTGTCTTAATCCATCCAAATAGGCTTTAGGGGAGAACGTGGTTAACCATGTACAAGCGAGATACCCACCGTAGATAGAAAGAAACATTGCAATAATAACCAGTAAAGGGAACATACAGACCGTAGCAATAATTTTAGGTAAAGCTAAGTAGTTCTTCGTATTGATACCCATAATTTCTAAGGCATCGATTTGTTCACTAATGCGCATAGAACCTAATTCACTAGCTATACTAGAACTTATCTTTCCTGTAAACACAATACCAATAACGGTAGGAGCTAATTCTGAAACAGTCATATTGCGAACAGCAAGACCTATGATAGATTTGGGCATAAAAGGATTGGTCATTTGAGAGGCTAGTTGGACAAAAGTAGCACTTCCCATAAAAATGGAAATGATACAAACAATCCCAACAGAATCGACACCGATTTGTATACATTCTTTAGTTAAACGTGCTAAAAACATACGGTAAGGTACCGCGTTGCCAAACATAGCACGTAAAAAGAGCAAATAAGCCTTCAGCTCTTTTACCATGTGGTCTATTTATTAAATAAAAAATTACCTTATGATATGATATGATATAATAATAAGGTATAACAACACCCTAACCTAGCGCATCTGTAAGCAATCCAAACTAGCTTGCACTTTTTATATTTATAGGTCTTTTAACAAAAAATTATACAGAGCGTAAGTTAACTATGAATTTTGGATAAAACAAAAATTAATGGGATAACATCCATTCCCTTTTAGATAATATTAGGTTTTTGTTTTTGTCTTCCATTCAAAGCGCATGAGTAAAAGAAGGCTTAATACCATACGTTCCAATATTAAAGTCATCCAGACACCATTGATACCCCAATTTATCCCCCATTTATTTTTTAGTATTAAAAAGTAGCACATACTTATCCCAATCAGCTGTGTAAAGGTACTACATATAAGCGGGAAAGTCTTATCATTTAACCCACGTAATACGCTACTTCCCCAGTGAGATATGCTATAGAATAGTTGAAAAAGAAACAAATGATTAATTAACTCACAGACGAAAACGTTTACCCTACCTTCTGCTTTGTAGAAAGTAAAAATATAGGGGCCTAGAGCTAGTAAGATGCATCCAGTTATTAATGAGACCAATTCAATCATTAAGCAGGCTGTTAGGGCTACTTTTCTTACTATACAGATATTATGTGATCTATGCTGTTGTGCTACATACATAGCGCCAGAAATACCTAACCCAATAGAGAAAATAGTAACTAGCTGACAAATATTGAATACAATAGCATGGGTTGCTTGTTCTTCCATGCCAATCTTGCCTATTATAAAGGTGATCAAGAAGAGATAGCCCCCCTCTATGCCAAACTGTAGCCCAATAGGTCCTCCTATGCTCAATATTGCTTTGATATAACGCCAAGATATTTGATTGAATTGTAAGCGCATGGTGCATCCCTGTAATTGCAAAGTGTGACGGATATAGCTCATACCTATGATAGCCGTAAGCATTTCTGAAAGTACAATAGAAATACCAACGCCCTTTAATCCAGGGAATGGGACTTTACTTTTTCCACACAACAGAAAATTAAATATAATATTAGCAATCAATGTAAGAAAAGCTAATTTCAATCCTATTTTTTCACGAGAAATTCCTTCTAGGTAGCGCCTAATCATTGTATTAACGGCAGAGGGTATAAGCGCGATAGCAAGCAATAATAGGTAAGAACGTTGGCCTACATCGATTGGATGGGGTAGTTTACTAGAAGATTCTAAATAAAAAGAGTACCCAACCAGAATCAGAAAAAAAACAGAAGCAAGAAAGAGATTCAGAAATAGAGCATGTTGTAGAATTTGCGTAGCTTTCCTATAATTTTTTTTATGCATGGATCGAGCAGTTAGCAGTGAGACGCTCACAGAAATACCTGTATTAATTTTTTTAAAAAAATTAAATAAGGCATTGATACATAATGCATAAGCAGCGAAACAAATACCCATACGGGTAATCACAATGGTATTGATAGCCTCCATCGCCAATGTATTAAGGATACTAAATGCAATAGGGTAGGTACGGATCAAGTAACCTCTTACTAGCGCCCTATCAATAGAAGAAAAATGCCTTAGCATAGAAAATAAATAGGCGAGTTATAATCATATACGTATATTACATTCATAGTAATAGTAAAGTAGATCTGTTCATAGGATAGAGTTATACCCCTTTCCTAGCTTTATTAGTTTAAGCAACCACTACTAATTTAAAGGTATATTTGTTAATAATGCGGGAAAGGGAAATAATTTTTTATCTATTGGAGTAATTCTTACTGGTGTCAAGCTACCTATTGTTTTCATGGTAAAATTACTTGCGACAGGTTTCATTCCAAATCTGCCAGGCATGCCACCATTTACAGAGGATAAAAATTGTTGGTGTGTCCCCATAGCTACTGCCTGGCGTATGATTTCTTCTTGGCCTACTGTTGGATATATGCTATGGATGATGGCTGCATCTGCTAAATAACTTATATAGCCTGTTCGATCTTTTCCACTTTTGCAATTAAATAATACGGAAGGGTATGCCTGTTTTTTATCCTGGTTTAGAATTGCCCTGCAGGCAATATAATTTGCACCAATAGCAGCATAATGATTAGACGGATTTATCAGATGTTTAACCCTATTAGTGCTATCAGAGCTATCGGCTATCTGCTCTAAACTTTTTACTTTCTCCAAGAAAGTATTATGTGCTGAGCTTGTATCTTTTGCTTTGCTATCCTTTATCAGCTCTTTAACCTGATGCTTAAAAATCGGCGTTGTAAACATGCCAGGCGTGTTTACTGGAATGTACATCAAGCGATTGGTATCATTTACTATATAACGTGTTTGTTCAATGATCTTTTTTTCACTTAAATCATAAGACCCAAATTTCAACTCCACATCATTATTCAGAATCATGACTATTGTATTTCTATCCTTTGCATTTACTTGCGCCCAATTATGCTGTGCAATCTGATCACTAGCCGCCGCATCCTCAATAAGAGAAGCCAATGTAGCGCTATGGTAGTAGCTACCTAGTACGGTCGCATTGCCCTTTTCGTCATAAGCTAATACATTCTTTTGGTACGCATTTCGACATCCTGGAATAGAGCGAATTTGGGTAGGAATTAAATGGCTCCCCTCTAAAAACTTAGGCACATAGGCATCCACTAATTTCTTTTCAAAGAAATCTAAGCAACGGTACCAATCTTTGGATTGCCTATTCCTAAATTCTTCCTGTTGATCAGGTGTTAGTTTCAACCATTTTTTATCTTCTAACCCGAATATTTTGTTTCCTATTTTAAATTGGGTGGTAACGTTATAGTGTGTATCATCTAATCCCACATAATTTTCTGCTCGTCTTAATTTTTTATTTATCCCCTCTAATGATTCATGTGGGAAGATACGCTCCTGCAGTAGCAAAATAATCTCCTTATTGAGGATCTTTGTTTGGTCAGTCCAGAAATTTTCATCGCATGATGTATAGAACGCATTAGCTGTATATGTATGCATAAAAGAAGCAGCTTTTTCCTTAAATATACCATCATCCTCGCCATACAATAAGGCTATTTTTGCCCCTGCACGATAGCTATTCATGATTATTACCACATAGTCTTCTGCTGCATAGAAGCTATGACAAGAAACCGCTAGGGCATCTCGTAATAAGCTATCGCCAGCTAATTTCCATGTAATACCTCTCTTTTGATCAGCAGCTGCACGCAATTTTTGAATTTCCTTTGCAAAATCGAGCTGCTCAGCTGCTTTTGTAAGTGCTTGCCCTTGCAACTTGCTCTTCTTGGTAAGCGAACCTTTTATGGAATCTAAGTGGACAGGAAGCTTCCGTTTTTTATTTGTGCTTAAACAGCTATCTGCTCTTGTAAAACAGATGAGCCATAGTATATTGTATAGAGGCTTTTTATAATACACGACTTGCTAACGATAATTTAAACAACCTATTACCTTTTAATGAAATATAATATAATACTGCATTTTACTAATTTTATAGCAATTAATAAAACAATAAAACGCATTTGTCCTCAAAAATTATAGCATTACTATTTATCCACCATGTTGTTTGAACTTATAGCACCTTATGAACCTGCTGGGGATCAGCCAAAAGCTATTTTAGATCTGGTAAAGAACAGCAAAAGGGGAATACGCAATCAAGTTCTTTTAGGTGTTACCGGTTCTGGTAAAACGTTCACTATAGCCAATACCATTAAGGAGCTTAACAAGCCTACGCTTGTTATCAGCCATAATAAAACATTAGCAGCCCAATTATATGGCGAATTTCAAGCTTTTTTTCCTAATAATAAGGTGGAATATTTTGTATCCTATTATGATTATTACCAACCGGAAGTTTATTTACCCGTTAGTAACATTTACATTGAAAAAGAATTAGCTATTAATGACGAATTAGAGCGTTTGCGCCTTAGTACGGTATCCAGCTTATTAAGTGGCCGCAAAGATATCATTGTGGTGGCTTCCGTTTCGTGTATTTATGGCATTGGTAAACCAGAAACATTTCAAGCCAATAGCTGTCTGCTCAAAATAGGTGCCCTATTACCGCGGCATGACTTTTTAAATGTACTAGTAGGTATGCTCTATAGACGTCATAACCAAGATATGCCTTTCACCCGTGGTTGTTTTCGTGTGTTAGGGGATACCATTGATCTATTTGTTGCTTATGCCGATTATGCGTATCGTTTGGTCTTTTGGGGAGATGAATTGGAAGCTATTTTTATGATAGAGCCTACTTCTGGTAGGCAAATCAAGGCAGAAAGAGAAGTAGTTATTTTTCCTGCTAATCTTTTCATGACAAATAAGGAAACCTTACAAGAAGCCATCCAACAAATCCAATTAGATCTTGCTGCGCAATTGACCTATTTAGAGCAAGCAGGTAAACTGGATGAATCCAAACGATTGCAAGAAAGAACCTTATTGGATCTGGAAATGCTTAAAGAATTAGGCTATTGTTCTGGTATTGAAAACTATTCACGCTATATGGATGGTAGAGTTGCTGGAGAGCGGCCCTACTGCTTGTTAGATTATTTTCCATCAGATTACCTAATGGTTATAGATGAAAGTCATGTAACCATACCACAATTCAAGGCCATGTGGAGTGGGGATAGAGCGCGAAAAATAAATCTGGTAGAACATGGGTTTCGGTTGCCTGCTGCTATGGACAACCGACCATTACATTTTAACGAGTTCGAAAGTTTACTGCATCAAGTTATTTTTGTAAGTGCTACGCCTGCTGATTATGAATTAGAGCGATCTAATGGTATTATTGTAGAACAAATTATACGTCCAACCGGGTTGGTAGACCCGCAAGTAGATGTGCGTCCCACTACCCATCAGATGCAGGATATCTTAAACGCCATACATACTGTAGTAGCCAAAGAAGAGCGGGTGTTGATTACTACGTTAACCAAACGAATGGCAGAAAAACTAACAGATTACTTGGTCAGTGCCCATATTCGTTGTAAATACATGCATTCTGAGATTAAAACACTGGATCGTGTTACCATACTGAATGAACTCCGTAAGGGTACTTTTGATGTATTGGTAGGTGTAAACCTCTTACGAGAGGGCTTAGATTTACCACAAGCCTCTTTAATGCTTATTTTAGATGCGGATAAAGAAGGATTTTTACGCAATACACGTTCTCTGATTCAAACCATAGGAAGGGTAGCACGTCATACAGAGGGCCATGTTATTATGTACGCCGATAGCCTAACAGCTTCCATGGAAAAAGCTATAAAGGAAACAGAGCGCAGACGTAAGCTGCAGATAGTCTATAATACCAAACACCATATTACGCCTAGATCTGTATATCAAAAACAAATAGATATAGAACTTGCAATACAAATAAATATACCTGAGGCGTATGGTATTATTAGCAGGGAGGCATATCCTGCAGTTACTGAAGACGTAGCGGTTGTTTATGGTAGTAAAAATGGGCTTCAAGCAGAAATTAAGAAATTAGAAGAACAAATGCATCAAGCTGCAGCTGCGCTGCGTTTTTTAGAAGCTGATCGGCTTAAAGCACGTATAGAACACTTAAGGAAGGGGGAAAGGGGATTAGAGCTTGATTCAAACGAACAGAAGACAAGCCATAGGACGCCTTAATGAGGCTCTTTCCCTAGCTGTACCTGTAGTTGATCTGCTAGCTGTAGAATAAGTAGAATGGTCTGATTTCTATAGGCTTGTTCTAGTTGTACCTGTCTGCAATTTAAGTAAACATTAAAATGTATAACGAAGCCTTGTGTTTCCATATTTTCAATATATATAGCCGTTTTATCTGGCTTAGCAAGCGATTGAGCAGTAGCCATTTTATGCAGTCCCTCTATAAATTTAGTGAGGCGTTCCAAAGAAACCGTATAGCTAACAGGTATGGATAAGGAAACGATGCGCTCCGTTCTTTTGCTCATATTATCAATTTGACTATCTGCTAACTTTCCGTTAGGGATATATACGATAGACCCTTCCTTGGTTCGCAATAGGGTCGCCCTTAAGCCAACGGATTCTACCTTACCACGGATGGTACAAGCTATAATCTCATCCCCTATTACAAAGGGCCTATCCATCATAATTAAAAAGGAGCCAAATATGTTTTGAATGGTATCTTTAGCAGCAAAACTAATACCCAATGTACAGAAAGAAAGCACGTTTGTTAATGCTTTAGTTTCAAAACCAAGCTTTGACATAATAGTTATAAAACCAATAAATAGGATAAAAATTTTCACTACCATGCTAAAAAGTGGCAACGTATATACTATGAACTTATTGGGCTGTTGTCTAGCTTGTATCCATTCTTGTATAATATTTACCACTTGATACAGCAAGCAAATGAATAGCAAGGAATGTATGGTTCCCAATACTGGATTTATAAAGCGTTCTATAATCTGAAAAGGAAATATGCGCAAAGAAATGCTTAAGTAGAAGAGGAGGATGTATATAAATAGGATACGTCTTACTACGTAATATTGTTCCGCACGCTGCCCTATACATCTATAGAGCAGCGCATGAAATAAGTAGGGGAGAAACCTATGCGTTAACAAAATAATAAACCCCATAGCTAGGAGAAATACGTATTGCCAGACTTCCAGCATGCAGTATTTCTTTTTACCTATTCCTTTAGGCAATAAATCATAACATAGGTTGCGCATCGTTACGTAAGTATGGTATTGCTTCAGACAGGCAATGCTTTTTTTGCTATAGCGGCCCTCTTCTTCCTGTGTAAGGCTACCCAACGTCCCATCCGATTCTGCCCTATGGGCATGGTTCACGCAGCTGGAATGCGTATATACCGCATCATGCCAAGCATCCCAGTTGCCCTTCTGTACAGAAGTTACCGTAGCTTCTCCCTGAGCAGGCAATAGCATGTAATGCCCTATAAATAAAAAAATAAATGATATTTTTTTCATAATATTACATTTTAGTGGGTTGACTCACGTAAGCAATGCGGTACCTATAGCAACGCCAATAGGCTAGCTTATTATTTCACAAGGATGCTTACCATACACAATAGATTAAATTTAAAAAAACTGCTGTCATGTCACTAGCTATTGACAAAGGGCGTCATAAATTTGATTATATAGAAGTCTTAGGTGCGAGAACCCATAATTTAAAAAATATTGATCTTCGTTTCCCACGCAATCAATTGGTAGTACTTACAGGTGTAAGTGGTAGCGGTAAGTCCTCCTTGGCTTTTGATACGATTTATGCAGAAGGGCAGAGGCGGTATAGGGAAAGTTTTAGTGCCTACGCGCGCAATTTTCTGGAGAATATAACGAGGCCTGAGGTAGATGCAATCAATGGGTTAAGTCCTGTTATTGCGATTGAACAGAAAACAACTCATAGCCATGCACGTTCTACAGTAGGTACTTTTACAGAGATCTATGACTTTATGCGTCTGCTTTTTGCACGCATAGCGGATGCACATGATCATTGCAGCAGTAATAAAATGGTTGTTCAAAATGAAGACCAATTATTTACTGATTTATTGAATATGTATGCAGGTCAATCGGTTACCTTAATGGCACCGCTGGTAAGCGGTAAAAAAGGGCATTTTGGGGAACTATTCAATCGTTTAATTCGACTTGGCTTTCATAAAATTAGCCTGGATGGTACGATTAAGGAATTGGACGATTCGCTCACGTTGGCACGCTATAAAAAGCACGATATAGCCTTAGTGGTAGATCACGTAATAGTTACTAAGCCCAATCAGGATCGAATGAAGCATAGTCTACAGTTGGCATTGCTGCATGGTAAAGGGCGTGTCAAGGTTGTAGATGCGGCGCATCAATCGCGTTATTTCTCTACTTCTTTAGTGGATGTTGAAACAGGGTGTGCATATGACGCACCAGAGCCTAGTTTATTTTCTTTTAATACTGCTCATGGCGCATGTCCTACTTGTGCAGGGTTAGGAGAAAAAATTCAGGTAGATATAGATTCTATTATTCCAGATAAAACTAAAAGCATTTATCAGGGGGCTATTTTGCCTTTAGGGGCACATAAGTCCTCGATTTTATTTAAGAAAATCACAACGCTACTTGCCTTTTACCGCCATCAGATAACGGATCCAGTAGAGACGTTGCCTTTACCACTTTTGCATTTACTATTACTGGGTAATACAGTGCAATCTGCTACCAATAAAGGATTAGATTATGTGGAGCCTTTTCCAGGTGTTATCCCAACGCTTATCAAGGAACAGGAGCGAGAAGGTAGCGTTACAAGCAGTATGGGTACCATCTTTGAAGCAGTATGTCCAGATTGTGCAGGAAGCAGGCTCAATAAAGTGGCCAGATCTTTTAAAATCAAGGAACGTACGATTGCAGAATTGGCTAGTATGGAACTCGATAAGTTACAGGCATGGTTTACACAGCTACCCGCTAGCTTAACAGAGCGGCAGCAACAAATTGCCCAAGAGCTCATCAAAGAAATAAGCAAGCGGCTGCAATTTTTAATAGACGTTGGGTTGCATTACCTACAGCTGAATAGAAGCTTAAAGACTTTATCTGGTGGAGAAGCGCAACGGGTTAGGCTGGCTACGCAAATGGGCATTCAGCTATTGGGGGTTTGTTATATTCTAGATGAGCCTAGTATCGGATTACACCAGCGTGACAATAGCCGCTTAATTGCTGCATTAAAAACGTTAAGAGATATGGGGAACACGCTACTAGTAGTGGAGCATGATAGGGAAACGATGTTAGAAGCAGATTACCTTATTGAGATAGGGCCTCAAGCTGGGCTCTATGGCGGTTTGGTAGTAGCGGCGGGTAGCTTACCTGAATTCCTTATGCAGGATAGTGTTACGGCTGAATTTTTAAACCGCAAAAGGGATTTCCCCTTTTCTGCTACGCGAAAGAAGGGAAATGGGAACGCTATTACGCTTATGGGATGCAGCGGGCATAACTTAAAAAATATAACGGTAACCATCCCATTGGGTATGATGGTTTGTATAACAGGAGTATCGGGAAGTGGCAAGTCTTCATTGATTCACAAAACGCTTCTCCCTATACTGCAGAGAAAGCTGTACAATAGCCCTGTTGTGCCGTTAGATTATAAAGAAGCAACTGGTTTAGTGCATATTAATAAAGTTATAGAAGTAAATCAGGCTCCTATTGGCAGAACACATCGTTCTAACCCTGCTACCTATACCACTATTTTTACAGAAATACGTAACTTTTTTGCTCTTTTACCAGAGGCGCAGATCCAAGGATATAAGCCTAACCGGTTTTCTTTTAATATAAAAGAAGGACGCTGTAACAGCTGTGAAGGAATTGGGCATCAGCGTATAGAAATGGGTTTATTACCAGAGATTTATGTTACTTGTGCCAGCTGTAAGGGGAAGCGCTATAACCGAGAGACCTTAGCAGTACGTTATAAAGGGAAATCCATTGCTGATGTGTTAGATATGACCGTGGAGGATGCCTTTTCTTTTTTTAAGAACCATGCTACTATATGTTCCAAACTGCATACCTTAATGCAGGTAGGCTTAGGATATATTACATTGGGGCAGCATGCCACTACTTTATCTGGCGGAGAAGCACAACGTATGAAGCTAGCTACAGAGCTAACACAAAAAAGCAGCCGAGATACGCTTTATATTTTAGATGAGCCTACTACTGGACTTCATTTTCAAGATATAGTAGATCTTTTATCGGTATTGCAAAAGTTAGTAGAGCAAGGTAATACTGTTTTGGTTATAGAGCACAATGTAGATATGATCAAAGTGGCGGATTATGTTATTGATCTAGGGCCAGAAGGAGGAGATGCAGGGGGGTATGTAGTGGCAGTGGGTACACCGGAAGAGGTTGCGTTAGCGCAGGCAAGCCATACAGGCTACTTTTTAAGAAAAGAATTAGAGATTATACATAAATCCTAAAGCAACGGATGATTGGGATAGGGAATACAATAAAAAAATTACCGTTGTACTTTCAGTATGCGTACAGGGTAGGGATCTGTCTTGCTGTAATAGGTCTAACCTCTTGTAAAGACTTAAAAAATTGGAGCAGCCCGTATGTTTCACATGTTACTATTGAATTTGGACAAAAAAGAGATGCAGCAGGTCACCTAGCATCACTGCGCACCTGCCTCTTGCAAAGAGAATTATTCTACTTAAAGTTGGATAGGAATGCAAAGTCGGATGGGTATCGGGTTTTTATGGAAAATTTAGAGAAGCTACCAGAAAGATTAAAAAATAAAATTGTACTTGAGCCAAATGTTACTTCCTTTAGTTTTGAGCTGTACAATACGGATTATTACCATAAAGTTATCGTAACGTATGATACAGTTACTTCTCTGATTTCTCCTGAAGCGGGTGGTATTCAGAGAAAATACACTATTAAACAGATTGAGCTTATAGAAGAGACGGCTCCCCAAGCAGATGGCACTCCAGCAAGAAAGCCTATTTTTTGTGATTACCGCATAAAAAAGGCAACCCTAAAAAAAGAAAAAAGATCTGTTAATGTTAAATTATTTTATTAAAATCTTTTTTGCTGTTCTCTTGGTTGTTACGGTTTCTTCCCATGCAACTACTTCAACAGAGCAGTCTCTACCCTCCCCTTTACAAGAGGCGCCCCAAGCAGAAGCTAAGCGCGCTACTATTTGGCCCACTACGCTCTATCTTGGGATAGATCTTGCTAAAACGGGCTATGGTTGGCATCAGAAAACAGGTAATGCTTGGGAGATAAGTAGTTCGATAGATTTTAGTCGGCTTTTATGGGATATGGATTATGGGCAGGGGAGCATTCATCGGGATGGGGGCAACGATGGCTCGATTACGGATACAACTGGTCGCTATTTTAGGGTAGGATTGGGTTGGAACTTGCTAACACCAACAGACGATCATAATCAGTTTTTTGCAGGCATACGTTATGCTAGAAGCTGGTTTAACTTTGCTTTAAAAGGACGAGTGCTTCCATGTGATCACAGATCATATAATGATAAGCAAGGAATAATAGGAAAGCCTACAACATGCATAGGTTGTACATCAGGTTGGGACAGTTGGAAAGGTGATAGCGTAGTAGATTGGTGGGAAATAGTAGCAGGTGGTAAAGTACGTTTGGTCCATATTTTATCTATTGGTTGTACCGTACGCTATAAGTTTCATAAAAAAACGATAAAAAAACGTTGTACAAACAACCAGATTGCTGAACCTTTTGATATTCCAGGTTTTGGTTTTGGCGAATATGACCATGCCTTTGGTTGTAGTTTATATGTATTGCTACGCATTCCACTACAAAGCAAACATAAGGTTGCTATAAGCAGTAGAAAAAACTAAACGTAGCTAGGGAAGGTCTGTTAGTAGGAGTAGGCTAATAAGCAGGTATGCTATATGAGAAGAGTTTTAAAATATATTTTTCTAGTACTGTTGGTAATAGTTGTAGATCAAGCAGTTAAATTGTGGGTGCATGGGCATATGGAGTTGGGATTAGCGGGGCATATCAACCTAGTAGGTAATTTATTTGGGCTTACCTATGTTTTAAACTATGGCATGGCATTTGGATTGCAATGGAGCTTTAAGTATGGGAAGCTACTTATGACAGGGATACGTTTAGCTATTTCTTTGGGTATAGTTAGGCATATCTTTTTCGGTTTTTTGCGATCCGCCCCCACTGGTTGGGTTGTGGGGTGGGTTTTGATTTTAGCGGGTGCCCTCGGTAATAGCATAGATGGTGTTTTGTATGGTGTTTATTTGGACAATGCCCCAGATACAGCGGTTATGAAATGGTTTCATGGGCAAACCATTGATATGCTTCATCTTGATGTATGGTCTGGTACGCTGCCAAACTGGTTTCCAATTGTAGGAGGAGAAGTGATTGCCTTACTACCTATCTTTAACATAGCGGATGTATCTATTTGTAGTGGATTATTATGTATATTGTACTGCTACAGACAAATAGCTGCCTGGGAAAAATCCATTCGTTCAATAAGCTAAGGGTATAGTTGAATTTATTATTTATGAGACAGTTTATAAAATATTTTATTATTGTATTGCTTATTGTTTTAGCAGATCAAGCATCTAAATTATGGGTCCATTACCATATGGCAATGGGTGTTGAAGGGCAAATTAACCTTATTGGAAAGATACTAAAGCTTACCTATACGTTAAATCCCTCCATGGCCTTTAGCATCCATTTAGGATTTAAATATGGAAAATTACTGCTCACTATAACACGCATTGCTGCTTCTTGTTATATTTTTTGGTGCGTTGTACAGGCTATAAGGGAATGTGTAGCTCCTGCTTGGGTATGGGGTTGGGCATTGGTTTTAGCAGGAGCCATTGGCAACAGCATAGATAGTACTTTTTATGGAATATGGCTGGACAATGCACTTGATACGGCACCTATGCAGTGGTTTCATGGACAGGTTATTGATATGATTCATATTGACCTTTGGTCTGGCGTTATGCCTGATTGGATGCCTATTTGGGGCGGTATGCATGTCTGCTGTTTGCCTATTTTTAATATAGCAGATGTAGCCATATCTGTCGGGTTACTGTTTATACTGTGTAATGCTTCGGCTAAATCCAACAGCACATCTGACTTGCGGAATGAATGTGCACTTTATGAAGAAGGCTGCGGCTAGGCAGTACAGGCCTAGCTAATTACCCTACAGATTTAAATCAGAACGTTCTCTATTAAGTAAGGAAGCGCTTGCTTCTCTATCCGGCTAGCTGCTCCTCTCTATTCTTGTGGATTCGAAGAGACCACCACTATGCCCGCTACGATGCTAGGCGATAGGGCACAGTTGGTACAACTTCTATGCATGGCGTTTAGCTATGTAAGAGAAGCCAGTGCTTCCCTGTTCTTCCCTATTGCGTTACATGCTAGCACTTTCTTTACCGAGAGAAGCCGGTACCCAGGAGGAAGCCTCTATTACGCCCCAAGAAAAGACCGCATCGCTAGCGCAACTGTCCGATTTTCATGATTGGATGCGTTCCTTTAGGCATTGCGCATGCTTCAGCTATTTCCTCATTGGTTTTATACCAGTAAATATTGTATACTTAACCCTGGGTTAGGCTATAGTTGCTGTATCATAGGCTATAGCTGTTTAAAATTAACTTTTTATTATTCAGAATGATACTATTCAATAATTTACCGCTTGTAATGGTAGTAGGGTTCTTGCTACTAACCTTCGTAGTAGGGCTGTATTACAGTAGGAAAGTAACCACTTTTCGGGAATATGCCATAGGCAATAAGGACTTTGCTACGGCTACGTTAGTAGCGACCATGCTGGCCACTACTTTTAGCGGAGGAGGCTTATTGCGTGGTGTAGAACAAACCCATGCACAGGGGATTTTCTGGATACTATTTGGCTTATCTGTCTCTATCGCTTATTTATTGTTAAGTCCTTTAATGTTGCGCATGGGGCCTTTTATGCAGCATCTCTCTTTAGCAGAAAGCATCGGTACTTCCTATGGGAAAATGCCTAGATTGGTTGTTGCTTTGGTTTCCGTTATTGGAAACGTTATCATGGTGACCACGCAAATTATTGCTATGACTAAAGCTATCGAAGTATGTCTAGACTTAAGTAATAGCGACAACGCAAAGGTAATGCAAGCTAGCATACCAGGAATAGCTACCCTTATAGTTATAGGTTATTCTATGTTTGGTGGTATTCGTTCGGTTACTTTTACCGATGTATTACAGTTTATAACTTTTACGGCTATTATTCCTTTGGTAGCCTGGTTTATATTTAAGTCAACTGACAAGTCAGTGTTAGAGGTAGCTTCCATCCTGCACAAAGAACCAAAATTTCAGTTGACTAGCTGTCTGCATATAAATAAACTATTAGCGCTAACCACATTGTTTCTAGCCAGTTTAGTTGGTTTCATAGACCCTATTATTATACAACGGGCCTATATGGCTTCTAGTCCTATACAGGCTAGAAAGCTGTTTATACATGCTGGAACCTTCGGTTTTATAATCAATTTGTTTATAACCTTAATAGCACTTTTCCTTTTTGTTAAGGCGCCAACATTATCAACAAATCAAATTTGGCCCTATGTATTTAAAAGTATTCCCCCTATTTTTAAAGGGTTTATTGCTGTTAGTTTACTAGCTATGGCCATGTCTACGGCTGATTCTATGTTAAATACATGTGCCGTCCTAGTAAGCCACGATATAGTAAGTAGTATACAAACTACTAAAGGAATAGCAGATAAATACAAACTTAGTTTAGCGCGATGTACTGTTTTAATAGTAGGTAGCTGTGCTATGCTATTGGCCTTTCAGAAAAGTGATTTACTCGCTTTGTTGAAGCTTGCTTTTGCTTTCTCTATTCCCATCATAACCGCTCCTTTTCTCTTAGCTGTATATGGCTTTCGCAGCAGTTCCCGTACAGCGTTAATAGGAATGGCTACTGGCGTATCGGCCATTTTAGCTTGGAACCGATGGATTGAACCAATAACTGATATAGATGGTGCCTTTCCTTGTATGCTAGCCAACGGCTTAGCCATGCTAGCTGCCCATTACTTACTGCCCCAGCCAGCAGGAACAGGATGGATACCTCCTGATAAGATTTACCAGCAAAGACAGCAGGAAAAGGCAAGAATCGCAAGGCGTAGTAAACAAGAAAGGGAACGCTTTTTTTCGAAAGAAAATTTAATAAAGCTTAAGCCGTCTAGAACAGGGTTGTTGTTATCAGGTATTTATTTACTTGTTATAGGAGTTGCTACCTTTGGCTATTGCTATGATTATAGCCAAAGTCTATACAGCTATAGCTTATTGCTATTGCCTTGTATGGGTTTGCTCTACATGGGATGTTCCGTCTATGGCTACCAGACTATTCCAGATAGGGCAATAGGGATCTGTTGGTTTATAAGTGTATTAGTTGGATTCCCTTTCCATCTTCTCTTTAGCTGCTTCCTATGCCAAACACTTTTGGTCCCCTTTATTTTATTTTTTACCCATGGAACAGTTCTATTGTGGACACTTCCGTTCTATTGGAGCCTAAGAGCGCTAGCTATTACGACAGGGGGTATGCTAATAGCTATTTGCTGTTGTAAAGCAACGGTAGTATGGCCTGATCCTATGATAGTATTGCCTTTGGTAGGAGTGGGCTCATTTCTAGTAATGTTGGTTGTGTATTTAAAAAAACAAAATAGAATTCAGCAGGAACGGGTAGCCTATTTCCTGCAAAAACAAGCTACACAAGAAGCCTATGAACTAAAAAAATTAGCCTATAGTGAAGAACTCCCTACTGCTTCTCCTCAAAGCCTCTTAGCCCAAGAGGGAACTATTTTAGAAAAAGCCATCCAAAATGTTACGCAATCTATTGCCTTTGTAGATAGTACCACTCCCTTCCTTAAGGAAGACTTCCAAAGCATCATCGATAAATTTGCAGAATGGGCTTACTATTTAAAGCAGCGAGCTAAACGCCAAGACCAGCTTCTTTTACAACCGACTGCTATCCCATTAGAAGCGCTTATCGATGCAGGAGAGGTGGCCTACCAAAAAGAAAAAGGTTACTTACCTGGTTTATGGGTAGAGGAAGTCGTAAATATACCCGATACCATGCTAGGCGATAGGGAGCAGTTGGTACGGCTTCTCTTCCTGGCTCTTAACCATGTAAGGCAATCCAGCGCTTCCTTTCGTTCCCCTATTACGCTACAGCTGCAACTTACCCAATTGCGCTACAAAAAGAGAGAACCGCTTGAAGCGGATGGAGATCCTGATTGTATCTCTTTTCCTGCGTTGGCTTTGGTATTGCGTACAGAAAATAAAAATATCCCCCTATCTACCCTACAAGCAGTATATGACGTAGAAGACGCTTCCACTACCCAACCAATGGATCCTTTTGTATCTCCGCAAATGGTAAACCTTCGCAAAGAAAATTTAGCATCGATTGTGCATGCGCACTATGGGTTTCTGTTGTTGCCCCATGCAGAACAGTTGGTCTGCCTACTCCCCCTAGATGTAACCCAAGTAAGAGAGGAGATGCTAGCACTTTCCTTACCGAGGGAAGCCGGTACCCAAGAGGAAGCCTCTATTACGCCCCATGAAAAGACCGCATCATTAGCAACATTGTCGTCGTTTCATGATTGGATTCCTTCCTTTGAAAGTATAGATCCTTTCCTTATTGCAGAAATACTGCTCTTACTGCGGCGCTGCTATGGATTTAAACGGCATGCATCGGGGCAGCTTTTTTATGTACGGGCCGTAGGGATTGCTGAGTGGGTAGCTGCCTGGACAGATGGCCATGCTAAACTGGTTTATGCGACGCTGCTGTATGATTTGGTCCGCTATACCAGACTGCCGCTTTCCTATATCAAAGCCAATTATCCCCTAATCGTTTACTGCTTTGTAGAAAACGTAATAGCTGTCGATAGCCGGGAGCGTTTAGAGGAATCGCTGCTGGCTGTCGCTAATCGCTTTAAGAAATCCTTACAAAAAGAGCATATTTCTGTACTCTATGTGAAGCTGGCAGAGCGGTTATATGATTTAAAGCATGCTTCCGGATACAAAGATCCCGCTGTTGTACAAGCCATGGCCAAAGAAAGTTTAACCATCGATGTGGAATTGGCCCAGCGCTATGGAGAATCAGGCATGGCGATCCTCTTGAAGCAGGCAGCGGAGGAAGTATTGCTTATAAGCAAACCATAGCATTCATTTGCTAAAGCAGAGGGTTCTTTGCTGTAAGGTTACGTTGGGTGCAGACAGATGCATAACAGTGTCAGCTTTTCAAGAAGACAGTTTGTACCCTGTTTGCGTTTAAACCATAAGGCACTATGACCCACCATCTAAAGCATGATGCGTTAATCAAGAAGATCTTAACGGATCAACTAGCTGCACAAGAATTCCTAGAACACTATTTACCAGCTGACTTTAAAGCACTTGTTGATTTAAGTCAAATCACCATAGAAAAAGAATCTTTTGTTGAAGATAACCTTAAAAGAAAACTAACCGATCTTATTTATTCTGTTAAAACCAAAAATCAGGAAAAAGCTTTTGTCTATGTTTTAATTGAGGCACAAGTTATACCAGATCATTGGATGGCATTACGGCTATGGAAATACATGCTTTTATTATGCGAACGAAATAGGAAAAATAAAGATAGGTTGCCCTTACTATGTCCCATTGTAATTTATCATGGCTCTAGAACATACCATGCACCTAGGAATTTATGGCAATTGTTTAGCAATCCCGAACAAGCCAAAAAATTAATGGCTGAAGATTATCAGCTCATTGATTTACAGAGCATGTCAGATGATGCCATTTTAAAGAAAAGACAGTTGGCTATGTTTGAATATTTACTCAAACACATCCATCAACGCGATATATTAAAATTATGGTCAGAATTATTTACAAAGTGCAAACATGTCCTCTTAGTAGATAAAGAAAAAGATTATATTTGTATAAAGGCTTTGTTATGGTATAGTGATGCGAAGTTACCAGAAGAAAAGCAGGCGGCATTAGAACGGATCCTTTCGGATCATTTATCTAAGGAAGAAACAGCTACGATTATGAGAACGATTGCACAAAAATACATCGAGGAAGGCAGACAAAAGGGAATAATGCAAGGCCTGGAGAAGGGTATGATGCAAGGTATGGAGAAAGGCATGGAAAAGGGCATGGAAAAGGGCATGGAGCAAGGGATAATACAAGGCATGGAACAGGGCATGGTGCAAGGCATGATGCAAGGTAAAATAGAAATAGCGAAAGCCATGCTAGCAAATGGTGCTGAGATCTCCTTTATTGAGAAAATTACTGGACTTAATACGGCTTTTATTGATTCACTGCAAGCCTAATTGCTTTATTTATATGAAAAGAATATTTTTATTTTTCTTGTTCTATGTTACGTGTATTTATGCTCATGCGTATCAGGAAACGCATGTTAAAGAACGCTCATTTAGTGCTGGGATAACTATTGGCTTAGGGCCAGCTTCTATCCATGGCCTGGGGAATCCTTACTTTGATATCGATCAATTAAAGCAAAAACGAAAGAGTTCTGGTAACCATTCTTCTCTTATAGAGGGGGGAGGGCTTACCAGTGGGGAAGTAGGGAGTGTTGGTTGTGCACTTTGTGGTGGAGTCTATTTTGCTTATGCTTTTTCAAATTATATCAGTGGAGAAATTCAAATGAATTACATATCTAAGTCTATACTTATGACTTATAAAGGGAATACTTTTTTTTCGATGAGATTGTATGCTATACCATCCATTTACTTATATAGTAAGGGTTTATCTTTTCCACTGCTTGGTTCTTTTTATCCATTTGGTAACCAGAAAGGTTTGAAGTTATTTGCAGGTATTGCGCTTGATTTTCCTACTTTATGTAAAAGGTTTATGCAATATGGTATGGCAAAAGAGTGGTATGAGGGGAAAGAAGTGGCATATACTGCATTTAAAAAGCAATTACGCAATTGGGATATGGCTATGGTAATAGGTATAGGTTATGAATGGTGTGCTGGATGGATATTGGATATAAGATACAATAGGGGATTTTTGGGTTTATTAAAAGAAAATTATCTGGCAGATAAACTGTTTAAGGATAGTGATATAACTGGTATAAAAAATATTAAAAATCGTTATACTACTTTTACAATTGGCTACAACATACTACGGTTGTTTAAAGTATAATTATGGTTTTTTTGTACGGCATAAACTTTATAAGAAATTCATCCACAGCATAATATATCTCAACTAATTTTTCTACATTCCTAATTGGCTCTTTTGATAATTTGGTTCGTGTTCCCATCTCCAAATTTAAAATGTAAAGAAGCTTTTTTAACTCATTTTTTTATTTTCTAATCCAAAACTAACGTTAATAATATTCGTGTTTTACCCAAGTAGGGTGTTTATTTATCAGCTTATTACACAATTTTGATATATAAATATAAAATGCTTGGTTTCATAGCATTATATATTGTAGCACCAGCGTTTGGTGATTTGATTCTGTAAATCCCAGGCACTACGGTCTTGTATCCCTATCCAGCCGGTATGGGGGCGTTTAGGAAGCAGATAATGTAAGGCAAACAAACTCAATGCGCTTATAATCATTGAAATGATAACGTGATTAACGGATACAACTTACTTTTGATACAAAATAAAATACGTTGCTACGATTATGTTCAAACCCATGACTAGTAACACAGCAAGGGATCTGGGTCTAAATCCCAAGCAAGCTAGCCATAAAAGGAACTGAAACAGCTGGTTCATAAAGGCAGATCACTTTGTACATTAATTGTTATGGGAGTTTTTTCTGCTCAAAGGATTTACTAGAAGAAAGTTTACCGGCTGCATAGCCCACTCCTATAGCTATGGAAACCAACAAAAGATCTTTTTCTAATTCTAGAAATAATAATAATACCTGTTTTTTTTGAAAAACTATTAAAAACAAATCCAAGTAGCAGAGCAAATAAAACGAAGTAACGATCACCCAAGAGGGTGCAATAGGTTGTTCTGCTTTGATTTTTTTCATCCAAAAGTAAGCCAGCACGAGTGCACCCAATGACAAAGCCAGCAATAAAAAAGAAAAAATGGGGTACAACAAAAGATTGGCCAATGCATTGTAACAGAGGGCTAATCCACTTAATACATTGCAAATAATGCCCCCTGTAGTGGCATCTTTTTTAAGTATTTCTTCTAAAGAATCAGTAGAATCACCCTTGTTTTCAGCAGGAACCTCTTTTTTTGAAGCAGTCTGTTCCGTAGGTTGATCCCCTTTTGTTGGAGTAGCTTGGCACAACAGTCCACTTCCATAAGCCAATAGAACAGTAAATAGGCTGCGTTGCAGAGCGCTAGCTAGGTAATGTCCTTTCCAGTTTCTTGCGACAAATAAACTAATAGTAAACAAATAAAATCTCAGTTCCATAAACTTTACGTTTGATCACTTTTTTATAAACAGTTTTTACGTTAGATTAAAGGCATAGCAGTCATTGCTTATGATTACATAACCCTTTACTTAATATCTTAATTTTTAGAAAAAGATCATAATATATTGTATGAATATTCAAAAAAAGTTTAACATTTTATTTAACCGAACAGGTACTTGTCAAGCGGAACGACTCCTTCCTGAATTAATAGAAAACGATTTATTGATTAGCGATAAAAAATTAAGTGATTATCTAAGGTTTATTTATCTATATAGCGATCTTTTAGTTTACTACGATACCAATAATCAACCCATGCAGGCAAATGTCTGGCGCAAATTCCTAGAACAGGATGATACGGTGATGTGTGCTTTAATTTTACATACCAATATTGATCGGATAAAAGGGCGCATACAAAAAAAAATTTCTTTATTGAGAAGCAATTCCACCTCTATGGTAGACCACAAGCAGTGGATCCCTATTCTAGAGACCGCACGAGATCTTGTTATACTATTGAATTATTGGCATAAAAATTTACCTAACGAAGATATTGTTCGTGTTAAGTTAGATACAGTCGTACACGAAGTATTAAACAACCATATTAGTATCTTGTATAAGCTGCTCCATTATAGTGGAAAAAATCATGGTAGACAGCCTTTTATAGATTTTTGTCTATTTCTAGAAGAACACTGTGCCCATACTTCCTTATGGAAATTAAATAGAGCCCTTATTTACAATGAAGCAGGGGAAGTCCATCCAGATGATAGCCAAGTTATTGATAGCATGGATGATTTTTTTGATGCTTCTTTTAATACGGTATATCAGCTCAAAGAACTTGCTTCTAATAATTATCTCCATACCCTGCAATTGCAAAACAAGGAACCCCATGTAGCGCTTTTAATAGCTTTTTTACAGCTGCTTCAATATGCAGACGCGCATTTAAACCACCTACCCCAACGGTTTTTGGTTCATTACTATAGGCACATACTCAAATTCAATAACAATCCTGCTACGCCAGATCAAGCTTACTTACACTTTTTATTGAACCCTAATTATGAATTTGCTTTCATACCAGAAGGGAGCCGTTTGATTGCCAAGAATCCGCTAAATGACGAACAAATTTTATTTGAGATCAAGAGAAATATAACCATTCATAGAGCTAAAATTAAGCAGATTAGCAGCTTATTCCCTAAGCAAAGGTCTGATAAATCAGCGCATACAGCCATAGAGCTAGCTGCTATTACTTATGCCAATGAGCAATTAAAGAAATTGCCTTTTCAATTATTTCCTGTATTACAAAACGAAGAATCGGAAAAACCCCATTATCAGGTAGCTACCTTGCTTGCTTCTCCTCTGTTTTATCTTGCTGAAGGCCTACGCTCCATTCAGCTGAAATGGAAATTTACAGCTGAATCTTTTCAAGCGTTCTTGGGTAAGCATACCGATAAAGATAGCGCTATTTACTTAGCAAGGTTAAGTAGTATACTTCATAGTTCGGCATCCATACAAGTTACCACCAAAATGGGATGGTTTGGAATAGCAGCGGAAGCCGTTACCCTGCAATGGATAGAAGAAGCCTATTGCCTCCATATGGTTGTTGCTTTAGGTCAAGAAGTGCCTGCTATAAGCAAACTACCAGCTGAGTACCGAGGTTCCCTATTCAACCCTGCTATGCCTGCTTTAGCCATTGTTATACCTGCTGGGGTATCCATTACAGACTTATCCCTGTTTAATGCATTACTACTCGAAAGAATAGATATAAAAGTATGTGTGCAGAATTATCGGGGGCTTATACTTCAGAATCAACTGGGTATCATTGATAATAGCCAAATAATCGAACCTTTTGGTCCTTTACCTAAAATAGATAGTAGTTTTTATATAGGGAGTGGAGAAATCTTTGCTAAGCCTATAACTTCCTTAAAGATAGACATCAAATGGGAGAATATTCCTAATACAGAAGACGGCTTTAAGCATTATTATGATGGTTATCCCACTAAGGTAAATAACGAAGATTTTAAGGTAAATATTTCCTACTTAAACCATCAACATTGGAACCCAACTCCTGCCTCTAATAGGCAACATATACCCCTTTTTCAGGTAACAAAATGCAGTAGGGGGATAGAGCGTTTAGATAGCTATAGAAACATACGTACCATTGATATCGCTCCATTAAACATTACAAAAGCCCAGGAGCCATTAGACTTATTCACGTATAATCCTAAAACTATAGCTGGTTTTTTAAAATTACAATTAAGTGGGCCAGCGCAAGCTTTTGGTCATGCTATTTATCCTAGTTTATTAAATAAGGTATTGGTACACAACGCACAACAAAAAAAAGCTTCGGGATCCCTGCTTGTATTAAATGAACCCTATACCCCCCGTATTAAAGCTATTACAGTTGATTATGAAGCTGAGGAAACCATTGCATGCACCCCATCATCTGGAGAAGTAACGGAGCAGCATGGCAATAGTTTTTTTCATATTTCTTCTTTTGGTTATGTAAAGGTACTACCTAGCAATGGAGATACCGCTCCTACCTTGCTCCCTTTGATAGAAAAGGAACAGACCTCTATTGCTTTTGGTATAGCAGATTTAAACAGTACGAGCTGTTCCATGCATATAGCTATGGGAGAAGAGCCACTTGGTCTAGATCAAGCCATTCAGCCACCCAGCTGGTTTTATTTAAGCAGCAATCGTTGGTTGCCCTTAAAGGAAGCTATCGTAGTAGATGGCACCAATGGATGTAGCCAATCTGGTATCATTGTTTTTGATTTAGGAAAATTAGTTCGTCCTGCTACGAAAGATAACACCCTTATGCCAGCTGGGTTAATTTGGATTAAGGCACAATTTTCAGAGGAACCAGCACGTTTAACACCTATAATGGCTGTTTACCTGCAAGCCGTCGCTGCCTCAAGGGTAATGGATAAGCAGGGTGTATTTGCTGCGCCCATACTGCCGCCCCATAGCATCCTACAGCTTCAGCATCCTATAGAAGGCATTGATGCTGTTACGCAGCCTATTCAAACCTTTGGGGGGCGTCAATTTGAAAACCATCAAGCTTTTTATAGACGGGTCAGCGAACGATTGCGGCATAAAAATAGAGCCATATCCGCATGGGACTACGAGCATATGATTCTAGAAAAGTTCCCAGCAATCTACCGTGTGAAGTGTTTGAATCATACCTTAAGACATGCCAACAGCATGGTGCAACCTGGTTGTATAACCTTTGTGGTTATTGCGAAAAGAAAACATGGCGCCATAGGTATGTTTCCTAAAGCCAATAGACAGCTGCTTACGGAGATTAAAACCTACCTACAAAGCATCACTACACCCTTTGTACAATGTGCCGTAGTTAATCCAATGTATGAAGATATTAAAGTAAATGTTACCGTTAAATTTAATACTGGTTATGAAAAAGGTTTATTTTTAAATTTGCTGCAGAAAGATTTAAGACAATTTCTTTCCCCCTGGTTATTTGATCCATCAGCTGATATGCTGTTGGGGGGAGATATGCCTGCTTCCAAAATTATAGATTTCATTAACAGTCGCTCTTATATAGAAGGCATAGGAAATTTTTCTATATTTAAATACGTAGGGAGTGGTGCAGATTTAAAGTTAGATAAAATCAGCAATTACGATAGTTACCTACGGCCTAGTTATCCATGGTCTATTATGATTTCTGCAAAGAATCATAACATAGAATCTGTAGACACATTTGATAGTACGGCGCAATTGCGTCATGGCAGTGTAGGCGACATGGCTATTGGGGAGGATTTCATAATAGGTCCATTTGATAATACCAACACGCAGCTAGAAGAAAGCGGCGCATATCAAGATTTAGATATACTGATACCAAGTCTTGAGGAGCATTATTTAGTAACCCAAAAACATATTCGAACTGATCATGGCTATTACGAATAGAGAGGAATTAAAGAAAAATTTTGAGAAAGGAGCTATTCCTACGCAGAATGATTTTGAGGATTTAATAGATTCCATGTTCCATAAGCAGGATGATGGGCTTGTCTCACCGGATAACGGTTTAAGCCTATCTCCCAAAGGGGATTCTTCTAAGCTCATAACATTTTTCAATAGTTTAAATGATTTTAAGCCTACTTGGAGTATCGAGCCTTATCCAAAAAACAGTTCAGCATTTGGCCTTAATCTTACAGATAAAAATGGAGAAAGCAAGTTTTTCATACAATCCAATGGCTATATTGGTTTAGGGACGCTTAATCCATCAGAAAGACTAACGGTTCAAGGGAATATCAATATGCATGGTCGGAGGGGCAACTATGCTTCCGGTAAAGTAGCTGGGGACGGGCAATGGCATGATATTACACCTGCCTTAAATGCTTGCCATGCTTTTGAGGTAATAGCTAAGATTGGGAAGGAGGGGTGTGGGGTACATGCCCTAACGCATGCCATTGCATTGAGTACTTTTGGACGCTCTAGTAATAAAATTCAAAAAATAAGAGCTTATTATGGAAGCTTCAGAAATAGAATTGATGTACGCTGGAAGGGTAGCACATTTAATTATACATTACAAATCAGATCTATGCGTGATTATGGGGAGGGAAGTATGCTTCAGTATTATGTAACCAACTTATGGTGGGAGGAAGAAGCAACAGAAATGTAAACCCTACGTAATGTGCTTTTCTGTGGGGTTATTAAAAAATTTTCAAATAGAAACAAGCAAAAAAGGGAAGATTTTTTTAACTTTGAGAGCAGGGTAAGAGGTAATAATATGTAGGAACAGAAAATTTTATACCTTGTATTAAGGTGTTTCATTTGAAGTTTAAGTTAATTAAAGAGTTGATTGTATGAAAAAAGGAATTCATCCCCTCTATAGGCCTGTTGTTTTTTTAGACACTTCCAGTGGTGCTAAATTTATAACGCGTTCTACCATATCTACCTCAGAATCAATTGAATGGGAGGATAAAAAAACCTATCCTTTGTATAAGGTAGAGGTAAGTTGTGTATCGCATCCTTTTTATACGGGCAAGAAGATTTTTGTGGATACGGCGGGTAGAATTGAACGTTTTAATCAGAAGTATAAAAAGAAAACGTCATCCACCTCTAGCAACACATAATAGTAGGTTGGCCCAATAGAATAGATTTGGCTGAGGCTAGTCGAAAAGGAACAAATAATGTAGGGGAGGGGCGTGTTATTAATTTTCTTATTACCTAGTGAGTAAGGGTTGTTCAGCAAATAGGAGATTGGTAAGGGTGCTATTTGTAAATAGAACATAATTATGATGAGAAAAATAGTATTATTTGATCTACCAGAGGATCGCCTTACCTTAAGGCCGTTTTCTTTTACGCGTCCGCTCTCTGCAATTAGAGTGGGCATGCTGTCTATAGCGGAAAAATGGCAGCATTATTTTCCAGGATCCTATACCTATTTGACTTGTTCCACTTTGCATGTTAAGTACACGCCTGTTGTTTCAACGGATGCTTACTATATCAATGGGGTTCTTTGTCCTGATTCCGTATTAGCAGAGGCTATTGCGAGATTGAACTACAATGAAGTGTTATTGTCAGAGGAAGGGGGGCTCATTGCTTTTCGTGGAAATGGGTTTACTAGCGCACAGAGTAATTTATTAGAGCGCATTACGGATAAAAAGCTAAGTCGTACTATCTTCTTTGGAGAGCTCACGCAGATAAAACACACATGGGATATATTTTTGTGCAATGCCCAAGAAATAGAACGGGATTGGGCATGGTATACCAAAGGTCGTGTAAGCAAGCCCATTGTAGATCCGCATACTATAGTTTACAATGAAAAAGATATTTTTATAGAAGAAGGGCTTGCTATACATGCCGCTTGTTTAAATGCGGAGCAGGGGCCTATTTACATTGGTAAAAACGTCTCTATAGCGGAGGGGGCTGTATTAAGGGGCCCCTTGGCTATTTGTAATGATGTTCAAGTGCAACCCCATACCTATATATATGGGGGATCAACCATAGGTCCTTTTTCCTCTATAGGTGGGGAGGTAAGCAATAGTATATTATTGGGCTATAATGATAAGCCCTACCAAGGTTTTATAGGGCACACGGTAATAGGTGAATGGGGCAGACTGGCAGCAGGGAGTAGTTTAGCACGTACGTTCTTTAATGGGGAGCCCATTGTTACCTGGGATTTTACTAAGGAAGCAGCCTGTGAGGAGAAGAGCCTCTCTACTTGTGGGTTCTTTGTGGGGGATTACAGTCAGTTTGGAGGCAACGCAACGATAGAGCCAGGTAGTGTAATAGGTGTAGCTGCCCATTTAGCAGCAAACCAATTAGCTATGCCCTATGTTCCTTCTTTTACTTATAGTGGTACAAATGGTAAGCTAAGGAGTATTTCCTTGGTAGAAACTTTAGAGCGGCTTAGTAAGCTCATGTCCTACAAGCATCAGGTTTTCTTAAAAGAGGATAAGGCTATTGTAGCTGAGCTATTTAAAACGACCGCAATCCATAGGACAAAAGCTATGATGGATCATGCTATTTTCAGAGATACCTGAGCATAACGAGTTTAAAAATGCCTTAATAAGGCATGTAGCGCTAGGTAGGGTAGGACATGCTTATCTCCTGGTAGGCCCTCCAGGTTCTGCTAACCTTACGTTGGCATGGGCGTTTGCTACCTATTTAAATTGTACGTTTCCTATAGAAGGGGATGCCTGTGGAAATTGTTCTTCTTGCAAGAGCATGGCGCAATGGGCACATCCCGATTTGCAGTTGCTATTCCCTAAAAAAGCTACTGGAACGCAAACAGAAGCAGAAGCACAAACAATCTTCAAAAATTATTTGCGGCAGCATCCCTTCTTAACGTTAGAGGAATGGTTGGCTGTCCTAGAGCAGGGATCGGGGCAAATCACCAAGCAGGATATCCATGCTATTACCCAACGAATCGCTATACAAGCTTTTATAGGACCCTATAAGATTATATGTATATGGTTACCAGAATGTTTAAATAACGCAGCTGCCAATGCTTTATTGAAAACCTTAGAGGAACCGCCTGCACGCACTGTTTTCTTATTAGTGAGTTGTGCTAGTGAAAAGATAATACCAACCATTAGATCCCGTAGCCAGCAATACTATATTCCTCCCTTTTCGAAGGAAGCTATTGAGCAGCTGCTTCGGAAGCAGTACACTGCGTTAGACGCGCATAGGTATGGTGCAATAGCTTTTTTAGCGGAGGGGGATGCCAGTAAAGCTTTTCAATTGGCTGAGCAAGCTGCCCCGGCGCATTTTGATGATTTCAGTAGCTGGATGCGCCATTGTTACAGCGGCAATTTTACAAAACTGATCAAGCAATCTGAATCTTTTCATAAGCTACCCATAAAGGAACAAAAAGATTTTTTAAGGTATGCCTTACAGCTATTAAGAATGACTATATTAGGGAAATGTAATCCTACTGTATCTGATACAACTTTAGCTGATGAGTCTACATTTAGTAAAAACTTTGGGTTACATGTAACCGTATCCCAATTACACCTGATTATCCATTTATTAAACCAGGCCTATGCTCATTTAGAAAGATATGCCCACGCTAAAATGATGTTTGCGAACCTATCTATTCAGATAGCAACCTTGCTTAAGGCTAAACAATTGTCTATCTTAGGCCATGCTCTTAGTAAAAACAAATAAATACCTACATTTTTATTACAAGAAATCTAAACTAAATAAGAAAATGGGTTACATAAAAAAAATTGTCTTGTATTGCTTACAGTTAGTTATTATTATTATACAAGCAGCTGATTGTAATTGTAAGCGTAGCGATTATGCTGAAATAGCTAGTAAAACAAAATCAGCGAAGCAGTTAGTAGTATGCCTACATAGAGCAGGAAGCAATGGAGATGCATTAATCAATAGTAGCATCCTTCTTATGCATCATAAACTACCGGACTGCCATTTTATGGCACCACATGGGACAGAATTTTTTATTGGTTGCCAGTGTTGTTTTCCTAGTCCGGATCCACGTGAATGGTTTAATTCAATGCCTTTAAGAAAGGAGGTAGAGTTAAGAAAGGAGGTATGTTCCGAAATAGAGGATCAGGGTCGTACTATAGCTATAGTGCAGCCATTATTAGCAAAAAATGCGCCCCTGCTTATCAATACCATCAAGCAAAAACAAAGAGCGTTGCAGCTTACGAATAAGGATACGATTATAGTGGGTTTTTTTGAGGGGGCTACAATGGGGATCTATCTAACTTTAATGCAAGAGGAGCCGTTTTTAGCTACTATAGCTCTCCCCTCTATGGAACTAATACCACCTTCCTCTTGTAAAAATACCCAGACACCTATTTCCTTAATTTATAAGAAGGATGATACAATTGCAGAAAAAGGGACGGATACTGCTATAGCGTATTTAAAAAAATACAATGTACCATGTAATCGCTATATCTTACCAAACAAGCGGGATCGTAAGTCAAACAACGATGAACAACAGAAGATGATTATAGATTGTATCCGTAAAGCTTCTAAGGCTTAGCTGTGATATTACAGCTAGCAATTTTAATTTTGTAAGCAATAGCTGACTAGCTCTATATGCTTGGTTATGTAGCAATTTAGTAGTTTAGCTAGCTTAATTTCTTATCTTAAGCCGTATTTCTGGCGCCTGTAAGATTAAATCTTGACTTCTACACGGGATTCCTATTTTGAAAATAACCAATAGCATTAACGGTAAAGTTTTTACGTGGCATCACCCTAAAGATATGTTGATCATTGCGTTGATGTACTTCAACAGTTGCTTCCGTAATATTGAGTTTTTTGCATCACATGTTAGCCCTATAAGTACTTTTTTATGGCATGAATCATATTGAATGCTATATTTTGTACCCTAATAAAAAGCGGGTTATATCTAAAAATATTTTCTAGATGTTATATATATATTAGCATATTAGCAAAAACATATTACGACTTATACAATCAAACAAAGATGCTGGATCTTTACTAATCCTATGCGTCATTCTTCTTGTGGTATGCATTACGCCAAGCGCAATGGTTTGTTCTTTAGTAGTTGCGTAACTGTTAGTGTTTGCATGCGGGCCACCTCCTCAAGCATATATAACTTTGCTACTACCTCATTTTGGTAGGTGAGCATATCCTTGGTTTGTACCATTACAATAAAATCAAATATACCTATTACTTGATAGCAGGTTGTAATAGCTGCTATTTTATTGATAGCAGCCTGAAACAATTTAACAGCCGTACCTGTCATTTTTTGTAGCGTTATACCCACCATAACGGTTGTATCCAACCCTAGTTGGGCATAATCTATTTGTGCATAATAGTGGGTGATAACTTTATATTGTTCTAACGTCTTTACCCGTTCCAATGTAGCAGCAGGAGAGAGATTGAATAATATAAAAGATTCTATTTATAATCCTGGTCACCAGATGTATTTTTTCGAAATATCATCGGAAAAATTACTATAGCTATTATGCCTAACAGCATGACACCCAAAAAGAATTGGGTCCAGGTTAGATAGGAGGCAGCCAATCCTGCAACAGTTTGAAGTAAAATACGTAAAATAGAATTAATCGATGCAATAATGGTATATTGCGTGGTCTTCCATTTACTAGTGCATAGGCTAGCAGAATAGGTAGTAAATGCTGTAACAGCTAATCCAGAAACAAAGAACTGTACAGCAGTAGCTCCTATAAATAAAAGGATATCATGTCCTATTAAGGCAAGCAACATTAACATAAAAGGACTCAATAATTGTACAATAGCCGCTATCCTTATACCTCGGTATATGCCCGTCTTGGGAATCAACATACCACTTAGTGTACTACCAGCAAGTGCTGCTAGGGTACCAATTTTTGTAGATAACGATACATCCGTATTTCTAAAAGATAAATCATTAGATAAATATACTCTTACTGTCATAGGAAGTATATCATTAGATTTATAAAGCAATAAAAAAAAGAGAGCCCCTAATAAATAGGGTTGTTTTTCCTTTAATAACAGAATACTTTTATAAATGATATGAAAATAGTTACGCTTATCTTGTAATGTGTTTGAAATTTTAGAGGTAGGTTCCCTAATACATAAAATAGTTATAGGTCCTAGATGGGCTAATAAAAAAACCATTTGGTACACTTGATGCCAACCATACTTAGCTGCAACATCCAATGATAGTACGCTTCCGATAAACATACCTAACCGGAATCCTATACTACTAGAGGCAATGGATAGGGGCAGTTCCTCTTTTGTATTAGGTCGTTCTATGCGATAGGTTTCCCACACAGTATCTTGTATAGCAGCAAAAAGAGCAATAGTAAATATGATACAAGCCATAGGCAAAATAGGGAAGGGCCGATGGGGGCTAATATCCAATAAGTTTAAACTTAACAAGGCAAGCAATAAGCAAATTTGTGTAGCCATAGCCCATCCCCTTCTTCTCCCTAGCTTGGCACATAAAAAAGGAACCGTATAGCGATCAAGAAAAGGGGCCCATAAAATTTTTAAAGAATAAGGACATGTAGCGAAAGCTAGAATACCCATTTTTCCAATAGGATAGCCTACTTCAGCTAATTGATTAGTAAGAATCGCAATGGCTATTAATGAAAAGACTGAACCTGAGATAAGCGCATTTAATAAAATGGCTATTAAATAGCAGCGCTCTTTGGGAAAGACCTTTTCCCTTAGTAATAATAATTTTACTTTCATCTCAAACTAATACGCTTTATAGCGTAGGAACCCAACTTGTTTACAAAGATAGGGAATATAACAAGTCGATACAATTTTCATTTACAATGAAAGACTTTTTAAAAAAGACGTTAAACGCTTTTTATCTTATTTAACGTTACTTTTGTAATAAATAACTTTTAATAAATCCATTAAGGTCTCCATCTAAAACTTTTTCTACGTCTTTACGTTCATGGCCTGTTCGGTTATCTTTAATAATCTTATAGGGATGCAATATATAATTTCTAATTTGAGAACCAAAGTCAATCTTTTTTTTAGAACGTTCTACTTCTTGTTGTTGCTCCCTTCTTTTTTCTAGTTCTTGTTGATAAAGCTTAGATTTAAGCAGCTGTAACGCTTTCTCTTTATTTTGCAATTGGGAGCGTTCTTGTTGGCATTCTACGATAGTACCAGATGGGATATGCCTAACACGGACAGCTGTTTCTACTTTATTAACGTTCTGGCCACCAGCTCCACCGGATCGAAAAGTATCCCAGCGTAAATCTGTAGGGTTTAGTTCAATTTTTATGGTATCATCAATAAGAGGGGCCGCATAAACAGATGCAAAAGAAGTATGCCGTTTACCTGCTGAATCAAAAGGGGAAAGGCGAACCAATCTATGGATACCAACTTCTGCCTTTATATAGCCATAAGCATAGGAACCGATAACTTCTAACGTTGCTGATTTTATACCAGCAGTATCACCTGATTGATAATGAATAGTTTTTACACTATAACCCTGCTTATTCCCCCACATGGTATACATGCGCACCAACATAGCAGCCCAATCCTGGCTTTCTGTACCACCTGCGCCTGGCTTTATATCTATTACGGCATTGAAAGAATCCTCTTTACTAGATAGCATGGCTTTTAATTCCATTTCCTCTAGAAGTGTAGATACTGTTTCAATTGTTATGCACAGCTCTTTGCTTAACTCCGCTTGTTCTTCAGTAGCAGATTGGCTCAATTCTTCTAGTAAAAGGAGTATTTCCCACTGGTCTTGCAGCAGATGGAACTTCTTAACAATCTCTTCTAGTTCTTTGATTTGCTGAATAGTTTTTTCAATTTCCTCTTGTGGATTAGACCAGAAGGAAGGAGCGGAAGCGGCTTCCTTTAAAGAGTGTAATTGTAGCTGCTTGCCAGCCAAGTCAAAGACAGTGCTTTAAAGCGGTTATCCTTGCTTCCAGATGATCGTATTGCGTTTGCATAAAAGACTTTTTATTAATGTTGTGTAGAGGTATCAAAGTGACAACGATTCCCTATAGAATCTTCTGTTTCATCTGCCGCAAATACATAGTGTGTAATGCGAACGGTTTTTTTATCCTTGCTGAGCTCACCTAATGGATTACTATAATTTTTAATCATTTTATGAAAAGTATAAATAGTAGTATAGGTAGTGTGCTTAAAGAAAGAGGCTAAATCAAAACTTTTAATTAAACAATTCGAGTGATTTTGGTAATCAATTAACTTTTTAACTATACCATTCAAATCCTCTCGCACAAAGAGCTCATTACTAAAGTTAAAATAGGTAATTTCAGGAGGGTCCAATCCTTCGTTAATTTTTATCATAGCCTTATTAAGGGCCTCTATATCTTTAAACCCGAACTTCAATTTAAACCGAAGCATCGATTTTTTGTCATTCTTTACAATTATACCAGTAATGCCAGTGATAGGGTTCAATGTTTTTTGTAGCGTACATAGAGGATTGTAAGCAATTAGTTTAGGAATATCTTGGTAACTTTTATTCAAATATTTAAGAAATGCAATGAGTTTAGCTGATTTAGTTAAGTCAACTTCAAGGCTAAATAATCCAGACCCATCCTCATAGAAATAGGCTCTTTCCGTAAAATTTACACCCAAGGCAGTGCTTGAGGTAGTAGCACAGCAAAAGCATAGACAAGAGAATAAGCCTAAACGTATTTTTTTTTGTATTGTAAGAAATTTATTAACCATTCTTGAAAATCTATTACCTAAAAGCTTAGTAGAAACCAATGCAGCCATAGTATACACTATAAATCGTAGGGTATCCCAGTTATCAATGGATTAAAAGAGAGGTGTTCTTTTTAATAATAATTACATTGAACTTTACCTAGCCAACTACCCACAATTGAGTTCATTTTCTACCCACAATTGAGTTCATTTTAATAAAAAAATAAATGGCAAACAAATTTTGGTTGTTAAATGTTATATAATTTATATTATGTTAAGTAGGAGCTGATTAAATTTTCTCTAGAAATGTCCTCAATAATGTCCTCAATCTTACTATTATTTTATTTGCTATTTTCTTCGCTCCTTTAGCCTGTAGTATATTAATACAATCTTGATGGCCAGATTGTTTTGCCAAATCTAAAGGTGTCTGCCCGTTATTATCTTTTTGGTTTATCTCGGCTCCTGCTTTAATTAAAGCGATAATACAATTTAGATTGCCTTCTTGTGCTGCCGAATGTAAAGGGGTCCATTCATCTTTATCTTTTTGGTTTACCTCGGCTCCTGCTTGAATTAAAGCATCCATACAACCTAGATTGCCGTTGTATGCTGCCAGATGTAAAGGGGTCCATCCATCCTTATCTTTTTGGTTTACCTCGGCTCCTACTTGAATTAAAGCATCCATACAATCTAGCTTGCCGTTTTCTGCTGCCGAATGTAAAGGGGTCCGTCCATCTTTATCTTTTTGGTTTACCTCGGCGCCTGCTTGAATTAAAGCATCCATACAATCTAGCTTGCCTCTTTGTGCTGCCGAATGTAAAGGGGTCCGTCCATCTTTATCTTTTTGGTTTACCTCGGCGCCTGCTTGAATTAAAGCATCCATACAATCTAGCTTGCCTGTTTGTGCTGCCGAATGTAAAGGGGTCCGTCCATACTTATCTTTTTGGTTTACTTCGGCTCCTTCTTTAATTAAAGCATCCATACAATCTAGATTGCCGTTGTATGCTGCCGAATGTAAAGGGGTCCATTCATCTTTATCTTTTTGGTTTACCTCGGCGCCTGCTTGAATTAAAGCATCCATACAATCTAGATTGCCTTCTTGTGCTACCAGATGTAAAGGGGTCCGTCCATACTTATTTAATTGGTTTACCTCGGCTCCTTCTTTAATTAAAGCGGTAATACAATCTAGATTAGCTTGGTATGCTGCCAGATGTAAAGGGGTCCGTCCATACTTATTTAATTGGTTTACCTCGGCGCCTTCCTTAATTAAAGCATCAAGACAACCTAGCTCGCTTTCGTATGTTGCCAGATGTAAAGGGGTCAATCCACCATACTTATCTGCTTGGTTTACATTGGCTCCTGCTTGAATTAAAACAGTGATACAATCTAGCTTGCCTTCTTGTGCTGCTAAATGTAAGGAACTCCGTCCATACTCATCTGCTTGGTTTACATTGGCTCCTTCTTTAATTAAAGCATCCATACAATCTAGATTGCCGTTGTATGCTGCCGAATGTAAAGGGGTCCATTCATCTTTATCTTTTTGGTTTACCTCGGCGCCTGCTTGAATTAAAACAGTGATACAATCTAGTTTGCCTTCTTGTGCTGCTAAATGTAAGGGACTCCGTCCATACTTATCTGCTTGGTTTACATTGGCTCCTTCTTTAATTAAAGCGGTAACGACACCTAGATTTCCTTGGATTACTGCCAGCTGTAAAGGGGTTCGTCCATATTTATCTATGTGATTTATATAAGCTCTTCCTTTAATTAATTTTTTAATACAAACTAGAAGTGCATGAAACATTGCGTTATTGTTTAATTGTTTGGACAGGAAAATAAATAAAGTAAGTTATTCCATTTTTAGTACCATAGTGATAACACTAAAAATACAAACGCTTGCAATTAATGGACTCCTTTGTATGCTACAAAAAACGCTTCACCAGGGTTTAGGCATATCCGGCAAGCATGGTATCAAGTAATTCGCTTGAACAAAAAAGTCCAATCCCAAAATAGCGGCTAGCTATGTCAGAAACAAACTCTTCCCCTACTTGATCTTCTGAGAAAGGTTCTCCTGGATAATCATCGAGTAGGTAGACCCTGTTACCATCTTTGTCAATGATCGATTGGCTCAGTAACTCTTTTTCTTGTTCTAAGGGGGAGCCATACTCTAAAAATGTTCCATCATTCCAAGATCCCCCTCTTGCCCGTATTTTTTGTCCATTTTTAATTACCGAATATCCCCAGAGGTTTACACCACTATGTAATACAATGGTACAAATTTCGGTATCTGGGAAATGGTTAATTAAGCGCTGTTCGATCGATGAAATATTTTTTTCAAAGGAGGCGCTTGTACCTAATACATTATTATTATCACAAATTATCAGATTATCCTTGTAAGACCCTATGTAAACGTTGTTTGTGCCCATATCCATTGCCTCCCAAAATGGTACGTTATCAACTTTTGTAAGTTCAGGCGACTCTAAATCTAGATCATTAAGTAATTCTTTAAAGTCTATATCATCAATTTGGGCTCTGATTATGATTGTTCCTGCTATCTTCCATCCCATGCTATGTATAGTTATATTGAATTAATGTAAAGGAATAAACAGATTAATACTATTTCTTTAAATATAAAAAATCAATCTATTTTTATTTTTATCCAACCTTTTCAATAGGATGTTGCTGACTATCCAATACTAGTTGATAGCTATTGCCCTCATTATCTTTTTTGATTAACGTTCTAAGAATTTCGTGTCGTAACACAATGTGCCTGATACTTTGCTCTAATATATCTAACCTAATAACTGGAGATAATTTATAAGTCATCTCAATATTATATGCATTGCTTCCTCCCTCATACTGATCCATAAACCATAAACGCTCTTGGCTAAAGGAAAGCAGTGGTTGTACAGATTGCTCTTTAAGCATGAGTATATCATAATCTTTAGTATAAACACAGTTAGAAACTAAATGTTGAAGGATTTGTTTTCGATTAAGCTTAATAAAATCTGTGTGCTCTTTTTTTAAAACAGCATTTTTAGGCACAAATAATTTTATATTACTGCCTTGACTCCAAATTTTAATGCCTTGGTGCATAATGCTATAGATATGCATCAGTATTGAGTTAAAATTCATAACTTTGTCGTTTGTTATATTAAAGCTTTCAGTTACATATTAGCAAACTTATCAGTTTTTGCAAGGTATAATAACCCTATACCACCCATACTTAGCGTATTAACAGGCTTACAGAAAGAGAATATCTACACTTATTTTGCAGAAGTTACCTTTATATCTAGTCTTAATCAGATTAAGTACTTATTGTCATCTTTTTTCATTTTACTGCTCATGTTTAAAGGCGAGGTCTCCATGGATTTCACCAATGAAATGAATTATTATCTAACTCATTTTCACTAATATTATTCGCAGGTGACATGACATACACAATATTTGGTAATACTATAAGATCACTTATTAAGTTGGATTTACTGTAGGCATAATCCAAGTGATAAATCCATGCTTTGTATATTATAAGTAATACACTGATTCTTACTAATTTTTGCCCCTCATGGACTAATTATACATATACATAAATCCAATCTAATAATGCAAATTTTGGATCAACCAATTACCGCAGAACTAATTAGTTTATACAGGAAGTTTTCAGCGCTTGTAAAAACTGAGGCCGTTGCAATAGAAAATTGCAAAGATTTTGTTATGATAACTCAATTTACGTTTAGATATTTTTGTAAGCTTATAGTACTATAATGTTATTGTTTATGTCCTTCCTGTAGTTTGAGATAAATAACTTAATTATGCGAACCATACAATTTATATTGAAACTAATACAACCTTATAGGACCTATATATTAGGCAACATTTTCGTTGTTTTATGTGCCTCAATCGATACAAATTTAAGGCCTTATCTCATTAAACTGCTCATAAATACAGCTATGGATGCTAACAGGAATAGTTTATTAACTATATCCAAAATATATGCATTTGTACAAATTGTACAGATATGCTTATGGACATTCAATGATTGGTGCCTTATCCAATATAGCCATTCTCTTAGGGCTTATGTAATCACGCTATTAATGGAGCGCATAAGAAATTATCCCTATAACTTTTACCAAAAACATGCTTCTGGTAGCATCATGGCAAAAATCAATGATGCGTCAAATTTACTGCCTGATATTATTTTTGTTATAATATATCAATTTATGCAAGTTACCCTAAGCATATTTTTTGCCCTTTTTCTTTTAGCAAGAATACATTATATATTAGCAGTGGAGATGGTTATCTGGATCAGTTTTTTCTTGATTCACACATACTTTAGCATCTCAAGAGGCAATGCTTTAACTATGGAGTATACAAAAGCTCGAGCAAATATTTGGGGCTATATAACAGATTATTTATCTAATATTTTAAATGTACACTGTTTTTCTCGAGAGCATTATGAAAAGCAACGATTGCACAATACAAATTCAAGAGTTATAGAAAATAGTAAAACATACGGGTATTTCTTGATGAGGATTCACTTTTTTCAAAGTGTTTTGATTGCTCTGTATACTATCTGCTTTTTGAGTAGTGTTACCTATCTGCAATCAATAAGCTACATCACTCCAGGTGATCTAGTTTTAATTTTCATGTTAAACTTTAGAATTGCTGATAAACTTAATGAATTATTAAGTCAGTTATGTCTCTTTTTTACTAACTGGAGAACAGCCATGGGAGCACTTGAAGTTTACAACTTTCCTATGGAAATACAAGATCAGGATAATGCAAAACCTATCATAGTAAGTCATGGGCAAATTATTTTTGATAAAGTTTATTTTCATTATGAAAAATCTAAACCGTTATTTCAAAACATTTCTTTAACCATCCAACCTCGACAACGAGTTGGATTGGTAGGAAATTCTGGAAGTGGTAAAACTACCTTTCTCAATCTTATTTTGAGGCTATTTAATGTAAATGCTGGAAATATTTTGGTTGATGGTCAAGAAGTACAAAGCATTACTCGGGCTTCGTTAAGAGAAGCTATTAGTGTGATTCCTCAACTACCAACTTTATTTCAACGTACTATAAGAGAGAATATCTTATATGGTAAGTTAGATGCCACTGATGATGAAATTATTGATGCAGCTAAAAAAGCACATGCACATCAATTTATTCAGCAACTATCCAGAGGTTACGAAACTGTAATAGGTGCGCATGGTACACAACTTTCTGGGGGGCAGATTCAAAGAATTGCTATAGCACGCGCCTTTCTTAACAGTGCACCCATTTTACTATTGGATGAGTCTACTTCCCAACTTGATCCCCTAACAGAGAAAAAAATCCAAATATCTCTTAGATATTTAATGCAAAATAAAACTACAGTCATCATAGCTCATAAATTGTCTACCTTGCTCAAGATGGACCGTATTTTGGTTTTTGACCAAGGTCAAATTGTACAAGACGGTACACATGCTGAACTGCTACAGCAAACTGGCTTATATAAAGTACTTTGGTATGCTCAGGAACAAAATGCTTTAATACCAACAATGGATTCTGTAGTTAGTTAAAACCGCATTGTGAACCAGATTTATAATTGATTATAAATCATACATGAAAGGTACTTAATTTTGGTTTGGAGTATGAATAATTATTTCAACGACTCGATTTTCCTGATGAATACATGTAATTCTTCTATTAAGTAGTCATCAAAAATAAGAATGTCGAAATTTATTTTAGGAGTAACGAATATCTCTTTTTCGGTATTGATTGCCTTTTTTAATACTTGAACTTCTTCTTGTTCTTGCGTAGCAGAACAAAAGCAGTTGTTAAAAAGTTGTTTATGGCGTTGCACTTCTTTTAAAGCAGCAGATAACGCTACTTTATTTATTTGTTCTAATACAGCTCGATTACACTTAGTGATAGTTTCAGCTGTTATTAAAACAAAACTAGAATATTGCAATGTTGATTTGTGTGATTCGTGGAGGTTGTTACACTAAAGATGTAAGATTAATTTAAATTAAATAGCGACCTGTAATGGTTGTGTGATTCGTATAGATTGCTACAGTAAAGATGTAGGATTAAGAAAAACCAGAAAATTAGGGGCAAGTCGTATGCAAACTAACTTGAAACGTTTGAATGGCATATCTTTTTCATTGAATACCACACATAAATCTTTTAAAAAAACATAAAATAAGTCGTTTACATATTAAACGCCATTACCGCAAACAAATTAAGCTATTATAACTGCAAAGTACAAGGAGAACGTATACAAATGGATGTGTGCAAAATAGCTGCGTCATTATATCAATACACTTAGATGATTGTACACGTTATAAAGTCCTTGCTCTATATCCCAAGACGTACTTCAAAAAATACGCTGGACCTTCCTTCAAAAATTGAAGAAAAAGATACCGTTTCATTGTCAAAGGATTCAAATTGACAGAGGACAGGAATTTTTCGCCTATGAGGTGCAAGAATGCCTCAGGGAGTGGGAAATTAAATTCCGTCCTATTAAGCCATTTTTTCCACATTTAAACGGTAAAATAGAAAGAGCATAGCGTACAGACCTAGATGAGTTTTATAGTAGTGTTAACATTAAGGATCCTGATCTACAGGTTAAACTTAGATCTTGGGAAGAATATTACAATAAACAACGTCCTTAGCTCTCTTCAAAGGAAAACTCCCTGGGAAAAATATAAAGAATTGGAAAATTTTATCCCTTGTTTAAGTGAAGTACAAAAAAATTACATTCCATCAAAAGAGCCATTTGCCACACAAAATCATAAACATGATCAAATGTTGCAATAACTGCGAAAACACAACATCATTTCACTTCATACGCATGGATGTCATGACATGTAAATTAATTATGGTGTTGCGCATAAGATGCATGGGGGGCTTTGGGTTATGTATGTCATTTTGATCCAATATGGCATATGAAATTCTGTGGTAGTTTTACCAATAAGAACCTACTGACGGTCTATAATACCTACCATTGGAATCTATACAACCGCTATGAGTTTACCTATTTTAACTTCCTAGTAGGCGGTCAAGGTAATTATAAGTTTGACCATCAACTATCAATATCTGCTTTTCTTGCTTCTATTTCTCTTCTTGCTTCTGCTGCTGCTGATGTTCCTGTTTATGTTTCTCCGATACGCAATTCTTTACTAGAATTACATGCCAACTAAGCGTAGAAACATATAAAAAATTATTCTATTGATCTATCACAACGGTCTCAAAGCGTTATAAAAACTATTTTTGTCTTACCTTAATCTTATTTTACCTTATCTTGTGTGCGTTAAAAGACATTTTTTTAAGAAACCCTTACAGTATACAGAAAATGGCAGTATTAGATTTTGAGAAACCTATCATTGAATTAGAAGAAAAGCTTGCTCGTATGCGCGAAGCAGCAAGATTACAAAATGCACCTGAACTGCTAATGGCTATTGAAAAGTTAGCCCATGATATTCGGGAGCTACAACAAAAAACTTTCCAAAATTTAACAAGATGGCAACGGGTTCAACTAGCACGCCATCCGGATAGACCCCATACACTTGATTATATCGAACAGATTACAGAACACTTTATAGAATTACATGGTGACCGGCTCATGGGAGATGATAAAGCTATGGTAGGAGGATTCGCTAAAATAGAGGACCATATAGTCATGCTAATAGGTTGCCAAAAAGGGAGAAACATCAAGGAAAAAAAAAGACACAACTTTGGTATGCCTAATCCAGAAGGTTACCGCAAAGCGCTGCGCTTAATGCGTCTAGCAGAAAAATTTAATAAACCAATTGTAACATTAATTGATACACCTGGTGCCTATCCAGGGCTGGAGGCAGAAGAAAGGGGCCAAGGAGAAGCTATCGCTACCACTATTCAAGCGATGTTTTCCCTACGTGTCCCCATCCTATCCATTGTCATTGGTGAAGGCGCATCAGGAGGAGCTTTAGCTATTGCAATAGGTGATTGTGTATTGATGCTGGAGCATACTTGGTACTCTGTTATTTCACCAGAATCATGTTCTACTATCCTATGGAAAAACCGAGATTATAAAGAACAAGCCGCTGAAATTTTACAAGTAACTGCTCATGATATGGTTAATTTTGGTTTGATAGACGGTATTATTAAGGAACCAGTAGGGGGAGCACATAGGAATTGGTCTATAGCAGCAACCCTACTTAAGGAAAACATCCTACAACATCTTCAACAACTACTCAGTAAACCAATTGATGCGTTGCTACAAACAAGAAGAGAAAAATTTTGTGCGATGGGTAGCATACGTGATACAACAACGCAATAACCCTACTCTATAATATGTAACCTTAGCACTTATAAAATAAACTGTTAGATAAGCGAAGAAACAATGGCAGAAACCCAACTACCTGAAGTAGTTGAACAGATACGTCCTTTAAAGCAAGATAAATTGCGATTTATCTATGATCTTGGCTGCACTTCTGTAAAATGTACTAAACAACATAATAACTGTAAAAACAGATTTTATTTTTCTTGTGCAAGTCAACAGCTATACAAAGCTATGGGAAGGTGTTAAAGCTGGAGAATCAGATTTTGATTGTATAGTAGAGCGTAAAGATAAAACGAACAGCCAACCAGTAAATGTGGTATGGCTTTTGATCGAGGATTATTTAGCTGGAAAGTATCCGTAAAGTCTACGCTTTAAGATGGTAGATAGAGGCATGTTTAACCAGGAAAATTTGCAGTAAGGTCGATAAGCCAAAACGCCATCATGTGCTTAGAGAAGTCTGTTAGTCAATTAATTTAATTTCTTGAGTTAACGCCATTGGAAGAACGGATACGTAGGAATTTTTAAGGTATCAATCCATACGTACCACAGACAAGATTATATAATTCAATACACGTTATATAATTTCCTTCTTTATATTCTTTTTCCATTTGTTCTACTGCTTTTTCTTGATTCTCTGCATATACTATTTTTTTTAATATTTCCATTGCTTTTTCTCCACTTTCTTTTTTTGCTTCTGCTTCTTTTCTTGCTTCTTCTGCTATTCTTTTTATTTTTTCTAATTTTTCTTCTGCTATTGCTTTTGCTGTTGGCTTCGGCTTCTTTTGTTGCTTGTTGGCGGATGCCTCATCACAATTCTCTGCTGCCATGTTGCCTGCTTTTGCTGTTGGCTGCAACTTCTTTTGTTGCTTGTTGGCGGATGCCTCATCACAATTCTCTGCTGCCATGTTGCCTGCTTTTGCTGTTGGCTGCAGCTTCTTTTGTTGCTTGTTGGCGGATGCTTCATCACAATTCTCTGCTGCCATGTTGCCTGCTTTTGCTGTTGGCTGCAACTTCTTTTTTTGCTTGTTGCTAGTGGATGCCTCATCACAATTCTCTGCTAGCATTACTGTAGAACAAAACAGTAAGGGTATAATATTTCTTTTAAAATTTAAAATTTCTATTACCCGTCTATAAAGTTCTTTTATCAAGCTGCTCATTGTTATTTGGTTTTTAATATGCCGGGTTTAAGTATTACTTTATAAAAATAATTTATTTATACTAAATATAGAATAGCAGTATTAGATTTTGAGAAACCCATCATTGAATTAGATGGAACGCTCACCCGTATGCGAAACGCAGCAAAATTAAAAAAACGCACCTGAATTACTAATGGCTATTGAAAAATTAGCACATGACATTAGGAATTACAATATAAACTTTCCAAAATCTAACAAAAAGAACTAGGCTCATTTGGATGTTATAAAGTTTAGTCTTCAACCTATACAAGCAAAAGAGCATTAGGAGAAATCAACTAAAATGGTTCATCCAATGCATTTACCTTACTAGAACGCATCACAGTAGTAACGGGTTCTAATGGCGCAGCAGCAGCTGACATACCCCCATCCACGAATTTCATATACCAGCCTATGAATTGTAAATTTATATGATCTAATGCTCCATTTCGGTGCTTGGCTATGATAACTTCCGCCAAGCCTTGCGTAGGATTCCCTGATTCATCTTCTGTTAAGCCATAGTATTCTGGCCTATATAAAAACAATACCAGATCTGCATCTTGTTCAATAGAACCTGACTCACGCAGATCAGAGAGCTGAGGCCGCTTGCTGCCTCCTCGTGTTTCTACTGCCCTACTTAATTGAGAAAGCGCAATAACAGCAATATCTAGCTCCTTGGCTAAGCTTTTAAGTGCCCGCGAAATAGAAGCAATCTCTTGCTCTCGATTGCTTCCTCCTCTCTTAGCATCCCCAGACATTAATTGTAAATAATCAATTACGATCAGTTGAATGTTATGCTTCGTTTTCAATCGCCTACATTTGGTACGCAATTCAAAAATAGAAAGTGCAGGGGTATCATCTACATAAATAGGTGCATTAGAAAGGGTTGCCGTCTTATGTAACAGCTGCTCCCATTCATGGTCCATAAGCTTGCCTTGTTTAATTTTTTCACTGGAGAGTTCTGCTTCTGCCGCAATCAATCGATTGACCAACTGTAGGGCACCCATCTCTAAGGAAAAAATAGCCACAGCTATTTGGTGATCTATAGCTGCATTGCGCAAAGCAGAAAGTACAAAAGCCGTTTTCCCCATACCAGGCCTTGCTGCTATAATAATTAAATCAAATTTCTGCCAGCCAGAAGTAACCCGGTCTAAAGCTGTAAAACCACTGGGGATACCAGTTAATCCATCTATGCGATTGCGGCGGTGCGATAGATTGTTAAAAGCTTCTACCAATAAAGTACGCATGGCTACATAGCCTTTCCGTACATGGGCATCAGAAATTTCGAAAAGCGTCTGCTCCGTACGATCCAAAACATTAAATACATCTACCGTAGGATCATAGGCGGATTGCTGCGTTTTACTGGAAAGAGTAATTAATTTTCTTCGAATGGCATATTCAATAATAGCCCTGGCATGGAACTCAATGTTGGAAGCAGAACTGATTCGTGTAGTGAGGTAGCTAACATAATAACTCCCTCCTACAGCGGCTAACTTGCCTTCTTTACGCAATTGATTCACTACTGTAAGCATATCTACAGGCTCAGCAGCACTAAAAAGATGTAAAATGGCTTTGTAAATTTCTTGATGCGCTTCTTTATAAAAACTATCCGGTTGTAATAAATCTATAACACTGGCTAAAGCTTCTTTCTCTAGCATCAATGCACCCAATATACCTTCCTCTAACTCTATGGCATGCGGTGGATACTTGGCATGGGCAGCTAATCCATCCACTGTAGAGCGCAATGGTTGCTCTCTTTCTACATTCGGTGTATAATTTGTCATAATACTGAAGCAATGTGTTATTACGCTTAACTAATCGTATAGTTTAACTTACAAGCCCCGCTTAACAAGTATGGCAACACGGAGCAGTTTGTGCCAACCTAGCTACTGCTTTTAACTTAATTGTCTTAATCATATGTGCTAACCCGCTGCTGCGTTGGAATCCTATAAGGGCATGCATGCCAATCGCTTCCATAAAATAAAGCTCAGCGGCTGCAATAGCTTGTCCCGGCTGACCAGAAAGAACTTGAAGCAATAGCGCAATCAATCCCTTCGTAATGGCGGTGTTGCTGTCTGCTTGGAAGAAGAGCAATCCTTCACTTTCTCTGTCTACCAGCCATACTTTAGACATGCATCCTTGTACCAAATGGTTTTCTGTCTTATAGCAAGACGCCATAGTAGGTAAAGCGGTACCAATATCTATCAGATAATCTAGCATAGCTAGCCGGTCATTGCCTAAAGTAGCAAATGCAGCTATGATAGCATCTTGCTGTTGATCAATTGCTTTGGAATCTTGTGCCATATACATAAACTATATAAATCAATATCCTTTTTGTATAATTTTATGCAATGCTTCTAAAAACAGATCTATTTCTTCAAGGGTATTGTATATGGCAAAAGAGAGGCGTACCACACCTTCTATACCCAACCTATGCATAAGTGGCTGGGTACAGCAATGCCCTGTACGTACGGCAATTCCTTGTGCATCCAACAATAACCCAACATCTAAATGATGCCTATTGCTTAAATTAAATGCAATAATACCTATCTTTTCAGCAGCAGTTCCAATCAGCTGTATGCCTGCTATATGGCTTAACCCCTTCAAGGCATGACTTACCAAGGTTGCTTCCTGTTTAGCTAGCTTCGCATACCCTATGCGAAGCAACCATTCAATGGCTTCGCTAAAGGAAATGATGGAAGCCAGCGGCAGCGTTCCTGCCTCAAATTTATAGGGGGGGGCTTGGTAGGTTACTGTTTCCAAACGTACTGTATCGACCATACCACCACCTGCTTGATAAGGGGGCATCCTTTCTAGCCATTCCTCTTTGCCATACAAAACGCCCAACCCCGTTAGTCCATACATTTTGTGCGCAGAGAAAACAAAAAAATCACAATCCAATGCCGCTACATCAATAGGTAAATGGGCTACTGCTTGCGCCCCATCCACCACAACAATAGCGCCTTTGGCATGTGCTTGCTCTATAATGGCTTTAATGGGAGTAATGGTCCCTATTGCATTAGATACATAAGTTAATGCTACAATTTTAGTACGCTTGGTAATCCATTGATCCAACTGGGTTAGGTCCAGCTGCCCCGTATCATCTATAGGGAGCAGCTTTAAAGAGGCATTTTTTCGTTTACAAAGCAGTTGCCAAGGAACAAAATTGGAATGATGCTCCAAAACGGAAACCAATACCTCATCCCCTGCACCCAATACCATCTCCCCATAGGTAGCTGCAATTAAGTTAATGCTTGCTGTAGTACCCGCTGTAAAAACAATAGTAGCTGGCTTAGGGGCATGAAGGAATTTTTGTACGGCAGAACGCGTTGCTTCTAAAGCTGTGGTAGCCTGCGAAGCTATGGCATACATCCCTCTATGGATGTTTGCATTCTCTTGCTCATAAAAACATTGCGCCTTGCGTATAACCGATAACGGTTTATGGGTCGTAGCTGCATTGTCCAAATAGACTAAGGCCTTATTACCATAAACACGTTGGCCTAAAATCGGAAATAATTCCCTAATTTGACCTATATCCAAAGCATCCGTAACAACCATTCTGTCAACTGGCTATCTCTACATTCAGTCTAGCCTAGTCTAAGGTACTATAATTTCGCAAGCTTTGCTAGCAATTTAGCGCTTATATACTGTTTCAGTTCAGCTATAGGAACCGCATCAATGATTTCTTTCCCAAAGGCCTCTAAGAGTATTGTTTTAGCCAAATCAGCATCTATGCCTCGTGATTGCAGGTAAAAAAGCTGCGTTGGATCTAACGCTCCAGTGGTAGCACCATGCGAACACTTGACATCATCTGCATAAATTTCCAACTGTGGTTTGACGTAATGATGGGCTAATGGAGATAAAACAATGGCATTATTGGTTTGATAGGCATTGGTTTGTTGTGCTTCTGGGGTTACATAAATGCTTCCATGAAAAGCAGCTGTAGCCTGTCCGCCTACTATTCCTTTGTAATGCTGCTTGCTAAAGCTTTGTGGATAACGATGCGCTATTTGCACACGGTAATCTACTTTTTCCTCTGCCGCAAGACCATAAAGACCATAAAGATTAGCGGTAGCATGCTTCCCATTTAATTGTGTAATAAACCGCATACGCAGTTTAACGTTACCCAAGGAAAAAACATAATGGTTCAATGAACTATCCGCTTTTTGATTGCAATGTAATGTATGTACCTGGTAACAAGGCGTATGCCCCAGCGTATAGTAGGATAACTCAGCGCCTGCCGATAGGAGGACATGGGTTAAAGCATTGATAAAATGGGCGGTATGGTCGATCACATAATTATGTTCTACTATTGTTACCCGGCTAGATGCGCCTACTTTAAGCAGCAAACGGGGCATTATATGGGGAACAGAACCTGTTATAATATTCTGAATAACAATAATATCTTTTAAGTCAACCGTATCATTAATCTTTAAGAAGTAGATTTCTTGGCACAGCATATGATTGAGCAGCACAAACAGATCCTCCTCCGATCCTAAGTCTGCCTGGTAATCGTTTAGCCATGCTTGTTGCTCTTCGGGGGGGAGATCTGCCCACTTCCACAATTGAACCGCCTGGCCCCTTGCATCAAAATAAGAATCCGCTTGAGAGAAATTTCCATCTATAAACGTTACAATAGCTGCTGCCGTTCCATAGGTTTCTATAGCTGATAGAGGCATGGATTGTATACAAGAGCCCTGTACCGCATGGCTTACATAGGCCTGTTGGGTTAACTGACGGATAAGATCCTGTAAGAAATTATAGTTTTCTTTCTGATTTTCTATAATATTTAGACAACTCAATCTATTGAAAGCAAGCGAGCGTTCTGAATAAAGCGGATCTGTTGGCGTAACTAAAGCAAAGGCTTCCCCCAGCCAATCTATAAATGTTCCCATAGCATTTAGGCTAATGTAGCCCTTCCATACAAAATAACTTTTCCTCTACTTTTAAAATAAGTCAAGATCAAACTAAGCGTTCCCATGCGTTATTGTATAAAATTAAGTGGGTTGTACCATCCGTTCATAGCCTTCCTTCTCTAGTTGATGAGCCAGCAAACTATTGCCAGATTGTATAATTTTCCCCTCGTAGAAAATATGTACAAAATCTGGTATAACATAATTTAACAATCTTTGGTAATGGGTGATTAAGATAATAGCATTGTTTGCATTGCGCAACTGATTGATACCTTGCGCTACAATCTTTAATGCATCAATGTCCAGACCGGAATCGGTTTCATCCAAGATAGCCAAAGTAGGCTCAAGCATAGCCATTTGCAGCATCTCATTGCGCTTCTTTTCTCCTCCAGAAAAACCCTCATTGAGTGAACGTTGTACCAATGATGGATCCATCTGTAATAAGGCCATTTTCTCCTTTAAAAGGGCTAAAAATGAAACCGCATCCAAAGGGGGCAACCCTTTTTGTTTTTTTATTTGATTAATAGCTGTTTTTAAAAAATTTGTTGTGGTAACACCCGGAATTTCAACTGGATATTGAAAAGCCAGAAAAAGACCCAGCGCAGCCCTGGCTTCTGGTGCCAATGCCAACAAGTCCTGGTTATACAGCTGCACACTACCTTGTATTACTTTGTATTCTTCTCTACCAGCTAGCACCGCGGCTAAGCTGCTTTTACCCGATCCATTGGGTCCCATAAGGGCATGTACCTGACCTGCATTGACCTGAAGATTCACCCCATTCAATATTTTTTTATCCCCTATACATACCTGTAAGCCCTCTATCCTAAGCATGATTTTGTTGTTTTATTTAAATAAACGAAGGCCATCTATCAGATTATATGGATAAAACATCTGTTTCCTTTAAGGCCAATAGATGATTGATTTTATCAATGTATAGGTCTGTTAATTCTTGCAATTTTTTTTCTGATCGTTTTAGTTCATTTTCTGATATACCTTCTTTTTGTGCAGCTTTTACAATTTCTTTATAGTCCCGTCGCAGGTTCCGAATCACTATTCTACTTTTTTCAGCTTCCACCTTAATAAGCTTTACCAATGCCTTACGTCTCTCTTCTGAGGGGGGGGGTAGCGTAGCCATAATCACGCGCCCATCATTTTTAGTAGCAAAACCTAGCTGACTTTCTGTAATAGCCTTTTCTATGAGGGGAATGGCTTGTTGCTCCCATGGTTGAATGGCCAAGGTACGTGCATCGGCCGTTTGGATGGAAGCCAGTTGATGCAGTGGGGTAGGATTTCCATAATAAGCCACCAATAAACCTTGGAGCATTGTAGGTACCACACGCCCTACATGCAGCTTAACGAAAGCGTCTTGTAGATGGGCGTAGGCCTTATCCATGTCCCGCTTGGCTTCCTCTAAATGCTGTTGCATAATAATCTCCATAAACAATAGAAAGGTTATATACTAATATAAAAACCACGTAAATATTTGATTCGCTTGCTATTTGCTATCTAATACAATATACCATTTTATCAATGATAGCACCGTACGATTCCTATACATTGCTGCTATGATTCCATTTCATCGCTTGATGCTTCATCTTCTCTTAGATCTATTATTTCTATGTCTCCGTGTGCCATTGGATCGAATGTAAAGTAATCGTCTGCTAACGGAAGATTTATAGAAAAATTATCCAATGTACAAATATAGCTTGTTTCATCATTTTGTACTATTTCCCATCCATGAATTTGTGCAGTAGCCCGATCAATCGCTAAAGTAATATGCTGCCAATCATTATTCGCTATAGGTATTAACTGAACCAAATCTTGGATGCGTGCTTTTTTAGCTAGCGAAACAATTTGTTCCCCCTTATAAGCAAGGATATAATCTTGCTGGTAACGTCTACAGAGCTCAAGAAAGTTCAAGGCATAATCTGTTTTTTCGTAGGAACTTATGGTAACCTCTTTTAGGTCTTTATCATACACCCAGATGGTTTCTCCATCTGTTATGGTCTCTTTATGGTTATAGCAGCATCTGGATTGTTCTCCCCGTACTGTAATAACCATAGTTGACCGGTATAATTTATCTTCCTCTGGATAACGTATACTCAGGCGATAAACCGCACGAAAATTTTCCAATGTTTGGTAATAAGCAACCGTTTGTTCTAAAACAGCCAACGCCTTTTCATCCATTGCTTCAGCAGCTGCAAAGGCAACTTTACCCACACAAATCAATTGCAAGAAGAGCAAGAAGAGAACGAACTGTCCCACTCCCCTCCTACATTTCCCAATAGCAACCGTTAGCATACCAATAACCTCTCGATAAAAAACTATTCATACAATAATAAATAAAAAATCATTGGTCACCAGCTATACCCTTCTGGATTTTTAAAATCTGTCGCCTATACGTTACCATTTTATTTATAATATGCAAAACTTAAGTTTAAAAAAAGTATGGTGTCTATATTGTTGCTTTAGCAAAGAATTCAGTATCAGAGAAACAGCAGCAGCAGGTAAGACCCCATTACATAAGGAGGCAGCTAATGGTTATGTAGCTCGTATTGAGGCTTTAATTAACGGAGGAGCGAATGTAAACCAAAAAGATAATAATGGGTATGCTCCTTGGATGAGGTATAAATACAGTTACAAGAGGAACCCTTTCTGAGACAAAGATAGGCAGCATGAGCTGGAGTCCATTAAAAAGACTCCTACGTATAGGAGCCTTTGCGTTATAAACCGTTATGCTATAACAATTGTACTATATTAAAACATAGGCAAGAGGTCAAAGGCGGAAAAATGTATATTTGTTTAAGCTAAATTCTGTGCTTTATATCTATTGCAAGGGATTCCGGCTGCTTCTTGTTGTAGGATGGCTAATTCTGGATCAATTACGCCTCGGCTAATGCTTAACAGTATACCCAGCGCAATGCCAGTAAATACAATAGAGGTGCCACCCATACTTACAAACGGTAAAGGCAAGCCTGTAACAGGCCCCAACCCTACTGCTACAGCCATATTCAATAATGCTTGAAATACTAGTAAAAGACTTACACCTATAGCCAATAGGCCCGCATAGGAATTCGCAACAGTAGGCAACAAAACAATGGCTCTATACAACAGCAGCAAATAAAGTAGCATAACGAATAGGGCACCTACCAATCCGTACTCCTCAATGAGGATGGCATAAATAAAGTCAGAATAAGGATGAGGCAAAAAGTTACGTTGGCTGCTTTTACCAGGTCCTTTCCCCATAATCCCTCCTGTTGCGATAGCGATATAGGCCTGTTCCACTTGAAAAGAGGTTTCCCCTTTAAGAAAATTTTCTATGCGTTTAGCAGCGGTTTTACTGCGCTGACCTAAGCACAAAGCCCCTCCTCCCATTAGGCTACCCATAAGGGTAATAATACATAAATATTTAACCGGAATTCTACCGATATACATCAATACCAAACAGGTACCAAATAACAAAATAGCAGCAGAACAATTGGTTAAAGCAATTAACCCACTGACTAGACCAATCCACACGAACATAGGCAAGCATGTTATCTTTAAAGAGGTAATATTTTTTTGTTGTTTAGCTAAGTGATAAGAAACCTGTATGATTAGCGCAAGTTGTGCAAAGTCTGAAGGTTGAAAAGATTTATTGATAAGCGGAATAGGCAACCAACGAGAAGCTTCATTTAGTTTTAATCCATACTTCCAAGTAAGCAACAGCAGCGGAATAGAGCTCCAAAGTGCTGCTTTAGCTATGGTTGCATAATAGCGGTAATCCACACGGTGCAACAACCACATAGCACTCAGTCCCATTCCTATCAGTATAACTTGCTTTAGTAAATAATATTCTGTATTGTAGTGCATTTGCCTATAGGCTAAGGAGCTAACCGCACTATAAACGGTTAGCATACTTAAGCTAGATAGTAAGAAGGCAACACCCCATATTACAGGATCTCCTTTTAATCTTGCTTTAATTAACCCATGCATAGCATACGTCCGTTCATTCTAGAAAAGTTTTCAGAAACCTATCGTGTACAATATTGGGATCATACCTTATGATGTAGCATTTTTCATCAAGCTGTTAACTGTACTGCGCATTAAATATAGGCTCAGTAAAAATAAGACCGCAAGCAACATAATATAGAAAGCAGGTGCAAACTGTAATTTTGTTTGTGTAATCAACCAATGAGAAATAGGAGGTGTAGAGCCTCCAAATAGAGCAATACCTAGGTTATAGCTAAAGGAAGCCCCAGAAAATTTCTGTTCCGGCTTAAAAAGAGAAAGCACAAAAAAATAGGCTACTCCCCCCATGACTCCACTAAGCATACCCAATACAGTCAACCCAATGATTTGGTGCACTATGGATATAAAATGAGTCATGTATACTAAAGTAGGCAAGATCAATAAGCACAATGCTATACTAGCTCTAACTATTGTCTTAAAAGGGCCAATTCTATCAGCTAAACGACCAAACAAAGGCATACTAAGCATAGATATGAATGAAACATAGAAAAGGTAGCTTAGGGCAATTGTATTATCCAGCTTTAATACTGTATGGTAATAGACATTTGTATATGATTTCACTAGGTATACAATACTACTAGCCATAGATCCCACACAAAAAGTTACAAACATAGCTTTCCAAGCTGTTCGGACAACTACACGGAAAGGATCCTTAAGTGTTTTCTTTTGTTCCATAAGCTGCTTAAAAACAGGTGTTTCCACTATTTTCAACCGCAAAAAAAAGCCAGCTAGTCCCATCAATCCACCTAACAAAAAAGCAAGACGCCAAGCAAAAGCAATAGGGTATTGCTCCGCTAGGATTCCTACAAGGCTAGCCAATAGTGTACCAACAAGATTAGAAGCATTGACTAAACCAGCTGTAAAACCAGGTTTTACATGCCGATAATGCTCTAGGATATAAATAGCTGTTCCAACGCTTTCTCCACTGATAGAGAGCCCCTGCAGAAGCCGCAGGCCAAGCAATAGTGCGGGCGCATATATACCCATATCTTCATAAGTTGGCATACATCCCATGAGCAATGTAGATAGAGTCATACCACTCATAGCCATCGTAAGTGCTAAACGTCTCCCATATCTATCCCCAATAAAACCAAAAAAGATACCCCCTATGGGTCTAGCAAGCACGCCTATTGTGAAAATAATGAGGGTCCACAAGATATGCTTTTGTTGGGAACCTTCAGGGAAAAAAGCACGACTAATAACAGATGAAAATACTGAGTATACGGTAAAATCATAATATTCTAGTATATTACCTAAAATAGCTGGTAATAGAATGGAGGACGGTTTTCGCATATTAATATAAATCTTTACTATAAATAACTAAAGGGGTCCTAACACGAGTCATAACCCCTTTTATTTTTTATCCTAATCTGCTAGCGCTAAAGCTGGAATTTTTATTTCTTCTTCTGAAGCATTCTATAGGGATCCATTATACCTATTTAAAAGCTTATCTGCTTTCTTTTATCTCATTTTGAATGATTAACCAGTGGCAATAGCACTAGTGAGCTTAACATTACAGCTATACCCAGCACAGGAAACGCTATGCCACTATTGTTTTCAGGGACAAGTAATGCCGCCTCGTTATTACCCCCATCGGCAGGTAAGCTTATTGCTACGTTCCTTAAATCAGATTCTTCCTTTTCAATGGTATTGATGGTATCTGCTTTCTTCTTTATTTTATCTATTATTCCCCTTGAAACACCTTGCTGTAGCAAAGCTTCTGCATGGCCTACTACCTCAGCTGTTATACTTTCAGAATTTGGAAAAGTATGTATACAATATCCTGTATCTTCTTTAGCTTTCCTTGTGATAGCGTTTATATTCCATAATAGCTTCTCTTCGTAGGCCTCTAATACGTCTAAAAGCGCTGCTGTAATTTCCTCATTTTCTAGATTTCTTAAATCCGATGCCTTCTTTTTAATAGCCTTGGCCTTCTCCATTATTTCATCTACTACGCCCCTTAAAGCGCCTTGCTGTAGCAAGGATTCTGCATAGCGCACTGCTTTATCTGCCATACTATTGGGATCATCCAACAAAATATGCCTACAGAACTTTGTATCTCCTGGATTTGGGCATGCCATGGCATCAAGCACAGCACTTTTATTCCATGATAGCTTTTCTTCCAGCGCCTTTAAGTCTGCTAAGCACTCTGTTGCCGCAACATGCAAAAACACTTCTTTATTGCTACTGCTTGATCCTCTTAACAACTCCCCTGCCTTGCTGTTTATAGCAGTGGACGTTCTGTGTTTTGCTAAAGACATATTGTGAGGAACAGCATGCTTAGACGCTACTCTTATCTCATTAGGGAACGTTATAACACTACTACGCTTAACACTACCACACCCCATGAGCAGCACTATATGCAGAATAGATAACCCTAGCCTAATGATATCCCTTTTCTTTATTATAATTATATGGAATGCAGAAACTGTTTTATTGCTTACGTTGCTTACATTAAGTATGTTTTGTCCCATAGGTAATGATTTTTTAAACTTTACAATCAAATTCCAAAACATCAACCAAGAGTGGTTATACAACCCTCCCTTGGACTTCCTCCTGCCTTAACTATTTATACCTATTACACTTTCTTACCTATTTGTACTTTCCTATCTTCCCATACTTCCTTCTATAAGCTCCCCTCTATACGCTTTTCCCTGTTTTATTACTCCTTTATCTTCTAACACTGATTTACTCCCCTCCTTTACCTTTTCTTGGTGCTAATATACCATATTTAACCAAATAATAATAGCCCATATTCCCCTATGTATTTGTCAACACAACATCCTTTTTGGGTCTAATAAATTTGCAGCAGATAGTAGGTATAACTTGGCTTGGCTTTAGTTGTACCTTAAGCAGTAAGGTATTATGCTATATTTGGCTACAAAATTTTAAATTAGGTATGTATGCATTTCTCTAGAACATTAACCAGGAAACGATGCTATCCTTACTTTATGTAACCTGCCCAACCCTTGAGGAAGGGAGGCATATAGTCACTATCCTTCTGAGCGAACGCTTAATTGTTTGTGCCAATATCATCCCTACCGTCTTCAGCTTATACCAATGGGAGGGAAGTATACAAGAAGGTAAAGAAGCTATACTACTTATAAAAACAGCAGTTGATTTAGTTGCTAGTGTTAGTTCCCGGATTAAGGCGCTGCATTCCTATACCTGCCCTCTTATCTTAGTGATAGCTGCGGATGCAACCAATCCAGCTATTGACGCTTGGCTAAAGGAAAGTATACATAAAGAGCACACAACTGTTGATGAGACCTGATAATACTATTTTTTGATAAGAAAGAATAAATAAAATATTTTATTTATTCTTTCTTATTCTTTTGTGCAACCTTTCTAAAGTACAGTAATTTAGATTTTTAAAATTTTTACTTATTCAGCTTATGGTGCTTCATAGCGTTAACTAAAATAACTTTACGGTTAAATAGGCCATATATGCTATATGAATTGGTATGAAAATCTTAAATAATTTATGAAAAAGTTTACCCTTCGAATAGTAGGATGCCCTATAACCAAAACTCAAGTTAAGTACATCCTAGCTATAGTAATGGCCATCAGTAGTTTACTAACTCATTATAGCGCCTGCCAGCCATTTAGGCGCGGATCTAATGCTATAATGATAGAAAGCTACTTTACACCAGAAGATCCTTGTACAGATATCGTTGTATCTAGGATTAGGTCTGCTAAACAATTAATTTTAGTTCAAGCTTACGTATTGACCTCCCTAAAAATCGTCCAGGCATTACTACAGGCACATCGTAAAAAGATAACCGTTCAAATACTCATTGATAAAAATGCCCTAGCTTCCTATGGAAGTAAAGTAACCCTGCTACTAAAACAGGGGATTCCTATTATTATAGATAAAACAGCGGGACTTGCCCATAGCAAAACCATGATTATTGACGACCTATATGTTATCACTGGCTCCTTTAATTGGACCCATAGTGCACAATCTAAAAATACAGAGAACCTGATTATTATAACGGGAGCAGAGAATAATAAGCAATTTAAAGAAAACTGGTATAAAAGAGCAACAGCTGGAGAGCGGTTAACACTACTTCCTATTCATTCAGCTTACCACACGTCAGCTCTCGTTTGAATTACTGGACTAAAACTGAAATAAAAAAAACCTTTCTTACCTAAGGGAACACCAAACGCTTACCTAAGCCCCCTTAAAGGTTTAATCTTATTGCCTGTATGGTTCATTTTTAGAGGCAGCATCTATTAAATAGGTCATTGCTTTTTTTTTACTTTCAAAACCTTCTACTTTTACCCATTTCCCTTGCTCCAACTCTTTATAGTGGTTAAAAAAATGTATAATGCGCTTTTTTAAAAGTGGATCAACTTGCTCAATATCTTCAATATGTGCAAACTCGGGCGCTATTTTAGTAGTAGGTAAAGCAATAATTTTTTCATCAGGACCAGATTCATCTTGCATCAGCAATATACCAATAGGCCTTGTTGGGATACAGGCAGCAGGCATAATAGGGTAACTGGTTATAACCAAAGCATCAACTGGATCCCCATCGCCAGCAACGGTATGAGGTATAAAACCATAGTTACAAGGATAATACATGGCTGTCTGTATAAACCTATCTACGCATAAAGCCCCAGAGACTTTATCCATTTCATATTTTACAGTATTGTAATGCATGGGAATTTCCACAATTACATTTACATCATCTGGAAAATGTGTCCCCACTGCTATTCTATCTATATACATTTTAATTAATTAAATTTAGGCAACATGGCTAAAGGAATCGCTACTAGGTATATAATACTTTTTTAAATTATTATATATAAACATCCTTACTATTATTGTAGGCATCCCTGGAGGTAGCCAATGGTAACAAACTGTCCTACTTTCTAAAAGTAGGGAATATCTATTTTTTATCAAAGATAATAGTGCATGATAAACGATATACGCAAGGGTTTGCGCGATGGACCCATCCATAAACGATTTTTTTAAATTATTCATGCATTCCAACCGTTTACATAATGCGATGCTACCGTTGATTGGTGCCCATACCTCTACCAAAGGGGGCCTTCACCAAGCATTAGCACATGGACAAGCTATACATGCTAACATCATTCAGCTGTTTACAAGCAACCAGCTTCAATGGAAAGGTAGGCAACTTAACCAAGTTGCATTGGATGATTGGCATCATACCCTTCATTCTACATCTATAAGTCAGATAATGAGCCATGCGAATTATTTAATTAACTTGGGCTCTAATAATGAAAGCTTACTAGCCAAAAGTAGAGCTGCCTTTGTAGAAGAGGTAGAGCGCTGTTTAGTATTAGGAATCAGTTATTTAAACTTCCATCCAGGTGCTGCAACCGGTTCTCCTATGCTTTCTTGTTTAGACCGCATTATACACAGTTTATCAATGTTAGAACCCTACTTTGCACAAGATACTACCTTGCGTTTACTGATAGAAACCACGGCAGGTCAAGGATCGACAGTGGGATATACATTTGAGCAACTGGCTTATATTATTGAGAAAGTGCAACACATTGTGCCTATTGGTGTTTGCATAGATACCTGTCATATTTTTGCTGCAGGATACGATATCCGCACGTTAGCTGGATGGGACGCAACCTTAGCTGAGTTTGATGCTACAGTTGGGCTTTCGCATCTCTATGCGCTGCATGTTAACGATTCAATGTGTCCACTTGGTTCCAGGAAAGATAGGCATGCCAATCTAGGAGAGGGTATGATCGGTATGGCTTGTTTTCAAACGATCATGCAGCATCCGAAACTCCATTTCCTTCCTAAATATTTAGAGACACCCAATGGAGGTGCTATGTGGGAACAAGAAATAAAATTGCTGCAGCAATTTTACTTATAGTCCAAACTACCTAAGATAGCTATACCTTATTTGAATCCTGAATCTAGGTGTCACGTAGCCTGTAAGGCGCTCTTAATGAGCTCTTCTAGGGTAAGGGGTGTTATACCTTGTGCGCTTCTTACTGTTAGTACAGCTTTTTCAGCTGCTTTTTGTGTTAACCCCAACATAACCAACGCTGTAATGGCATCCCGATCTGTTTTCATTTCCGCTTGTTGGGGCAATGTAACAGTTGTGCCAGCTACATAATCCAGTTTTTGTGCTTGATCGGTTAATTCTAATATAAGACGTTGCGCAGCCTTAAGACCAATTCCTTTAATGGCAGTAAGTGATTTTTCTTCCTTATCCAGGATAACCTTATGCAATTCTGATGGTGTCAAAGAAGACAAGATTGTTAAAGCTGTCTTAGGGCCAATGCTACTAACCGAAATAAGACGTAGCCACCATTCTTTTTCTTCTAAGGTATAAAATCCATACAGTATGTGCGCATCGCTCTTAACGTGCCAAACAGTTTGAAGGGTGCAAAGAGCAACTGCTTTGATTTGCGTAAAGGTATATAAAGAAATGTGTATCCCATAACCTATACCGCCTACGTTTAAAACAAGATAGGTAGGTTCTTTGTATACGATTTCTCCTGTAAGCTGAACAATCATACAATAACACAAAGCTAAACAGTCTATAGACTGCCTCCCCTATGCTCTAAGCATATATAGGAGATCAATGCTAATGAGATCTAGTTTATTAGATGAGTAGATTATTTTTTCTTTTTATTACTCGTCTGTATGGTAGCAGCAACCCTTGCTTGAAAAGAAGTTGTCTCTCCCTGTTTTATTTTCTGCTGCCTGGCAAGTAATTTTTTCTTAATAGCCTCTTCGTCCACAAAATATTTGGTAAGCGCTTGCTGCAGGAAAGTAAGAATATTTGAAATAAAATAATAAAAACTTAATCCTGCAGGAAAAGAATTTAGCACAAGCATAAAAGTAAAGGGCATCACATAGGTTAATCCTTTCATAGGTCCTTCGGTAGGGCTATTTTGACTGCTAGACTTGGCATATAAGATAGTAGATAACGTCATTAATAAAGTAAACAAACTCACATGGTTTCCATACAAAGGGATAGTAAAAGGAAGCTGTATAACGCTATCGTAAGTAGATAAATCATTGGCCCATAAAAAGGGAGCATGGCGCAATGCAATAGCATTAGGGAAAAAATTAAACATAGCTAGTAAAATAGGCATCTGCAGTAAAATAGGAATACAACCACTCAATGGATTGATACCCAGCTCCCTATAAAAAGTTACCTGTGCCATTTGAGCTTTTTGAACGTTAGTCCCATATTTTTCCTTTATTTTATCCAGTTCTGGCTTTACTATTTTCATTTTTGCCATGGAAATAAAAGATTTATAAGAGAGGGGAGCTAATAATAGTTTTACCATAATGACCAATAGAAAAATAACAAGGCCATAGTTAGCGCAATGTTTCTCTAAAAACGCAAATAGGGGGATAATCAGCCATTGGTTTACCCATTTAACAATGATCCAACCCAAAGGTAAGTTTTGTTCAAAGCCTTTGGTTACTTGTTGAAGTATTTTATAATCATTCGGCCCAAAGAAAAAGCTATACTTACCCGCTCCATTGACTTTATCCTGGTCGGATAATGCCAATGATACATCCACTGTTCTGGTAATTTCCTTGCTACCTGACGGCGTTCGCATAGCCATAGTAGTGGAGGCAAAGGCATCTTGTGCAATAATGGCTGAAGAGAAAAAACGTTGCTTGAGGCTAACCCATTTTAACGGCTTATCTATTTGTTTTTGTTCTACCTTATCAGTTGTTTTCAGCTGATCAAAGGTTTGGTCCAATAAATAATAGTTAACCGTACTTTTAGCTGCATCTGCATTGTAATCCGTTTCTAAGCATTGCATATCCATATGCCAGCAGAAGGCAGGTTTGCTATTATTTTGTGTCAGATAGGCTCCCATGCCTACCGCTTTCCAACTGTAACCTATTTGATAACTATTCCCAGAAAGTTCAAATTGCTGCTCTAAATATTGGTCAGCTGTGAGCATTAATTTAAAGACTATGGTAGCCTGTTCATTTTCCTTAAGTTGGTAAGCAGGCAATGCCTCTGTTTTAAAATACAAAGACTTCGTTTCTATTAATACATTCTCATAGGGTAAGACTAGACCCATGCAGCTACTCTGTGCGTCTAGTAAAACCACTTCTTCTTCCTGTTTCTTATACCGCTTCAGTACAACTTTTTGTATGGTACCTCCTTTTGTATTAAATGTTACCTTAAACAATGCATTCTCAACCGTTACATATTTTTCTTCTCCTTGCAATGCAGCGGCAAAGGGGAACCCAGTTTTTACCTGAGCAGGCGCTCCATTGAATGATTCAACAGGCATGCCAGCCTCATTAACAGAAGGCACAACAGACTGAAACGTCTGCTTAGGCTTAAGGAAATGATGGTACAGCAGCATACTAAATGTTGATAAAAATAGCAACCGAATGAATTTATTTTTATCCATATATAATAATATAATTAGTAATTGGTTTCAAAACCACGAAAAATGAAAAATGACGCAATAGAAATGCCCCGACTTTTGATCGTCCGCAGCTGATAGTTAAAGATATTAAATATTTTATGATAAAAACAGTTACACAAAGTGTTACTTTATTAAGGTAGCTAAAATAAACAAATAGTATGATTTTTATTCTATTTTGCAATTTTCTTAATCTTTTCCTAAGATTAGGATACGGTTATGCATGAAGGTATGCGTGTCCTTGCTCACTTGTATGGATTAGGAGACCAATAGAGAAGCCCTAGACTAAAGGAGCAAAAGCGTAAAAACCAACCTAATCAGTTAGTTTAATAAGGAACCATTAATTATTCAGCAGCCATGGATAAAAATAAAACCTTCCTAGAGTCTGGGAGCTTGCATCAGCTGGCAACTGCTCTTACAGCAAGTTCCATTGCCCAAAAGCGGATTAAGGCTACCATACAGGCAGCATGTATATGGGCAAATTTTTTTGAGAAGAGAAAAGATCCATTTGTCAACTATCCAACGATCCGTAGTTTACAAACATCCTACCAAATAGCATATATTGCTGTTACGGAAATGCTTTTAGAGCTTCCTGCTGTTATAGCTACCATTTTAACGCCCTCTTTTGCAGCAGGCTGGGTTTCATTAGAAGCAATAGCGGAACATTTTGGAGAGGAAACGGCTTCTGTACTGGCAGCAATCGATAGCTTACATAGCTGCATTATACAATACAATACCATTGATCAATATGCCCCCTATGTTGAGGCGACTGCCCCTCCCGTAACAGCTGCACTATTAGATATTTGCGATATTATTCGATTGTATTACAATGCGCCAGCTGAAGAGCAGCAGGAGAAAGTCCTTGCCAGAACTAGTAAAACATTTTTATTTGAATTAAAATATTTTTATATCCCATTGGTACATAAGATACGTTTATACGATATACAAACTAAGCTAGCAGATTTCTGGTTTAAGCACACTGATACCATTAATTACTATGCAATAACCGCACAGCTAGGTAAAACAAAACTGGAAAGGCAAAGACAGCTAGATTTTATTGTTGAAGAGGTAAGTTTAATAATGCGTAAGTATGGGATTGATTGCATTATTAAAAAACGTGTTAAATCACTTTATGGTATTTGGCACAAGATGCAAAAATTAAATGCACCCTTTAACCAAATTCATGATCTAACTGCTATTAGAATCATTCTCCTAGATAGCAGTAACAAAACATTAGCAGAGGAGAAAATAATTTGCTGGAGGGTTTTATCTATTCTTAGCAACCTTTATAAACCACTGAATACTATAATGCGAGATTGGATTAGCATACCAAAAGATAATGGTTATGAATCATTACATCTTTCATTTGAAACCCACTATCATGGAGAATTAGAAGTGCAAATACGTACGGAGCGGATGGATTATATAGCAGAACAGGGAACAGCCACACATTGGCAATACAAGTATGGTAAATAATTCTAGGAGTTATGTGCTATGGTAACAGTAAATGTAAATAGTCTTCCTCCCTATAGGGAGGAAACACCACAAAAGGAAACCTATTCATATAGCAAACGTTATAGGAGCCCAACAGATAGTTAGCTCCTATCTTAACTGATCGGTTAACACGCTTAGCTCTTTCAAAATTTTTTCAGCGCCCTGTATTACATCTGTAATAACTTCCTCTCCCATACTTTTTGCCTGATTTGTATTAGCGTATTTATTGCCTATAAGCTGCCGCACAAGGGCCTTCAGCTTTTTACGGTAAGATTTCAAATTATACATCAAGCCACTTCTCACTACTGAACCAGTTTCAGGCGCAGCAAGAATCCCTACTAAAATACCTAAGCACAAAACTACAAAAAGCATACAGAAACTTTTAAGATTCCATTTCATCCTTATTTAATTTATTAAATTAATTGATTTACATTATTTATTTACGAATTTTACCCATCTCGACCAGCTGGTACTTTTTTTAAAAGTTCCTCAAGCATACCATTGACAAAGGAAGCGCTCTTAGCAGTACCGTATAATTTCGCTATTTCAATATATTCATTGATGGATACCTTCATGGGGATCTCTTCAAATCTACGTAATTCCGTTAATGCTAGCTTAAGCATCAATTTATCCAGTAACACCATACGTTCACTTGTCCATTTTTTAGCTGCTTCACCAATCATTGCTTCATACAAAGCATTATCCTGTAGTGTAAACTGTACAAGATGATCATAAAAACTTCCTATTTTTTCCCATCGTGCTTCTAATTTACGCCAAAAAGAGACAAAACCAGCCAACCCCTCTGCTGCAAGCAGCTTAAAAGTAGACGTCAACAACTGCTTTACAATAGAGGCATGCGCACTCCAATAGATATCTATCTTTTCAAAAAAGCTATCCACCTCTTTGTTATTAAAAATAATAGTTTGCACCATGCATTCCAATAATTCTATTGTATCTATTGAACCTGCAGCATCAGCCAGCAGTTTAGATGGTTCCGCTGACTGCAGCAGCTGTCTATACCAGGCTTGCACACAATCTTCTGCTATAGGCCAATGAATGGTTTCTGAAGGGATAGCTTCCTTCCAATGATTCCTATGGTATAATTGCGCGAGCAGCGCATGCTGCGCCAATGCTTCCTTTAACCGAGAAGCATTTCCTGTTATTAACTTGCCTGTAGCTACCTCCGCTTTAGCCATTTTATGCCACTCTATTAGTAGCAATAAAATGTAAAGATAGTCCATGCAGATGTAAGCCTTCGATTGATTCCACCCTTTATGTAAAATTGTTTGATCTTGTATACACGCTTGCCTATAATAGAGTAGATTATTATGAACAGATTGTCCTATTGTACTTTCTTCGTCGCTTGGAAAAAGAGGAGAAAACGGTTCTTTTGCTATGGTTTTTCGAAAAAGTGCAACAGCCGTTGTTTGTTTCTGCTGTAATTGAGCTTTTTGAACAGGCTCATGTACGAAGCAATCAAATAGAAAATCTGTTTTTATTTGTTCGATCGCTTTTTCCTTATGGGCTTGTTGGGCAATCGTATAACCATAAAGATATTGTAAGGCCTTAATACGTATAAAACGCCGTGTAATGAAGCTATTGCTCATTATGTCATTGACTTTTTATTAACGCAATTAACGAACGAAAGCATTTTTTATACTTTGAATACGTGTTAAAGCTAAGGATTGAGCCACTTCTTCTGTTGGGCAGCAGGATTCAGCTGCTTTATCCAATACATGCAAACAAATAGAATAGAGCTCTTCTGTACGCTGCTTGACCAAATTTTTATTAAAAGACCGCATATCCAATTCTGTAACAGCATTGATCAGCCCACCTGCATTTGCCAAAAAATCTGGTACATATACAATTTCTCTTTCAAACAACCGTCTCCCATCTTTTTCTGGTTGGGCTAATTGATTATTGGCTGCACCCGCAATGATAGCGCAATTCAATTGTGGAATTGTTTCCGCATTTAAACTTGCACCCAATGCACAAGGGGCATAGATATCTAAGGGCAAACTATGCAAATGTTCCGTAGTTACAATTACTACTTTATGAAGTTCCGATAACGTCTGTAAACGATCAGGGCAAATATCGGTTACATAAACTACTGCTTTTTCTTGACAAAGCAATGAAACCAAACAACTACCTACTTTACCTACACCTGCCACGCCAATTTTTTTCCCTACTAAACGATCAGAACCAAAAACTTTCTTTGCAGCAGCCTTCATGGCAATATACAGACCATAAGCTGTATTTTCAGAAGGATCTCCACTGCCCCCTAACGCCACAGGCAAACCTATTACATGGCGTGTTGATTTAGCAATCTGAACCATATGCTCCATAGAGGTATTGTAATCAGTTGCTGTTATATAATGCCCTCCTAATCGTTCTACGTAACTACCATATTTACGCAGAATCGCTTCTGTAAGCGTCACGCCCTTTTTCTTGATTAATACTGCTTTACCCCCACCTACATCTAATCCTGCGATAGCTGCTTTATAGGTCATGCTACGGGAAAGCCGTAAGACATCCTGCAAGGCAGCTTGCTCATCTGGGTATGCCAAAAAACGAAGACCCCCAACAGCTGGACCCAATGTAGTATCATGTATGGCTACAATGGCTTGTAAGGCAGTCGCCTCATCTTGCAAATAAACAATTTGTTCAGGTCCCTTTTGTTCAAAATGGGTAGCACCATCCCTATCGGTACTTATAGCATGTTCAAAATAACTTTGTTCTATTACTTTCATGACAAATTTAAACAGATATAAATAATGATTATTAAATGAAAATACATCCTATGTAGCGCGGAGTAGGGGGGATTCGAACCCCCGGTACCCTTTTTAGGATACACCCACTTTCCAGGCGGGCACCTTAAGCCACTCGGCCACCACTCCAAAAGGACCTCTGCATTGCTTCTTAGGAAAACAATACTCCCCTTTCTCAATTTTTTATGTTACCTATTTTTTTACATTATTATTTATAAGATAATCTTTTAACTGTATAAGCGCTTTATAACGATGTGAAATTTTATTTTTTTTTGTTTTATCTAGCGAAGCATAGCACACTGCGTGACCATCTGGTTGAAAAATATAACCCCAATGCATACCCGCTACGCCATTCGTTGCATGGGGCATAATAATTTTTCCATGCATGCTGCCTGTAAACAACTTAACGGGTTGATTAGGGCCAGCTGTGTAGGCAAACGTAGAACGCGCCTCTGCTGTTTTATCTGGAAAGCTTACCAAAAGACGTGCTACTCCCTCTAATCCTATATGGGCTAGAAAAGTTTTAATATAGGGACCAGGTAATCCATTGAGACTAGGACAACTTAATGAAGTATCTTCCACCACTACAGGCCCTTGTAGAATGGTAGCAGCCGTTACACACTTGTTCATAGAAATTTCATCAGGGGACGCTTGTAATTCTGGTAACGCTATATCATAATGAATAAACTTAAAGGCAACGTTGTCCTCCAATATAGCCTTGACATCCTGTAGTTTCAGGGCATTACTCGTAACAAAAGCGATTGTTTCCACAATGTGTTATACTATTTTAATAGGATAATAATGCAAGTTATCGTTTCTATAACGTAAAAACAACTCAATACTTGAAATCAAACGGTAACCCATTGGCTTAACGTTAGTAACCACACGAAGGAATACCTTTTACTGAATGACTATAAAAACTTCCTTTTGCTCTATTTTGTAACGGTTTACTTCAACAAAACGCATTTTTAAGTGCTGAGCTTTTACGGAGGGCAGTTGCGCGCTAGCCTAAAATATTTTATTTACATCCAACATTTCTTTATTTATTTTATTTTGTTTATGTGTATAATTTTCACTATTCACTGCTGAATTAGCATCCGCTTGCCTTTTCTCCTGATCAGCTATTTGTATAATCTGTTTTACTTTATCAGATACGCTACTTCTATCTACCAGTGGCGCTTTTTTATAACCCAACGCCCTATCCTCATATAGCTTTAACATAAATTTTTCCCAAATAGGACGTGCCGTTTGGCTACCAGACCCATTGGCAAAATCCCTAAAATGAATACAACGATCCTCCCCTCCTACCCAAACACCTATACATAGATTTTGGCTTAACCCTATAAACCAACCATCTGAATGATTCGAAGTAGTACCAGATTTACCTGCTATTTCATTATCCTTCCGTAGTTCTGGTGAAACCCCTCGCAAGGCACCTTCATCTAGTGAACCTTGCAGCATATAAGTCATAAGCGCCGCTGTATCTTCATGCATTACTTCCCGATTTTGTGGTATAAAAGTTTGAAGCACATTGCCATATTTATCTTCAATACGTGTAATAAAAAAAGGCTCCGTCCAAACGCCTTTATTTAAAAAAGTAGCATAAGCACTTACCATTTCATAAATGGAAACATCACTACATCCCAACCCAATAGAAGGAACCGCTTCTAAAGCTCCTTTTATTCCCATATTATGAGCGTAATTTACAATTAGTTCTGGTCCAAGTGCCTTAACCAAATAGGAGGTAATAGAATTATAAGAATTGGCCATAGCGTAACGCAAGGTAAGCTTCTTACCGGAAAAATAATTCCAGGCATTTTTACCGGTCCAAGTTTCCCCATTGGGCAATGAAAAAGTAACCGGTTCATCTACTACTACATCTCCAGGTAAATAGCCATTGTCCAACGCTACCGTATAAACAATAGGTTTAAAGGTAGAACCTGCTTGGCGCTTACCTTGCTTAACATGATCATATTGAAAATGTTTATAATTAATACCGCCCACCCAAGCTTTGATATGTCCCGTATGGGGATCCATTGCCATACAACCCGACTGTAGCATTTTGCGATGGTGCTTAAAAGCCTCCCAAGGTGTAAGGTTAACTTGAATAGGCCCTTCCCAAGTAAATAATGTGGTAGGTACAGCGGTATGTAAAGCAGCATGCACAGCTCCTAGATCCCCTCTATGCTTTTGAACCAGCTGCTTGTAAAAGTCTGATTTTTGAATTGCTGTTTCAACATAATCTTCCATTTCTGTTCCATTTTCATAAATCCAAGGATTCGCACCTTTCCAATGGTCATCAAATTTATGTTGTAGCTGCGCCATATGTTCCTTTACAGCGGTCTCCGCATGGCTTTGTATGCGGCTATCTAGCGTGGTGTAAATGCGCAACCCATCTGCATAAAGATCATACCCATTTTCTACTGTCCATTTTAATAAAAAATCACGTACAACTGCCCTAAAATAGGGGGCTATACCTTGTTCATAATTTTCTTCTTGATAATGTAGCTCAATAGGCATTTCACATAAAAGATCGTATTCCGCTTGCTTTATGAAATTATGCTTAACCATTTGTGCTAGTACTACATTTCTAATGTATTTCGCTTTATCAGGATGTAAAATGGGATTATAGCGGGTAGAGGCACGCAAAAGTCCCACCAATAAGGCAGCTTCTTCTACGTGTAATTCCGCTGCTGTTTTATTAAAAAAAGTACGCACTGCTACTTTAATACCATACGTATTGTTCCCAAATGTAACGGTATTAAGATACATGGTTAGAATTTCTTCCTTCGTATAGGTACGCTCTAGTTGAACAGCTAGGATCCATTCTTTTGTTTTGTGAACCAGCATTCTAAGGGATGGGATACTGGCACATTTTCCTTCATAGTTCACTTCCTTTCTGATAGCAAAAAGATTCTTAGCCAACTGTTGGGTAAGGGTACTTCCTCCCCCTCTATTGCGCCTCAATAAAACAGAAAGAAAAAAGGCCCGTGCAAGCCCCCGTAAATCTATGCCTGCATGCTCCCTAAAGCGACAATCCTCCGAAGCAATCAGCGCCTGAATGATATTAGGAGAAAGCATTTCATAGTCAATCGGACTGCGGTTATCTCGAAAGTATTTACCCAATAGGACCCCATCCGCTGAATAAAGCTCAGAGGATAAAGCACTTTGTGGATTCTCTAATAAAGCAGTAGAAGGCATGCCGCCATACAGATTGCAAAAATCAACCTGAACCGAAAAAAGATAAAGCGGTACAATTAGTACGCCCATACAAAAAAACAACCAAATACGCCGTATAATCTTTTGTTCCTTCATACATGCCATAAATAAATATCTATAGAAGAATAAGCAATAGTATGTAAAGTTATTCTTTTTAGCTAAAAGATAGACATAAGATTTCTGTAATATTTACTTTTTTAAACCATAAAAGGGAAAACAGACAGGGTTATTTCTATTTATAGGCTATTGGAATAGTACGGGGTCTTATAAACCGCAACCACACTATCTGCCCTACTTTAAGAAACTCTGGCTCTCGCATACGGTTCTTCTCTAAAAGCATCTTTAGTTTTATACCATAACGCTGGGCAACATGCCATACACTTTCTCCTATTTCCACTACATGGTAGTGTGCACCTCCTTTATTTCCTTTTTCGCTATAATAATAAACCATGCCTGGAACAGGTTGATCTGTTTTATTTATATCATTTACAGTCAAAAATCTATTTACTGTTAGATTAGCTAATTGGGCTAAAGTGGCAACCGTATCCCCTTTCTGCGCTATAATTGCTAATTTGCCATTTGCTTTAATAAACCGAGGGTTACGCAGCTCATGGCAAGGCACAATAGTTGGGAAGATATTGGAGGAACGTGGATCATAATTTATGCTTGTACAAGCTGTAGCTTGCTGGGGTAAAGCTAGAGGGCTAACTACTTTTTTTAAATCTATGCGTTGCTTAGGAGGTGTAAAAGCAGCATGGCGCAGCAAATGCGTATGGCTTATGGGTACAACCAAAGCGCATTTGGTATGGTATGGTACAACAGCTGCCTTAAGCCATTTGTTGTGTTCAGATAATAGCTTACGTTCTATATTGAAATAAGCGGCAAGATCTTGTAGCTTATGGCCATGGTGGCCTTGATCATAGATATGTAATTGCCATAAGGGGTGCTTCTGCTTCCCCGCTACTTTCTCAAACGCAAGCTTAGTAGCTAACACAGCAATAATATAATGATCTGTTGTGTGATCCAACCATACTACTTTAGCCGTATAGTATTGTTTAATGCCTAGTTTTACTACACCTGCCCTGCCTCTATTATAAGCCAACATGGCACCCAACCAGCTATTAAAATAGGCATAATGCCCCTTTAATAAACGTGCAGCAGCTTTGGTAGACTGAAGCAAATGCATTCTTTCATCTACCGGATACCCTATAGGCAATTTCAAATCTAACGCAGTAACTGGATGAATTTGCCAAAAGCCCACATCATTGGTACTACTTACCACATCCCCTACCAGCATACTTTCATGCAAGGCCAGAAATTTAAAATCATCTGGTATACCTTCTTTTGCTAAAATTTTTTCTATAATTGGGAAAAAAAGATGCGTCCTCTCTACTACTTGATTGAAAAATTTTTTAGCCTGTATAAGCTGATTCACTTTTGCCTGCATACGCTTGCGTGCCCCCCGTGTAAGTTTTAAGCGCATGCCTGCAAATTGCACCACAGATGGTACAACTGCAGAGGAGGATAAAGGTGCCGCCCACCCCTTATAGGGGGGAATCCAAATCATTACTATTAAAAGCCAACGCATAGTCTATACAATGCCCGCCTTGCTGCTTTTCGATCAAGCAAAAGCAGCCGTAAAATGTTACTACAGCAGTAGTATGTCATCCATACCTTACAATAGCCTACCAGAGGCATAGTGGCATATTATACCTCTGCCCCTCCTTCTTCTATATAACGAAAAGTCAGATCCCCTCTTAAAAATTCTTCTGTCGCCTCTAGTACAGGCTTAGGTAATTTTTCATAATGCTGCGCAATAGTGTATTGCCTATGCAAATCTAGGCTATCTTTCTCAGCGGCATCAGCGGTAAACTCCTCTAAGCTTCTGTTTAGTTCCTCCTTCATACGTAAGGTAATTTGCTTCGCACGCTTTGTAATGATAACGGTAGTTTCATAAATGTTATCTGTAGAGGCAATCAGCTCATCCACATTCCTAGGCACTAGGTAGACTTTCTTATTTAAATTCATAATAGTAAGTAGGGCAAACACCCTATAGGTATACTAGGCCGTCTTGGCCAATTTTTGTTTACTCTCTAACCATAAACGATCTACAGCTTCCGCAAGAAAACTAGCCGGATAAGTCCGCTTAAAGTTTTCTAATACCACCATAGCCGCACGGTAAAGACCCAAACGAAAATAAATATGGGCTACATGCAAACTTTTTTTCATCAGTCGCTCTTGTAAAGTTTGCAAAGCCTGCATAGCTTTATCCAGATAACAACCTGATGGATAATCAGCTATGTACGCTTCTAAATAATCAATAGCCGTATGGGTAACGGTTTGATCCAGATGCACATCCATCTCCTTAAAAGATAAGCTATATCCCCGCATAAAAACAGCCTCTTCTCTCTTCAGAGCAGCCGGGTTCTGCTCTACAAAGTTATGAAACAGATTTGAACTTTCCTCATACTGCTTTATATAAAATTTACAATAAGCCTGCAAAAATTGCATTTCTAAACGATCAAGCTTACGGGTTAATAACGGCATAACTACCTCCAGTTGCTTGCATGCCTTTGCATACTTCTTTTGCTTAAATAACTGAATAACCTGCTCCTTCTGTTCCGATAAAGGCCTTATAGATGCGCCTGACGGAGAAGCTTCTACCAAGTTATAAGATATAAAACAGATAATCAACAATAAATTTAACAAGGACCTGTATCTAAACATAAACGTTTTCTTCTAAAGAATTTATAGTAATAAGGCAATATAAATATAAACAAGATTTTATCCCTACATTATCTTATTTTTTTACGGCTATTTCTTGGCTATCTGGCGCTTTAACAGTTGGCTTTACAATTGTTTCTTTGGTGGGCCATTGATCAGCATACCAAGCAAAGTTAGTTAATTTCATTTGTTCTTTTGTTAGCAGTGCTACAGGATAAAAGGCACCTATAGGCTGAGGGGTACACTTCATCTCTTCTAATGTATTATCTTTCATGCTAATCTCCATATTATGGCACTTAATATGATTCATACCTATTAGTTCATTTTTCTCCCCCAGCACAAAGTAAAGACTTTCTCCATTCCCATCTATGGACATTCTTTCAATGGCTCCTGCTTTAAAATAGGCAACCATTTTTTGTCCCTTGATTTGGTTATAATTATCAACTGGATCAGCAGAAACCATAAATAAATCTTTATTTACAAACAGTTGAATCTTTTCTTGTTCCTCCTCTATGACCAGATACATATCCTCTCCTGTAATCTGATAGCCCGCACACCAAACAATAGGTTTATTCTGTAAATAAATCGTATTACTTTTAGAATTATAGACTGCACCATCTGCTACCCCTTGCAAATTTTCCTGATACAGCTTAACCTGGCCCAGTGCATGGACTTCTTGTTCAGAACCATTCTCCGTACTATTTTTTTCTACTGAAAGAAACCTATCTGCACGCAAGTACATCGTTTCATTATTAACTACCTTGGTTAACAATGGCTGACCGGTTATCTCTGTTCTTTTTTCTTTCTCCTTCTCAGAGTAGGTAGCCCGCTCCCCAACTATTACAGCAGCCTGCGCTTTGGCATCTAATGATACATTCCCCTCTGCTACACAATTTGTTTTATCTACCATTTCCAAACGATCTGCCTTTAAAACGGTATCTTGATGGTGCCAACTGCCGTTATGCATAACCAAATGATGGGTAGAAGGCAAATAACTACCCTCTTGCTCTGTTAACAAAGTATTATCTTCATAAATAATTTTAGTAGCGCCCTGAAAATAAGCTTCTTTTTTTTCTGTATGATACGTCAGCTGATCACAATGTAAAGCATACGTAGCATCTACCAGAACTACCTCCTTAGAAAAGGTAATCTTATGCCCTCCCCCATCGTATAACCCTGTACGACTGGTTAAAACCATTTGATCTTGTACTAATTTTCCACCATCCAAAAATTTACCTTCTTTTCTTTCAACATCATAGGTCAGCTTGGTTGTATAGAACGTACCACTGCTCGAAGCGCAAATTACATTACCGTCTAGTATGGTCCATTTCTTTTCTGGATAATACGTTAATACATCCGCTTGCAACTGGCTACCCTCCTTATCCACTATCTTTACATTTCCATGCGCTTCTATAAGCTCCTCCGCATCATACTTATACGCTTTATCTGCCGTTAGCACCATCCCACTAGGTTGAAAGGTAAACGTAACATTGCCCTCCAATTTCTTACAACTTTTGTTATGCAGCCTAGCATTCTCCAAACGATCCGCTTTGTAAGCAACCTTATCTTCTTGAGCAACAAGAGGAATAGCTATAACCAGCAGTAGGAAGCATGCAAAATAGTACATAAAGTAGATATTTTTTTTAAACATATTTAATATATTAGGCCTTAAGTGCGTGTTTACTATACCATTGAGCCAACCAGAGTCCCTGATAGGGCCTAAATTTATAGCTAAGTTATGTAAAGCCAAGCTATTTTAAAATCGCTATGATAATATATCTATGAAAATAACGAAAAATTTATACATAGCATGGGTAATGGTACTCCCTCTATTAACAGGTTGTGGAAAAACAGATGATGAATATCTGATTGAGCAAGCTTATATACATGATTATCCTGAAAAATCTGCTTCAAAAGGAACAGTGTATATTGCCACGCCCTATAACCAAAATGCTTACGATAGCCATAAGGCATTATTACAGGGATATGTGCTAATAGGCAAAGCTAATTTTACAAGTTATCCAGTAGCACCTTCGGCCTGCATTAAATTTGGGAGAAAAGTGGGCGCAGAAGCTGTTATTGTATCGCTAAGTGACAAAAAAGAGGTTGTAAAATACAAATCCGTAGCGATACCTGATAAAGAAATCAGAAAAACCACAGAAGAGCATACCAATGCCTTGGGTACGATCAGTGATTCAATGATAGATGCATTATGCGATACGCTATTCGACAGTAAAAGAAACCGTATTACCATTACACCTAAAAACAAAGAAGAAACACAAACAATATATAAGTATGTACAACAACCCTATGTTGAAATACATTATACCCATACGCTGCTTTTTTTAAAAAAAACAAACGCATGCAAGGCACCATGGGAATATACCATAAAAGATTTTATAAGTCAGCAAAAGCAGCAGGAAGATGATGGTAACTATATAGGAGAATGGGTGCATTACCAAATCGGCAAACTAAATTTATTGGCTACAGATAGCGAATATGTAGCCTTTATAGACAAGGATAAAAAATATAAAAACAAAGAAAAATGTATAATCAATAGAAAATTAAAGTGGAAGAATGGAGACATTAAATTGCGCATTAATAAAAGCAGTAAGCAAGGCTTCTACTTAGATAAGAATAAAATCCCTATACCTGTTTATATATTACTGAATCAGTCTCATCAGCTTGAAATAAGGGAACAACAAACAAACAAAGTAATCATTACTTTATATCATTTGCATCCGAAAAAATAATAATTTAACCTAGTTTCAGAATTATAAATCCTTCAATATTTTTCTATGGACACATAGAATCAAATTTTGCCCAGAAGTCGACCTATAAACTAAAAACCACTGTACATTTTTACTTAATAATTTATTTTAGTATTTAAAACGCTGACTAGTGGTAAAACAATATGAACAAGTGTTAATTGGGGATTCAGCATTACCATATATAATATACCAAATCAAAAACCATGCTTGAACTAAGTGAACAAGAAATTATTCGAATTCAGAAAAAAGAAGCATTAGAAGCCATGGGAGTGGCAACTTATCCAGCTTTCGTTACGCCCATTACAGCAAAAGCTGCTACCATTCTTAACGATTATAAAGAAGAAAATAAGGAAAAGTATAGCCATGTGGTAGTAGCTGGCCGTATTATGGGGCGTAGGATCATGGGAGCCGCTTCTTTTATAGAATTACAGGATAATAGCGGTCGCATCCAGCTCTATGTGCAAAGAGATAGCATTTGCCCAGATACAGACAAAAGTAACTACAATATTCTATTTAAAAAATTATTAGATATAGGGGATATCATAGAAGCTACCGGTTTTGTTTTTACGACCCAAGTAGGTTCCATAGCCGTGCATGTTAATGCTTTTCGATTGTTAACCAAAGCGCTTTCCCCATTACCGATTGTTAAAGAAGTTACTACGCAAACAGGTACGCAAAGCTATGATGCTTTTACAGATCCAGAACAACGCTACCGACAAAGGTATGTGGATTTAATTGTCAATCCAACCGTACGCAAAACATTTGAAAAACGCACCCAACTGATACATATTATAAGAGATGCCTTTAACAGCCAAGGTTACCTAGAAGTAGAAACACCTATCTTACAGCCTATTTATGGAGGTGCATCCGCACGCCCTTTTGTTACGCATCACCATACCTTGGATATGCCTTTGTACTTACGGATCTCCAATGAACTTTATCTAAAAAGACTGATTATTGGTGGATACGAAGGTGTTTATGAATTTGCCAAAGATTTTAGAAATGAAGGAATGTCTCGTTTCCACAATCCAGAATTTACCCAAGTAGAACTCTACGTTGCCTACAGAGATTATCTTTGGATGATGGGTTATGTAGAACAATTAATAGAGCAGATAGCGCTTACCCTACAAAGCAGCACCACTTTCCCCTATGGGGAACATGTGATGCATTTCCAAAGGCCTTGGAAGCGTTTTACCCTATTTGAAGCCATTCAGCACTTCACGGATTATGATATAAGTTGTATGGATGAGCCAGCATTACGAGAAACCGCTACCCAGCTTCAGGTAACTATAGAAGATAGCATGGGTAAGGGTAAAATCATAGATGCTATTTTTGGGGAAAAATGCGAGCCGCACCTTATACAGCCTACTTTTATAACCGATTATCCAGTAGAGATGTCTCCTTTAGCCAAACGGCACCGCAATAACCCAGCCTTAACAGAACGATTTGAAATGATCTGTATGGGTAAAGAAATTTGCAATGCCTTTTCGGAGTTGAATGACCCGATTGATCAGCAAAAAAGAATGGAAGAACAGGGTGCATTAGCTGCACGAGGGGATGCAGAAGCTATGGTTATCGACCATGATTTTTTAAGAGCCTTGCGCTACGGCATGCCGCCAACAGTGGGCATTGGGATAGGGATAGATCGCCTAACGATGCTGATGACTAACGCTAGCTCTATTCAGGATGTGCTTTTTTTCCCACAAATGAGACCAGAAAATAAATAGAGGGAAATGTTATTTTTTTTTTAATAATGTTATTTTATTTTTAATAAAAAGTTATCTTAAGGTTACGGTTAATAGTTAAAAGCAGGGAATTTATACGCTTTATATTTGAACCTGCTACTAATGCGAACCGTTTGTAAACGTACATTTAAATAAAAACCAAGTAAGCTAGCTTACTTGGAAGTTCACTATTTAGAAAGTAAACTAAAGTCGCTATATGAAACGTGTTACCATTATTTTAATAAGCTTAGCCCTTGTTTTAGGCATTAAATTTTGGCCTAAAAAAGCCAGTCAGAGCAATACCGAAAAAGTGCTCCATTTAGCAATGGAAACGCGCATCCAGGGGTTAGATCCCGCAGTTTCTACGAGCACATATGAAACGCGTGTAATAGCAAAAGTATACGAAGGGTTGCTAGAGTACCATTATTGGAAGCGCCCTTTTGAACTAACAACCAACCTAGCAGTAGCCATGCCTATCATTTCCGAGGATGGTTTAACCTATACTTTCACGCTTAAGCCAGGGGTATATTTTCAGGACAATGCTTGCTTTCCCAATGGACAAGGAAGGGAAATAACCGCAAAAGACTTTGTCTATAGTTTTAAAAGAATAGCCGATCCCGCGGTGCAATCTCCTTATTTTAGTGAATTAGAGCCAATCATTAAAGGTATGGATGCATTCCGTACGCAGCTTCAACAGCACAAGGGAGACTATAGTATCCCTATAGAGGGAGTGCAGGCATTGGATAACTATACCTTGCAGTTTACCTTAACCAAACCTTCTACGCTATTTTTACATTTCTTAGCGCAACCTTTTGCCTATGTAGTCCCTTCAGAAGCAGTAGCATATTATGGTGCGGACTTTGTCAACCATCCTGTAGGAACAGGGCCCTTTACATTAGGGCAGTTTAGCCCACAGGATAATAAAATCATCCTAGCCAAAAACAAGCACTTCAGGGATAAGTTTTTTCCTACTGTTACAGCGGAGGAACCTGATTTAGCAGATTTAGCAGATTTAGCAGAAGCAAGCGGCAAGAAGGTACCTTTTGTAGATACAATTATATACCATACCTTACTAGAGACACAACCACGTTGGTTGCAATTCAAAGAAAAAAAAATAGATTGTCTCGATCTTGTTTCCGAGTACTTTCCGGACGTTTTCAAGAATAAGCAATTCAACCCAACGCTGCACCAAGCAGGCATTAAGTTTCTAGCAAAAAATGGAGGCTTAGTGGGTTATATAGGTTTTAATTGTTGCCAAAAACCGTTAGATAATATTAAACTGCGACAGGCTATCTCATTGGCTTTTGATAGGGCTGCTTTCAAGAAAACTTTTAGAGAAGATCTAGGGGAAATCGTACATTCTTTTATCCCTAGCTCTTTCGTAGGGTATAGTGAAACGTTTACCAATCCTTACGCTATTTACGATATAGAAAAAGCAAAACAATACCTAGCGGAAGCAGGTTACCCTGGCGGACAAGGATTACCTATACTTACCGTAATTTGTTCAAATAATAATAAAAATCAGCTAGATTTTTTTGATCAATACATGAGAAAAATTGGTATTAAAGTAGAAATACAGCCGTGCATTTTTTCAGAATTGGTAGATAAACTGCACAAAAAGAATTATATGCTAGCTGCTATATCCGAGCAATTTGATTATCCAGATGCATCTGCCGTTTTTAACCTCTTGCGCAATCCATATAGAGGTGGTATGACTATAAGAGATCAAAAATTTAATCAGTTATATGATAAATATACTCAAAAAATGTTAGATCCAGCAGAGAAAGCCAGTGGTTATGCGCAACTGAATGCCTTAGCAACAGAGCTTACACCTGCTCTACTATTACCTTCTTTTCCGAGCTATGTTTTAATTAATAAGCGGGTAAAATACTATCGGCCTTGTCCTTACAACTTTGGAATGGAGCAATACGTAGACGTAGCATAGTAAGGGGGAACGCCTTGCGCTACAGCATGCTACCAATAGTGGGCAAATAGGACAAAAAAACAAAGAGCGGGTAGCGTTATTTTGTTTTTAACAAAAAAAAGCTACCTTAGAGGTGCGCTTATAGTAAAACAGGACTTCTATTATTTAGTTGAGCCACATACGAGCCGGTCATAAAGTAAATTTTAAAAACAAGTAAGATCAGTTTTATACAAAAAATTTACTCCCTTTAAAAGTAAGTTTAACTATTATATGAGACGTAATACCATCATTTTAATAAGTTTAGCCCTTATCCTAGGCATTAAATTTTGGCCTAAAAGAGCAAGTCAGAACGATAAAGAAAAGGTACTCCATCTAGCAATGGAAAGGCGTATCCAAGGATTAGACCCTGCTGCTACTATCAATATATGTGAGGTACGTGTGTTAGCAAAGGCATACGAAGGATTGTTAGAATACCATTATTGGAAACGCCCTTTTGAGCTAACGCCCAACCTAGCAGTAGCCATGCCTGTCGTTTCCGAGGATGGTTTAACCTATACTTTCACGCTTAAGCCAGGGGTATATTTTCAGGATAATGCTTGTTTCCCCAATGGAAAAGGAAGGGAAGTAACCGCAAAGGACTTTGTCTATAGTCTTAAAAGAATAGCCGATCCCGCGGTGCAATCTCCTTATTTTAGTGAATTGGAGCCAATCATTAAAGGTATGGATGCATTCCGTACGCAGCTTCAACAGCACAAGGGGGACTATGGTATCCCTATGGAGGGGGTGCAGGCATTGGATAACTATACCTTACAGTTTACCTTAACTAAACCTTCTACGCTATTTTTACATTTCTTAGCGCAACATTTTACCTCTGTAGTCCCTCAAGAAGCAGTAGCATACTATGGTGCGGACTTTGTCAGTCATCCTGTAGGGACAGGGCCCTTTACGTTGGAGCAGTTTAGCCCACAGGATAATAAAATTATCTTAACCAAGAACAAGCACTTCAGGAATAAATTCTTTCCTGCCGTTACAGCGGAAGAATCCGATTTAGCAGAAGCAAGTGGCAAGCAATTGCCTTTTGTAGATACAATTATATACCATACCTTACCAGAGGAACAACCACGTTGGTTGCAATTCAAAGAAAAAAAAATAGATTGTCTCGATGTGGTTGACGAGTACCTTCCAAGCGTTTTCAAGCATAAACAATTTAACCCAGCACTGCACCAAGCAGGCATAAAGCTCCTAGCAACAAATAGGGGCTTTATAGGTTATATAGGATTTAACTGTTGTCAAAAACCGTTAGATAATATTAAGTTACGGCAGGCCATCTCATTAGCTTTTGATAGGGCTGCTTTCAAGAAAACTTTTAGAGAAGATTTAGGGGAAATCGTACATTCTTTTATTCCTGATTCTTTCGTAGGGTATAGTGAAACATTTACCAATCCTTACGCTATTTACGATATAGAAAAAGCAAAACAATACCTAGCGGAAGCAGGTTATCCTGGCGGGCAAGGATTACCTATACTTACCATAAGTGGTCTAGAGCATAAAAAAGCCCAGTTAGATTTCTTTGATCAATACATGAGGAAAATTGGTATAAAAGTAGAAGTACAGCCGTATATTTTTTCAGAATTGAAAGAAAAACTGCACAAAGGGAATTATATGCTCATTGCCTTACATGAATATTTTGATTATCCGGATACAGCTGCCGTTTTTAACATCTTGCGCAATCCATATAGAGGTGCTATGATTATAAGAGATCAAAAATTTAATCAGCTGTATGACGAAACTACTCAAAAAATAGCAGATCCAGCAGCGCAAGTCAGCGGTTATGCGCAACTGAATGCCTTAGCAACAGAGCTTACACCTGCCCTGCTATTCCCTTCCCTTCCGGAATATGTTTTAGTTAATAAACGGGTGAAGTACTATCGGCCTTGTCCTTACAACTTTGGAATGGAGCAATACGTAGATGTAGCATAAGGGAAGGTACAGCTGAATAAAAAGTTGTACGTAACCAGCACAAAACACAGCTACAAAGGGCTTATAGGTAAACTATTTAAATGATTATGAGTTTAATTAACGATAATATAAGCCATTGGTTTAAGCGCAAGAAGAAAGGTATTCTGACTCCAACTGCCCTAAAAAAAGATTTACCCAATGGGCTTTGGATAAGGACCCCGAAAGGAAAGATTGTACATAGCAAAACACTACGGGAAAATCTACAGGTAGTACCCGATGACGGCTATCATTTTCGCATTGGTTCAAAGGAATATTTTTCAATTTTATTTGATGACAATAATTTTACAGAATTAAATGCTACGCTCCAATCTACGGATCCGCTTCATTTTGTAGACAGCAAGAGCTATCAAGAAAGATTACAGCAGGCAGAAGTGCAAACAGATTTAACTGAAGCCATACGAACCGCTTATGGACGATCACATGGCCTACCATTGGCCATTGCTTGTATGGATTTTAGTTTTATTGGAGGTTCTATGGGGAGTGTTGTAGGCGAAAAAATAGCGCGATTGATCAACCACTGTTTAAGCAGCCAAACCGCTTTATTGATCATTTCTCAATCGGGGGGGGCACGTATGATGGAAGGTAGTTTTTCACTTATGCAAATGGCTAAGACAGCGGCTAAATTGGGACAATTGGCTGAGGCAAGAATTCCTTACATTTCTCTTCTAACAGATCCCACTACAGGCGGTATTACGGCATCTTATGCTATGTTAGGGGATATCAATATGGCAGAACCAGGGGCATTAATTGGCTTTGCAGGTCCACGTATTATTCGAGAAACCATTGGAAAAGAATTACCTAAAGGATTTCAATCTGCAGAATTTCTATTGGAACATGGCTTCTTAGATATGATTGTAGATAGAAGAAAACTAAAAGTAACGCTAACGCAACTGTTACAAATGATAGGTTAATACAGAAAATCTGCTTTGCAACATTGCCTACTCCTTCCCCCCAGAAAGCTAAACCCATTGTTGGAATGGGCATAGAAAAAAGAATTGCGAAAGCGCTCAAAGTATTCCCTATTGCTGAGGGAAATGGCAGAATAATGAGGCAAGTCAACCAGCAGACATTGCCCCTAAATGTATAAATGCAGTGCCCTATCTATTATCCTCATCCGATTCAAAGGAATCAACGTCATGGTCACTATCGTTACTATCGTCAACGTGTTCCTGGTAATTATGCTGCGCAATATTATTATTATAATGATAATATTGATTTGATTGCTTTGGATAATTATGATAATGTTGCTTTAATTGCTTTAGCTCTACCAGACTAACTTTCAGCGACACAGTATCGTTAAATCCCATAATGGGAGCCAGCTCTTGTTCTAACTGCTGAATCTTCTCATTCTGCTCTGTTGAATTGATCTTCTCTTCTAGCTCCAGCTTCTTTAGTGCAGCATCAAATGTCCTTTCTTCCGGATTTATAATTCTTATTAACGCTTCTTCCCCTTGCTGAACCCTTTTATATTGTTTTTCCTCAAGTTCACGCCCATACATGGCGCTCTTCTCTTTCGTCATTTTTTCTTGTAAAGGGGTACTTTTCCTTTTTCTTTTTATCTGTACACGAGAACCTGTATTTTTTAAAAAATTACCTACCCTTCTACACAAAGTCTCACTTTTTTGTTTTTGTAATGCATGTTCAGTCAACTCCACGGCAGGAGAATGTGGCAGTCTAAGTGGAAATGTATGACCTCCGCCTATTTTCTCCTCTTCTTCTGTTTTTAATGGAAGTTCACAAGCATGAAGTGGTAGTGGCGGTAGTGGTTTATTCCTATTGAATCTTTCAAACAATTTCGAATCAGGTGAAACCCTATTCCCATTTATTGTTTCTGCCTGTAGAATTCCTTGAGGAAATATTTCTCTAGGAACATCACTCTTTGCCTCACTATCATCATTTAATCCACTTTCAGGCGATTCCAAAGCAGAAAGAAGGAGTAGTGAGACGGCATCGCTTTCTGCCCTATTCCCTCCATCTAATCCACACTTTGCCGATTCCGAAACAGAAGCAGAAACAAGAACAGAATCAGCACTTTCTCCACCAACAGGAACCTGGGAAGAAGCAGGAACAGGGGAGGCAACAGGAACAGGGAAAGAAGCAGGAACAGGAGAGGCAACAGGAAACTGGGAAGAAACAGGAGGAGGAGAGGCAACAGGAAACTGGGAAGAAACAGGAGGAGGTAATACGTAGAAAGGGAACCGATTGTTTTCTGCTATCTTATCCTTATGCAATTCCTTTTCTGGAATTTCCGGAAGAGGAAGCATGTCAGCAGTAAGCGGCAAGCGTAATTTGATGGGCTTCTGATTGGTAGGTCTGCAGCCACTATGTATTAAAAATAAAGAAAACCCAATGCTAGATAAAAGCCTATGCGAATGAACCCATCTTTTTATCTTTCGATGGGGTTGGATTTGATTTAATGTAGGAATCATTGTTTTTGTGTTTTAATTTAATATATATATAGTATACTTATATAATATTAAAAAAAATGGAAATTACAATCCCCCTACATCCTATAGATTATTTTATATACAGAATTTCTATTGAAAAACAGATTTTAATAGGATTATCCCCCGCTAAGAGGAACAATCGTTATGTTCCTCTTCAGAACTAGAGCTGCTATTCCCATCATGTACTTGCTCCCTCAGAGCCATTAATGCAGCACCAAGCTCACTTCCCTGAATTTGACCTATTTTTGTACATTTTATATCTTCCCTCTCTGTTAGTGGAACCTTCTTAAGCTGTTTCCCTTTTATATCCATGCAATTCAAAACAATTGTCTGCTTATATTTCAACTACTACAACTAAAACATGAGTTTAACATCGTAAGAATCCCACTCCTTGTCATACTCTGTAAGGCTTGTTCCATCATAATAGATTTTTTTTTTGTTTTCTTTACTTCTCCCTATAAAACACCTACATGTCATCCCCTGTTCCATCTCAATCAACTTCTTTTCTAGATACTTTAGATCCTCTAGCACAAACTTAAAAGTACCATTATTCAGGTTCATAACTCTAATTATCTCCTTTTCTACTTTTTCAATCAATGAACCTTCCTCCTGTGAAATATTCTCCCTGCTCACTATCCCCTTTAGCTTCTCTAGCGCAGATTCAAAAGTGTACTCCTTTGGTTTCATAATTCTAATTACCTCTATTTCTAGTTCCTTAACCTGAAGCCATACGAACCGCTTATGGACGATCACATGGCCTACCATTGGCCATTGCTTGTATGGATTTTAGTTTTATTGGAGGTTCTATGGGGAGTGTTGTAGGCGAAAAAATAGCGCGATTGATCAACCACTGTTTAAGCAGCCAAACCGCTTTATTGATCATTTCTCAATCGGGGGGGGCACGTATGATGGAAGGTAGTTTTTCACTTATGCAAATGGCTAAGACAGCGGCTAAATTGGGACAATTGGCTGAGGCAAGAATTCCTTACATTTCTCTTCTAACAGATCCCACTACAGGCGGTATTACGGCATCTTATGCTATGTTAGGGGATATCAATATGGCAGAACCAGGGGCATTAATTGGCTTTGCAGGTCCACGTATTATTCGAGAAACCATTGGAAAAGAATTACCTAAAGGATTTCAATCTGCAGAATTTCTATTGGAACATGGCTTCTTAGATATGATTGTAGATAGAAGAAAACTAAAAGTAACGCTAACGCAACTGTTACAAATGATAGGTTAATACAGAAAATCTGCTATCTATTCACAAACAGGCAGCAATTCCTATCAGCAACTGCTGCTGCAATCACTAAAATAGAGCCTCTGTAGAGCTATGGGCCTAAACTGTAACTACCATATAGATTTACCCTCTTCCTCATTTCTCTCTAGCCTCAATTAAAGTATAATACATAGGCTTTGCAACAGCGTTAGCTCTACGCTTGAAAGAGTTGAAAATAGAAACGGGAAGCTAAAAACTGGAAATCACATTTAGCCCCTACAAGCGCTCATTTAATGCCTATTCAGCGATTCTAGCTTCCCATTTTCCTTTTTAGCAAAATACGCTATTTTTAATTCTAAGCCTAATCATCCCATTCATTATTTGTACCATCATCGTTATCATTATCTTCTTCAGATGATGTATCCTGAGTACATTTCTTTATCTCTTCCAGTCTTTTTCGAAGTGCCTCAGCAGGCGAACTAACTTGCTTAGTTTTCTCTTCCTCTTTTGGATCTTTTGGAACTTCAACTTTCCTCAGCGTTACTCCTCCTTCCCTAATTTGTGCGAAAAGCGCCTGCCTTGTATCAGGCTGATCAGCTGCAGGAACTTCCTGAGAAGAATTTCCCCGAACAGAAGTAGAAACAGAAGCAAAAACAGGAGGAGGTGGTGGTGGTAGTGGCACGTTATTTTTAAATGGCTTATTTCCTCTACCTGCTACATTTGCTTTGCTAAAAAGCGCATTTTCCGCTCCCATTTTGCTAGAAACGTTACCACCCTGTGCCTGATCTCTACTGCATCCACCATTAGGCAATTGACTTTGATCATACTGGCCACTTTTAGAAGTTTCCTGAACAGATGCCATTTCCGCTCCCGTTTTGCTAGAAAATTCACTACTTTGTAATTGATTACCAATATTTAATTTACATTCAGGCGATTTACGCTCTATCCATTCAGGAGGAGGAAGAGGCAGAGGCGAAAAGTCATTTTTAGATTCATCGTTATAAGAATTACTACTTGCTAAATTTTTTACTTGCTTAGTTTTCTCTTCCTCTTTTGGATCTTTTGGAACTTCAACTTTCCTCAGCGTTACTCCTCCTTCCCTAATTTGTGCGAAAAGCGCCTGCCTTGTATCAGGCTGATCAGCTGCAGGAACTTCCTGAGAAGAATTTCCCCGAACAGAAGTAGAAACAGAAGCAAAAACAGGAGGAGGTGGTGGTGGTAGTGGCACGTTATTTTTAAATGGCTTATTTCCTCTACCTGCTACATTTGCTTTGCTAAAAAGCGCATTTTCCGCTCCCATTTTGCTAGAAACGTTACCACCCTGTGCCTGATCTCTACTGCATCCACCATTAGGCAATTGACTTTGATCATACTGGCCACTTTTAGAAGTTTCCTGAACAGATGCCATTTCCGCTCCCGTTTTGCTAGAAAATTCACTACTTTGTAATTGATTACCAATATTTAATTTACATTCAGGCGATTTACGCTCTATCCATTCAGGAGGAGGAAGAGGCAGAGGCGAAAAGTCATTTTTAGATTCATCGTTATAAGAATTACTACTTGCTAAATTTTTTACTTGCTTAGTTTTCTCTTCCTCTTTTGGATCTTTTGGAACTTCAACTTTCCTCAGCGTTACTCCTCCTTCCCTAATTTGTGCGAAAAGCGCCTGCCTTGTATCAGGCTGATCAGCTGCAGGAACTTCCTGAGAAGAATTTCCCCGAACAGAAGTAGAAACAGAAGCAAAAACAGGAGGAGGTGGTGGTGGTGGTAGTGGCACGTTATTTTTAAATGGCTTATTTCCTCTACCTGCTACATCTGCTTTGCTAAAAGGCGCATTTTCCGCTCCCATTTTGCTAGAAACGTTACCACCCTGTGCCTGATCTCTACTGCATCCACCATTAGGCAATTGACTTTGATCATACTGGCCACTTTTAGAAGTTTCCTGAACAGATGCCATTTCCACTCCCGTTTTGCTAGAAAATTCACTACTTTGTAATTGATTACCAATATTTAATTTACATTCAGGCGATTCCGTAGCAGAAGAAGGGGAATGCGTTCTTTCATTCTGCCTCGCCTCTACCTGTTTAGGCTCTGCTATCCATTCAGGAGGAGGAAGAGGCAGAGGCGGAAAGTCATTTTTAGATTCATCGTTATTTGGCATGTTAATATTTTCTATCACTTCCTCTGTCGTCCCTTTTCCATTAAAAAGTGTATCCCCTCCTACTTTATCACCACCTGGTAATTCCGAAGAAGAAGTTACATTATATTGCTGATTTCCACTATTTTCCTTAGTATATTTAGGGGAGGAAACAGGGGCAGAAGCAGGCGCAGCATTTTCTTTACCAGCAGAAGAAGGAGAGGAAGCAGAACGAGACAATGGGTAAGGGGAACCTAGTTTATTTACCATTTTATCTTTGTGTAATTTATCTTCTGACGATTCTGGAAGAGGAAACGTTTCAGCGGTAATGGGTAGACCTAGTCCGTAAGGTTTCTGCTTTGTAAATCTGCAGCCACTATGTGTTAAAAAAAAAAAAACCAATGCTAGACAAAAGCCTACGCGAACGAACTAATCTTTTTATCTTTCGATGGGATTGGATTTGATTTAATATAGGAGTCATTTTGTTTTTGTGTTTATTTAATAGTATTATAATTTTACATTATAGTTATGATTTATTTCTCTTTATAAAAGAAATATATACTTCCCTAATGTAGGGTATTAAAAAAAGATGGAAACTGCAATACATAAACATAAAACTCTATACCTTCCATCCTGAACGGATACTTCCGTATAAGTAAATATTATGAATTACATAGAAAAAGATATTTACTTTATGCAATTCGCCCTAAAAGAAGCCCAAAAAGCAGCTATGCTAGGCGAAATACCAGTGGGCGCTCTGATGGTAGCTGACAGTAAGATCATTGCGAGAGGCTATAACCAAACAGAAATGCTACAAGATCCAACTGCACATGCAGAAATCATTGCTTTAACTGCTGCTTCTAATTATTTCAACAGCAAATATCTTACCAATTGTACGTTATACGTTACATTGGAGCCTTGTATTATGTGCAGTGGTGCCTTATACTGGGCACAAATAAAACGGCTTGTATTTGGGGCTACTGATCCTACCAGAGGATACCGCCGGATCATACCCTTCCCTTTACATCCTAAAACAGCGGTAACCGATACTATACTGGCTCAAGAAAGCCATGAACAATTAATTGAATTTTTTAAAAAACTAAGAAACCCACACCCTACGGGTTATTGTGGCTGATATATACATACATAAATTAGCTTTCAAAGCGTATAGAACAGCAGTTCGTATAACTTAATAAACAAGAAAAAACTTAAATTAGCTTGGTAGGGTTTATACATGCATTACTTTATACGTTGTGTTAATACCTATAGGGTTGAGCTGAGCTCCCATAAAATGGTTTGTATGTATGGTAATTTAAAATGTTTTTTCTAAAAAAGACCATGAACATTTTTGGAAGATTGGTGCATGCTTTGTTTTATGTTAAACTTTAAACTAGTCTTCTGATATTTAATTTAATAGTATGATAGATTTGCGGCGTATTAGGGAGAATCCTCAAGCAATCATGGATGCCCTGTCTAAAAGAGGCATGCAAAATGCCAAGGAATTGGTAGATGAGGTATATACATTGGATTTAGAGAAACGAAGGATACAAGCACAATTGGAAGAGGTATCCTCTCGCTTGAATAGCATGCATAAAACAATAAATCATCCATTACATCAAACAGCTACCGTTTCAATAGGGCTGGACCAGAAAGAAGCAACGCATCACTTAAAAGAAAAACACAAAATTTTAATGGGAGCATACAAATCCTGTGAATCAGCATTACTAGAAAAACTTTACCAATTACCTAATTTGCCAGCTCAAGAGATTCCTATTGGAAAAAATGCCAAGGATAATCAAATCATCTATCAAGTAGCTGATTTACCAAAGGTTAAGCCAGGAGACGCAGCACACTGGGATTTAATTAAAAAATATGATCTTGTTGATTTTGAGTTGGGTAATAAAATCACAGGAGCTGGTTTCCCGCTATACCAAGGCAGAGGTGCTAGGTTACAGCGCGCTTTAATTAGCTTTTTTTTAGATAAAGCAGTAGAAGCAGGTTACCTAGAAGTACAACCGCCTATTCTAGTTAATGCAGCTTCTGCTTATGCAACGGGACAATTGCCAGATAAAGAAGGACAAATCTATCATATAACGGCCGATGACCTCTACCTCATTCCTACTGCAGAAGTATCTATTACGAACATGTATCGGGATTATATTGTGGATCTAGCTGAATTGCCTATTAAATGTGCAGGATATACGCCATGCTTTAGAAGAGAAGCTGGTTCTTGGGGAGCTGATGTACGGGGATTGAATAGGTTGCATCAGTTTGATAAGGTAGAGCTGGTACAAATTTGCCATCCGGATCATTCATACAGACAGCTAGAGGAAATGCTAACCTATGTACGGAGCTTACTAGAACAGCTGGAACTTCCTTACCGCGTGGTACAACTCTGCACAGGAGATCTAGGTTTTTGCGCTGCAATGACCTATGATATAGAAGTATATTCTGTGGCACAAGATAGATGGTTAGAGGTAAGTTCTATTAGCAATTTTGAAACTTTTCAAGCCAACAGATTGGCTTTGCGCTACAAGGATAAAAAGAAAAAAAGTCATCTCTTGCATACCCTCAATGGAAGTGCATTGGCTTTGCCTCGTATTATGGCAGCATTGCTGGAATTTAACCAGAACCCACTGGGCATCTCTATTCCTAAAGTTTTACAAGTTTATACGGGATTTGATTGTATCGTTTGAAGCATAAAATTGCTATTTCTTTTCTAGGCAAAACAAACCATGCGGTATAGTAAGCGTTGCCTATACTAGAAATGTAAAATTTATCATAATAGCTATTTGGTATAAATCTTTAAAGGTCTGAAACGACTAACTTGTATCGCGGACCTTAGGTATTGAAACAGCTAATGATATTGTACAATACCGTTAACAAACAACAACAAAATGATTGTTAACTTAGATTAACGCAATCTATACAAACAGCTGATTGGGCTATTCACAATACGCTTCCATTGCATTAAAAGAAAAGATTTACGCAGATAAAACAGTATACCACAGCAGTGAACCATCTTTCTTTTGCACAAGAAAACCAAATCTCGCTACATTTATGAATTATCATGGGGGAGTTGGAGCAGTTGTTTATGCATGTTAACCCATGGGAAGCGCTTAACACTATTTTGCTTTGCATTTCGCATTTATACCTACTACCCATAGATTGATGGTAGTTCCCTTAGGTACTTTACTTCCAGCTGTTGGATTTTGCGCTATTATACAGCCAATAGCTTCCTTCGTGCTGCTATTTTTTTGTACAGTATATACAATACCTGTACGAATGCCCTGTTCTAATAACAACAGGCTGGCTTCTTCTAAAGGCAGCGTTACGACATCAGGTAGTGTAACCTGTTGTTTTCCTAAACCACCACCTGCTACTAGATCAATCGTGGACCCCTTGTGAATGGGCTGCCCAGCAGCTATGGGATGCCCATTATGCCATTGCTCTAACACTGTATTTTTGGTAATGTCGGGTACGTATTTAATTTCGCCCAGTTTAAGTCCTTGATTTTTTAAAAGCAACTGTGCCTGCTTTACAGAAGCCTCCACTAAGTTTGGCATAGCGGTAGAGGGTGGATGGGATGCATTTAAGGTTACATAAATTTTTCTACCTTCTTTTACCAAAGCGCCTGCTAAAGGGAATTGTTGTAAAACTGTAAGAGGAGGTAATTTACTTGAATAGTCATTATGGTCTGTGATCGCATAGCGTAAGCGCTTCTGATGCACAAAATCGTCCAATTCCTCTACAGGCATACCTGTTAAATCTGGCACCTTAACTGTCTTTCCTTGCTGTGTGAGCTTAGGCAATACTATATAAAAAAAAGTATACAATAGCGTTATGCTTAGCAAACAGATATAGAGAAGATGTTTGCCTATCTGTCTTATACATGTTATGCGCATCTTATATTAAATGTTAAGCATATACAACGGATTCAGTATTTTTTTCAAAATTTCTTTTTGTAAAACCATATTGAATAATGGCATCTATAAAATGAAAGGGCGTATAGCCATTGCGTGCACACTGATGGAAAATACAGGTAGCAGGTGTCATAGCAGGAAGGGAGTTAACTTCAATAATCCATACTTCTATCTTTTGATTAGGATATATTTTCACAAAGGCATCTATTCTGGCATAGCCTTGAAGGTTAAGCTTTTGGGCTACTTTTTTTAGCTCTGCTTGAACCATTTGGCTTATTATTTTGGCTATGGCAGGATCCTTATGAAAACGGGCAGGGGTAATGTTATGCCCCTCTCCTGCTAAAAATTTTTCTTCCAATGTAAGAATCGTGTTAGCAGCCAATACTTCCGAAGGTTCAAATAGTTCATATAGTGTTGCTCTATTGGCGTCTATACGGGTTAACAAGCCTACCGTTATTTCTAATAAGTGTAAGATTCCTGGATCTTGCTCTATACAATTTTCTATTAACAGCTGTGCTGACTGGGGCAGATCATTTGACAAGCCTAATGGTTGGGTTCCTTTTAAGGAGCTATTAAAACTAGCCGTTATATAATCCTGTAAGAGAGCCCTATCTGTAATTTTCCTAACCCCACTGCTACAACCATCATCTACTGGCTTAACAATAAGTGGATAAACCAAGTTACGCTCGATACTGCTTATTACGGAAGTTTGGCTAGCATCCCAATCTTGTTTTGTAATAATAACTTGCTGGGCAACGTGAAAACCTTGTTGTTTTAAAAATTGATTGGTCGCATATTTGTCAATGGTTAAAGCAGCAGTTTGTATGCCGGATCCATTATAGGGAATAGCATATTGTTCCAATAATCTTTGCAAGGTTCCATCTTCTCCAGGTCTACCATGTAAAGCTATAAAAACAAAATCTACACGCTTTTTAAGGGCTGAATAGCTAAGTATTTCTGGTTGATGGATACTATGCTTCGCATAGGTATCAGTCAGTGCATGGGCTTCTGCTCTAATAGGATCTAATAAAGATAGCGTGTCTTCCCATAGCGTTGGATGCAATAGAAAATTATGAATATCATCCGCATTATCCTTTAATAGAAGAAAAGTAGGTAGCGTAAAAATATGCTGCGCTTCGGGAGAACCAGATAAAAATAACGGAATCACATCATATTTTGCAGAAGCAGCTAGCTTGTTATAGATATTTCTTCCACTCTCTAGGGATATATGCCGTTCAGCTGTATATCCTCCCATTAAAACAGCTATTCGTTTTCTCACATTTTCAAGGTTCATGTTCACTAGGCAATGTAGTGGGCTGCTCTGTAGAAGCGGATAATTTTTCCTCAGGGGAAATTGTTTCCTTAGTATCTGAAGAAAAACGTTTCCCTATTAAGCGTTCTACATCTGACTTGAATAGTGTTTCTTTAACCAATAGCGTTTCTGCTAGTAATGTTACCGATTCTAATTTTTCTTTGAGTAATATTTTAACACGCCGATAAGCTTCCTCTACGATTTCCCTTACTTCAGCATCTATAGTATAGGCTGTCTTTTCTGAGTAAGGTTTTGTAAAGGCATAATCTGTTTGTTTAGAATTATAAAAAGAGAGATTACCCACTTTAGCATTCATACCATAAATCGTCACCAAACTATAGGCTAATTTAGTAGTACGTTCTAGATCATCTAATGCGCCAGTAGAAACCTTACCGAAGATGAGCTCTTCTGCGGCCCTTCCGCCCAACGCCATAGCCAATTGATCCAGTAGTTCATCTTCCTGGTAAATAACTTGCTCCTTAGGTAAATACTGTGCATAGCCTAAGGAAGCTATCCCACGAGGTATAATACTGACTTTCACTAAAGGATGGGCATGCGGTAGGAACCATCCGGCAATAGCATGACCTGCTTCATGGTAGGCTACTATTTTCTTTTCTTCTGGCGAAATCAATTTATTTTTTTTCTCTAATCCTCCAATGATTCGATCAATAGCTGATTGGAAATCAGGCATTGTTATAAACTTTTTATTTTTTCTAGCTGCTATTAGGGCAGCTTCATTGCACATATTGGCTAGATCTGCCCCAGAAAAACCAGGTGTTTGCTCCGCCAATTGTCTGATACGTATTTGGCTTTCCAGCTTGAGCTCTTTGCTATGGTATTGGATAATAGCTTCTCTATCTATTATATCTGGATTATCTATGCTGACTTGCCGATCAAATCTTCCTGGACGCAATAAGGCCACGTCTAACACTTCTGGTCTATTGGTTGCTGCTATAATAATTACACCAGAATTAGTAGAGAACCCATCCATCTCTACTAAAAGTGAATTAAGGGTATTCTCACGTTCATCATTTACGCCAGGTACATTGGCTTTTCCACGTGCCCTACCTATGGCATCTATTTCATCTATAAAAATAATACAAGGGGCTTTTTCTTTTGCTTTCTTAAAAAGATCCCGTACACGTGCAGCACCTATCCCCACAAACATCTCCACAAAATCTGATCCTGACAGAGAAATAAAGGGAACATTGGCCTCTCCCGCTACTGCCTTAGCAAGCAGTGTTTTGCCCGTTCCTGGAGGTCCTACCAATAAAACCCCCTTAGGAATTTTACCGCCGAGAAAAGTAAACTTTTCAGGTGTTTTTAGAAAATCAACGACCTCTTTTACCTCTTCCTTTGCTTCCTGCATCCCCGCAACATCTTGGAAGGTTACTCTTATCTGATTATCTTTATCAAAGACAGTTGCCTTCAAGGTATGCATATTAAAAAGCTGTGCCCCAGGCCCTGCTATACTATTGCCTGGTTTACGAAGAAAGAACCAGTAAATTACAAATAAGGTAAAAAGAAAGGACCAGTTTATAAAACTGTAAGGTTTAGAACGCTCTTCAGATAGATAACCTATTCTAATGCTTGGATCTATTTTTGACTCTATGTCTTTAAAATTCCTATCGAAAATTTCGATGGAAGGAATACGAAAGGTATAAACTACCTGACTAGAGGTTTTCCAAATAATTTTTTCTTTAATTTCTTTCTGATGGTCTTCTTTTGCTAATGCCTCCTCTTTAAGCGTTACTTCTACCAACTGTTGATTGGTAATAAGTGCAACAGATTTTACTTCCTGATCAAGCATCATTTTTTCAAAGCGCTTCTCAGAAATAGGAATGACATGCTGTTCTTGGCTGATATAAAGAACCAAACCTGATAAAGCCAATGCGAGCAGTATAAAAATACATTGCGCTTTGTTGTACGTAAAATTTTTTTCCTTTTGTTGCATAATTTGTTTAGAGATGAAGAGCTATTTTTAGCCCTTACTTATGTAAGAGATTTTTTAGCTATAATATAAGTATCTTAGACTTAAGATAGCACATAGAAGCTTAGATTAACACAAGTTGCTTATAACAACGTTTAAGTTTGTATTTTTTGTTGAAGATCCGTTAGATGAGCGCTTAAACAACCAGATATAACTGCTGATTCCTAAACCTATCTTCGATTAATTCCCAATGTACGCTATGCCAAAAAGCTGTTATATAGTCTAACCGTCTATTTTGGTAGTGAAGATAGTAGGCATGCTCCCATAGATCCAATCCTAAAATGGGAAAACCTTGCGCTGCAGCAGGGAGACAATCCATCAATGGATTATCTTGGTTAGCTGTACTTGTAATCATCAATTGACCATCTTTATGTGCTACAGATAACCAAGCCCATCCGGAACCAAAACAGGCCATTGCCACCTCTGTGAATTTATTTTTAAATACCTCGAAGCTACCGAATGTTTGGGTTAATGCTTCTAATAAACCTGGTTGAGGCAGCTGTGTAGCATTGGATTTTAAGCTTCCCCAAAAAAAGGAATGGTTAAAATGTCCCCCTGCATTGTTACGAACCACTGTATGATACGCAGCAATTTTTTTTACAAGCTCCTCTAAAACAACTACCTCTTCCCCCTGAAGCGCAGCTATGGTTGTAGCAACAGTAGCCTTGTTTAAATTGTCCACATAAGCCTGATGGTGCTTGGTATGATGTAGGGTCATGGTACGCTCGTCTATGAAAGGCTCTAGTGCATGATAGGCATAAGGCAAAGAAGGAATGGTAAAAATCATAAAAGCAAACTTTCAGTTTATTATACAATTGTTTTATTTATAACAAGATAGCCTGCCCTATCCTAAAGCAGGCCTTTTTAATTTCTTTAAGCTAATTAATTATTTTTGAGCCCTCTTTCATCCCTTTTCACCTCCCTTCACCCTTTTTCACCTCCCTTCACCCTTTTTCACCTCCCTTCATCCCCTTTTCACCTCCCTTCATCCCCTTTTTCACCTCCCTTCATCCCCTTTTTCACCTCCCTTCATCCCCTTTTCACCTCCCTTCATCCCCTTTTCACCTCCCTTCATCCCCTTTCACCTCCCTTCATCCCTTTTCACCTCCCTTTACCCCACTTGATTTCCTTTTTACCCTCTTTCCTTCCCTGCTCTGTCATCTTTTCATCTTCACCCTTATCACAGCATATGGATGAAACTAGGAACACAAATAGCTTCGTTACACGGCGTCCTATACGTATTACAATTTTCTTTATTTTTGGATACGTACTTTTCTACATTTTACATGAATCTACAGAAAAAAAATTATTAATACAACTAGCCATCCACTTACTATAGCTGTAACCATATAAAAATTTTTAAGTTCTTGACGACCTAGCACATTATAGTGGGTCTAACGCAGTTAAGTGAAAATTACCAGTATAGGATAATTGCAAGGAAAACCCAAATTCCAATAGGTTATGCATCAAATCGCAATAAGGTTTTAGGGAGGTTTGAAGGGTTATACCATTGGAAAATTCCCAAGTTTTGGCAAAGGATACAAACAAAAGATGGCGTATTTTTTCGTAGTAAGTTACCTGGGTTGGATAGCTATCTTTCTCTTGCTGAATACATATAGATTGATAAAGCGGGTAGCCCATATTCTCAGAAGAAAACTTATTCCCATACCAATAGCTTACACCCATTTCTACGGGATGTAGGGAGATGGTTAAGGTATGGAAGTGTCCCCAACCTTCCTTAAAGGGGCGCTTCACTTTTAGGCAAGCACGTTCATGCGCTTGCCTATTATAGGCATAGCTATTTCCTACTAGATAACTAGCCCATTGCACTTTTTTAAGGAAAGTGTTCGTTGGTGTAAGGGCATAGGTTAACCCTACTGCTGCACACCATAAGCTGTACGATTGGATCGGAATACCCTGACCGCCCAGGTGGTAAACCGCTAATTGCAACGGTATGCTCCAATTGGTATGCTTGAGTCCATAGCTAGCGTCCAATTGAAAAGTAACTATTTCTGGTTTATTATTCTTTTTGCATAAACAATTTTTCCAATCTAACCAACCAGCTATATGGCTGGTTGGCTGCGTTAACCGGAAATGAAAGCCTTCCATATGCGGTTTTTCCAAGGGTTGATGTGAACTGGAAAGCGGTTCAATTAAAGTAAGTATAGCGTTATTAAAAATACCTACTATAAAAACATTTTGTTGTTTGCGGTAATACATGGAGCAAGCAGGGCGTATACCCATCCATGGCCATTGGTGGCCAAAGGTCCTGGACCAAATACAGCCTATTTGAAGGCCCATGCTATTCGTAATAGCAAGGTGTACGCTAGGTAGAAAATGAAAGCCAAACAAGGTTTCCCCCTCCATAATTTTGTTAAAGTATTCCGTATTGTTTATGAAATTTTGATTCTGAATAGAAAGTGTTATACTTCCAGGGGATGTATGGGGTAGAGCGGATAAAGGTAGAGCAGCATGATAGGTAAAGCATAGCATAAACAATAGGCTACACTGTAATACAAGCAAGCGTAGGCTACCGCAGCGGGATATGGTCTTATGGTTTTGCATAGAGCTATTTTGGACCTAACCATTCGATTAGGCTAAGGGTACATAGGCATCTTGTACAGCATGGTAAGTGTAAATAGATCCAGTAGGAATATCAAAAAACCACCGATGGATGGTAAGCTGCTGTTTCAAAACTTTTTCTTGTATCCATGGAAAAGTTAGACAATTGGCATAGGACTGATTAAGCGATAGCTTTGCATAAGCATCGCTGCTGCATGGGAGAGAAGGAAGCGCGGGAAGTAACGCAATCCAATTGGTTATAAAGTCATCCTGTTTAGATTCTTTTTTAGACAAGAAAGCCTTGATACCTCCACATTGGCTATGTCCCAATATAATAAGGTGCTGGACCTGAAGCAAGCAAATACCAAATTCCAATGCAGCACTGGTACCGTGATGCGTTTTATCCTTTTCATAGGGAGGTACTATGTTGGCTACATTCCGTACTACGAATAAATCTCCCGGGTCACATTGTAGGATTAACGCTGGGTCTACCCGTGCGTCGCAACAAGCGATGACCAGGATAGCAGGTTGTTGTCCTTCGCGGTAAAGGTTGTACATGATAGAGCTATCGCCACTAGCATATTTTTCTCTAAATATTTGGTAACCTTTTATTATTTTTTGTAGATTTTTTTCCATTATTGGACGGCATCCTTTCACGATGCTATAGTATGGGTTTAACAGTAGTTCGGAAGAAATGTATACATACGATCAACCTAACCTTAGGTTTATATTCAAATTTATACATTTTAGCGCATTGAGTTGGGGCTTGTTCATTCAAATACCAACCGAAGGATGGCTTCTCCCCCTGATATTAAGTCTAAATGATACGCCTCTGATACGCTAACCCATGCATAGTCTGTATGTTCCCTATTTAAAAGTACAATGGGATCATTATGCGAAGAGTGGGTAAGTAATAGCGTTTTAAAAACATGACAAATAAAATCATGCTTTCCGTTAGATTGGTATTTTCTTACATAGATAGACTTAACAAGATGAACCACTGATTCGTCAAGGTCAATAGCTGTTTCCTCTTTTATTTCCCGAACCATAGCTTGCCTCAACGTTTCATTTTTTTCCACTTTTCCGCCAGGTAAATTCCACCTACAAGCTGAAAGAACCGCTGGATGCCGCTTTAAAAGTAACAACTTATCCGCATAGGTCATACCGCAAATTACTATGGCAGGAGAAAGGGGACAAAACCCTTCTATAAGCACAGGAGACAAAGCAAGTAGGCCTCCTTCGAAAGGTATTAAATTCATTTTTCCGTCAACATTTATTACATTGAAATTTCTATTTTCTTACAAGGTAGCCATACTTTACCTCTATTCTCCTAACCTAATGAAGAGCCCTTCCGTTTCCGCATTGGACCAGACTTGAGCAAACGCAGCCCTTACTAAGGTAGCTGTTTGCTTTATTCCCATGGAATTTAGAAAGTTAAGGTTTCTTGCGTAATATGCTGTTGATCGGATAGATTATTGGCATATAAGGTAAAATATCCTATAGGAGTTTCGAGGGGAACTATTATACTTAAGTTTTGAAAAAGGGATGTTATTTTTATATTGCTGAGTGGGTAGCTGCCTGGACAGATGGCCATGCTAAACTGGTTTATGCGACACTGCTGTATGATTTGGTCCGCTATACCCGCCTGCCGCTTTCCTATATCAAAGCCAATTATCCCCTAATCGTTTACTGCTTTGTAGAAAATACAATTGCTATCGATAGCCGGAAACGTTTAGAGGAATCGCTGCTGGCTATTGCCAACCGCTTTAAGGAATCTTTGCAAAAAGAGTATTTTTCTGTACTCTATGTGAAGCTGGCAGAGCGGTTATATGATTTAAAGCATGCTTCCGGTTACAAAGATCCTACCGTTGTACAAGCCATGGCCAAAGAAAGCTTAACCATTGATGTGGAGCTGGCCCAGTGCTATGGAGAACCAGGCATGGCGATCCTCTTGAAGCAGGCAGCGGAGGAAGCATTGGCTGGTGCTAAGCCTACGGAACCTGTTTGAGGAATTATTGATATACTTCAGGAATTGCTACTTGTTCATAGAAAAATGGAATACCTAGCATAAAAAGAATGCACTATAAAGAAATTATATAAAAAGACACATAAACAAAATAAACCACTCTTTTCTTAACCAAAACATAAGCTGTCTAACATTTCTATATAAAACTTTTTATCTTCATCCAGTTTCTTATAACAATTTTTATATATGAATATAAATTTTAGGGAAGTGATTATTTTATGGGCATATGCGCTAAAGAGTAAACTGTTTATTACAATCTCATTGTTTTAGCTTTTTGGAAACGCGGAGAGAATCCATCCCCCTCCTATTACATCCTCCCCTTCGTAAAAAACAGCGGCTTGACCCGGTGTAATGGCATGAACACCAGAACCAAAAAAGACATGCATCTGATCTGCTACCTGCTCAATCACTGCCGCTGTACCCGTGTCGTTGTAGCGTACTTTGGTTACAGTATCTATCTTTTTTCCTTGTAGGTCTGGATACTTAGACAAATTTAATTTATGAACTACCATACCTTCCCTTCGCAATCGATCGAAACTACCCAATACAATTCGATTGGTTTCCTTCTGGATATCTATGACGTATACTGGGTAGCCCAACGCAACATGTAATCCTTTGCGTTGTCCAATAGTGTAAAAAGGGTACCCCTCATGATGCCCTACCACCGTACCATCTTCCAGTACAAATTCCCCTCCTTTAACTTTTTCCTCTAAGCCATCTACTTGTCTTTTAAGGAACCCTCTATAGTCATTATCAGGAATAAAACATATTTCATAAGATTCAGATTTAGTTACTAAATCTGTAAATCCCCGTTCTAAGGCAAAAGAACGAATAGCAGACTTGGTTAAATTTCCCAATGGGAATAAGGTCCTACTAAGGCTTTCTTGAGAAACGCCCCATAAAGCATAGGATTGATCTTTTTTCGAATCTACCCCTTTAGAGATAATATAACGTCCTCTTTCCTCTCGTACGTTGGCATAATGACCCGTTGCTAGGTAAGCACAATTTAATTTATTCGCACGCTGCAAAAGTGCATCCCACTTAATATGGGTATTGCACAATATACAAGGATTGGGTGTTCTACCAGCAAGATACTCCGATTTAAAATGATCAATCACATGACCGCCAAATTCCTTTCGTATATCTAGAATGATGTGCGGGAACCCTAATTCAACTGCCACATTGCGCGCATCGTTAATAGCATCTAAACTACAGCAGCCGGTTTCTTTCTTCTTACCTCCACTACCCGCATAACTCCAAGTTTTCATGGTTAGGCCTACTACCTCATAGCCTTGTTCATGCAACATAACAGCCGCGACAGAGCTATCTATCCCACCACTCATGGCTACTAATACACGCCCCTTTATACGCATCTATTGCCTCCTTTTTAGTTGTCTCCCTATTTTAATTATTTCCTTCTTTAGTTGCCTCCTTAGCTGTCTCTCCCCTTAGCTGTCTCTCCCCTTAGCTGTCTCTCCCCTTAGCTACCTCTCCCCCTTTTAAGTGCCCCCTTTTTAAATGATGCACAGTATGAAAGTACAAAATCCAAACTGTTATAATTGTTCTTAAAGGTAAGAATTTTTAAATAAAAATATACTGAATATGTAAAAAATGGAGCATTAGCAGCAAGGTATAGAATGTATTATTGCCTTCTAAATCAAAACTAAAAATATAATGCTCACCTTATTTGGATTCAAGTTGCTTTAACCAATAGATCAACGAGCAGTTCCTTTGCATCCCTAACAGTAGAAATAGGTTTAGTAATGGTAAGCATTACACTATTCGCTAACTTTCTTAGCTGGCAGCTGCTTGGGTATTGCTGTATATATTGGATGAGCTGTTCCCAGATGGTAGGATTCCTTTTTTGGAAATCCGCTCCTACATGACAAGACAATGTTTGGCATTTGAACACCAATCTTTGAAAACCCATACGCTGTGCCAGCCACCGCAGCTGTAGTGTTTCCAATAGAACTTCCGTAGCAGCAGGGAGCGGTCCAAACCTATCTACTAATTCCTCTTTAAATTGGGTTAATTGGGTATTATCTTTAATTCCATTTAATCTTGTATAAAGCATCATACGGTGTGCTGTGTTCTGTACATATTCAGCTGGTAACAATGCTTCACAATCTGTTTCAATAGAACAGTCATTATACACTTCTTTTTTTTGTAAATCACTCTCAAATAATGACTCGAAATCAGCACACTTAACTTCTGTTACGGCTTCTTCTAGGATTTTACAATACGTTTCAAAACCAATATCTGTTATAAAGCCACTTTGCGCTGCACCTAGTAGGTCTCCCGTACCACGTATATCTAGATCACTCATGGCCAATTTAAAACCATCTCCCAATGCGGAAAATTCTTCTAATGCACGGAGTCTTAATTTTGCTTCTGAGCTAAGCAGCTTATCTGGTGGAATCAATAGGTAACAAAAAGCTTGAATATTGGAGCGACCTACCCTTCCACGCATTTGATGCAAATCAGCAAGACCTAAAAGATGGCTATCATTAATAATAATGGTATTAACATTAGGCATATCCATTCCAGACTCTATAATACTTGTAGCTACCAGGATATCATATTTTCCTGTTATAAACTGTCCTATTTTTGCTTCTAGTAGAGATCCTGCCATTTGTCCATGTGCTATACAAATACGTGCAGTAGGCAGCCATAGAGATAACTCCTGGGCAGTTATATGAATGGTACTGATCTTATTGTGTATAAAAAAAACCTGTCCATTACGTATTATTTCTGCTTCTATCGCTTGTTTGATAACTTTAGCATTAAAATATTGCAGCTGTGTTTGTATAGGACGCCTATTGGAAGGTGGCGTCATAAGGATACTTAAATCTCTTGCCCCCATAAGAGAAAAATGAAGGGTACGTGGAATAGGTGTTGCTGTTAGGGTTAAGGTATCTATATTTAAACGCAACTGTTTTAATTTTTCTTTGGCCATTACACCAAATTTCTGTTCTTCGTCGATGATGAGCAACCCCAAATCTTTAAACCGCACCTGCTTTGTCAATAGCTTATGTGTGCCAATCAGTATATGGATCTTACCAGAAGCTGTATCAGCTAATGTTTGTTGTATTTCTTGTTTTGTTTTAAAGCGGTTGATGTAGCTTACTTGTATAGGAAAATCAGCAAGCCTATGAATAAAGGAATTGTAATGCTGTAAAGCTAAAATGGTTGTAGGTACTAGAACAGCTACCTGCTTACCCTGTATGGCTGCTTTAAAAGCAGCACGAATAGCTATTTCCGTTTTGCCAAACCCTACGTCTCCACAAATAAGTCTATCCATGGGACTAGAGCGCTCCATATCTTCTTTTACAGCTGCAATAGCTAATGCTTGGTCAGCTGTTTCTTCGTAAGGGAAAGAAGCAGACAATGCCATATCTAAAGGGGTATCTTTTGAAAAAGCAAACCCTACTGTTTGCTTGCGTTTTGCATAAAGCGTTATGAGTTCCTTCGCAACATCTTTAATCTCTTTTTTAACGGCATTTTTTTTATTTTTCCAGGCGGAGGTACCTAACTTATGCATGTTTACGGGTTCCCCCCCTTTGGCACTGTATTTGTTTACTTTATATAGCTCCTGTACATTTACGTAAATAGTATCATTATTTTTATAAATTAATCGAATTGCTTCTTGTTTATGCCCATTAATAGCTAAAGTATGCAGACCAGCAAATCGACCAATCCCATGATCCATGTGCACCACGTAATCCCCGACCTGAAAATTTTTACCCCCCTCCATAGGCACTGTTTTTGTTAAAGGGTAGTGTTTAGGTGAGGAAGGTGTATAATATCTGTTAAAAAATTGATGCTCTGTATAGCAAACCACCTTAGCGCTATGATCGATATAACCGGATCGCAAACCAATAATCAGCGGTATAAAGTGTGGTTGGGGTTCTTTTTCCTCTAAAATAGTATTAATCCGTTCTAATTGCCCCATCGTAGTGGCTGTAATAAATACCTTATAGTTATTCTGGTTCCACTTATAGAGGTCCTTAGCTAAGCGGTCAAAATTTTGTTTAAAAAGAGGCTGTGGTTCGGCAGCATACGCTAGGTTTGTTGCGTTCGTGCTATCGGGAACCATCGTTTTTTCTGATTCAAAATGGATTTGCCGAAAAGCAGTCAGGGAGGTTAATAAACTTTCTGCGCTTTCATACGGGACAGTAGTTGTAGCTACGGGTTGCGTAGCATAATAGTTATGCCATTCTTGTAGCTGATGTAAAACTTTGCTTGGGTTTTTAATCCAAATACAGCTTCCATTCGGTAAACAGCTGGTAAAAGAAGTATAAGCTATACCCTTTCTCTGCTGGAGAATAGCTTGATTGGAGGCAATAGTTGTATGGGTGATTTCTTTAAAAGATTTCTGATCTTTAGGATTAAAAATACGAATATTAGCAACCTGATCCCCCCATAATTCTATTCGGCAGGGTAATGATTGGGTAGCTGAATAAATATCTACAATGCCCCCACGTATGGCAAATTGGCCTTCACTAGAAACAAAATCTACTTTTATAAACTGTTGCTCTTTAAGTACTTTTTCTATTGTCTGGATTGATAGGATTTGCCCAATGCTTATAGGGTAAGCCTTTTTATGTAAAAGAGAGGGTTCTATAATTTTCTCAAAGAGAGCTGCCACAGAGGCAACCACTACCGAAACAGATTGTTGTGCATTGATAGCATGAATAATTTCTGTTCGCTTATGCTGAATATTTTTAGCTGTTTCTTCTGAAGCAACTTCGGTTATACTATCAGGCAGCCACCGGACAGCATAAGGTGCCATTAGATGCCTACAATCATTGTAAACCTCTAATGCTTCTTCTTTATGCTCCGTTACAACCAATTGTATTTGCTTGCAATTGTATTGCAACGCTGTGATCAATAAGGCATCTAAGCTCCCTGTAACACCTTGTATAGAGCATACTTTATTTGATGCTGGCTCTATTGGGTAGGCAGTTAACGCTGTTATGACTGTGTTTTTTTGGTATAGTGCTATAAGATCGTTGATAACCAAAATGCTATAGTTAGTTATTAAAAGACACCCTATGTAAAGGGCATGCGAGCAACAATAATGTGAATTAAATGCTGAATTGTATGCTACAAGAGCCAATAAAGGAAGCTGCTCTTACAAGCCAGCAACTATAAAAAAATAAAGCTATACCACAGACTCGCTGCGTAAAATAAAAGTACCCCCCTTACCATTGGCTTGGCCATCTCCCCCTCAAACTTGTCTTCGTACAGCCATTGCTTCATCTCACTGACCTATTTTAGGTACTCCTTTTTATTTGCGCATCCGGTACCATTTAAGCGTTTAAATCGCTTCATGAAACTAACCTCAATTTTTTATACTTACATACAACCCAATAGGACCGCCTTAAAATACAAGGTCGATAAAGTTTCTAATAGCAACTTCAATAAAGGCCGAATGACAGTCTTTATTGAAATCCTTTGTAACCAGCTATAAAAAGATTCCTTCCATTTTTTATTTTGTGCATCTGGTATAAGATGCCATACCAAAACCCCTCCTAGGAGCGCCCCCCATAGCAACAAGCCTCTTTTAGTCATAACTTATTAAGCATCAGTATATAACAATAAATAATCCTAAAGCAGCAGCAATAATACACGCACAAAACGCTTTATCGTTGCCTTTCCATCTATGTACACGCTTCATCTTTCCATGATTGGCTATGCCCCTAACTCTGTCCTCTGATGATACCTCCTTGCCTACCATTACATACAACGGAGCCCCTTACCCTACTTAGGGATTTTCCCTCTACTTAGATACCCATCCCTAAAGGTAAGAACTGTATCGTAAGGGCATAACACCCCGGCTCCTGAGACTCCATTGCGCATACAATTTACTATAAATCTTTTACGGTATTTTTAACTGTTTCTACAGAACTTTTAACATTATCCATGGCTTTTTCAGAACTGCTTCTAAAGCCACCTGCAAACAATTTTGCTCTATTGTTAACAGCCTTTGTTATAGCTCTTTTCGTTTCATCACAAACCAAAACGCCCAATATAATACCTATTACAGAGCCAAATAGGATACCTACTATAAAGTAAGACAAATTTCTATACACTATCATCATTTGTTTTTCATTTAAAATATTTAAATAAGCTATCTTCACCTATCCTCCCTTTACTTTCAACCTTAGCAATTAACTTAATAAAATTAAAAATAAAAACAATTAAGCGCACCCTTTCTTCTTTAAGCTGCCTTGTAAGATAACATAAAAGCCTTCCTCTTACAAGGTTATAAGGCGCTAATTGTACAATCTCTCCTCATTAGGCTTTTTTACTTTTTTTCTCTTCTTTGCTTGCTGCACTACGCAATGCCCTTGGAATCTCAACAGAAGCTATTGGCGTATGCGGTAATGTCAAAATAGTATAGTTTTTTGCTGGAATTTGGTGCACGCGCACAATTTGACCTAAATCAAGTGCAGAAACATCTACTTCTATAACAGAAGGCATTTCTTGTGGAAAAGAAGCAACCGTTAACTTTCTTTCTTTCTTAGAAAGGATTCCCCCCTTTGTTACACCTACCGCTTTACCAACGAATGCAATAGGAATTTGCATTTTTATTTTTTTGTTTTCTACAATTTGCAAAAAATCCACATGAAGTATCATTTCACTAACAGGATGAAACTGTATATCCTGTAGAATACACCGGTAAACACTTCCCTCAATATTTAGATCCACAAAATGCGCATAGGGCGTATAAACTAAATTACGCAAAAGTGCCATAGGCACATAAAAATGTAAGGAGGTATCCCTTCCATATAAAACCCCAGGTACTTCCGCTCCTATTCGTAATTTTTTAGAATCGGCTTTACCAAGATTGGTTCTCTTATACCCTAATATCTCTATTATTTCCATTCTCTTTATCTAAAATTATTTGCTCATTGACGTTATACCCCAAGGCAATCTACCTTATCCTCTGCAGCATCAATCTTTCTATCAATAGAACCCTATATTTAAAACCAATACCTTGTTGCATAAGGATTGCAAACAGATACATCCTCTTAATTGTATGCAGTTATTAAAAATAGCAGTTCTTAAGTAATTTAACTAACTTATACCATAAATTCCCTACATAAATAGACAAGAACCTTACCAAGTTAACATATAAAAACTTAATTAAAAAGCATCTAATTAAATAGACAAACTGCTACTCATACCACACAACATACTTTTTATGTTTTATGTTATAGCAGTAGTTAATGAGAAATTAGAATACTATCCAATTATAAAATGAGGGACCCTACTTTAGTAACTACTTTTTTATACACTATCCCTATGCAAAAACAGCTATCAAGTTATCTTATTCGAATAGGCATACAAAACCCTATAACAAGCCTGCGCTCTATCTTTTACAAAGGTATTAAACTATGCTGTTGTTTCTTGATAACGTGCTATCAACAATGGATAGCTCCTTTTTTACTTCCTTGTTGCCGTTTTCAACCCAGCTGTTCGAATTACGCCAAAAAAGCTTTTGCTAATTATGGGCTCTATAAAGCCTTCTGCCTTACGGTACGTAGACTATTGCGCTGCCACCCATGGTGTAACAATGGATATGATCCACTACCCTAACCACCCATACCCCCTTCGAACCAGTCTACACAATAGAGCAATTCTATTAAACTTCTTCTTTAGCCGCTTATTATACATAATAAATAGTTAATTCGATAACAATATATTTTTGTATATTTAGCTGTATTGAGCACAGTTGCTGTGTGTTGTAACACTCTATCTAATAGTTATAAAATCAGGACCTTTTAATTTTAATGATTTATTAAGAATGATACTCCACAATAATTTACCGCTTATCATGATAGTGGCTTTTCTATTACTGACTTTAGTAATAGGGATATATTACAGTAGGAAAGTAAATACTTTTAGGGAATATGCCATAGGAAATAAGCAATTTGCTACGGCTACGTTGGTGGCTACTACGTTGGCTACAATTTATGGAGGAGCAGGGTTGCTGCGTACTGTAGAACAAGTTTATGTACAAGGGCTCTTTTGGGTACTAATTATCTCTTTTTATCCTATCTATTATTGGCTGCTGGCTCCCTTGATGTTGCGCATGGGTCTCTTTATGCAGCATCTCTCTGTAGCAGAAAGTATAGGAAGTATCTATGGAAAGGGACCTAGGTTGGTCGCTGCGTTGGCTTCCACTATTGCTTGCATTATTATCATAGCTATGCAAATTATTGCTATTACTAGAGCTATTGAGATGTGTATAAATTTGGATAATAGTGGTAACGCAAAGATAATGCAAATTACCCTAACAGTAACAGCTACTTGTATACTTATATTCTATTCTATGTTGGGCGGTATTCGTTCGGTTACTTTTACAGATGTATTACAATTTTTAATTTTTACTACTGTTATCCCTTGTACAACCTGGTTTATACTTAAGGCAACTAACCAACCAATGATCGTGGGAGCTTCTAGCCTGTACCAGGAACCCAAATTTCAGTTGGATAGCTGCTTGACTACAAATAAACTATTGGCATTAGTTTCACTTTTCTTAGCTAGGTTAACTTGTGTTTATATGCCCACTAACATTCAGCGGATCTATATGGCTTTTAACCCTATACAAGCTAGAAATCTGTTGATACATACAGGAACTTTCATGCTTATAATAAATGTATGTATAGTTTTAATAGGACTTTCCCTTTTTGTTAAGGCGCCAACATTATCAGCACTCCAAATTTGGCCCTATATATTTGAGAGCATGCCAACCATTTTTAAAGGATTCATGGCCATTAGTTTACTAGCTATGGCCATGTCTACGGCTGATTCTTATTTAAATGTTTGCTCCGTGATCGTAAGCCATGATATAATAGGCAGCATACAAACTAGCAAAGTGCTAACAGATAAATATAAACTTGTATTGGCTAGATTAACCGCTTTAACAATGGGTATATGCGCTATGCTATTGGCCTTTCATAAAAAGGATTTAATTGAATTAATGATGTCTTCTATGCATTTTTACGCTCCCACTGTAATAGCCCCTTTTTTCTTGGCATTATATGGCTTTCGGGGCAGTTCCTATACAGCCTTAATAGGCATGCTTACCGGCTTGTCAGCTATGCTAGTTTGGAATCACTGGGTCGCACCCATGACTGGTATAGATGGTACTTTCCTTTGTATGCTAGCTAACGGGCTAGCCATGTTAATGGCCCATTACCTATTGCCCCAGCCAACAGGAACTGGCTGGTTTCCTACTGATAAGTTTTACACACAAAAGCAATAAGAAAAAGTTAGGAGGGGTAACCTGAAACCCAGCTTAAAGAATGAGTAATGAGCACAATATAAACGCATTGTGAATAAAAATTAATTTTCTAGCTATTGGTAGACCAGGTGAATACTTTTTCGCTATCCGGTTGTAGCCAAATTAATTCTATACCTAATTGCTTTATTTTAGATCTAATTAAGTAATTTAATTTAGTCTTTTGCTTGCTATATACCACTACTGTTTGCAAGGTACAAACTTTAGCCAACGTATCAAGCTCCCCTAATAACTTCGGTTCTATAAGCAGATAATGTACCCTTATCTTAGCATTATGCCAATGGTACCAATCAGTGGGAATGCTACGGATTGCCCAAATAACTTTTCTATACCAAACTGCTAGCCTATAGCCGCCATAATGGCAGCTATACGGTAAATGATCTGCTCCCTGCCAATCAGAACAGTTTACACTTTCATACTTATCCCGTAACGTAAAAGCTAAGGTCTGGTTATTACGACAAATCAGCTGACAACTATTTTGTTCTTTTATAATTTTTCTTATTCGATTAAAAGAAAAAAAAGCAATACATACACTTACGATAAGGGGATAGATTAGCCTTTTATATTTAAAAAAGAAATAAGTGGCAAACAGCACAATGTAGAGCAAACAGGCTGAATAACCATTTAGCATAAAGCCATCTATCGTAGCCAAAGGCCATCTGGCTATATAAGTAACAAAACTATTGATAATGAAAATAAGTTTAGCTAAAATAAAGCCTAACAGGCTGGGTAGTATAGGCAAGTAGCTTACCACTATCCCTAATAAGCTCAGCATAAGTATGCCAAACATAGCCGGTACGACAATCCAGTTGGCCAAAATAAAATAAAGCGGAAATTGCTTAAAATAGTATAAAATGAGGGGAAGCGTGCTTAATTGAGCGGCAATAGACAGTGCAGTAGAGGCCCATATCTTCTGTAACCAATAGTTGTTGATGCGTATACTATTCTGTATAGGGCGCTGCAAGTAAAGCATCCCTAAGGTTGCCATATAAGAAAATTGAAATCCCCAATTAAACAATAAAAAAGGTTTCCATACCAATGTAATAAAAGCAGCAATAGCTAACCCATTTCCACTATTTAAGGATCTACCCATACCTAAACTTAAACGAGCCAAGGTAAGCATGATAGTAGCACGTACCATAGCAGGCGCAAAGTTACACAACCAAGCATACAGCCAAAGAATTATAAGTATAAAAACAGTGGATAAATTAAGTATTTTTCCATTATGCAACAGATAAGTTAAGGGTTTGCTTATAAACCAGTGCAGCATTCCTACATGCAAACCAGAAACAGCTAGTACATGCATGCTGCCTGTATCCGCATAAGCTTTACGTAAAACAAATGATAATGATTCCTTTGTACCAAATAGAAGTGTTTCTATAAGGGCAATTGCTTCTGTTTCTTTTACTTCTTTTCGTAAAAGTCTTCTGTAACAGTCCTGTAATATTTCTTTCCATTTTTTATTTTGTTGCTGTTCTATAAGTATAAAACAACGTTTGGTTCCTTGTAACCTTTGACGATAATTAGCCTGTGGATATATAAAGCGTTCATAGCACTTTGCTGCTGCATTACGTACCAGGGGAATCGGTTTACCTAAAATAAGCAATGTATCCCCTTCTGTTGGTTTATAGCCATATTTTTTAGAGCAATAAAGCTGTATTAAATCATTCATCCGATACCAATCGTTACGGATCTTAATATGTGTTACAGAAGCTAAACAGCTCGATGTAGCTTGAGGATATACTTTTTGAACAGTAACTTGATAAGCTATACAAAGTTGATCATTGGATAGCCATTTAGATAGGCTATTTTGTTGTCTTTCGGTTATATGCCCTATCGTATGGCTATAACTTAACATAAACATCAGCCAAAGCCCTATACCATTCGACCAAATAGAAAGAGAAGCGGCTTTTGTAGAAAGCCAAACAATAGAGAAATATAGTAGAAATCCTATAAATAAAAATAATAAGGTCATCCACAGCGCTATGGGATAGCAACAAGCCGTTATAATCCCACTTATCCAAATGAGGGTAAGACGAAAAAAGGGGAACATGGCTTTACAACATTCTTTCCGCTCAATTTATTGTAAGGTAAGTGTCAAATGTAGTATACGCTTTATTTTTGAAAAGTTAACTATGCTTTCTCCCCTCCCCTTTTTCTCCTCTCTTTTTCCAGCTGCGTAGCTTGTACAGCTGGCAGAGGAACGCTGCTAAGCGGGCTTATTTACAACGGACATCCATTGGAGTAATCCCGAAAACAAGGGAATTGGCTCCCATACGTTTTTTCTAATAGCCTAGCTGTAAATACTTCTTTAGTAGTACCCACTGCCATAAGTTTATGGTTGAGCAGTACCAACCAATCAAAATAATCATATACCGATCCCAAAGCATGGTGGACTACTACAATAGTTTTACCTGCGGCTACCATCTCTTTTAAAAGGGTAATAATGGCTTTTTCAGTAGTAATATCTATTCCTGTAAAGGGCTCATCCATAAAATATAAAGTCGCATCTTGTGCCAATGCCCTCGCTAAGAATACACGCTGCTGTTGCCCTCCCGATAGTTCTCCAATTTGACGTTTGGCCAAGTGCGCCATGCCTACTTGCTCTAAACATTGCATGGTTATGGCTTTATCATTTTTATTGGGTCGTTCAAAAAAACCCAATCTGTTATACCTACCCAAAAGGGCAATATCAAAGACAGAGGCAGGGAAATCCCAATCTACCGTTTCTTTTTGCGGTACGTAACTAATATACCTTCTTACTTTATCAATGGCCCTTCCCAATAACTTTATACTACCCGATTGATAAGCAATAAGACCCATAGCAGCTTTAAGCAAGGTAGATTTACCTGCTCCATTAGGACCTATTATCCCAATAATTTTATGGGATGGTAAGTTAAAACTTATTTCTTGCAGTACAACCTTACTATTGGCATAAGCCACTGTTAAGCCAGCTACTTCCACAATACTATTTCCCTGTTCTTTCATTTTTATTTGAGTGCATTAACGATAGCTTTTGTATTGGCCTGGATCATGCCACAGTATGTTCCTGCTGGGGTATTGGACTCATCTAATGCATCTGAGTAAAGGGATCCTCCCATCTTTACTTTGTATCCATAATGGCTGCACCCCTCCAATACCGCCCGCATAGATTTATCTGAAACAGATGTCTCAAAAAATACCGCTTTAATATTTCTCTCTAAAATAAGCTGTACAATATGGTGAATGTCTTGTAACCCACATTCAGATACAGTAGATACACCCTGTAAACCTTTCACCTCAATATCATAAGCACGCCCAAAGTATCCAAAAGCATCATGTGCTGTGATCAATACCCGCTGTGCTTTTGGAATGGATCGAATCTGCCTGGTTACTTCCTGATGCAATACTTCTAATGCTTCTAGATAAACAGCTGTATTACGCTGGTAATAAACTGCTGATTCCGGTCTTGCTTCCTGCAACTTGCTGCTAATAAAGGCAACTATTTCTTTCCACAGTTTTATATTAAACCAGATATGCGGGTCTACGCCAAGTGGAAAAACAGCCGCATCATATATCAACTGTCTGGGATCTAAAGCATCCCCTACTGCATACACTTTGCGGTTCTCAGCTATCTTTCCTAATAAATCGCTCATTTTTCCTTCTAAATAGAGACCATTATAAAAAATGATATCCGCATGGGTTAATTTTTTAACATCTTTTTGTGTAGTTTGATACGTATGCGGATCTATACCAGGCCCCATAAGACTAACCACAGAGGCATCTTCTTTTACAATATTTCTAACTGTATCTGCTAATATACTTGTAGTGGTAAGAATGGTAAACACATTGTCTGAAGTGGTATCGGCACAACTGCAAATGCATAGCAGGGATAATAAGCTAAGACAAAATCTATAGAAGTGTATACTATTGTTCTTAATACGGGTAATTAACATAGGTTCTTATATAATTTTAATTTAAATGGCATTAAATAAACTGTGTACAGTATATTAAAAAGAATAAACAGGTAATTTATAATACTTTTGCATGCACTATGGTATTAACATAATATGATCCGTTATTTTACGGGATATATTCACTTTAAAGTGATTATCAATTATTACATCCATAGATTCATCAAAATAAATTTTTTCGATAACGGTTATTTTGGTACCCAAATGGATATTTCTTTTACTAAGATATTGTAAAAAAGCGGTAGATTCATTTTTAATAGCGCTTACTATACCACTTGTTCCTTCCGTTATATCCGTAAGCAGTAGACTAGATTGAGCGACAACCTTTCCATGGGCATCTGGAATTACAATGCCATGCGGGTTGCAATAGGGATAGCCTAAAAAACTTTCTAATCGCTCTATGAGCATGTCAGAATCAATATGCTCTAATTGTTCTGCTACCTGATGAATCGCATTCCATTCAAATTTTAATTTATCCACTAAAAAAACTTCCCAAAGTAAATGTTTGCGTACGACTTTTACAGCTGACTTTTTTCCTTTATCTGTTAAACGTACCCCTTGGTATTTTTGATATACAGCAAGCCCATTGCTGTGTAATTTCTGCACCATATCGGTAACAGAAGCGGGCTTCGTATGCAAAAATTCGGAGATAGCAGTAGTTGAAACCAATACAGTATCATTGTCTTTGGAAAGAAGATAAATGGCCTTTAAATAATCTTCTTCTGTATGTGTAAGCTTTTTCATAATAACCACCCACTTATGCCACTCTTAAATCATAACAGTCAAGAACAAGTAAGATTTAAACTAATTTAAATAAATAGTAAGGCAAATCAAATAGGCACTGCTCTTATCCTAGCTAGCCCCCTACCAGATTGCTTGCTGAGCACATGTCTCAATTTCGTATTAACTAATAAATAATTTAGTAATATCTAATTATTTTACTAAGTAGTGATGTAAATGGCCCCATAAGGGAAATTCGAGCGCGATAAATATACTGATTATCAAATTTAAAAACCATATCTCATCCAACGTACATTGTATTTACCATTCCCCCCTGCTGTATGCCCTAGCTGTAGAAAAGCAGCGCATATTGTTTATGGTTGCAACAGCGGTATTTGCTTTGCCATGCATGGCAAAATATTAGTTGGAATAAATTATAAATAGGCTATAAATCAAATTATAATAAATAAAAATTAAATAAAAACTTTAATAATAATAAATGATTAGCTAGTAGAAATAGGGGCTTTGGGTAGTTTATAGGGGTATTTGGCCAAATATTATATGGTTATTGTATAATAATATCTTATAATCAATCTTAAATAGAATAAAGCTAATCTTTTTATTTAAGATCTTATTATTACTAGCTGGGTAAACTAATTTGCTTATTGTTGGCTTTGCAAAGTAGTTGGCCCAAGCTTACTGAGCTGCTGCTACGCCTAGGGGCATATCTGTGGTTATTCAATGGAATATCTTAAAAGCACTATGCCATTGAATGGCATTTATTGCGCAGCGTGTTTTTCTAAATACAAGTTGACGCTATTAAGCGTGCAGCCTAAGGTTAATGATCACTAGGCTATCCTTACATTAATAACTAACGATTAGATTATGACACAATGGACTTGCTTTTACTTACCAACGATGGGGCACTGGCCCAACAGCTGGCACACCCGTCCAGCCAAGTGCAAAAATATTACCATGTAGTATTGGATAGGACGATACAAGCCGATCACTACCATAATATTCAACAGAGTATCCTATTAGAGGATGGCTTTACTAAAGTAGATACATTAACCATAGCAGTAGACAACCCTCGTCAACTAAACGTAGCATTACATATGGGAAAAAACCGCATTGTACGAAGAATTTTTGAACATTTTGGTTATACTATTCAAAAATTGGACCGAATAAGGTATGCCCACTTTACTAAAAAAAACATACCACGTGGTAAATGGATTTTTCTGAATCCTCAAGCAGTTGCTAAGCTTAAAAGCTTAATAAAATAATCCATACTCCTATTATAACTGCTTCCATTCTTAATACGACCTTAGATATGGTAAACCATAAGGAGAAGCAGCCAGTCCACAAGCCCTAACTGATTAGTCTATTATTGCTAAAACGGATTAATTAAATTAATTGTTAAATTGAGGGGAATAAAAAAAGGAGGAATAAGGAGGAGCAAGGAATAAAGAGGAGCAAAAAAATTAAAGAAAATTGAACAAACAGAAGATAATTACAAATCAAATTTGGGGTATTGGTTTTATTGCTTATAACTTACTTTTATATACTTTATTCATTGCATCTGCATGCAACAAGCCTAAAAAAGCTAGGCCGATAGGTACTCAACCTAAAAGTGCAAACGGGAACAAAGGAGTAGTTCTCCCTATAAGCACTGCATCATCTCAAGCTGCTACTGCCCCCTCTCGACCTACTGTTACCCCAGCGCAACCTATTGCTACCCCAGCGCAACCTATTGCTATCCCAGCGCAACCTATTGCTACCCCAGCGCAACCTATTGCTACCCCAGCGCAACCTGAACGATATTTCGAAAGAAAAGGGGATCTTTTTTTTATAATGGAACGTGTTGTTAGTGGGTGTAACTCGGGATTTTGGTATAATTTTTTAGAAAAAATAAAAAGCGCTTTTAAAGTTTCTGATATTAAGCAAAAGTACAAGCACTCACAGAACTCTTTTGAAATATTTAAAAATAACTTCTATCTAATGGATATGGATAAGGATGAACTTTGGATAGCCTATGCTGCTATTGTTGAACCTAGCTCTAATCTGAATTATGATGATATAGAGATGGTAATGACAGTGTCTACTGCTAATGGGCTGCCTTTTTCAAGTCATTGGGGTATTTTTCGATCTCCCCTATTTCAGATGAACATAAATCAAAAGCTTCAAAAGCAACCGCACAAAAATATTTCCGTATCCTTACATGCCTTTGCTGCACGTACCATCTTACAGCTACATGCAGATAAAATTTATATGATCAACGCACCAGCTTTAGAAATGCGTGATATATTGATCAAGGCATTACCTGATACAGCTATTGCTATAGGGGATAACTTGCTGAAAGAAGCATGCGAAGAAGAACTAAGAAACGGAAAGTTAAGTCAAGAGAAAATACCCCTTCTAGACATGATGCAAAAGATCCCTTATCGTATCAAGAAAGAAGGTAAAAGCGGGGATGGCGATATAATCCTTTTGGACCCACAAGGGATTGAGATAAAACGTATTGATAATAAAGAAGATAAAAATAAATGGTTTCCGGAGATAATGGGAACTCCTTATATTGCCATTGATCTTAAGGCATTAGCACGAGCTGGCTAAAGAAAGCATGGACCAATCCGCTTCTATCCTGTAACCGTCTAATCCATGGTAGTAGAAAAAAATATCCATATGCCGCTAATGGAGCGGCTCCCTGTTTATTTACAAAAAATGAACCGCTATAGACCTTTTAGTTAGCTATCCCTTAAAGGTCATATTTTTCTACTGTTATACCATAAGCATGGAGAAAGTTCAATCCTTCCTCAATAGCTAGCTGCTTATAGGTTGCATAGGAATCCTTATAAACTACTTTGGCGATGCCTACCCCAAATATGATGCGTGCACAAGGTAAACAAGGGGAAAGCGTAACATATAACGTGCTGCCTTTTAAATTAAGGGAACTGCCTAATGCTTTTAAAATAGTGTTTTGTTCTGCATGAATCGACAAGGCACAACCGCCTCTTATGCTTCTGGGACAACCCGTAGTAAGCGCCATTTCTTCACAATGATAGGTTCCAAAGGGTGGCCCATTATGCCCTGTGGCTATAATATGACCTCCTTCTACTAATACAGCGCCTACTTTTTTCTTTATACAAGGAGAATGTTCTGCTAATTCCATAGCGGATTTTATAAATGTAGTATGATAATCATATGTTTCTGTAATATTGTTCTTATCCATTTCTAACAGTAATGGTTTATAAAAGATTACTTCAGCTGTTGGTATCCCATTAAAGCTTGTAGAGAGCAACAACTAAACGCTCCCATTGTATAGGGTGAACATATTAAATGGTAATATTAAACCTATATACCGAGCCGGGTTACAATTCTAATTAGTTTTGATGAAAAAAACAAATTAGTTTATAAACTTAGTGCTTAAACTGTCTTTATTTATAGATTATTCCTTACTAATTTAGAGGGACATTTGTATTTGTATTGCATGCATTTTTCTTCTTACTTCTTGCTTGGATATAATGGGTTTCATAGGATAAAATCTATGGCTCCCATGTTATACACATAGGAGCTATGCCAACAATTATTCCGATTAAAGCTTATATAATAAGCTACCACTAAGGCCTAAAATAGTTAGGTGTGTAAAAGGAGGTTATACCCTATGGACTTCTTCCTATAAAGACACAATGGTATGTAAAAAAACACGGCATCCTAATGAATAAGGCATCCTGATAACTCAGACGCTAGCCTAAACGCTACAGCATAGCTGCTATTTCTCTTACACTTTCCTTAAACTGATTTCCCCGCTCCTCGAAATTTTTAAACAAATCAAAACTAGCACAAGCAGGCGATAAAAGAATTACTTCCCCAGGTAGTGCTACAGAAAGTGCAATCCGCAAGGCCTCGGCTATTTGCTTTGTTTCATAGATGGGTATTGCTAAGGAACGCAAGGCATGAAACAACAATCGGTTATCTTTACCTAAACAGATAATGGCCTTTACTTTTTCTTGCACAAGCGGCAACAATGCCGTATAATCATTACCTTTGTCCTGTCCACCTGCTATCCAAATAACAGGACTATAGAAACTATGTAAGGCTACCATAGTAGAGGCAACATTCGTAGCTTTGGAATCATTATAGCAGTCCACCCCTCGTGGAGCCCCGCACCATTCTAAACGATGGGGTAACCCACGAAAAGTAGGCAACGCGGTAACAATGCGGTCTGGAGTAACCCCCGACAGTAACGCTGCTGTAATGGCTACTGTAGCATTATACTGATTATGAATTCCTTGTAAAGGAAGTAGATGGCGATCAATGGTAAAAACATGATTTTGGACAGCAAAATACCATGCCTGCTGGTTGCCAGAGCGTACAGCAGGTTGTATAGGTGCAATAGGGTAGCATTGCGGGGCTACTTTGTATGAGGGAGGGAGGTAATGCTGTAGAAAAGGGTCCTCCTTAGGATAGATGAAATGATCAGCTGCTGTCATATTGCGTATGATATTCAATTTGGCTTTTACATAGGCCTCCATAGAATAATCATAGCGATCTAAATGGTCAGGTGTAATATTTAATAGGCAGGCAATAGCTGCTTTGAATTGTTGCATATGCTCTAGTTGAAAACTAGATAGCTCTATTACGTAATAATGGTAATCCATTTCCGTAAGGCATATTGCAAAGCTATGCCCTACATTACCTACTACCGCCACTTGATAACCAGCCTCTTTTAGCAAATGATAGATCAAATACGTAGTAGTGCTTTTTCCATTTGAACCTGTAACCGCTATGATTTTGCCTTTTGCATAGCGTGCAGCAAATTCTATTTCATCTATAATGGGGATGAAACGTTTTTTTAATTGTTGAATGATAAGCGATTGATTAGGAATACCGGGACTTTTAACTACTTCATCGGCATCTGCTATCTTTGCTAGCGTATGGAAGCCTTCTTCATAAGGAATCCTATGCTCAATGAGCATCTTTTTATAAACCGTAGCTATACGAATGCTATCTGAAACAAAAACATTCCATCCTTTTTTTTGGGCTAAAAGTGCAGCACCTGTACCACTTTCACCCCCACCGAGTATAGCTAATTTCATCACAATATCGCTACTTTTTTACATACTATCCAATCGCGTTAAAATCCAGATCGTAAATTAGGAAAAAATAGGAAACGTAAAACAGTTATTATGAGGAGGGTGAGGGATTCGAACCCTCGGTACCGTTAAGGCACGACGGTTTTCAAGACCGTTGCATTCAACCACTCTGCCAACCCTCCCAATAAGTAGGCAGCTACCTGTTAGATCCTACCCCTATACCCTGATAGCAAAAAAAGTAATATTACCACAAACAATAATCCATTGGTTCTACTCTATAGGTTTAAAACTTGTAAGTGCTTACGCTCTCTGCGGATTCACTTAATCATCGCAACAAATATACCAATAGTTTTTCATATACCACGTAGCTATACATTACCTCCGCTAGGCAACGTTGCGCACGCATTGGCTACTCATTACAATTCTTTTGCTCTGAGTCATTATCTTTTGTAGAATTAGTAGGCTTCTCTTTTTCGAAAGTAGCAATTCCCCCAGATAGGATAAACCGCATCACTTCTGCACTTGGTAAATCCAAAGGCGTAACCAAGGTAGGTGGTAACATAAGAAGCAGACCACTCAAATCATAAGAATTAGGAAAGTAAACGGCTATATAATCGGGCATGGCAAGCACTTCTAAAGAAGACTTTGTAATAAAACCTATTCTATAGATTTGCATGGATCGATCCATTAATACCATAACAGGTCGATCAAACTTGCCTTTGCTACTGCTGTTTACAAAAGCAGTCGTAAGATCCTTTAAGGAAGCATACAGTACACGAATAAATGGAACTTTTTGAATTAGCGCCTCTGTAAAGCTAAAGGCAGACTTTACCAATAAAGCCGTACCTACATACCCTAATAAAGTCAGTACTACAATGATAATAAGCATACCTAGCCCTGGAATAGAGCTAAAGTTAGCTATACCATCTATCTTGCGTAAAACAAGCGAAATAAAATAGAGCGTTCCCCCTAATGGGATGAATAACAATACTCCCCTAAAAAAATAATGCAACAGCCGGTTAATCAAGGATTGTTCGCCTCGCATAGTGCGTTTTATTTGAAAAAACTCTAAAATAAAAAATACAACTAAACCACCCTATAAATATAAAGTATTTTTTAACTATTTAATCAAATAACTACTCAAATACGCTTTCTTCGTTTTAGATTATACGCAATAATTACCAAATCTAGTCCATTCCATGCTCCCATTAGCTTACTATATGCACTACACTTCTAATCTAAAAGCTATGTAGCGCATAGCTATGTAAAGTAGCTACAGGGCCTATTGATAGACTTTAGCAATTACAATACCAAAAACAAAAGTGCTGGTTGCGTTATAATGCTTTATTTCTTAGGTCAGCGTAGCCAGATATTTTAAAAAAAAGATAGAAACTATTGCCTTATTACAATAGGTAGGTAACGCTAAAGGGGTATTGTGTATTGTATTAAGAAGATGCACAAGCAGCGTTAAGCTGACTACTGAATGATGCAATACAATCCATTAATGCCTTGGCTGCGCTATCTATTTCCCTTTTGCTAGCCGTAGCATTTGCTTTAAGTTGTAGCCATGTTTGGTACCTTTGTTCAAAAGCTTCCATATCTTCAAAGGATAACCATAAAACAGTAATAAATAGATGAGCTGGACTTTCGGTCATAACCATTTCTTCTACTACATGCCTAAAAGAAACTTGTTGAAACCGAGCAGGCCATGCAGGAAAAACTAAAGTCATCCTAAATGAATAAGGGTCATTTACTTCCTCTAACGTATCACTTGACCTCAGTAAAATGTGCTCAATAAGATGAAATCCCTCGCATTGGTCGTTTAAAGATCTGAATAAAGTAAGGCTCTTTTGTACCATATGCTCCGCTTGCGTTAAGCTACTTACAGCGCCTTTGTCCGTAATCAATTCAACGGTATTTTGCTTGACTTTATCAATGTAAAGCAGTATGCTGTAAGCATTATCCTTTTTAAGAATATGGTAGTATGCTTCGTTGATACCATAAAGCATCACCAATGAACGCATGTTTGCATATTTACCCTGGAATATAAAGAGATCCGAATAATCCGTTTGATAGCTTTTTCCTAAGAAAATATCCAAATTCGTATCATGGGCCGGTTTTTTCTCTAAATACATATTACGCTTAATAATTTGATGAAAAATCCGATCCGTTACATCTTCGATGCCTAAATTTCGGTAAATACGTTGCTTAAAACCAGAAGATACGTGCTGCATGCCTCCCTCTCCTGTTTCCTTACTATAGGCAGCTCTCCCTCTGTCTCTACTGATTTCAATGTAATCTTTTAAAAAGAGCGTTTTATTGAGATTAAGGTATTCCAGACGCTTCTCTTCATTTTTAGGGTACAGATGTAAGGAATAAATGGTAAAACGCTCTGCAAAATAGGCCAATAAATGGTCTAGCATCCTAGACCGCTTTTCCAGGCTGCGGATATTGCTTTCTAATATATTATTTATATAATCAACATAACCAGTTGAATCAATTGCTTGTTTGCGATCAATAGCGGTTAATGGATGTTTAAGATCTAAATATTTTTTTTGTACTATAAACTCAAGATCATTGCTTGGATCACTTTCTAGCTGCTTAATAATGTCATCCATACACGGAACATCCAAAGGCAAACGGCCAGCTGGCTTGTTCCATGCGTCACTATAAATAGCCATGGTATGCTTGACATTGGACAACTGCCCCAAATAATTAGCAAAAAGCTGGTCAAAAAACAGCAAATAGCTTTTCAGCTGTTTTGCTTTGGCGTGATTTTCCGGTGGCTCAGAAGGGGCACATCCTTCATGCCCAACATTATAAAGCAAAGGAAAATCCTGCTGTATGGAAACATAATCTTCTAGATGTCTATATGTACCTTCTAAAACAAATAATTCTTCCTCTTGAAGGTAGGCCTTAGTTAAGGTACCTCTTCCTTTCCTATCTTCTAAAAGGGTAGCTACTTTTTGCGCATTGATAGGGATAGGGAGCTCATTATAGGAAAGCATGATGTTGCTTTCAGCCCTATTAAGCGTTAAGAAACTATCTGGTAAAATAGGAACATTAATACTACTGAAATGCCCTTCTTCAGATTCTACAAAAAGTTCAAAATGTAATACCCGCTTAATGCCAGCTACCTTAATAGCTTTTTCTAGCAATTCAACTACATAAATACTAGACCTACTTTTTAGTTCAATAAGTTCTGCCTCATCTATAAATCCTTGCGTTAAAAGTGGTCCAGTAAAGATCTGATCTATGGTTTTACCCTTCTCTAATAGTTGGCTAATGCTGTAGAAAGTGATACGCGGTGAAAGAAACTCCTGGAATTCATATAAGAGCTGAGCTATAATGGCTTCTCCCTCCTCATACCCCAAACAATTGTTTACCTCAAAGGAGGCTTTAACGCTAATAGAAATTGGTTTCATTGCTTCAATGAGGAAAAAGTCTTCGCATAAATTCCTTTTTATATATAATCGCTCCTTAACCAATTCCAAAACCTTTGTTTCATGCGCACTATGCTTTATACGTTCCTCTAGCTCTACAAAGACTTTGTACCCTCCTTTGATGTCATGAGGGGCATCACTTAAACAAATATTGGCATTTTTTACCCCTGGTACGTCTAATACAATTTTTAAAAAATCCCAGCGTGTGAGCGGATGAGAAGGTAAGATTTCCTCCGCCCTATAAAACTGTTTTTCATTAGGTTTTTCTATAGCATCCGGATCATTAGCCCATAGGTCTTCTATGTAGAAGTTTGTTCTATACTGTAAATCCATTACGGCAAAAGCAAGCACTTCCAAAATAGTTATGCCCGGATCATGATTTCCATAGTCGGTCCACTTTTTCCCTGCTAATTGTTGAATATAGGCTATGCCCTGCGCTTTTAGAAAAGAATAATCAAATTCTAATGGGGTATCTGTCATAATCTGCTTTTGTTTTATTGATCTCTAGGAATAGGTAAAGCCCTCTGCAGACTACGCATGGAAAGGGAAAAACGTTATGCTGCTGCACTTGCACTATGGCTGGTAAACATATTGGAGCATATCTTCTATACCCCATTTCCTAACTTTATAACGTATATGCATAGCAATAACTCCCTCTCCATCAGTTGGTGTGGTTAACTGTACCTGGTATACTTCTACTCTTGGCTCATGGTCTGCAATGGCTTGCTTAATGTTGTTTACCATGAACGTTTCTAGGTTAAGATCCAATGGTTGAAAAGCCAATGGCGTAAGATCACAGCCATAATCGTCTTCCATAATACGCTCCCCTACCCTCGTGCGCATTAAAATCATTAAACTCTCCTTAATAGCACGTAACCCTCTTACCATTTCTACTGCATTACTGTGGTAGTTAAAAAAAGGTGGAAACTTCCATCCTACATTTAAAGCATAATTTTCTTCCATGTTAGTTTGTGTTTTTTACTTACTATACTAAAATATAATTATACTTTTCATCTTTCAAAATAGATCACCCCTTCCTATACAAAACAAGCGTTCCTTAAAACAAGGAAGAAGGAATATTTTGTAAGATCTACTCTCTCCTTTACTCTCGTTTTTTTTTGTACTATCGATCCAACCTCACTTAATACAATATAAATAGGAATAATTAGTTTCATCTTCATGGATAGAACTTTTCTATATTAGACATTTGGCATAACCACAAATAATATATTAAAGTTACATTTTAAGAAAAATTTAATAAACGTTACGAGGCCGTTGTGATAGATCGATAGAATAATTTTTTCTATGTTTCTATGCTTATTAGGTTTGATTTTTGACGTTATAGAGCTAGGGAGTATTATTATTTATTGATTTTTAGATTTTTTAATCCATTTTGGATAGACCATCTCCCTAAGTAGCTCTTCCTATAAAGTTTGGAGAGCTCTATAAGTTGGTTGTAGGCTATTGCTTCCATAAGATGTTGTGTATGGATTTTAGCAAGGCCTATATAACGGGCCTGAACTACGGAATCAACTTTTAATGCTTCCAAAGACACGTTCTACCTTATAACGTGTTTTTGTTGCTACCAATGTATTAAACCGTTTATCTGTAGGGGATAAGGGGAGGTTGCAGGGGCTACTTTAGCCAATAAAACCTGTAAAGGACTACTATCATGGCTAGAGGCTTTTGTTGTACTGACTGTTAGAACCAATCCTTCTTTACTTTCCACTAGGAGAAGTCGCTTATAGCCATAGCAAAGCGTATGCCCTTTTTTGGACCAATTTGCTTTCTGGATCTACGCCTTTTTGATAACGCTCGGATACGGTTATAGTGTCATCTTTATGCAGGTCATAGCTTTTTTGCCTTTAGGATGTCTAGGGATAGAGGGAATAGAAACATCCATAGCTGATGAGCCATGTTGAACGTACACATCATGATTAGACAGCATAAGAACATCTTCAGGCTCTTGCGCTCTAACACAACCTGATGGCTTAGCCAGCTTTTGGAAACCTTATGGGTTATACCTCCCTACTCAACCCCCAATCATAACTGTCGGGCACCCTTGCACAAGCATACCACCCATACCTGTTGAATCTCCTAAACGTGCTGCTGGCTTTTTACCTATGAGCACTGTCGCAGACCCTTTAACAATCGTATCTGGATGAGGAGGCGGCCCATTACAAAGTAACGTATCGCCCATCCTAGCTGCGGGGAAAGAACCTATTAGAACGGTTGGACAACCCAACATAACCATACCACCCGTGGCATGGGGAACGGCCGGAACCGCTGGCGTAACCATAGGACAAATGTGCTTATTTAGCAATACGGCTGCAGGTGGCATAATAATAGCATATTAAGTTAGTGATAAACATATAGGTTAGGAATATATATCCATTCATTGGTTAATTAATAAGCACCGTGGTCCCTTTTATAATGGTTGCCATACCAGATTTAACTTCTGTACTAGCGTTTCCATTTAAAATAGCCTTCATAGAAGCTTGTGCGTTGATATTCATACTTTTTATATTTACATTTTGCATTCCCTCTAGGACAACATCTTTCCCTGATTGAATCGAAATATTTCCCTGTGCATTTAAATGAATATCTTTGCTACTGGTTATAGCAACCCCACCTGTACCTAAAACAATTTTATTACTATTTTGATCTATGATCTCAATACTTTTGTTTTTATCGGATAGCTGAATAAGCCCTCCTGTAGCTGTCTTGATTATAATTTCAGGACCTTCTGGATCATCATGAAAGGTAAACTCTAATTTTTCCCTAGAAACAAAAGATTTAAAAAGATTTTTATCATCAATCATCTTAGGGGGGATATGCTTCCCATTGTAGAGGGACCCTAAAATAATGGGGAAACGAATATCATCATTCATAAATCCTACTACTACTTCATCTTCTAGTTCTGGCATAATAAAAGAACCGGCTTGTTTCGTAGCATAAAATGAGGCTAAACGGCACCAGATGCCCTCTTGCGGTTTATCTTGTATCAATGGCAAATGGACCAGAATTCGATTGTTTTTTTGAGGATCTTGCGTAATCTGCTTGACGATCCCAAGCTGTAAACCATGTATGGGCGCCATCATTCCTGCCGCAGGAAGAACTCCAATATCGTGATACTGAAGCATGTAGCGCTGCGCATCTAACCCTAACGTTAAGGTGGTTTCCCATATACCGCTTGATAACCTATGCTGTACACCAGATACATAGGCATCCCCTGAAAAGTTTTTAGCACCTTTGTCAATGGTTATAAGATGATCATGTACTAACTTAGCATTGCCCTTAACAGTAAGGTTGCCTTTTATTTTAGCTATTCTTCTTCGATTTAATAAACTAGTAGCTAATTTTTTTATTTCAGGAGGCGTTAGCATACCACTGTGGGATAGCATAGCAGGACCCTGCTTCGTAGCGGCTGTTAGCTTTTTATAGGATATAGCACCCATAGATTGCTCTCCAGGTTCCTCTGCTTTTTCATTCATCACGCGCTGCTGACTACTATCCCAAACCCGTACCGCTGCCCCTTCCCACTGATCTTTTGAATCTATCTCTGCTTTAAAATTAATGATATCAACACCATACGTATAAGTGCAAACGCCTCTTCCACTGGTTGTAGGTTTTTTAATCGAAATAGTCCCATCTTGTACAACTACAATTTGTCCATTGGCCTCTGCCCGAAGATTTATAAAATCCCAATCTGATATTTCATGCTGTGTAATGCACTCATGTACTACATCAGTGGCTTCTAGTTTGCTACTTAACCCACTGTAGTTACCCAAAATTTTCTTAAAAAAATCACTATCCTTACATTTTTCAAAGTGTACGGTCTTGGGTGTAAGCGTTGTCTTATAAGCAATATCTCGACAAGTTATTGTAAAAGTGGTACCAGCTGCCGCCTGGGCATGTATCGCTAGTTTGGCTATAACGCCTTCAAATAGTTGCGCTAATTTGCCATCGTAGCCTGCCTCTATCACTACCGCAGCACCTACCTCAAAAATTTGCTTATCCTCGTCGGTTATGGCAAAAGTCTTGGATTGTATGCTGCCATCCTGCAAAACAATTTTTGCATAAGGAATTCTATTGATCCTTTTATCCACTGCAATAGATGCAACGGGATAACGGGTGCTATCTAAGACCTTAGAACCTATTTTTAGGGTAAAAGTAACATTACTGGATATGTCCATTACAGCTTCCTAAAGAATTAAAAATATATACTTGTAATTGTAAAAAAGCTAAAAATAACGTGCGCCTTGTCTACCTAACAGAAAGAATATAATACATTTTTTGTTTTTACCTAATATCCTTAGCAGTTGTATGTATGGTTTCATTCGTTCGACCCCCTCCTATCAGGCTTGTAGAGCAGGGTATCAATTTGTGTTATACATTCTTTGTGACCGTTCGATGGCAGAAATCCTACCTCCATTGGAATATAAAGTATAGGGAAAGCAGTCAATAACCCTGTCCAAGGTTGATTTATTAATCGAGCACGATCTTTTTCTGTGGTAATGATAGCTTTATTTACATCTTGTAAGGCATGAAACCTATTAATAATATGTACTATATCCTTATATTTAAACCAATGGTGGTCTGGGAAAGCAAGATGTAGTACATTGTATCCAGCCCTTTTTAAATGGCTATATAGGGGCCATGGATCTGCAATAGCGGTCACCAGCAACAGCGTAGAAGGAACTTTTACTGGTTGATGAGACCAAATGTTAACCGCTTTATGATAGCGGATATAAGTAAAGAAAATAGCACTGGGAGCGTATGTTTGTAGCGTTCCTTGCAGCTCCGTCATGTTTTTTTTTGTTAAATTAGAGGGGCACTTGGTTACAATAATAATATCTGCACGTTTAGAAGCCGCTTGAGGCTCACGTAGCCGCCCTAATGGCAGCAAATGATCTGTAAAAAAAGGCCGATGGAAAGTAGTAAGTAAAATATTGACATGAGGTATTATGGAACGACATTGAAAAGCATCATCTAAAAGCACTATTTCGACATCTGGCCTATAGGAGGTAATGTGTGCGATCCCTTGTATTCTATTTTCACAAACGGCGACCACAATATTAAAGTTTTGTCTGGTTTTTTGATATATCAGCCATGGTTCATCGCCTGCTGTAGCAGCGGTTGTGTGCGCATTAAGTAATCTAAATCCGGAGGATTTGCGCTTATACCCTCTGCTTAATACTGCCACAACTTTTTGTTCAGCAAATAATTGAGCCAAATAAATCACAAAAGGTGTTTTTCCCGTACCACCTGCGGAAAGATTTCCTATATTAACCAACAGAGGTTTTATATAACAGCGACTGGTTTTAATTTTTTTATCGTAAAGAAAATTACGCAACCCCACTACCAAACCATACAACCAGCTCAACAAATGCAACCATATGGATAGCACAGCTATAAATTATAGTTAAAATAAAAGAATATTTATAGTGTAAGTATAATCAAAATTATTTTCTTATTATGCACTAGTTTTGCTAATTTTGTGTTAACTCTTTAGCATACAACAAAGCAATATGACAACAAAAGAGTCCCGATTACATTACAATAGTTCTATGGTGGTAGTATCCGATATAGTCAATTACTTGGAGCAGATCATTCAGTTGCATTGCCCTTGCCACTTGATCAAATCTGGATTGATAGTAGGGGATCTGCATAGCGTAGTTACCGGTGTATTAATCTGCTTAGATATAACGGAAGCCGTACTAGAGGAAGCTATGGAACAAACCTGTAATTTACTTATTACGTATCAACCGTTTATGTTACAACCGTTAAGTTGTATTACGCCAGAGAACTACAAGGGCAGATGTACCATTAAGGCCATAAAAAATAACCTTTCTATTTACGTTTTTTACACTAATCTAGATCCTTTAGGGAATGGCGCTAGCCATGAGATGGCAGAGGCCCTTGCCTTACAGAAAAATCAGCCTCTTTTACCGTGGCAAACAAAAATGTATAAGCTTACTACTTTTGCACCATCCTACGCAGAAAAAAAGATCATAACGGCTTTATATCAAGCAGGTGCTCTTTTGGCCACGTATGAGCCAACGAGGTTAGTAGGTAGTACAGCTGTTAACACGAGCGATGTAACGCATTCCATTTTGCCTAACAACCTGAATATAAACCATACAGAAGAAAAGCAACTTACGTTTACACTACCTATGTATGCTAAAGAAAAGAGTATACAAATGTTATGGCAAGCGCATCCTTATACAACGGTTCCCTATTACTTAGAGCAAATAGAATTAACACTGGAAGATAGTGGAATTGGTAGTATAGGTCTATTGCCTATCCCCTTACCCGCTAAATATTTTCTTAAATACCTTAAAACTAAGCTTGCATTGCCCAATCTTAGGCATACAAGTTATACGGATCAACTCATTTACAAAGTGGCTATTTATGCAGGAGAAGGAAGTTGGTTAGTAGAAACCATATTAGATAAGCAAATAGACGCTTTTATCACAACGGATTTACAATATGCGCAATTTTTGGAAAATAATAGAAATACATTACTGATTGACATAGGCTATGCTGCTGCTCGCTCCCCTATTAAAAAATTAATAGCTGCTTTATTGTTAAAAGAATTTAATAACATTGCAATATTATGCTGTAAAACCATTACCAATCCTATTTACCATATTAACGCTTAACCTATGGATACCAATATTGCGGACAAATTAGCACAACTTTTGCAAATTCAAGAAATGGATATACAACTTGATAACATCATCAAGCTGGGAGGTAGCCTACCAGAAGAAGTACGTGCATTAGAAGAGCATATAAAAAAGCTCTATAAAGAAATAGTAAATAACGAAGGACTTTTATCTTCTCTGCAGGAGGAAATTGCACAAAAGAAAGCATTTACCAAACAAGTAGAAAAAAAGATTCAGCAGTATGAATCCCAGCAAATGGAAGTACGCAATAACAGAGAATATGATATTATCACCAAAGAATTAGAACTACAACAATTAGATATTCAGCTTGCAGAAAAATTTCTACGCACAGCTTATGGCAAAATAGACCAAATAACACTTGACACAGAGGAATTAAAAAAGATTCTTCAAACAAAAGAAAAGGAGATTCTTACAAAGCAACAAGAACTTACCTTGATTTTACAAGCCAATGAAGCAGAATCCTCTTTGTTGCAACAAAAAAGAGAGGTGCTTGTAATGGAACTAGAAGAACTATTATATTTAAACTACGAACGCATTAGAAAAAGTGTTCAAAATAAGCTAGCTGTTGTATCACTTAGAAAAGGAGGGTGTGGTGGATGTTGTATTGTTATTCCGCCTCAACAGAAATTAGAAATATATGAGCGAAATAAAATAGTATATTGTGAGCATTGTGGTAGAATGCTTATTGCATTGGAAAAACCTACGGATCCTTCGCTATTCGTATCCTAACCGTATGCGCAACAGATTGCAAGATGAGCCAAATACATAAGTAGCCAAATACACTAAGCTTCCAAGATCAAAATAAGGTATGTCAATAGGTATGGCTATGGCTAAAAAACAATATAATGTGGGTTTATTCCGTGGCTACTTGCCCTATACTCCTATAAAGGCTAGAAATCAAAATAAGCTACTATGTTATATTGGTAAACGGTTAATGTCAACTAAGAAGTGCTAGTGGTTTTAATGGAAATGTGTCCCTATAAACAAGCGGCCTGCTGAGGGGTAATTGCACAGCTTATAAAGCCAAGAGGGTAGCATTAGTGGATTAACTAGAAAGAGGGAAAACTTATCTTATTTACATTTAGATACCATCTAAAGACAAAAAGTTATGAAAGAAACTATATACTCACCTGAAGAATTAAAATTCTTTGAAAAGATTCTTTTAGAAAAGCTAGATAAAGCACATTACGAACTTCAGGTATTGGAAAAGACATTAAGTCGTCAAGAAGCAGGGCTTGAATCACCTGGTAGATTGTTTGAGGAAAATGCAGAAGTTATAGAAACAGAAAATATAGGTCAGCTAGCAGAACGGCAACAAAAGTTCATAAAGCAGATTGAATCAGCGATTCAACGCATTAAGAATGGAACCTATGGCATTTGTGTTTTAACGGGAAAAGCAATAGGAAAGGAACGTTTAAAGGTAGTCCCACATACTATGTATGCAGTAGATGCGAAAGCTAAAACACCTAAATAGCCTAGATGGATAGTTTTAAAGCAGGTCCTTACTTACTATTAGGCCTCTTTAGAACTAAACATCGTGTAACACAGTTAAAGATTTCCCAAACAAAAAAAACAATTTATAACCGAACTTTAAGGTTATATTTATGAACATCGAAAGAAGTTTACTGTTTATGTCAGCTTGTTCTCTCCCGCTTATACGTTTAAATAAATTTATCAGTAATGCGGGGATATGTGCTAGAAGAGCAGCTGATCGATTAATTGCATCAGGTGCTATTACCGTAAATGGGCATCCCGTACGAACAGTAGGCACAAAGATAACGCTTTCTGCAGTGGTGGCCTACAAGGGTACTATTTTACAGGCGGCAAAGCCAACCTATATACTATTGAATAAGCCAAAGGGCTATGTAAGCACATTACAAGATCCGGAAGGCCGTAAGACAGTGGTGGATCTCATCAGCAAGCGCTATTGTGCTGAACGGGTTTATCCTGTTGGTCGATTAGATTATGACACAATGGGCTTGCTTTTACTTACCAACGATGGGGCACTGGCCCAACAGCTGGCACACCCTTCCAGCCAAGTGCAAAAATATTACCATGTAATATTGGATAGGGCGATACAAGCTGATCACTACCATAGCATTCAACAGGGTATCCTATTAGAGGATGGCTTTACTAAAGTAGATACACTAACCATAGCAGTAGATAACCCTCGTCAACTAAACGTAGCATTACATATGGGCAAAAACCGCATTGTACGAAGAATTTTTGAACATTTTGGTTATACTATTCAAAAATTGGACAGAATAGGATATGCCCACCTTACTAAAAAAAACATACCACGTGGTAAATGGATTTTTCTGGATCTTCAAGCAGTTGCTAAGCTTAAAAGCTTATCTTAATACGACCCTAAGCTTATTCGCTATTTGTTTTTAGATAAAACCATTCCTATAGCTACAAGTTAGGGACCGCTGCTCCCCTATTCCGGATTTTTATTAGTTGTTACTTGACTGTTATTTCCTGAATTTGATACGAAACGCTTCCTCTATCTCACTATATACAACCGCACGTACTATGTTTAATCGCTCTTCTTGCGTTAAGGTTGCCCATACCTCCTCATTCATGTATCCCTTTCGATCCATATGAAAATCTGCTATACTCTTTTCCACTACCATACCCACTTCTATTGGATCCCACTCTGCCTCTTTGTCTACCAAACATTCCCTTCGCTTAAACTTAAGAAGCCAAATCCGCTTATCCTTATTATCTATATGTATATTGCTTCTCTTCCCCATGCCAAAAAAAGAAAAACACTTCTTAATGCTATCAGGAACCTTACAAACATACTGCCTATCCGCCTGCGAACAAGAGAGTGTAGCTATCCCTATAAAAAGAAAACAGATAAGCCTTCTCATCCTTAAAGCAGTAAACCAAACGCAAACGTAATTATAAATGAATAAAATGGATGTATTTCCCATAGTAAAAAATATATTTATTTATATAGCAGAATAGTTACCTGGCGTATACGTATGCACTACACACCTGAAAGGAGGAAATGCTACGCCGTATCTCTTCCTCCAATCCGTTATTAAAAAATCCCCCACTGCTCACTTTGTGTTTTAAACAATATGCCTCAACCATTATTATAAGATAAAAAAACAGCCAAAAATTTTAAGCACCACTCACTTCCAATGAAAAGCATTCATCTTTACAAATAAAATAAACTGATATACAAAAAAAAATACACACATAAGCACACTACTATAATAGAAACACCAAGTTATAGCAGTGTTCACTGTAAATAAGCAAAGCTGCTATCCTATCCTCAAGAAAACCTGGCTATATACGCATGTATGGCAATTTTAATGCAAAATCATCTGTATGTCATATTATTTATCCAAAAATACCAGAAATCAAATTTACAAAACCCTGAGCCGCCTTTCGTTTCTGTTTTCAAGATATGTTACTCTACTTCCGGGTTAGCCAACTGAATGCCATGTTCATAAAGCTTATTGTCCTGTTTATTATCTCTTTCAATTTGAGTAGCGTTAAGGTGATCAACCCAGTATCCAGATTACAACTTACGCTCCACAGAATAGTTTAATTATATTATAAAACAATATATAATTAATTATATAAGATTGCACAAGTATGCGTTTTGTATTTAATATTTTATGCTGAATTTTAAATATTTTTAATTTACAAACTGATTTATAGTAATTTTATAAAAAATACTAAACCCCATTTTCCTATTGCACCATCTATAATGGGATAGTCATAAGTAGACTTTTAATTAAGTGACCCAAAACACTATTTTTTAGCAGGAACACCCCTTGATGCATACGACCTAGCGCTTACTTTCCATAATACTTCTTATTTCTTTTATACTTTTTTCTATTATTTCCTCCTTTTTTTTTACCCTGCTTATTGTTTCACTTTGCTCTTCCAATATAGAATTGCATCGATCTTTTTCCCTTTGCATTTTTTCATAACATGATTTCAGACAGGTATATGCTTCCTCTTCTCGTTCTTCATAATTATGCACCTCTTGTTTTAATTTGCTGATAAGGCCCTCTTTCTTTTTGGTGTCTCTTTTATACTGGTCAATTTGTTCTACCTGCTCCTGATATAATTGGTACAGCTCCTCATACTTTTCTTTTATCTCATGCCTAGATTTGCTCTTTTCCTCAAGCGCTGATTTTAATTTATACAATTGATAATCTGAATTAAAATACAAATCTTTAACCTTTTGATATAAATCATCCAACTCTTGAAAATCCTTCTTTTGCGCATTAATGATTTGATTTTTAGCATTTATATTTTGCTCATATTCAATACAGATATTTGTAACTTGATCTATTTGAGCATAAAGCATCTCATTATCTTCACTTATATCACATAAGCCTTCTCTTACTTCTTGTAATTTTTCTATCAAAATTTGCATTTCCGGTAACATGGCTCCATGCTCTTCCCGAAATGCTTTTAATGCTTCACGAAACTTTTGAAAGGATGATACGCCTATTTGCCCAGGTTGCTGCTCTATATGGTAAAAATTATTGTGCCTATCAGCCGGTAATGGAAAAACATAAGCGGTAAAGTTGGGAACTTTATTCGTCATTCTATTTGTTAACCTAGAATTTTTCTGATTCAAAGTTTCCCTCCCTCTTTTATTATTTTCGACTTTATGCCTGTCTTGCGCTCTTGCTTCAGCTTGTTCCCTGGTATTACAACCGAATATACGCTTTATTAAAGGCTTCTCACCAATGTATGTACTCTGGTGGGTACAACACACTGAAAAAATAGCCAATACCCATAATAGGCTATTCCGTATAAAAAATATCAATAACCTATGCTTATGATAATCGGTGTTATTGTTTGTTTTAGATTTCTGCATGTAATATAGAATGAATTATAGTTAGATAAAAAGTAGACATAATAAACTATTGCTTACAAGAAGTATAAATAATTTACCTACAATAATCAATGCTGCTATTCGTTTTATATTTTTGCATAATTAGCACATTATCAATGCTATACAATTTATATTCTCCTGATTACTAGGGACATAAATCTTTTATTAGGGCTTATATTATTATAGGGAATGTTCTGCATAAGACGCCTACTGAAGCAATAGAACGAACCACATCACCTAGTTATCCATAGACAAGTCGAGCTGGTCAATTAAGGAGGTAATACGGTCACCTTGGCGTACCGTATTGTCAATATAAAACTTTAGATCAGGAACTCTACGCATTTTATGCGCTATTCTTTTAGCCAATAGCTTGCGGATACTATTTTTATGACGCGTAATTTTTTGTAATAAAACTGCTTTTTGTTCATACAGCGCAACACTCAAATAAACCCTTGCGCTACTGTCTGCATTGCGCATCGTTACAGCCGTAACAGAAACCAATGAAGGACCCAATAGCGCAGCTGCTTCTTGTAAGAAAAGCATTCCTAGCTCTTTCTGTAACAACCTAGCAAGTTGTTCGGATTTAACAGCATGCATATGAACCATAAGCTGTAAATAATGGACAAGGGAATAGTGTAAGGTTTAATGTGATGTTTTTCTATATAAAACAGTTTGTAATGCAGCTACTGTTTTGGCCACATTGGGCAAAACCGCTTCTACCAAAGTAGGTGCGTAAGGTAAAGGAACATCTAAATTAGTAACCTTTTGAATAGGGGCATCTAAATAATCAAAAGCCTGTTTCTGCACCTGATAGGCTATTTCAGAAGCAATAGAGCCCAGCGGCCATGCTTCCTCTACAATTACCAGGCGATTGGTTTGCTTTATAGATTGTACGATAGTTGCGATATCTAGGGGCCGCACACTACGCAAATCGATCAACTCTACAGAAACCCCTTCTGCCTGCATAGTTCGTGCAGCTTCATGCGCTACTTTTACCATTTTGCCAAATGAAACCAACGTTACATCGCGCCCTGTTTGCTGCACATGTGCAGTACCTATTGGCAACAAGTATTCCGTTGAAGGAACCGCCCCTATATCACCATACATCAATTCTGATTCCATAAATACTACAGGATCATCATCTCTAATAGCGCTTTTAAGCAAGCCCTTGGCATCATAAGGATTAGAGGGAACTACCACTTTTAACCCTGGACAATTGGCATACCAATTTTCAAAATTCTGGGAGTGCTGTGCGGCTAACCTACCTGCATTACCAGTAGGTCCCCTGAATACAATCGGTACATGGTACTGACCACCAGACATAGCATAGAGCTTAGCTGCCCCATTTACAATTTGATCAATGGCTACTAAAGAGAAATTAAACGTCATAAATTCTATAATGGGACGCAATCCATTCATAGCAGCTCCCACCCCTAATCCAGCAAAACCACCCTCACTGATAGGGGTGTCAATAACACGCTCTGGCCCAAAATGGCCTAACATACCTTGGCTGACCTTGTAGGCACCACCATATTCCGCTACCTCCTCTCCCATTAAAAAAATGGCATCATCCCGCTGCATTTCTTCCATCATTGCCTCTCGCAATGCTTCCCTGAATTGTATCTGCCGCATCTTTTATGTTTTAATATATGGTCTATATATAACGCCCAGCCCTGCTAGTCCAGGCCCAAATGCCAACAATAATAACGCGCTCCCACTTCTAGGCACGCTCTAATAGCTTACGCCTGTAAAAAAACCGCTTACCCACGCCATTCCTTATTTAAATAATCCTTAATGGTACTCCTAATTTCTTGCACAGATAAATTGCTTTCTATTTTTCCATTTCTAGCTATAGATACCTGACCAGATTCTTCCGAAACAACTACTGCTAGGGTATCTGTTATTTCTGTAAGCCCCAGCGCCGCTTTATGCCGTAACCCAAAATAAGAAGCTACATTGGGATTTTCTGTTACAGGTAAAATACAACGTGCCGCTGCAATCTTATTGTTATGTATAATAACTGCCCCATCATGCAAGGGACTTTCTTTATTAAAAATAGCAATCAATAGCCGACTAGATACTACGGCATCAATCAAATCACCAGATGCCTCATAGTACCTAAGATCTGCATCTTTTGTGAAAACAATAAGCGCCCCAATATTTCCTCTCCCCAATACTTGTACTGCCTTTACAACAGGGGTTACATCTATTTCAATTTTCTGAGGGAATAACCATGGAAATAGCTGAGCAACTATTCCTTTACCAATCCCTGCACCTTTACCTAAAGTGGATAAAAAATAACGAATCTCCCGCTGAAATAGGATGACAGAAAAGAGAGGTGCTAACCCTGTAAATTTAGAAAAAATAATACCTAGATACCGTAACTTAAGCGCCTCAACTACCCTATAGCATAGATATATGATACCAAAACCTAACGCAATTTTTATGGCTGTACTGCCTTCAATTAACTTATATACTATATACAGCAATAACGCAACTAATAGTATATCAACTACATCTAAACAGCTTATCTCTTGCATACAAGGGGGTAAGTTGTAAGGCATAAGATAGAAAGTTTTGCAACTGCTGCTTATATTATATTAAAAACGACCTTATACCAAATATAACTATTTTATATAGATATATTTCTACTAATATTCTTTATCTTTCAAGAGTTGATTACTTTCTTTACTAATGCTTGAAATCTATTAAGCAAAATATATATATCTAACAAAGTATAATAGTGCATTATTCTTTAGCCAAATTATTATGAAAAGCCTAATAACGTTTGTTCCATAGCTGGTGAACTAAATTTTTCTTGCTGCTATATAGTATACATGCTGCTGCTATAGTGCATATAACCTTTGCGGTTGTGCGCTCTATTGAGATATTACTTGTAAGGAACCCGCTAATGCATATATTATCTCATACTGATCCGAAGAAACAGATACTTCAATTTTTATGTCTATGATGTATAATTGTTTAGGCAAACTTTTGGATTACTGTACGGCAGCCGTATTGGTATTTATGCGTTTCACTTTGCTTGCATTGGCCTATAACAAACAGAAGTAAATTTTTAACACGGCAATATGTTTATTATGCTTTACTTTTAGCGAGAGATATAGCATAATATAACTAGTTGCCTATCTTTATAGCCTTAAAGTATAAGAGTAGGATAAACACCGAACAATACGCAAAAACTATTTAACGAATATGTTATTGATAGTACGATCACTCCAGGGGAGTTTTATTTTTTATGTTTTTTATAAATGCTTCATTAATAGTTGTTCTACATATAGGACAGACAAGTTGCATTTTTATTGATCTACATAAACAGCTCAAACAAAAAGCATGCCCACAAACCATCCTTCCATTTTGATCAATATGCTGTGGAAGCGTTACTTTGGAACATTCGGGTTCTCCTTCACCATCCATTTGATGCATGCATATTACGCAATAGTCTTCCTGTTGATCCTCTTTCTCCCTCTGTTCCTTATCTATTTCACTGCATATGATTGCACGTATTATATTTAATCGCTCCTCTTGCGGCAATTCTAGCCATTCTTGATCTTCTATACGCTTATCTATTTGCTTTTGTTGTTGCTGCTCCTGATTGCCCCGCTGGCTTCTTCTATTTAATACGTTTTTCGGTAATTCCTGCTCCTTTCTTGGATTTTTATTGCTTAAACTACAAGTTCTCGCTGTTTGCTCTTGTTGTTGCTGCTCCTGATTGCCCCGCTGATTTCTTCTATTTAATACGTTTTCCGGCAATTCCTGCTCCTCTCTTGGATTTTTATTGCTCAAACTACAAGTTCCCGCTGTAAACAATAGGGAAGCCCATAATAAAAAAATTTCCTTAAAAAATTTGACCATTCCTATTTTTTATCATGCTATTAACATTACTTGATTCAGTATGGTATGATAAATATGTATTATCTGCTATTCGTTTTTAAAGATTGATAACTCCTTAAATAGCACTTTCACGTATCATTATCAATAAAAAATAAAATATAGTTTCCCCAATTAAAGAAAAGCCTACTACAGCATCCCTTTTCAAGAGCTGGCTGTATTTGTCGCTATATTGCGGATGCTTCAAGATTTAAATGTATAATACAATACAATTATAAATGTATGTTTAAAATGCTACAGAGGAAATTACAGTTTTCTCTATAAATCTCCAATAATTTTTCCGTATTATAAAGTTTGCTCTAAATGATAATTTCCTATTTTGGTATTATATAACACATATAAATTAAGCGTCAACTTCTAAGTATTACCCTAAAGCTGTACAAATTACGCACATAAATACTTTTATTGCAGATCAGTTCAAATGGATAAAAGAAATCTACGGCAGTTCATACAAATAAATAGGGAAACATAATAAGCTTATAAGTCAAATATTTCTAAACTTATAACTAATTGATTTATAGGATTTTTTGTTGTACATAAGCGTACGGAATAGACAGGTCAATGTAACAGCCAATAGATTTAAGGTAACTGTTTTAATATTTTTAAGGATAAAATTTCATCTTATGAATGAATCCTTTAAATGCTAATGCAACAAAAAATCTATGTTTATCTTTTTGGAATTTATGTTTACAAGCGGATCTTACGATACTATGTTTAACTATAGCCTCATTGCACATTACTTTGCATGATGACCTATCGCAGCAGCCACATATTTTTTCCATTTCTCGATAAGTTTAGCAAAGTTTTCTGGTAACGCTGCTTCAAATGACAGAAAAGAATGCTTTATAGGATGTGTAAAACCTAACACGGCAGCATGCAGTGCTTGATGGGGCATAAGCTTAAAACAATTATGTACAAAGGCTTTATAGGAAGCATATTGCTGACCACTTACTATACGCGTACCACCATAATAAGGATCACCAAATAGGGGATGACCTATATGCTGCATATGTACCCGAATTTGATGCGTACGACCGGTTTCTAACGTACATTTTACCAACGCAACATGATGGAACCGCTCTATAACCTGATAATGGGTAACGGCATGTTTCCCTTTGCCAACCATAGGGGAATTCACAGCGACTTGACACTTATAGCTGCTTTTGATTAGAGGAACACCAATAGATCCTTTATCTTCTTTAGGGTTCCCCCAAATCAACGCATAATAGGTACGTACTACCTTATGATCATAAAATTGCTTTTCTAAGGCAAGTAAGCTTGCACTGCTCTTAGCAACGACTAATAGGCCTGAAGTCCCTTTATCTAAGCGATGTACCAATCCCGGCCTGGTAGGCAACTGATCTTTCAAAGGAAAATGTTTATAGTAATGCAGCAGCGCATTGGCTAACGTACCTGTCTGATGGGTTTTATCTGGGTGCGTCACCATTCGAGCGGGTTTATGCACTACAAGCAAATCTTCATCTTCGTATACAATATCTAAGGCCTTATCTTCTGGGATAAGACTATCTAAATGAGGAGGAAAAAAGATAGAAGCGGTTATAGTATCTTGAGGCTGCACAAGATAATTGGCTTTTAAAATAGCCTTATTATTTACAGCAATACATTGATGGGCAATAGCCTCCTGTATTTTATTCCGACTAACCTGTAAGGCATCTGATAAAAACTTATCTATACGGATAGCTGCATCCGCTTCACTAACCGTAATACGATACAGCTTGTAGGGATAAGAAGAAGAAAAGGTTTCCACATTTATATGAATTTAGAGGCTACCAATTCTTGCATCAAAAAGGCACTTCTAAAAAACTTACGCCTGCGGGAAGCGCTCTTTTCTATACCAACCGTTAGTGAACCCGATCGTATAGCAGGCAGTCCCTGTCCCACTCCCTCTTTTCCCTCCTGTTTCTTTCGTTGCATTGCTGCTAATTTAGGAGAGGGCAGCTGCCCAACAGTATGCCTAATAGGTATTGCTTCCTGAGGTATTGCTTCCTGAGGTGTTGCTTCCTGATGAATGGCTTGCGCCTGCATGAGAATCGGAGCTTTATTGGTTCTAACCGATGGCCTATCATCCTCTTCTTCTACACTAGACGATGTTAACAAGCTATACAACCTATACATGCCTACAGCTACACAAAATCCTATTTTCCATAAATCTATTCTGGTCATCTTTGCCTTATTTAGCTTAATAAACAGTTATCCTCTTCCAAGCCATAGCATTGCCTTTGGCTGTATACGCGATAGCAGCTGTATACTAACTTACAAATTTCGCTTCGTCTCCTTACGCTCAAATCCTTCTATGATATCTCCTGTTTCAACGGTATCAAAATTTTTAATGTGTATACCACATTCTGACATAGCTTTTGCCTGCTTGATCTCATCTAATCCATGCTTAAGGGTATGAATGGTTCCTGTAAAAATCACCTTCTCATTCCTTATCACACGTATGGGATTGGCTTGATTGACAAACCCTGATTGAACCTGACAACCAGCTATATTTCCAACTTTTGAAATAGAAAACACCTTTTTAACTTCCGCTCGACCAGTAGGTATTTCTTCTATAGCAGGAGCCAAAAGATTTTGCATTGTATGGCGTATATCATCTATGGCTGTATAAATGATGTCATATTGCTTAATAATTACCCCTTCTTTTTCAGCTAATTTTTTTGCTTGTGAGGGAATTTTAATATGAAAGGCAATAATAATTGCACTTGTTGCTGCAGCTAGCAATACATCTGATTCGGAAACAGCTCCTACACACTTATGTAAAATCTTGACCTGTACTTCTTCATGGGATAAGCTAAGTAAAGCAGCCGCCAATGCTTCAATAGATCCATCGACATCTCCCTTGATGATGACGTGCAACTCGTTAAAGTTACCTACTGCCAGACGACGGCCAATCTCATCCAGTGTAAGCTGTGCCTTTGTACGTAAGGTTTGTTCACGCCATACTTTCTGTTTCTTTTGTGCTAGTTCTCCTGCTTCTTTCATGCTACCTATCACACGAAAAATATCTCCTGCCCTAGGCGCACCATTTAAACCCAATAGCTGCACAGGCATGGAAGGCGTAGCCGACTGATGGGCCATACCTTGATGATCTAATAAGGCCTTTACTTTACCATAATAAACACCAGCCAATACAATATCACCTATATGTAACGTACCATCCTGTACAATACCAGTAGCTACATATCCCCTACCCGTATCTAAAAAAGATTCAATAATCGTTCCTTTGGCCTTCCTAACAGGCATGGCTTTTAATTCCAGCAATGATGCTTCTAACAAAATTTTATCTAAAAGCGCACCAACTCCTTCCCCTGTTTTAGCTGAAATTTCTTGGCATTGGTACTTCCCTCCCCATTCTTCTACTAGGATATTAAGATTGGCTAAATCTTCTTTAACTTTTTTTGGGTTGGCCTGCGGCTTGTCCATCTTATTGATTGCAATAATAATGGCACAACCTGCTACCTGCGCATGGCTAATGGATTCCTTCGTTTGCGTCATCACACTATCATCTGCCGCTACTACAATGACAACGATATCCGTAATACGAGCACCCCTTGTACGCATAGCTGTAAAAGCCTCATGCCCAGGTGTATCTAGAAATACAATCTTTTTATTGCTTTCGGTAACAATAGAATAGGCTGCAATATGCTGGGTAATACCACCTATTTCTTTGGCGGTTACTTTAGTAGCACGAATGTAATCTAACAAAGAGGTTTTTCCGTGATCAACATGCCCCATAATGGTTACAATAGGGGGTCTCTCCTCCCACTCCCCTACTACCGCCTCACTACTGCTGTCTTTTTCTTCTTCGTCGTGCACATCCATAAACTCTACCTGATAACCAAACTCATCCGCTACAACAGTAATGGTTTCAGCATCCAAACGTTGATTGATAGATACAATCATACCCAAGGACATGCAAGTAGAAAGTACTTCCTGTACCGTAACTTTCATAAAAGAGGCTAACTCACTAGCAGAAGCAAACTCCATAATTTTCAAAACGCTTGCTTCTGATTGCTTCTGATGCTGACGTTGACCTTCAGCTGCTAAGTGGGCAGTACGCTTTTCTTTTTTATACTTAGCACGGGTACTGCTTCCGGAAGTTTGGTGTAACGTTGCGAATGTCTTTCCTATTTGGCCTTCCACCGCTTGAACAGAAACATTTTCTGTTTTTTCTTCTACACCTAAACGTTTGGATTTCTTTTCTTTATGTGCAAAAACTGTAGGTGATTTGGGGCTTTTAGTCCATTTGACCCCTTTGGATGTCTTGATGGGAGTGACCCTTTTTATTGCACTCTTAGCAGGCGCAGTATAGGAGGACTGCCTGCTCCTTTGTTCTATAACCATTTCACCCACTACAGTAGGCCGCTTAAGATCACCTAAAATAGAAAAATCTATTTTATCGCGTTTGCTAGTTTCTGCCAAGGAATTATCCTTTAATGGAACTGATACAGAAGCCTTTTTATCGGTTTCCTTCTGTGCCTCCTGAGGAGGCACAGAAGGCCTCTCAACGGCTTTAGCAATGCCTTTGTCCGATTCTAAAATAATTTTACCCACTCTTTTTAGGCTAGGCAGGACAGGAATAGCAGCCTCGTAATGAGATTCTGTTTTTTTCTTAACCTCTTGCGTTGCCTTTGTGACAGCTTTTGGTTTATTCTCTGCTTGATCATATCCAAGATGCTTATAGGTTTTACCGATGGTCACCTGTGCAGCCTCTCGTTTATCTACACTGGCCGATATAAACTCAACGGAGAGTAGATCAAACTGCTCTACCGTTATTTTTACATTAGGATTAGGCGCGATAATAAATCCCTTTTTTTCTAAAAAAGCAACAATAGTAGCCGTACTTACATTTAACTGACGTGCTACCTGACTGAGCCGTATTTTTTTCTTTTCATTATGGTTCATAAATTCCCTCCCTGCTACCTAGCAGATTGATTTAACCACTAAGTACCTGATGCAATATAGCATAGATTTCATCTACAGTCTCTTTTTCTAAATCCACACGCTGTTCAAGTACTTCCTTAGGCAAGGATAAAACACTCCTAGCAGAATCTAAGCCGATTTTATGTAACGCTTCCACAACCCAAGGTCCAATCGTCTCACTAAAGGCAGATAAAGGAATATCCTCCTCCTTTGGATCGGCTGCATTATCCCTATAAACATCTATTTCTTTACCAATAAGCTTACTCGCCAGCTTGATATTTTGCCCCCCTTTCCCAATCGCCAAAGCTACTTGATCTGAATCTAAATAAACCGCTATGCGCTCAGACATTTGTACGACACGATTAATACATGCTGGGCTTAAAGAACGCGCAATATAAAGTTCTAAATTATCTGTATAATTAATGATATCAATATTTTCATGCTGAAGCTCTTTAGTAACACCATGTATGCGGGTCCCCTTAATGCCTACACAAGCACCAACCGGATCAACCCTATCATCAAAAGATTCTACCGCTACTTTCGCACGGCTTCCTGGTTCTCGTACAATTTTTTTTACGGCAATCAAACCGTCCTGAATTTCAGGAATTTCATTCTCAAGCAACCGCTCTAAGAAAAGCGGAGAAGCTCTTGACAGTATAACACGAGGAAGCGTGTTATACAACTCTACCTTATGAACAATGGCACGTACATACGCTCCTTTCTTAAAATAATCTTTAGGAATTTGCTCTGCTTTCGGCAAAAAAAGTTCGTTGCTTTCATCATCCAATAAAATAATTTCCCTGCTCAGCAATTGATGTACTTCAGCTACTATCAAACAACCAATTAATTGCTTATATTTTTCATACAAGGTCTCCTTCGCCAACTCTTGTACTTTTTGTATAAGCGTTTGCTTAGCAGCTAATACGGTTCTTCTACCAAAATCAGTAATCTTAATTTCTTCCGATAATTCTTCCCCTACCTCAAAATCAGCTTCTATTTTTCTTGCCTCCCTAAGCGCTATTTTTGTTGGAACAGCTACATCTGGTGCATGATCCTCTACAATTTCACGGAAACGCCATATCTGTAAGTCTCCCTTATCAAGATTAATAATAATATCAAAATTATCACTATACCCAAACCTACTAAGGATAATAGAACGAAATACATCTTCTAAAATACGTATAACCGTAGGTTTATCGATATTCTTAGACCGGGCAAATTCCGCAAATGATTCTATTAACTTATTACTATCCATCACCCATAAACATAAATGCAATTATTTAAAGAGCAACACGCATAGTCCATATCCACCTATCCCCAAGCATTTAACTGCCTACATAACTGTTCCTAAGCACTATCACTATACTGTTTTTCCACATAAAGGGGATCAATACCATAGCAAGTTACAAAAATATTGCTATTTTCTTTAACCTGTAAACGCACTGAAGCTATTAGCTAGCAGAAAAACAGTCTATTAACTATAGGAAACTTGGGAATAGGGAAAGTTATGCATAGCTACCTTATGGGAAACCCTGTCGCTCTTTAAAAGAAATTATTACTTAATAATCAACCACAAAAATATTATACATCCTATTTAGCGCATGCTATATTTACGTATGCTAAAAGCTGCAATTTCTTTACCTATTACGTTGCCGCAGCACTTCATAGAGGAGCATACCTGCTGCTACCGATACATTTAAGGAAGCAATAGGACCCTGTATCGGAATAGATACTTGATGCAACGCATGGGTTAGGTGTTTAGCGGCTATTCCCATGGCCTCATCCCCTAAAATAAGCGCAACAGGGGAAGTTAAATCCACTTGGCATAATGGCTGTGCTGCTTTCTCATGACAAGCTATAATGGTTAAACCCGCTGCTTGTAAATAGGCTAATGTATGGCTTAGGTTAGCTGTGCGGCAAACCGGTAAGGTAGCCAATGCACCTGCTGATGTTTTCATAGCAACAGCGGTTATAGAAGCACTTCCTTGGGTTGGTAGTACCAATGCATGCACCCCCATACAGGCTGCTGTCCTGGCAATAGCGCCTACATTATGCACGTCTGATACACCATCTAATACGACGAGTAAGGGCAACTCCCCTTTTTCATAGGAAGCCTGCACCACATGCTCCACAACGGAAAAAACAATAGGAGATCTTATGGCTACAACACCTTGGTGATTCTTATTTATCCATTGCTTAAACTTTGCAACAGGTAAATAAGTATAAGGAATGGCATGCTGGCGTATAAGCGTATATAGCTCCTTTGTAAGTGGCGTTTGCCACTTACTGCTTTGTAAAAAAACTTTCTCAATCGGCTGTCCAGCTAATATAGACTCTATTACAGCCCTAGAACCAAAAATAAGATGCGTAAGATCTGTGGCTATATGTTTAAAGGAAGTCATTTCTTCTTGTTTCACTTAAATTAAAATACAACTACGATAATTTTAGTTTCTATTATTAAATATTATCTTGTAAACATGTCCCATTTCTTCTAAAAATTGTATGCATATCAGATGCTTTTTCTGAACAGAACATATACAACCGTAGGGGGTATAGTTGCTAACTTGGCTAAGGTACCAAGCCCATACATAACTCTCATCTAGAAGGTAAAGTTACGCTATACATAAATAATGTTTATAATGGATACAGCAAGCACCATAGTAGATGTTTTTCTATTATTTACTGCATAACCTTAGCATGTTTTGATTTCTTTACTATAACGAAAGCCAATAACAAAGGTTAAAATTTAAAAGGGACATAATTATTAAATCAAAAGGTTACGCCATGTTTGTTTTAAAGCTGCTTAGCAATAATCCCTTCACAAATGTGCTGCATTTCTGCTAGCCATTGCTGGGGAGCCTTATGGTTTTTCCCCCACGGTATATAAAAAGCTAAGGTTTCTTTAGCTATACGCTGTTGGTCAGATGGCTTACGGACAGATAACGTACGCATGTTATGCAATCGATCTGCCAGCTTTACTTGTACCACACGTATGTCTCTACATTGATGGAGTATATTTTTATTTTCTACCTTATCTAATTCCCAAGGATACCCATTGGTATTGTAGTGGGTAACCTGATCGACAATAGCAGCTACCTCAGCGCCATATATCAGCTCCAGCTGATGAAGCGTAACAGGTGTATCCTCTACGATATCATGCAACAAACCCGCTAAAATGGTAGCGGGATCCTGGGTAGCCTCCAATAGCAGCTTGGCTACTGCCATCGGATGGGTATAGTAGGGAGACCCTGATTTACGCCGTACTAAACCATGGGCCTTTTTAATAAAGGCAATGGTTTGCTGTATAAGCTCCTCCTTAAGCGTAGTTTGTGCCGTAAGTAAGGCTATTAGCTCCTGCTCTTGCGCCAAGCTTTCTGCTGTTTCAGCTAGGGCATTGGCTACCAGATCAGCAGGATCATATGTCTTAAAGCGCATAACTTTACGGCCGTCCAGCGGGAATACGTAAAGGCAACTTACCTGCGTTGGGCTTTCTATTATTTCCACATAGCCCCCGTGGGCTTCTACGATTTGTTTACTTTCTAGTTGATAAAACTGCGCTTCACTAGCAGGTAGGGTAATATTTGCGTTCATTGCTGTGATACGATAGCTGGGTTTTAAGTTTGGTAGGCTTGTATCCGTACTAAAACAGCAAGCCAGCGCAGGTAAAATTAAGGAAGGGAGATCAGCCGTGGTTTCTGCTGCCAAACCATACTGCAAGGTAGTAGCGGCGAGGGTTAAGGTTACGATATGATCAGTAGCTTGTTGGCCCTTGCTGATTGCCCATAGGTTGAGCAGCAGCAAGCACTCCAATAACGCGGGATCTACTACTATTTCAGCTACGTCTGTTTGTTTGCGAAATAAGAGCGCTAACGGTCCCCCTAAATCCAATATATACTGGTTTACTTTTAAGATAGTTGATTCAAGTGGGATGGGCTGTATTAATTTTTTATTAAGTTTTAGGCTCCGTTCTTCTTGGGCTCTCCATGCCAGACAATCGCTGAATTTTTGTAGTTTCTTGTTAAAGAGCGTTATTTCATTTTCTACTTTATGCGGATCATTCCTTGCAATAGGACACAAAGTTTCTTGCAGGTTAACTCCCATTGCTCGTAAGAGAGTACCTCCAGCAGTGGCATCCAATCTAGCCCAATGCGCTTGGCTATAGATGGCTTCTAAGGAAATCCTTTGTTCATAGGTTCTAGTAAGTTCGATAATTTTAAGTTTAGCGGTTGCTTTGTCTCGTAGGTATTTATACAAGACAAATCCTACTAGCGTGCTTGCTACAACTGCTGTCGCTAATACAAGTTCTATGACAGAAGCATGCCTAAAGCTTTCCCAAAATAAGTCCATAAAACGTATAGGAAGCAAGAATCTATGGATTAGTAAAGCACAAAGTAATAGCATACTACTGCATTCCACGGATAGTAATACAATAGATAGGCTTATGCTAGCTATAAGAAGCGCACAAACCATAGGGCTATAGTGTCCTAGTTTAGCAAATTGGAGGGGCGCTATAAAAAGCAGAAGAAACAATAGCATAGGCCATAGATCATGCAATAGCGGAATTCCTCCCTTTCGATAAGCATGCAGGGCTGGGTAGAGCGCTAGGATGGTTCCCAAGGCCATCACAGCCATATAGAGGTATACATAGGGAAGGAAATACTGCCTTTGGATAAAGCACAATGCGATAATGGCATTAAGGATGGTATAGCTGCCGACTGCTACAAAGGTGCGTTCTTGGGTAGGGAAAACACTTACACGATAGGAGCTGGTAAAAAGTGTTTTAAGCCGTTGCACCCGTTCCAACCACCAGCGTTTGGTGATTTGATTTTGTAGATCCCAGGCACTGCTATCTGGGATACCCACCCAGCCAGTATTGGCCTTTTTAGGTAGGATATAGTGGATGGTTGCTAAAATACATACACTGTAAAAAAATGCTTTAAGCCAATCTATTTCCCGTATAACTTTCTCCTGTATAAAAACATCATAAGTTGCTAGTGATGCACTTATCATTATGTTATACAGAACAGCAGACGTTCGTGGTATAAATCCAAAACAAGTCGTGATAAATAAAACGTTGATGGTAGGTACATAAATGTAAATAGCTTTAAATACTAACTGTACAACATTATCTGTATGGAACACAATAAATATAGAAATGGCACCTATTACGATAGAAATAATCCGTGCAGTTCTTAAAGAAGGTTTATTTTTTGAAGTGTTCGTTATAATAGGCCATATATCATTTGTGAATAAGGTCGAAGCAATATGCAAATACGAGTCAGCAGTGGACATTAATAGGGCAATAGTAGCTGTTACAAGCAATCCTTGCATACCAGGGAAATAGGAAAAATGCATAATATAGTTTAATAAATTCTGATTTTCAGGAATTTTATGGCCACTTATATGTAAAGCTACTGCAACAATTAAAAAAACTAGAGGAAAAATAATACGTGCAATAGCACTACGGAGGAAGACTTTAGCTGCTTGTTGAATGGAAGAAGACATGTAGATGCGTTGCGTATAGGCTGGATCAAAAAGGAATATGGAATACCAGGTAATATTGAGAAATAAGTCTGTTTTATTGGTAAAAATTTCGGTAAAATTAAACTGTGGCAATGCTATAAGTTTTTTCCAACCGTTTAACAGGTTGGGAGCATGATAGAGAAGTAGAAAGATTAATACGGGGAAACAAATACTAAAAAGAAAAAATTGATAAACATCTGTAAGTGCCACGGATCTAGCGCCACCAAATGTAGCGTAAATAATTACCAATAGTGACACCGCTATTGTATAGTAAGAAGCATATTCTGCTGCTTTAAAGAAGGAGCAGATCTTAATTACCATTAAGCCAACTTTGAACTGTGCTGATAAAATCATTATACTCATCATCATACCAAGCATAGCTGTAATTATTTGGATAACTGGTCCATAGATTTTACCCATAGACGCAGCTATGGAAAAATCACCAATGAACCTTTTCATCCTTATGATGATAAACCTGGAAGCCAAATAAAGGCCAAGCGGAAGGATTAAATCTATAATCAACATATAAATCCCTCTATGATAGTACATTTCTAATCTATGGCTTATAGTGGCCCCACCATACATAGTAGCTATCATTGAAACAACAATCACAAACGTAGGCATTCTTCTATCCCCCACAGCATAATCTCTAAAGGTAGAAATCCCTCTGCTGCAGTATAATCCAATAGCAAGTGTCGCAGCTAAGAATACGACGATAATCATTAAATCTATATCTATAGTCATAATATTATGTAGAATAAGTAAAATTGTGGGGTTCTAAAATCTTGTGGAAATACTCGGTTAAACTAGAATCTATTATCAATGATAATACTATACATCAAATATGCACTTCGAATGACATAAAATAGATAATAAAACAAATTTCTCAAATTATATTCGATACAAACTATAAACCAAAACAGACTGTTTTAAGTTGGCTAACCCAACAGTCTATTAGCCACTTCTTTCATCGTTCTTTTATACGACCAAGCCATGAGACTATCAAATAACACGCTGATTTGTTGCATAAATCGAAATAAAAAATACTATTCTATAGCACAAGCACAACATTCAGTTATTTGGAACCTATCAAATAAATCCTTAAACCCTACATCAAATTTCCTATAAGGTCTTTTCTTCTATAGAAAAAGACTATAAACCACAAGTGGCTACAAGTGATAAGGTGATGACACTGGTAGCCATTTTTCTGCTCCCTACGGCATATTTTTGGAAAGTCTTAATACCTCTCCCGTAGTAAATTCCAATAACCAAAGTGCCTATTAAGGCTAAACCTATAATCATTACATCAATATGCCCTAGCATCTTTCTTTTACTTTATTGCGCTATAATAAATTTACTACTATGTTTATAATGATTACTTGCTTTTATTTACACAAAAAAAATTATTATGCCTAATAATACCTATTAATTATTGTGCAAAAACATCCCTGTACTAACGCGTAGTAGCTATTAGCCTCTACGGCGCAGGAAAGGAAGCCTATGTAAAGATGCTATAGCTACTATATAAGCTGCTTAGCAATAATCCCTTCACAAATACGCTGCATTTCTGCTAGCCATTGCGGAGCTGCCTTATGGCTGTTCCCCCATGGTATATAGAAAGCTAAGGTTTCTTTAGCTATACGTTGTTGGTCGGATGGCTTACGGGCAGATAAGGTACGCATGTTATGTAATCTATCTGCCAGCTTTACTTGTACCACACGTGTATCCCTACATTGATGAAGTATATTTTTATTTTCTACCTTATCTAATTCCCACGGATACCCATTGGTATTATAATGGGTAACCTGATCGACAATAGCAGCTACCTTAGCGCCATACATCAGCTCCAGCTGATGTAGTGTAACAGGTGTATCCTCTACGATATCATGCAACAAACCCAGCTAAAATGGTAGCGGGATCCTGGGTAGCCTCCAATAGCAGCTTGGTTACACGTAGAGGCTATTTTAACCTTTTTAACATTACCTCGATTATCTCTTACAATCTTTCTAACATTTGAACCAATCCATTTAAAATTTGATTCTGATATCCTTTTTTCTAACTCCTCTATACCAATCGCAAACTCATGATTCCCAAAAGATGCAATATCAATATTAAATGAATTTAATATTGAAACTATTGGTCGACCTTTCTCTCTTTTTTCTGGGCCATTAGTTAACAAAACATCTCCAGAGCAACAAATTAAAAAGACCCTTTAAATATATTTTTAATTAGTAATCACCTATTAGTAAACAGTAGCCTCAACCAAGGTAACTTAGGTTAGGCGTTTTCGTAGTCTACAGCATAAATAGAACAGGCAATAGGGCCAAAATAACGTAGAATTTTTATTAAAATTTCATTCATATTCACAACTATTTAATGATATGCGTGATCTATTTGTAATTAGATAACATGAATCCCATGAAACAATCTGTAAACCCATTGCATCGATGGGCGATTAGTAGCATACCCACTTTGAGATAAAATAGTTTCATTACTGGATACTAACTCCTTACGTAGATAGTATTGCGCAATACTATAAACCATCAAACAAAGTGTCATTACCATCATTAACGTACTAATCCGCGTTGGCTTTTTAAGAAAAATAGAATCCACTTCGAAAGTATGGTCCTTGATAAATTTAAAGCCTGATTCTGTAACCGATTGCTCTTTATAAGTAGATAAAAGTTCTTGGTCTGGCAGCTCTTCTTTATCTAATTGATTAGTGGCCAAAATAAACCGTCCTTTACTTAACTTAGCTCGATCAATGGTAAGTATATCTTCTACCAAGGTTACATCTATTAGTTGGTATCTATTCTTAATGGTTGAGCTCCTTTTTTAGGGAGACCTTTTTGATCATAGACAGGAACTGATTTATAAGCATAGTTCACCTTATGATATTGCAGCTTTTTACTGATTTGTGCTAGCTGTTTATCTATATCTTGGGGGACAACCAAATAGATGGTTACCTAGATGCCATAACATCTTACGAGTAGCTGTAGCTTCTTGTGCTATGTTTTTTGCTAAAGTCGCTATTTCTTTATCATAGGCTTGTTGAGCGTAAATCAATACCCAACGTTGGGAAACGCCTTTATAAACTTGGTGCAAAGCATACATTTTATAACCATGATCTAAATCTACCCAGGAGATTTCTGGTTGAAGTAATAAAGTTTTAGCTTGACTTATACGATTTGAAACTCTTGATAACCAAATCAAATCATTTCTATATTTTACACAATAGGCATACATAGCTAAATCACCAACATATAAAAATGAAGGAGCGGATGCTAATTGCTTGCAGAAATTTTGCATTCGTTTAGCTGCTGCCTCTAAGGTTGTTTGGTCTGATGCATTACCAGAATGTGCTTCCATCCATATGGGGAAATTAGCAGCGCCAGACGTGGCTAATAATAGCGTCATCTGCTTTAGATCAAACCGTTTATTTTTAGCATGTCCATGAGTTGGAATGGGGGTTTAAAACACATTATAAGGTAGAACGTGTCTTTGGTAGCATTAAAAGTTGGTTTCGAAGTTCAGGAGCCCGTTATATAGGGCTTGCTAAAACCCATACGCAACAGCTTATGGAAGCAATAGCCTACAATGTATATAGGTTTCCTAATATTATTTTAAGAGCTACTTAGGGGAATGGTCTATCCAAAATGGATAAAAACTCTAAAAATCAATAAATAATAAAAATACCTGGCCCTATAACATCAAAAATCAAACCTAATAAGCATAGAAGCATAGAATAAATTTATTCTATCGACCTATCACAACGGTCTCAGCACATAGAAAGGTTTTTTCTCTTTTAGTCCGTAAGCTGTAATTCCAGCTATGTTAATCACAGCAGAACAGTTATTCAAATAAGAATCAGCTGTAGACAGAACATAACCCTATACAGCTAACACTCAAATGAAAAATTTGACCAATTTTTACAACAAAGCCATCCTGCATTAAAGTATAGAAATTCTTTAAGACAAGGTCCTGTCCAGTGGCTATGACTTTCTTTCACCCATTTCCCACAATGCATTATATAGCCCTCTCTTTGCAACAAGCTGCTTATGCATTCCATCTTCTACTATTTTTCCTTTATTAAAAACAAGAATGCGATCCATATCTTTCAACAGATCGAGATGATGGGTGATAATTAATGCGGTTTTATCTTCTATAAGTGATTTCAAAGAAGTATATATTCTATTTTCCGTCTGAACATCAAGGTTTGCAGTTACTTCATCCAGCAATACGATGGGTGCATCTTTAAGGATTGCTCGTGCAATGGCGATACGCTGTCTTTGTCCCCCCGATAAATTCAACCCTCCTTCACCAACCATGGTCTTATATTGATAAGGAAGCTCTTCAATAAACTCATGGGCACAAGCTCTTTTTGCAGCTTCTGTAACTTCGCTATCGCTAGCATGTGGGTTGCCATATCTGATATTCTCTAGGATAGTAGTGTGGAACAGATTACATTCTTGAGGCACTACTGATATAGCTTTATATAGGCTTTTCTGGGTTATGCTACTTATATTCTGCCCATCGATAAGAATAGCACCCTGTTCTACATCAAATAACCTGGTAATTAGTTTAAAAAAAGTTGTTTTCCCACTGCCTGAGTAGCCTGCCAAGCCAACTTTCTGCTTTGCTCCAATATGTATAGTCTCTTTATCAAATAATTTTGTTGTTTTTGAGTGGCTAAAGGTTACCTCTTTAAAGCTGATACTCCCTGATTTTACAATTAGAGGGATGGCACCAGATCTATCCTGGATTTCTGGCTCCTTTAACAATACATGCACAGATTGACTGACTTTTCCCCACAGTGTATTAAATTCTTGCATCCGTTCAAATAATTTCCATAATCCCTCCGTAACGATAAGATTCATCGACAGCGTCATGGCAAAATCCCCTGCTGTGACCAGATTTTTACGGTGCATATAAATTAAAAAGAGGATAGATATGGATTGGTAGCATTGAAACCCTATACTTTGAAAAAGATAGAATTTCAATGTAAACCAGCCATATTTTTGACTAGATTGGCAATAGGCAGCCTGCAGCCTACCCAAATGTTTTAAGGTAAATGGCTGAGCTGAAAATAAGCGCGTAACAATTATATTGCTGAAAATATCACCTATATATCCCAATAGTTTTCCTTCCTCTTTTGCGGTATGATTTGCTAAATTAAGCGCATACTTGGTAGTAAGCATGGAAGTGAAGAGGGTTAACAAGAACCATACAACAACTAGAAGTGCACACCAACTACTTACACGCCATAAAGTTATAAGGGAAACGAGGATCAATAAAAAATTAGTCACGTAATCATATAAAAATATACGAACCATAGTAGGAATAGCGGTTGCCATATTATTAATATTTGCAACCAAACTACCCGAAAAGTGGCTCTGAAAAAAGCGATACGAATGTTTCAAAGTATGCTGAAAAGTTAGCGTAGTAATATGGTTTTGCAGTGCTGGCTCATAGCGTAGGGTACACCACTCTTGTAGACGAAAAGCTAATAATTCAATGAATAGTGCCGCCATAAAATGACCTATAAGGCGCCCTATACTGTCTTTTGTAGCTGATGCGTTAGCAACATAATCAACCAAATTCTTTATAACTTGGGTTTTAAAAAAAACATTGGTGCTATAAATCAATAATACCACAAGCAATGCTACTAAGTAACGCTTAAAGGGGTACAATGTACGTAATATATATCTAAAAAGGATCATAAAAATAGGGAATTTACGGTACTGTCCAATTAACTGTGTAAATTATTTTTTAGGTTTTTAAATTCTATTTTCAAATAATTAAAAAATGTGCCGTAGCCACACTCCAATTATGAATAGGGGTGATCCACTTTCTAGTCATGTAGTTGATAGTTAAATTGCATATAGAGATAAGATCTTATCATCTCAACCAGGGATTCTTGTTTGACGTTTAGGTAATAAAACAGGTTCAAAAGTGAAGGCTCTATCTCTAGGAACGTTAATCGATGTAACCCCATTATCAGTGATAACTTGCTTACTAGATAAGCCATTACGCGCATGCTCTGAATCACTACGCGCATACTTGTTATAACTTAAATGAGCATCCATTTCTGACTGTAACGCTTTTTCTACAAGACGCTTGCTTAATTGTTTGAGTAAGCCGCCTTGAGCAAAAAGAGTGCTACGCCTGAATTTAGCAATACGTCTATCGCCTTGCTTATACCATCTTTTGGGCTATCTTTTCTTTCCATTGTTTTAGGGGTTGTGGTTTAGATAAATATACAACTTTTGGACATTTAGTATGGCTATAGTAGATTTATATCTCTGGTTCAGAGAACAGTAGTTCCTTTTTACTTTTTTACACAAAGCCTTTCCAAAACAAAAACAGGCTGTTACTTTATGGATTCAACAGCCACCAAAGTTTGTAATGTGAAAAGATCCTATTTCCATAAAGTTTAAAAATCGATTGCTACTAAAGGTAAAACCAGCACTGGTTGGTTTTTTTGATTAAAATTTCACCTAACATTGACATTCCTCACAAGATTCCAAATTTTTATATTTTCCTTACCGTACCGTAATACACTTGGTTAGCTTTCTGTTAGGATCAGCTATGTAATAGCTCAGATAGGCTAAAACTACAACTATTCGTTCAACAGAACGTCAGATACGCTCTTAAAGGTTCATTTTTTCTTCTTTGTTTGTCCTTGTTATGGTTTTTAAGGTGCAAAAGGTATAGGGCTGGGCTCTAAAACTTTATAAAAGCTCTTTTAAAAATATGTTTTTAACTAGTAATCACCTATTAGTAAACAGTAGCCTCAACCAAGGTAACTTAGGTTAGGCGTTTTCGTAGTCTACAGCATAAATAGAACAGGCAATAGGGCCAAAATAACGTAGAATTTTTATTAAAATTTCATTCATATTCACAACTATTTAATGATATGCGTGATCTATTTGTAATTAGATAACATGAATCCCATGAAACAATCTGTAAACCCATTGCATCGATGGGCGATTAGTAGCATACCCACTTTGAGATAAAATAGTCTCATTACTGGATACTAACTCCTTACGTAGATAGTATTGCGCAATACTATAAACCATCAAACAAAGTGTCATTACCATCATTAACGTACTAATCCGCGTTGGCTTTTTAAGAAAAATAGAATCCACTTCGAAAGTATGGTCCTTGATAAATTTAAAGCCTGATTCTGTAACCGATTGCTCTTTATAAGTAGATAAAAGTTCTTGGTCTGGCAGCTCTTCTTTATCTAATTGATTAGTGGCCAAAATAAACCGTCCTTTACTTAACTTAGCTTGATCAATGGTAAGTATATCTTCTACCAAGGTTACATCTATTAGTTGGTATCTATTCTTAATGGTTGAGCTCCTTTTTTAGGGAGACCTTTTTGATCATAGACAGGAACTGATTTATAAGCATAGTTCACCTTATGATATTGCAGCTTTTTACTGATTTGTGCTAGCTGTTTATCTATATCTTGGGGGACAACCAAATAGATGGTTACCTAGATGCCATAACATCTTACGAGTAGCTGTAGCTTCTTGTGCTATGTTTTTTGCTAAAGTCGCTATTTCTTTATCATAGGCTTGTTGAGCGTAAATCAATACCCAACGTTGGGAAACGCCTTTATAAACTTGGTGCAAAGCATACATTTTATAACCATGATCTAAATCTACCCAGGAGATTTCTGGTTGAAGTAATAAAGTTTTAGCTTGACTTATACGATTTGAAACTCTTGATAACCAAATCAAATCATTTCTATATTTTACACAATAGGCATACATAGCTAAATCACCAACATATAAAAATGAAGGAGCGGATGCTAATTGCTTGCAGAAATTTTGCATTCGTTTAGCTGCTGCCTCTAAGGTTGTTTGGTCTGATGCATTACCAGAATGTGCTTCCATCCATATGGGGAAATTAGCAGCGCCAGACGTGGCTAATAATAGCCGTCATCTGCTTTAGATCAAACCGTTTATTTTTAGCATGTCCATGAGTTGGAATGGGGGTTTAAAACACATTATAAGGTAGAACCTGTCTTTGGTAGCATTAAAAGTTGGTTTCGAAGTTCAGGAGCCCGTTATATAGGACTTGCTAAAACCCATACGCAACAGCTTATGGAAGCAATAGCCTACAATGTATATAGGTTTCCTAATATTATTTTAAGAGCTACTTAGGGGAATGGTCTATCCAAAATGGATAAAAACTCTAAAAATCAATAAATAATAAAATATTTAGCCCTCTTAGGATGGTGATCCTACGATAAAATTAGTTAAAGGAAGTGAATTGTTGTGGAAAAGTTAGATACCTGAAATATGGTAAACGTAGCACAACAAAATCAATCAGTGAAACTGAAAAGTTAACAACCTGAGACAACACTTGTATCGTGCTACAGCTGTAGTGTAGGGATTGCTTGAGCCGAATACCGAGCAATTGGTACGTTCGGTTCTCTGGGGAGTTGGGGAAGTAATTCCCCCGCTTACCCGACTGGCGGATGTAGGGCTTGAACCTACATCTCCTAGAAACAAACTAGGTACTTTACTTTTTAAGTTAACCCGCCTTTGGTTAAAATTATTTATGCTTCTTTACTTTTCAGTAATTCCAGTTAAAATTAAAAGGAAGAACACGGATAGTTTTAGTAAGCGCTTCATTGTTCTTATCTGTAATATTAACAATATATGATTGCGTAGTAAGATCCTTATGACTTACCATCTTTCTTTTATTTTATTGCGTTGTAATAATTTATCTTACTATGGTTTATACGTACTACTTGCTTTTATTTACACAAAAAAAATTATTATGCCTAATAATACCTATTAATTATTGTGCAAAAACATCCCTGTACTAACGCGTAGTAGCTATTAGCCTCTACGGCGCAGGAAAGGAAGCCTATGTAAAGATGCTATAGCTACTATGTAAGTTGCTTAGCAATAATCCCTTCACAAATACGCTGCATTTCTGCTAGCCATTGCTGGGGAGCCTTATGGTTTTTCCCCCATGGTATATAAAAAGCTAAGGTTTCTTTAGCTATACGCTGTTGGTCGGATGGCTTACGGACAGATAACGTACGCATATTATGCAATCGATCTGCCAGCTTTACTTGTACCACACGTGTATCCCTACATTGATGAAGTATATTTTTATTTTCTACCTTATCTAATTCCCACGGATACCCATTGGTATTGTAATGGGTAACCTGATCGACAATAGCAGCTACCTTAGCGCCATACATCAGCTCCAGCTGAGGTAGCGTAACAGGCGTATCTTCTACGATATCATGCAGTAAACCTGCCAGGATGGTGTCGGGATCCTGGGTAACCTCCAATAGCAGCTTGGCTACTGCCATCGGATGGGTATAGTAGGGAGCCCCTGATTTGCGCCGTACTAAACCATGGGCCTTTTTAATAAAGGCAATGGTTTGCTGTATAAGCTCCTCCTTAAGTGTAGTTTGTGCCGTAAGTAACCCTATCAATTCCTGCTCTTGCGTTAAACTTTCCACTGTTTCAGCTATCGTATTAGCTACCAGATCAGTAGGATTATACGTTTTAAAACGCATAACCTTACGGCCGTCCAGCGGGAATACGTAAAGGCAGCTTACCTTTGTTGGGCTTTCTATTATTTCCACATAGCCCCCGTGGGCTTCTACGATTTGTTTACTTTCTAGTTGATAAAATTGCGCTTCACTAGCAGGTAGGGCAGTATTTGCGTTCCATTCTGTGATACGATAGCTGGGTTTTAGGTTTGGTAGGCTTGTATCCGTACTAAAACAGAAAGCCAGTGCAGGTAAAGTTAAGGAAGGAAGATCAGCCTCAGTTTCTGCTGCCAAACCATACTGCAAGGTAGTAGCGGCAAGGGTTAAGGTTACGATATGATCGGTAGCTGGTTGGCTCTTGCTGATTGCCCATAGGTTGAGCAGCAGCAAACATGCCAATAACGCGGGATCGACTATAATTTCAGCTATGGGTGTTTGTTTACGCAATAGCAACGCTAGCGGTTCCCCCAAATCCAATATTTGCTGATTTACTTTTAAGATAGTTGGTTCAAGTGGGATGGGCTGAATAGATTTTTTATTAAGTTTTAGGTTCCGTTCTTCTTGGGCTCTCCATGCCAGACAATCGCTAAATTTTTGTAGTTTCTTGTTAAAGCGCGTTATTTCGCTTCGTATACCAGACGAATCTTGCTTATAAAGCGTGTCAGCAGTTTCTTGCAAGGTATCCCCCATTGCTCGTAAAAGGGTACCCCCAGCAGGGGCATCCAATCTAGCCCAATGCGCTTGGCTATAGATGGCTTCTAAGGAAATCCTTTGTTCATAGGTTCTAGTAAGTTCGATAATTTTAAGTTTAGCAGTTGCTTTGTCTCGTAGGTATTTGTACTGGACAAAACCTACTACAGCAGCGGTTACTAGCATTACAGCTAGCACAAGTTCTATAGAAAGTCCCCAACCAGCTAAAGTTAAACAGGGCGTATAAGGCGGTATAGTTTGATGTATCCCTAACGCTACAGCTAACAGGATACTGCCTGTTTCTAGCGAAAGTAAAACGATACCTAAACCTATACTACCAACCCACAATGCACAAACCATAGGACTATAGTGCCCTAGTTTAGCAAATTGGAGTGGCGCCATAAAAAGCAGTAGGAACAATAGCATAGGCCATAGATCATGCAGCAGCGGAGTTCCTCCTTTTTGATAGGCATGCAGGGCTGGGTAGAGCGCTAGGATGGTTCCCAAGGCCATCACAGCCATATAGAGGTATACATAGGGAAGGAAATACTGTCTTTGGATAAAGCACAATGCAATAATGGAATTGATAATGGTGTAGCTGCCGACTGCTACAAAGGTGCGTTCTTGGGTAGGGAAAACACTTACACGATAGGACCTGGTAAAAAGTATTTTAAGCCGTTGCACCCGTTCCAACCACCAGCGTTTGGTGATTTGGTTTTGTAAATCCCAGGCACTGCTATCTGGGATACCTACCCATCCAGTACGGGGGCGTTTGGGAAGCAGATAATGAAGGGCGAACAAACTTAATGCGCTTACAACCATTGAAAGGATAACGCGATTAGGGGATACAGCTTGCTTTTGATACAAAATAAGATAGGTTGCTATAAGTATGTTCAAACCCATGACTAGTAACACAGCAAGGGGTCTCGGCCTAAATCCCAAGCAAGCTAGTATAAAAGGAACTGCAACAGCGGGGTCATAAAGGTAGATCACTTTGTGCATTAATTGTAGCGTGCTACCCGTATGGAATACCAGCAGAAGACTGATCATCCCTATACCCATAGAGGCGATGCGTACCATGCGCAGGGAGCAATTGTGTGGTTTGGTAAACTTGGCTACAAAAGGCCATAGGTCATGGGTAAATAAAACGGAGGCAACATGCAAAGTGGAATCAGCGGTAGACATCAACAATGCTAGCATAGCCGTTACCAATAGGCCTGTCATACCAGGGAAATAGGTAAGAGAAAGTATATAGTGGAGGACGTTCTGATTGGATGGAATGTTATCCCCACGTATATGTAAAGCTGCTGCAACACTGAAGATAAGCAAATATATCACACAGGGCACTATGGCCATTTTGCTAAAAACTTTTGTAGCTTGCCCTACAGAAGCAGCCATATAAAACCGTTGTATGTAGGGAGGTACAAGCATAAGTAAATGCCTAAATATAAAATAAGTTAATAAAGTTGTTAAGGTATGCCCTGTACACATTTTGTTTAGATTATACTGCGGTACAGCGGTAAGTTTTTGCCAGCCCGCTGCTAAATCTTCCGTAGAAAATAGCAGAACGAAAATGAGCAGAGGGAAACAGAGTCCAAAAAGGAGAAATTGGTAGACATCGGTTATAGCTACCGCTCTCGCTCCTCCAAATGTAGCATACGCTATAACCAATAGGATTAAAAGTATGGTTGAATAGGTTTGAAAGGGGACTACTTTAGGAAATAGAAAGGTTATAATTTCAAGGAAAACTTTGATCTGAACTGTTAAAAGAGCAATAGATAGAACGATACCAAGTAGGGCGGTAATGATGCGAGCGGCTGGCCCATACAAGCTTCCCATAGATTCTGCTATAGAAAGATGCCCAATGAATGCCTTCATTCTTGGCATGATAAGCCTGCAAAAAAGATAGAGGATAGCGGCCATTACAACGGATGATCGCATAAATCTTTCGAAGCCTTGTCGATAGCAATCATCTAGGCCTTCATACAGGATTCTACCACCATACACAGTAGCTATAAGGGAAATAGCAATTACGCTGGTAGACATTTTTCTGTTTCCTACGGCATACTCTTGAAAAGTCTTGATACCTCTACCGTAATAAATTCCAATAAACAGCGTGCCTATTAAGGATAACCCTATAATCATAAAATCAATATGCCTTACCATCTCTCTTTTATTTTATTGCGTTGTAATAATTTATCTTACTATGGTTTATACGTACTACTTGCTTTTATTTACAGAAAGATAATTATTATGCCCAATAATAACTATTAATTATTGTGCAAAAACCTATACCTGTACTAACGCGTAGTAGCCTATTAGCCTCTACAGGGTAAGGGCTTTGGCGCGGGAAAGGAAAAGAAACTTGCGTAAAGACATTATACTTACTCGGTAAGCTAACTAGAAAGGACCTCTTCACAAATACGCTGCATTTCTGCTAGCCATTGCGGAGGAGCCTTATGGTTTTTCCCCCACGGTATATAAAAAGCTAAGGTTTCTTTAGCTATACGTTGTTGGTCAGATGGCTTACGGACAGATAACGTACGCATATTATGCAATCTATCCGCTAGCTTTACTTGTACTACACGTGTATCCCTACATTGATGAAGTATATTTTTATTTTCTACCTTATCTAATTCCCACGGATACCCATTGGTATTATAATGGGTAACCTGATCGACAATAGCAGCTACCTTAGCGCCATACATCAGCTCCAGCTGAGGTAGCGTAACAGGCGTATCTTCTACGATATCATGCAGTAAACCTGCCAGGATGGTGTCGGGATCCTGGGTAACCTCCAACAGCAGCTTGGCTACTGCCATCGGATGGGTATAGTAGGGAGCCCCTGATTTGCGCCGTACTAAACCATGGGCCTTTTTAATAAAGGCAATGGTTTGCTCTATAAGCTCCTCCTTAAGCGTAGTTTGTGCCGTAAGTAAGGCTATTAGCTCCTGCTCTTGCGCCAAGCTTTCTGCTGTTTCAGCTAGGGCATTGGCTACCAGATCAGCAGGATCATATGTCTTAAAGCGCATAACTTTACGGCCGTCCAGCGGGAATACGTAAAGGCAGCTTACCTTTGTTGGGCTTTCTATTATTTCCACATAGCCCCCGTGGGCTTCTACGATTTGTTTACTTTCTAGTTGATAAAATTGCGCTTCACTAGCAGGTAGGGCAGTATTTGCGTTCCATTCTGTGATACGATAGCTGGGTTTTAGGTTTGGTAGGCTTGTATCCGTACTAAAACAGAAAGCCAGCGCAGGTAAAATTAAGGAAGGGAGATCAGCCTCAGTTTCTGTTGCTAAACCATACTGCAAGGTAGTAGCGGCAAGGGTTAAGGTTACGATATGATCGGTAGCTGGTTGGCTCTTGCTGATTGCCCATAGGTTAAGCAGCAGCAAACATGCCAATAACGCGGGATCGACTATAATTTCAGCTATGGGTGTTTGTTTACGCAATAGCAACGCTAGCGGTTCCCCCAAATCCAATATTTGCTGATTTACTTTTAAGATAGTTGGTTCAAGTGGGATGGGCTGAATAGATTTTTTATTAAGTTTTAGGTTCCGTTCTTCTTGGGCTCTCCATGCCAGACAATCGCTGAATTTTTGTAGTTTCTTGTTAAAGCGCGTTATTTCGCTTCGTATACCAGACGGATCTTGCTTATAAAGCGTGTCAGCAGTTTCTTGTAAGGTATCCCCCATTGCTCGTAAAAGGGTACCCCCAGCAGTGGCATCCAATCTAGCCCAATGCGCTTGGCTATAGATGGCTTCTAAGGAAATCCTTTGTTCATAGGTTCTAGTAAGTTCGATAATTTTAAGTTTAGCAGTTGCTTTGTCTCGTAGGTATTTATACAGGAGAAATCCTACCAGTGTGATTGATACAAGAGCTGTTGTTAACATAAGTTCTATTACAGAAGCCTTCTTAAGGCTTCCCCAAAATAAATCAACAAAATTTATATAAGGAGGTAAAAATTTATGGATTACTAAAACACAAAGTAATAGCATACTACTGCCTTCCACGGATAGTAATACAATAGATAAGCTTATGCTAGCTATAAGAAGCGCACAAACCATAGGGCTATAGTGTCCTAGTTTAGCAAATTGGAGGGGCGTTATAAAAAGCAGAAGAAACAATAGCATAGGCCATAAGTTATGCAATAGCGGTGTCCCGCCTTTTTGATAGGTATGCAGGGCTGGGTAGAGCGCTAGGATGGTTCCCAAGGCCATCACAGCCATATAGAGGTATACATAGGGAAGAAAATACTGCCTTTGGATAAAGCACAATGCGATAATGGCATTGATAATGGTATAGCTGCCGACTGCTACAAAGGTGCGTTCTTGGGTAGGAAAGATGCTTACACGATAGGAGCTTGTAAAAAGCATTTTAAGCCGTCGCATCCGTGTCGACCACCAGCGTTTGGTGATTTGGTTTTGTAAATCCCAGGCACTGCTATCTGGGATACCTACCCAACCGGTATGGGGGCATTTGGGAAGCAGGTAATGAAGGGCAAATAAGCTACCTGCGCTTATAATCATTGAAAGGATGATTTGATTATGGGTTACAGCTTGTTTTTGATAAAAAATAAAATAGGTTGCTACGATTATGTTCAAACCCATAACTATGCGCACAGCAAGGGATCTAGGCCTAAATCCCAAACAAGCTATTATAAAGGGAACCGATACAGTTGGCCAATAAAAGTAGTACGTTTTGTGCATTAATTGAATAATACTACTCGTATGGAATACCAGCAGGAGGCTAATGATTCCTATACCCATAGAGGCAATACGTACCATGCGCAGGGAGCAATTGTTGTGCAACTTGGTAGACCTAGCTATAAAAGGCCATAGATCATTCGTAAATAAAACAGAGGCAATATGTAAGTGAGAATCAGCGGTAGACATCAACAATGCCAGCATAGCCGTTACCAATATACCCAACATACCAGGGAAATAGGAAAGGGAAAGAATATAATGGAAGACATTCTGATTGGATGGAATGCTATCTCCATGTATATGTAAAGCTGCTGCAACACTAAAAATAAGCAAAGCTATCACACAGGGAGCTATGGTAATTTTGTTAAAAACTTTTGCAGCTTGCCCTACGGAGGAAGCCATATAAAATCGTTGAATGTAGGCAGGTATAACCATAACTAAAAGCCTAAATATAAAACCAGGAAGTAAACTTGTTAAGGTATGCGCTGTGCACATCTTGTTTGGGTTAAACTGAGGTAGAGCAGTAAGTTTTTGCCAGCCTGTTGCTAAATCTTCAGTAGAAAATAGCAGAACGAAAATGAGCAGAGGAAAACAGAGCCCAAAAAGAAGAAATTGGTAGACATCGGTTATGGCTACCGCTCTCGCCCCTCCAAATGAAGCATAAGCGATAACCAATAGGGTTAAAAGTATGGTTGAATAAGTTTGCAAGGAAATTATTTTAGGAAATAGAATGGACATCATTTCAAAACCAACCTTAATCTGGGTGGTTAGATAGGCGATAGCTAATAGGATACTAAGAAGGGCGGTAATAATGCGAGCAGCTGAACCATATAAGCTTCCCATAGATTCTGCTATAGAAAAATGTTTCTCGAATTCTTTCATTCTTGGAATAGTAACCCTGGAAAAAAGATAGAGCATAGGAACTATTAGAATAGAGTGCGCAATAAGTATTTCAAAGCCTTGTCGATAGTTCTGATCTAGGATAACCCCCAGATGTGAACCGCCATATATAGTAGCTATAAGGGAAATAGCAATTACGCTGGTAGACATTTTTCTGTTTCCTACGGCATACTCTTGAAAAGTCTTGATACCTCTACCGTAATAAATTCCAATAAACAGCGTGCCTATTAAGGATAACCCTATAATCATAAAATCAATATGCCTTACCATCTCTCTTTTATTTTATTGCGTTGTAATAATTTATCTTACTATGGTTTATACGTACTACTTGCTTTTATTTACAGAAAGATAATTATTATGCCCAATAATAACTATTAATTATTGTGCAAAAACCTATACCTGTACTAACGCGTAGTAGCCTATTAGCCTCTACAGGGTAAGGGCTTTGGCGCGGGAAAGGAAAAGAAACTTGCGTAAAGACATTATACTTACTCGGTAAGCTAACTAGAAAGGACCTCTTCACAAATACGCTGCATTTCTGCTAGCCATTGCGGAGGAGCCTTATGGTTTTTCCCCCACGGTATATAAAAAGCTAAGGTTTCTTTAGCTATACGTTGTTGGTCGGCTGGCTTACGGACAGATAACGTACGCATATTATGCAATCTATCCGCTAGCTTTACTTGTACTACACGTATGTCTGAACATGCATCAAGTATGCTTTGCGCTGTTGGATCATCCCATTCCCACGGATACCCATTGGTATTATAATGGGTAACCTGATCGACAATAGCAGCTACCTTAGCGCCATACATCAGCTCCAGCTGAGGTAGCGTAACAGGTGTATCCTCTACGATATCATGCAACAAACCCGCTAAAATGGTAGCGGGATCCTGGGTAGCCTCCAATAGCAGCTTGGCTACTGCCATCGGATGGGTATAGTAGGGAGCCCCTGATTTGCGCCGTACTAAACCATGGGCCTTTTTAATAAAGGCAATGGTTTCCTGTATAAGCTCCTCCTTAAGCGTAGTTTGTGCCGTAAGTAAGGCTATTAGCTCCTGCTCTTGCGCCAAGCTTTCTGCTGTTTCAGCTAGGGCATTGGCTACCAGATCAGCAGGATCATATGTCTTAAAGCGCATAACTTTACGGCCGTCCAGCGGGAATACGTAAAGGCAGCTTACCTTTGTTGGGCTTTCTATTATTTCCACATAGCCCCCGTGGGCTTCTACGATTTGTTTACTTTCTAGTTGATAAAATTGCGCTTCACTAGCAGGTAGGGCAGTATTTGCGTTCCATTCTGTGATACGATAGCTGGGTTTTAGGTTTGGTAGGCTTGTATCCGTACTAAAACAGAAAGCCAGCGCAGGTAAAATTAAGGAAGGGAGATCAGCCGCAGTTTCTGCTGCCAAACTATACTGCAAGGTAGTAGCGGTAAGGGTTAAGGTTACGATGTGATCGGTAGCTGGTTGGCCCTTGCTGATTGCCCATAGGTTGAGCAGCAGCAAGCACTCCAATAACGCGGGATCGACTATAATTTCAGCTACGTCTGTTTGTTTCCGCAATAAGAGCGCTAACGGTTCCCCTAAATCCAATATTTGCTGGTTTACTTTTAAGATAGTTGGTTCAAGTGGGATGGGCTGTATTAATTTTTTATTAAGCTTTAGGCTCCGTTCTTCTTGGGCTCTCCATGCCAGACAATCGCTGAATTTTTGTAGTTTCTTGTTAAAGGATGCTATTTCGCTTCGTATACCAGACGGATCTTGCTTATAAAGCGTGTCAGCAGTTTCTTGTAAGGTATCGCCCATTGCTCGTAAAAGGGCACCTCCAGCAGTGGCATCCAATCTAGCCCAATGCGCTTGGCTATAGATGGCTTCTAAGGAAATCCTTTGTTCATAGGTTCTAGTAAGTTCGATAATTTTAAGTTTAGCAGTTGCTTTGTCTCGTAGGTATTTATAAATACCAAAGCCTATTATGGCAGCCGTTATAAAGACAAAAGCTAACACAAGTTCTATGACAGAAGCATGCTTAAGACTTTCCCAAAATAAATCAACAAAATTTACATAAGGAGGTAAAAATTTATGGATTACTAAAGCACAAAGTAATAGTATGCTACTGCATTCCACGGATAGTAATACAATAGATAGGCTTATGCTAGCTATAAGAAGCGCACAAACCATAGGGCTATAGTGTCCTAGTTTAGCAAATTGGAGGGGCGCTATAAAAAGCAGAAGAAACAATAGCATAGGCCATAGATCATGCAATAGCGGAATTCCTCCCTTTCGATAAGCATGCAGGGCTGGGTAGAGCGCTAGGATGGTTCCCAAGGCCATCACAGCCATATAGAGGTATACATAGGGAAGGAAATACTGCCTTTGGATAAAGCACAAAGCGATAATGGCATGAAGGATGGTGTAGCCGCCTACCGCTATAAAAGTACGTTCTTGGGTAGGGAAAACACTTACACGATAGGACCTGGTAAAAAGTGTTTTAAGCCGTTGCACCCGTTCCAACCACCAGCGTTTGGTGATTTGGTTTTGTAAATCCCAGGCACTGCTATCTGGGATACCTACCCAACCGGTATGGGGGCATTTGGGAAGCAGGTAATGAAGGGCAAATAAGCTACCTGCGCTTACAATAATTGGAATGAAAATATGATCATGTGATACAACTTGCTTTTGATAAAAAATAAGATAGGCTGCTATGTTCAAACCCATTACTATTAATACAACAAGGGGTCTTGGTCTGAATCCCCAGCAAGCTATTATAAAAGGAATCGAAACAGCTGGGTCATAAAGCTGGCGTGCTTTGTATATTAATTGCAGAATATCGTTCGTACAGAATACCATCAGGAGGCTGATCATCCCTATACAAATGGAGGCGATGCGTACAATTTTAAGCGAGTAATTATGCGACTTGGTAACCCCGGCTACAAAAGGCCATAGGTCATTGGTAAATAAAACAGAGGCAATATGTAAGCTAGAATCAGCGGTAGACATCAACAATGCAAGCATAGCCGTTACCAATAGACCTGTCATACCAGGGAAATAGGCAAGGGAAAGGATATAGTGGAGGACGTTCTGATTGGGTGGAATGCTATCGCCATGTATATGTAAAGCTGCTGTAACGCTGAAAATGAGTAAAGCTATCACACAAGGAATTATGGCAATTTTATTAAAAACTCTTACAGCTTGTCCTACAGAAGCAGCCATATAAAACCGTTGTATATAGTGAGGCATAAGCATAAATATATGCCTAAACATAAAATCAGATAGTAAAATTGTTAAGGTATGCCCTGTGCACATTTTATTTAGATTATACTGCGGTACAGCAGTAAGTTTTTGCCAGCCCGCTGCTAAATCTTCCGTAGAAAATAGCAGAACGAAAATGAGCAGAGGGAAACAGAGCCCAAAAAGAAGAAATTGGTAGACATCGGTTATAGCTACCGCTCTAGCCCCTCCAAATGTAGCATATGCTATAACTAATAGGCTTAAAAGTATGGTTGAATAGGTTTGGAATGGTATTATTTTAGGGAATAGGATGGCTATAATTTCAAATCCAACCTTAATCTGGATGGTTAAATTAGCGATAGCTAAAGTGATACCAAGTAGGGCGGTAATGATGCGCGCGGCTGACCCATATACGCTTCCCATAGATTCTGCTATAGACAGATGCCCTACGAATCTTTTCATTCTTGGAATGATAAATCGGGAAAAGAAATAGATCATAGCAACTATTACAACGGATTGCCTATTAAGTCTTTCAAAACCTAGCCGATAGCTATCATCCAGGCCAGCTAATAGCGTTCTACCACCATACACAGTAGCTATAAAAGAAATAGCAATTACACTGGTAGCCGTTTTCCTATTCCCTACAGCATAATCCTGGAAAGTCTGAACACCTCTCCCATAATAAATTCCAATGACCAAAGTGCCTATTAAGGATAACCCTATAATCATTACATCAATATGCCCTAGCATCTCTCTTTTATTTTATTACGTTATAATAAATTTACCTTACTATGTTCTATAAAGTATTACCTGTTTTTATTTACAGAAAAAATTTGTTATACCTACATAATATCTGTTTTTTTGTGAAAAAAACTGTACCTATAGCAGTTCTTTACACCTATTAAAATGCACAAGTAGATTTTTTATACAGAAGAAATGGTGCCTATGTGTAAAGGAAATACCACATTTACTTTTACTATATAAGCTAACTAGAAAGGACCTCTTCACAAATACGCTGTATTTCTGCTAGCCATTGCTGAGGTACGTGGTGCTTTGTTCCCCATGGTATATAGAAAGCTAAGGTTTCTTTAGCTATACGTTGTTGGTCGGCTGGCTTACGGGCAGATAACGTACGCATATTATGCAATCTATCCGCTAGCTTTACTTGTACTACACGTATGTCTGAACATGCATCAAGTATGCTTTGCGCTGTTGGATCATCCCATTCCCACGGATACCCATTGGTATTATAATGGGTAACCTGATCGACAATAGCAGCTACCTTAGCGCCATACATCAGCTCCAGCTGATGTAGCGTAACAGGTGTATCCTCTACGATATCATGCAACAAACCCGCTAAAATGGTAGCGGGATCCTGGGTAGCCTCCAATAGCAGCTTGGCTACTGCCATCGGATGGGTATAGTAGGGAGCCCCTGATTTGCGCCGTACTAAACCATGGGCCTTTTTAATAAAGGCAATGGTTTGCTGTATAAGCTCCTCCTTAAGTGTAGTTTGTGCCGTAAGTAACCCTATCAATTCCTGCTCTTGCGTTAAACTTTCCACTGTTTCAGCTATCGTATTAGCTACCAGATCAGTAGGATTATACGTTTTAAAACGCATAACCTTACGGCCGTCCAGCGGGAATACGTAAAGGCAGCTTACCTTTGTTGGGCTTTCTATTATTTCCACATAGCCCCCGTGGGCTTCTACGATTTGTTTACTTTCTAGTTGATAAAATTGCGCTTCACTAGCAGGTAGGGCAGTATTTGCGTTCCATTCTGTGATACGATAGCTGGGTTTTAGGTTTGGTAGGCTTGTATCCGTACTAAAACAGAAAGCCAGCGCAGGTAAAATTAAGGAAGGGAGATCAGCCGCAGTTTCTGCTGCCAAACTATACTGCAAGGTAGTAGCGGTAAGGGTTAAGGTTACGATGTGATCGGTAGCTGGTTGGCCCTTGCTGATTGCCCATAGGTTGAGCAGCAGCAAGCACTCCAATAACGCGGGATCGACTATAATTTCAGCTACGTCTGTTTGTTTCCGCAATAAGAGCGCTAACGGTTCCCCTAAATCCAATATTTGCTGGTTTACTTTTAAGATAGTTGGTTCAAGTGGGATGGGCTGTATTAATTTTTTATTAAGCTTTAGGCTCCGTTCTTCTTGGGCTCTCCATGCCAGACAATCGCTGAATTTTTGTAGTTTCTTGTTAAAGGATGCTATTTCGCTTCGTATACCAGACGGATCTTGCTTATAAAGCGTGTCAGCAGTTTCTTGTAAGGTATCGCCCATTGCTCGTAAAAGGGCACCTCCAGCAGTGGCATCCAATCTAGCCCAATGCGCTTGGCTATAGATGGCTTCTAAGGAAATCCTTTGTTCATAGGTTCTAGTAAGTTCGATAATTTTAAGTTTAGCAGTTGCTTTGTCTCGTAGGTATTTATAAATACCAAAGCCTATTATGGCAGCCGTTATAAAGACAAAAGCTAACACAAGTTCTATGACAGAAGCATGCTTAAGACTTTCCCAAAATAAATCAACAAAATTTACATAAGGAGGTAAAAATTTATGGATTACTAAAGCACAAAGTAATAGTATGCTACTGCATTCCACGGATAGTAATACAATAGATAGGCTTATGCTAGCTATAAGAAGCGCACAAACCATAGGGCTATAGTGTCCTAGTTTAGCAAATTGGAGGGGCGCTATAAAAAGCAGAAGAAACAATAGCATAGGCCATAAGTTATGCAATAGCGGTGTCCCGCCTTTTTGATAGGTATGCAGGGCTGGGTAGAGCGCTAAGATGGTTCCCAAGGCCATCACAGCCATATAGAGGTATACATAGGGAAGAAAATACTGCCTTTGGATAAAGCACAATGCGATAATGGCATTGATAATGGTATAGCTGCCGACTGCTACAAAGGTACGTTCTTGGGTAGGGAAAACACTTACACGATAGGAGCTGGTAAAAAGTGTTTTAAGCCGTTGCACCCGTTCCAACCACCAGCGTTTGGTGATTTGATTTTGTAAATCCCAGGCACTGCTATCTGGGATACCTACCCAACCGGTATGGGGGCATTTGGGAAGCAGGTAATGAAGGGCAAATAAGCTACCTGCGTTTACAATCATTGAAAGGACAATATGATTATGTGATAAAGCTTGTTTTTGATAAAAAATAATATAGACTGCTATGAGTATGCTCAAACACATGGCTGCTAGCACAGCAAGGGATCTAGGCCTAAATCCCAAACAAGCTAGCATAAAAGGAACCGAGACAGCTGGCCAATAGAAGTAGAACGATTTGTATAATAATTGCAGAATACTGGTCGTATGTAACACCATTAAGAGGCTGATTATCCCTATGCAAATAGAGACGATACGTACAATTTTAAGCGATTGTTTATCCGACTTGGGAAACCCAACTATAAAAGGCCACAGGTCATTTGTAAATAAAACAGAGGCAACATGCAAGGAGGAATCAGCAGTAGACATCAGCAATGCTAGCATAGCCGTTACCAATAGGCCTAACATACCAGGGAAATAGGCAAGTGAAAGAATATAGTGAAGGACATTCTGATTGGGTGGAATATTAATCCCATGTATATATAAAGCTGCTGTAACACAGAAAATAAGCGAAACTATTACACAGGGAGCTATGGCCATTTTGTTAAAAACTTTTGTAGCTTGCCCTACAGAAGAAGCCATATAAAACCGTTGTATATAGGGAGTCATAACCGGGCCCAAAAGCCTAAATATAAAACCAGGTAGTAAAGCGCTTAGGGTATATCTTGTGCACATCTTGCTTAGGTTAAACTGCGGTACAGCGATAAATTTTTGCCAGCCCGCTGCTAAATCTTCAGTAGAAAATAGCAGCACGAAAATGAGCAGAGGGAAGCAGAGCCCAAAAAGAAGAAATTGGTAGACATCGGTTATGGCTACGGCTCTCGCTCCTCCAAATGTAGCATACATGATAACCAATAGAATTAAAAGTATGGTTGAATAGGTTTGAAGTTGTACTACTTTAGGAAATAGAATAGCTGTAATTTCAAGGCCAACTTTGATCTGAGTGGTTAAATAGGCGATAGCCAAGATGATACCAAGTAGAGCGGTAATGATGCGGACAGCTGATCCATATAAGCTTCCCATAGATTCTGCTATAGACAGATGCCCCATGAATTCCTTCATTCTTGGCGTAATAAACCTGGAAAAAAAATACATGATGGAAGCCACACTAAAAAAGATGCAATACGTCTTTAAGCCTTGTCGATAGCTCTGATCCAACCTAAGCTGCAAGGTTTCACCACCATACACAGTAGCTATCAGTGAAATAGCAATTATACTGGTAGCCATTTTTCTGTTTCCTATAGCATAATCCTGGAAAGTCTTGATACTTCTACCGTAGTAAATCCCAATGACCAGTGTCCCTATTAAGAATAATCCTATAATCATTAAATCAATATGCCTTACCATCTATCTTTTATTTTATTACGTTGTAACAAAAGTACCTTACTATGATTTTCATATATACTACCTGTTTTTATTTACATAGTAAAAAATAATTATTTGCCTAATAAATAACTATTAATTATTGTACAAAACCCTATGCCTACTGTAGGCTAAGGAAGCCCGTGTAAAAACGCTATAGTTACTAGGTAAGCTATTTAGCAATAATCTCTTCACAAATACGCTGCATTTCTGCTAGCCATTGCGGAGGAGCCTGATGGCTTTTCCCCCATGGTATATAAAAAGCTAAGGTTTCTTTAGCTATACGTTGTTGGTCGGCTGGCTTACGGACAGATAACGTACGCATGTTATGCAATCTATCCGCTAGCTTTACTTGTACTACACGTATGTCTCTACATTGATGAAGTATATTTTTATTTGCTACCTTATCTAATTCCCACGGATACCCATTGGTATTGTAGTGGGTAACCTGATCGACCACAGCAGCTACTTCACTGCCATACATCAGCTCCAGCTGAGGTAGTGTAACAGGCGTATCTTCTACGATATCATGCAGTAAACCTGCCAGGATGATGTCGGGATCCTGGGTAACCTCCAATAGCAGCTTGGCTACTGCCATCGGATGGGTATAGTAGGGAGACCCTGATTTACGCCGTACTAAACCATGGGCCTTTTTAATAAAGGCAATGGTTTGCTGTATAAGCTCCTCCTTAAGCGTAGTTTGTGCCGTAAGTAACCCTATCAATTCCTGCTCCTGCGCCAAGCTTTCCGCTGTTTCAGATATTTTATTAGCCACAAGATCAACAGGATCATATGTCTTAAAGCGCATAACTTTACGGCCGTCCAGCGGGAATACGTAAAGGCAACTTACCTGCGTTGGGCTTTCTATTATTTCCACATAGCCCCCGTGGGCTTCTACGATTTGTTTGCTTTCTAGTTGATAAAACTGCGCTTCACTAGCAGGTAGGGTAATATTTGCGTTCATTGCTGTGATACGATAGCTGGGTTTTAGGTTTGGTAGACTTGTATCCGTACTAAAACAGAAAGCCAGCGCAGGTAAAATTAAGGAAGGGAGATCAGCCGTGGTTTCTGCTGCCAAACCATACTGCAAGGTAGTAGCGGCGAGGGTTAAGGTTACGATGTGATCGGTAGCTGGTTGGCCCTTGCTGATTGCCCATAGGTTGAGCAGCAGCAAGCACTCCAATAACGCGGGATCTACTACTATTTCAGCTACGTCTGTTTGTTTCCGCAATAAGAGCGCTAACGGTTCCCCTAAATCCAATATTTGCTGGTTTACTTTTAAGATAGTTGATTCAAGTGGGATGGGCTGTATTAATTTTTTATTAAGCTTTAGGCTCCGTTCTTCTTGGGCTCTCCATGCCAGACAATCGCTGAATTTTTGTAGTTTCTTGTTAAAGAGCGTTATTTCATTTTCTACTTTATGCGGATCATTCCTTGCAATAGGACACAAAGTTTCTTGCAGGTTAACTCCCATTTCTCGTAAGAGAGTACCTCCAGCAGTGGCATCCAATCTAGCCCAATGCGCTTGGCTATAGATGGCTTCTAAGGAAATCCTTTGTTCATAGGTTCTAGTAAGTTCGATAATTTTAAGTTTAGCGGTTGCTTTGTCTCGTAGGTATTTATACAAGACAAATCCTACTAGCGTGCTTGCTACAACTGCTGTCGCTAATACAAGTTCTATGACAGAAGCATGCCTAAAGCTTTCCCAAAATAAGTCCATAAAACGTATAGGAAGCAAGAATCTATGGATTAGTAAAGCACAAAGTAATAGCATACTACTGCATTCCACGGATAGTAATACAATAGATAGGCTTATGCTAGCTATAAGAAGCGCACAAACCATAGGGCTATAGTGTCCTAGTTTAGCAAATTGGAGGGGCGCTATAAAAAGCAGAAGAAACAATAGCATAGGCCATAGATCATGCAATAGCGGAATTCCTCCCTTTCGATAAGCATGCAGGGCTGGGTAGAGCGCTAGGATCGTTCCCAAGGCCATCACAGCCATATAGAGGTATACATAGGGAAGGAAATACTGCCTTTGGATAAAGCACAATGCGATAATGGAATTAAGGATGGTATAGCTGCCGACTGCTACAAAGGTGCGTTCTTGGGTAGGGAAAACACTTACACGATAGGAGCTGGTAAAAAGTGTTTTAAGCCGTTGCACCCGTTCCAACCACCAGCGTTTGGTGATTTGATTTTGTAAATCCCAGGCACTGCTATCTGGGATACCTACCCAACCGGTATGGGGGCGTTTGGGAAGCAGGTAATGAAGGGCAAATAAGCTGCCTGCGCTTACAATAATTGGAATGAAAATATGATCATGTGATACAACTTGCTTTTGATAAAAAATAAGATAGGCTGCTATGTTCAAACCCATGACTATTAATACAACAAGGGGTCTTGGTCTAAATCCCCAGCAAGCTATTATAAAAGGAATCGAAACAGCTGGGTCATAAAGCTGGCGTGCTTTGTATATTAATTGCAGAATATCGTTCGTACAGAATACCATCAGGAGGCTGATCATCCCTATACAAATGGAGGCGATGCGTACAATTTTAAGCGAGTAATTATGCGACTTGGTAACCCCGGCTACAAAAGGCCATAGGTCATTGGTAAATAAAACAGAGGCAATATGCAGACTGGAATCAGCGGTAGACATCAGCAATGCGATCATCGCCGTTACTAGTATGCCTAGCATACCAGGGAAATAGGCAAAGGAAAGGATATAGTGGAAGACGTTTTGATTGGATGGAATGCTATCCCCATGTATATGTAAAGCTGCTGTAACACAGAAAATGACCAAAGCTATTACGCATGGCATGATAGCAATTTTGTTAAAAACTTTTGTTGCTTGCCCTATAGAAGCAGCCATATAAAACCGTTGTATGTAGTCAGGCATAACTATAAATACATGCCTAAACATAAAATCAGATAGTAAAATTGTTAGGGTATGCCCTGTGCACATTTTGTTTGGGTTAAATTGTGGTAGAGCGGTAAATTTTTGCCAGCCCGCTGCTAAATCTTTCGTAGAAAATAGCAGAACGAAAATGAGCAGAGGGAAACAGAGCCCAAAAAGGAGAAATTGATACACATCGGTTATGGCTACCGCTCTAGCCCCTCCAAATGTAGCATATGCTATAACCAATAGGCTTAAAAGTATGGTTGAGTAGGTTTGGAATGGTATTATTTTAGGAAATAGGATGGCTATAATTTCAAGTCCAACCTTAATCTGGATGGTTAAATTAGCGATAGCTAAAGTGATACCAAGTAGCGCGGTAATGATGCGCGCAGCTGACCCATATACGCTTCCCATAGATTCTGCTATAGACAGATGCCCCATGAATCCCTTCATTCTTGGAATGATAAATCGGGAAAAGAAATAGATCATAGCAACTACTATAATGGATAATCTCATAAGTCTTTCAAAACCTAGCCGATAGCTATCATCCAGGCCAGCTAATAGCGTTCTACCGCCATACATAGTAGCTATAAAAGAGATAGCAATCACACTGGTAGCCATTTTTCTTTTTCCTACGGCATAATCCTGGAAAGTCTTAACACCTCTCCCGTAATAAATTCCAATAAACAGCGTGCCTATTAAGGATAACCCTATAATCATAAAATCAATATGCCTTGCCATTTGTTTTTTACTTTATTGCGTTGTAACGAACTTATCTTAGCTAAGTTTATAATGACTATTTATTTTATTTACAGAAAAATAATTACTATACCTAATAGCAACTATTAATTATTTTGCTAAGGAAAAGACCTATGTTTACTGCATGGATGCAAACGAAGGAAGTGACAAAGCGGAAGAACTTTTTAAAGAATGGGAAAAAATGGGAGGAGATATCCGATTCTCACTACGAAACAATAAAAGCACTAAGGATTGGTAGAGACAGTATTGCAGACAATTGGATAAGAGAAAAATACCAAGAAAGTGACAAGACCATTTCTGAAGAGGCATTTATAAAGGAACAGGAAGGTCGTTGTGTAGCTGCGTTAGCAGAGAAATCAGAACATTTTAGACGAAGAGCGTTTAGAATATAAAATTCTACAATGGTGATTTTTCTTTTGTACTGCCCATTAGCCCCATAGAATAGGGCTAATACAACTGATTCAATATACATGCAAAGTATTATAGCTTATCCTTAAGGGCAGCAAGATTAGTATATTTTTTGTCTATATAAGCTTTATAAGCTTGTACCGCTATAGCATTTCCTGTAACATGCTGAATAATTTGTGCTACATTATACACCCTACCAAATCGATAAATCTGCTCACGTAACCAATCACGCATAACAAGAAAATTTCCCATAGCTATTACGTGTGCTACCTGTAGTATCCAAGTTAATAGCAGCTAGTATAGTCGGATAAATGGGAATGATAAATATGCCATTGACTGCTGCAACAGAAGCTAATAATATTTTGGGTGAAATGCCCAACGCTAAACCCAACGGAAATAATGCTTTAATAGTAGCCGCAGAACTACCCATCAAAGCAGACATCAACAACAACATAATAGAAAACTGCCAAGGTACTGAAAGATATTGCTTAATAAACTGCAACAAGACTTCCTTATTGCATGCTACAAAAGTACTGCTCAACCAAGCAGTACCCAAAAGGGAAAACATGCCCTGTACACCAGCTGAATTTGCCATATCTAGCAAAGAAACTTGACCTAATATATTGGATTTTATATAAATAAATGGATTGACTGTAGAATACCTCACACCAGATTGACCAGCTAAGTTTACTATATGTTCTATTTGATCGTAATACTTTTCTACATATCTTTTTAGGCCTTCTTTATCAGATATATCTAATTTAAAAAATTAAAATTATTCCCTAAATTTTTAAGATATCCTAACCTTTCTTCTTTTAACCTTATATCATAATAATCGTTCATATTATCTATTCCCAATACTCTATACCCCTAAGCAATAGTGATTTTGCTAAGTGAAATCCTATAAATCCTATTACCCCAGTTATAAGCGTTATATTTTGATCTGGTTTGTTCATAGTCTACTCATATTCTACAGTTAGACTTCCTTTGTATATTTTAATGATCCTATCAAATGAAACTAATTTTGTGCTCCTATGGGTAATGTACAGGATAGTTTTATCTCTTAAATGTTCAAAAAGTATAGGAATAAGTTGTGATTCTTCATGGTAATCAACGCCTGATGTTGGTTCATCGAATAGCATAAATGGTGCATTTTTCAATATCGCACGTGCAATACATATCTTTTGTCTTTGTCCACCTGATAATTTTAATCCAGAGCTTCCAGCATATGTCATATATCCATCTGTTAAAGAAGAGATAAAATCGTGACAACGTGCCTTTTTAGCTGCTTCTATAACTTCTTGATAAGTTGCATGTAGATTACCTAATCTGATGTTTTTGTATATACTGTTATTTAATAAAATGGGATTTTGTGGTACATAAGCTATGTGGCGGCACCAAGATAATTGGTTAAAATCCTGTATAGGCTCAAAGTTAACTAAAACTTCACCGCTTGTGGGTTTATAGAATCCTAGTACTAGATTAGCTATCGTCGATTTACCAGATCCAGATGGACCTATTAAGGCAATTTTTTCTTGTGGTTCAATCTTAAGATTGATACATGTTAAGAACGTATTGTTTGTAAATGAAAAACTTAGATTCTTTAGTTCAATAGCAATATTTTGATCATTAAATGTTTTTTTACGGCGTTCTACTGACAAGGATCTATTTTCATATAGATCATTTAAAGCCTGAGATAATATCCCAAAGCTCTTAATAGCATCTTTAATTCTTATAGAAAGAGAATGCAATTTTTCTTTTAATATCATAAAAATTGAAATTACCATCACTATTTTCTCAATCTTCATGTTATATATTGTATAGGATACACAACAAAATACCAAAGAAGCAGTTCCTAGAAGAAAAGTCATTATCTCCTGTAAGCAATAAGCATGAATAGTAGAAAGTTGAGCAAACTTATGCTTGTCTACATTGTCACTTAGTATATTTTTTATAAGTTCTTGTCTGTCTTTTTCATCTGTATAGATGCTCAGTGAAATAAAGTTCTCTATCGAGTTGACGATATAACCAGCTATATCAGATTCAACCTTCGAAAATGCTTTCCACTTTTTATGGCTAAAGGTTAAGACTTTTTTATGCATATAGTATATAATATACACCATACTAAAAATATTAATCCAAGCTATTTACTAAGCGTTATAAACATGACCGAGGCAACACATAAATTAACTGCTATGCTTAGAAAAATCCAGAAAATCATATCTAATAGAGTATCAATAGAAGTAGAAATTTGATTAAGCTTATTGAAAATTTCAACTGGAGAACGCATTGTAATAAAAGAAAAAGAACGATTCATCACAAAACTATAAAAGTAAGATTTTACATAACTCCTTGTATCTGATATAGGAATTATGAATATATATGCGGCTATTCTTAGGATTACTTCTCCTGCTAAAAAACAACCTAGAAAAGCCACCATCCAAAAGAATAGGTTATCATGACATCCTGACCCTTCATCAATTATTTTATTTAAGAAGTATGGCCATAACATACCCAAAGATCTACCTAGCATGATGAGTATACTTACTATTATAAAGTATACCCTGTGTCTACAAAGACAGGTAAGAATAATTTTTATAGCACTCATTTCAATTGCAATGGAAATTATTTAAGACAAAATCTTGTAAAGAAACTACCTAGATCGAATCATCAACTAATTGGCTGAACTCGTTTAAAAACTAATAATTTATCCTATCTTGATATACTTCTTGAATAGATTTAGGATTCGCAGCCCTTGCCCTCGCAGAGCCATTAGCACGCTGATCCAAAATCTCCTTTTCTACCCTTGCCATGTATTCTAATATGGATGCACTCATAACCTCACGTATTTCCTCCTTGCTAGGCGTTCTTCCAACTGCTCTCCTCTTTGTATATAGTCTTTCTAGGATAGTAGTCACTACTGCTGAATCGTTACGTAATCTTTCTACAATAATACCTCCTGCTTCTGGATCATTACAACTATAACCACCTTGTATTAAATCTATTATTGAGCGCTCCACCTCCTTTTGCAGTGCGCTTCGATTTTCCGCAGATTCCTCAAAATCGCAGGTATTGGTATAGGTTCTGTTTGTAGAGGGCCCTGGCTCTGAACCCACACTATTTCCCATATGGTAAGCAAAGGAACGGTTACATCCTGTTAAGAACAGAAGAAGAACCAAACTACTTAATAGAAAGGTAGAGTATATTATGCCGTGTCATCCAAAAACTTAATATGAAAAATAGAGCTGTAAGTAACACTGTTAAAACAGTATTATGGATCAAATTTGCTGTTGCAAGCATAATGAAAATCTGACCGATACTTTCCATTAAATTAACCATAAGTATGGATTGGTTGTAAGTAGCCGTATGCTGCGCAGTGTAAAATACAGACCTACTTATTGTAGTCAATGCGCTATAAGCAACACCTACAAAAAAGGCACTAACCATATACAAAGCGATACTTAGTGTAGGCATAGTTTGCATAACCAAAATAAAGCAACAGGCTATTCCCAGTAAAGTCAACCAAGCATGATACGTATTGATCCATTTTTTGAAAAAGTATTGATAGGTAAAGCCAACTAGGATAACACCAAAGCGAAATAGGGTTTCGATGATCTTCCTTATCCGGATGAGTTTTTTAATACAGTTATTACAGGTGGTTCGTTGTCCTTTTTAGAGGATAAGATACAAGCAATAAAAGAGATTATTCGTGTTATGAAACCTTGGGGTATGTTGTCTATAACTAATCTATTTTATAAAGAAAAGCCTCCTAAAAAACTTTTAGAAGATTTAAAAAAAAATTATCGGAGTAGAGATAAAGCCCTGGAATAAACAGGACTATATTAACTTTTATCTTCAAGAAAGTGGATTTGAATATTATACCTTACATGAAGGTGAATTACAACCTGTAAGTGATCAAATATTATCTAAACATGTGAACTCTTTTATGGATAAGCCTCATATTGCTCAACTTGAACCTAATGTGAGAGAAGTTATTTCCGAAAGATGGAAGCATATGCTTACAGTATTTAACCAGAATCACCATTATTTAGGGTATTTTTCCTTGCTACTACGTAAAAGATTGGAATTAGAAGAAGATGAGTTATTTAAAATCAAGTGATATTTTACAGATTGAACGCATTTTTAAGAAAGAATGCCAAAAATTTCAATACAATTGGCAGGGAGAATATGATTTGATCTGTAATGATGGCGTTTTATTTAGGAATTCTACAATATCAGGGTTTTTACCAGATATTATTAAAAATCGAACACTAATCCCTACTGCTTTATCGCAAACTTGTTTACGCGAACGCGTAGCTCCTGATTATTTACATGTTTTTAATATGCTTGGTGTAGTAGCAATGGAAAGTGAATTATTCAATATTCTGCTACTAACTCTAAATTTTTTCCGATCTTTAGGCTATACAAGCGATCGCTTAATAATTTATGGGCCTGCTGGAAACAGCCTATGGATGGATCTTATTAATTCCCAAGCTAATCTAAGATATATTGAGTTATTACATAATAAACAAAAATATTGGGTAGAGTGGAATTTTAAAAATATTTCAATTAAAGGAGTAAGGATAACCATTGCTCTAGATCAAGTCAATAGAGTTGTGCCTGTTGGTAATATTATTATATTAAGCAATGCACAAAGTAGAAAATATATTGACGCCGGTTTTGGCATAGAGTGTATAGAGGCTTATCCTTATGGAGGAGTAATTGAGCAAATACCTAGATTCTCCCAATTACTATCTTTAGTGGGAGCAAAACAAGGCTTTGATTTTTTACGGCAGTTGTTTGCAGCTGATTTGTTAATTACACGAGGTCTTTTACCAGGTGCAAAGGGACATAGACATGTCTTACGTTGTTTCTTACGCAAGCTAATAAAAAATCGACCAAACTTTTCTGTTATTTTACCTAAAATGGAGAAAGTGTTGGCTGCTGACTTCAGTAAACTTCACAAATATTTGACCGAAGAGGCTTTTGCATTACGCACAAATAAAAAATCTACTTCCCTTGCGTTCAAATTTTATACTCGTAATCCTCAAATGTATAATGATGCCCATTTATGGAGTACTTTTGGATTAAAAAACTTGAATGAAAAATTTTAAAAATGAAGTAATATGGCTAGTCGTTGGTGTCAAATCAGACCTGATTTATATGATCTATTTTATAGCCCTAAACATCATAATAATGGAGATATAAAATACTATGTAGGACTAGTAGATACAGAAAAGAGTTCAAAAAAAATATTAGAAATTGGATCTGGTACTGGTCGTATAACCATTCCTCTTCTTAAAGGTGGCCACACTATTACAGCTGTAGAAATAAGTCAAGAAAGCTGTAATTGGCTTACTTTAAAAGTTCAAGAAAATCACTTAAAAAAAGATAAACTACTTCTGATCTCAAACGATATTATGAATGTAGAATTGGAGGATGAATTTGATTTTATTTTACTCCCTTTTAGGGTTTTTCAACATTTTTATGAAGAAGATGAACAGATCGTTCTGCTTAAAAAATTATATAATCTACTCCCATTAAATGGTAAGCTTATATTAGACGTATTTTATCCAGAATGGAAAATATTAACTCAAAATATTGGTGAGGCAGTTCTTTTTTCTGAGGACAAGAGAGGAAATGAAATCATTAAAAGATATTTTTTCAAAGAGGAAGTAAATTTATTGTCTCAATATTTTAGAGGATATTGGAAATATGAATTATATAAGACACAAAATATGGCTAAAACTATAATTGAACCATTTAAAATGGGATATTACACATACAATCAATTGAGCTTGCTATTCCGTATTTCAGGTTTTAAGATTATTGAATGTTTAGGAAGTTTTGCTGGATCTCCTCTTGGCAAGGGAAATGAGATCATTATCCAAGCTATGAAAAATATTTAACGGAAGTGTTCGATATGATGAACCCGTTGCAATAAAAACAGTAAATCTATGCCTAGTAAACAGCTTAGAACGTAGGATATTTCAGGGGTCATTTGAAAAGATTGTGTAAAATGTATTAGCCATTTAAAATCTACTTAAAAGCTACCTTCAAATTGAATCATAAATGTGCTATCAATATAGGGACATACGTGTGGTGCAAGTAAAGCTAGCGGATAGATTGCATAACATGCGTACGTTATCTGCCCGTAAGCCAGCCGATCAACAGCGTATAGCTAAAGAAACCTTAACTTTCTATATACCATGGGGGAAAAGCCATAAAGCACCTCCGCAATGGCTAGCAGAAATGCAACGTATTTGTGAAGGGATTATTGTTAAGCAGCTTTAAAGTAAATACAGTGCCTCTTATACATACAAAGGCGCCATTGTATAGGGCCAAACTAGCTAAAAAGAAAGAAAAACAGAATGAGAAGCTTAGAATTCAAACTATTGTACTGTACATACGGAATTAAAATTTATCAATAGGTCCGGTTGATATAAAGTTAATCCTGTGTTTACTGATTTTATTATACAAAATAATATATTGCTCAGGTTGGCACAGCATGCCAGGCCTTGTCCCAGCTCTAAATAAAGGTTTCGCATAGAGAATGTGTTGATTATTGAGGGCTTACGCAAGGAAGAACTGTTTCATATAGGGTAAAGTGTGTTGCACGAAACTTTCTATATCCCTCCATATAGGCCATTTCTTTCGGGGTAGCAAGCTTCCCTGCTTGAATCTTTTTAGCCATTTCCTTTAACCCACAAGGAAGAACAGGAATTGACCTAAATTCATCTAAAGCATCTTGTAACTCTTTGCTTTTATAATCCAGTATAAAAAATGGATATTTAAAAATATACCCAGGGCATCTAGCATGTAGTAAATCTTCCATTAAGTAAAGTGGAATGGTAGGCTTGGGACAACAGCGATAGGCACTGCAAGCTGAACGAATTAAATCACTATATAGATTATATACTTGTACTGTATCATTATTCATATCTTGTTCCGTACTAGAAAGTCCAATTTGTCGCATAGCAAAAATAGCCCAATACTTTTCCACAAAGGATGGACACGCTTGGCTCTCTAACAACGTAGCATTTCCTATATATAAATAGTAACAAGGGTGGTCTAAAATCATTAAAAAATAAGGAATATAACTAACATCGTAAGGTGTCTCTACATCATAGGATTGACATTCTTTTTCCATCTGTTGAAAAATAACCTTCAAGTCAAAAGGACCTCTGTGTGCTTCAAAAATGATATGCTTTGGATGTTTTTGAGATGCTTTAATCAAATCACCAGATAGCATCTGAGTAATTGTTTTTCGTAAAGATGAATCTAATACTTCTTCTTTACTGATTTGTTGTAATAAAGAACGAAAATGAGCGTCTCTATTAGCTTTTGAGATTATGTAATTATATATGGGATGCAGAAACTTCAACTGCAATACGGTTTCAAAAAGTGATTTAGAAAGTTTTTTATGTTTATATAAATCAAAGCATTCTTTTAAAAAGAAGTAAAAATCATTGCCTCCAACAGCAGTTTGGCCACTGCCATCGGATGCGTATAGTAGGGGGTTGGATAGTTTGCTATTATTACTTACCTTATTTTTGAGGGATGAGAGAGCCTATTATATTATAATTATAAAAGGAGCTACTTCGTAGAGGTAGTTGCCCAACTAAGATGAATCTAAAGTAAACCATAGATGGTATTTAAATGACATTTCAATCGGCTATAAAAACAGTATCAAGTTACCTACTGCAAAAATATTGTACGAATAAAATACATTTACTCTAATGTGCTTATACAGCATAAAAAAATCGCCTGCTCCCATTTATTAGTTAAGCTATTACTTTGCTTTCTTTTTACGCAACAGGCTGCACTCCATGGACATGCAGGTTGTATTACTGCTTTAATTATTGGAGAAGCCAAGGTAAACAAACAAAATAATTATAAAGAAACGCCTTTACATTTGACTGCACGATATAACCGTAAAAATTGTATTAATGTTTTAATTAGGCACAGAGCCAAGGTAAAACTATTAGATAATAAAGGACAGACTCCTTTACATCTGGCGGCACAATTTGGTCATCTGGATTGTATTATCGCTTTAACTAACGCCAGAGCCGATATAGACGCCTTAGATGATGATAACCAAACTTTCTTTACATCTGGCTGCAGCCTATGGACACGCAGGCTGTGTTAGATATTTAATTAATAAAAAACACAAAGAAAAACTACCAAATGAGACGGATTTCTTCACTTACATTTGGCTGCATGATTTGGATATCTAGATTGTGTTACCGATTTAATTAACGGGGAAGCCGATGTAAACCAAAAAAATGAGAATGTAGAAACCACCCTTTACAGCTAGCAATGCAATTTCACCATCAAGATTGTATTAATGTGCTAAAGGCTAAAGGAGGCAAGTAGGATCTGCCATTTGTACAGTAGCTTCAAAATGAAAGCGCGTTGCATTTTTCCAAAAGCGTGTAATGAGCGCATTGGTTTTAGCTTGATAAAGCAGCTTATCTTGCCAATTCTTTCTAGGATCCAATATAGTTGAATCAATAGCTGGTAAAGCAGTAGGGATAGCTAGGTTAAAGCCTGGTAAGCAGTCTTAGGTAGCTTCTTTTAGTAGGCCACTTACAATAGCCTTGATAAGGGTACGCGTAAGTTCAATAAGGAAACGATACCCCCTGCACCATAACTACCAGCTGTCCACACACCCTGTATTAACCAAATAAACAGTTGCGCTACTTTCCTTTAGACGTTCCCTAAATAAATTGAGGTATGTTTTCTACAGGCCTAATCAAAAAAGGAGCGCCAAAACAGCTACTAAAAGTAGCTTGGATGAGCTGTTTTTGCCCTACCTCTGTACTACCTACCAAGGCTGTATAACCACTTAAAAAATAATAAGCTGCTTGTGCTTCCGTCAAACGGCCTCATTTGGTAAAAACAACAGGGAAATTAACACGGCTGGATAATATTACACTATTTGAAAAGCTGCCACCAACAAAATTCTATTCGATTGATCAGTATTATATTGACAAAGCAGATATAGGAGTCGCAGGAGCTGTTGATTCCAGTGTAAACGACAGAGATCTGAATTTAGAACTTTATATAGCGCTTCTCATTTTTACCAATAGGGCTAGTGTTGCAAAAGATATATGTACCTAATAGCATTTTTATAGGAGCCTAAATAACCCTTTTATTTTTATAAAAAATGAAGTTTAGTAACCTCATTTATAACCCCAATAGAGTGTTTAAAACGCATTAAAAAATTTATATATTGTTTATCAGTAATTGTTGATTAATATTTGTATAAAGCTATACTAAGAATAGGATAAAAAATCAGGTTCTTAATTAATTTATAAAAATGATAAAATACCATTTCATGCCATGCGTTATTGTATCATAGCGGGAGAGTCTTCCGGCGATATGTATGGAGCTGACTTGATTAGACAAATTAAGCATATTGATAAAGAGGCTGATTTTTGGGCTTGCGGTGGAGAAGCCATGCAAAAAGCAATGGGCAAGCCTTGCGCGCTTTATACCACCAGCATTGCCTCCATGGGGCTAGATTTTTTACAAAACTGTTATAAGCTCTGGCAATGGTTTATGTTTTGTAAAAAAAGTTTAGTCGCTTATCAGCCTGATGCCATCCTGTTTATAGATTTTGGTGGATTTAACATGCGCTTAGCAGGCTTTGCTAAACAAAATGGGTGGTTTATTTATTACTATATACCACCTAAGATTTGGGCATACCGTAAACCGCGCATAGCACGCATACAAAATAACATACACCAGATATACTCCATACTTCCTTTTGAGGTAGCTTGCTACCAAGCTCATGGCTATTCATCCATTACTTATGTAGGGCACCCATTGGTAGAAATAGTAGAAAATCATTTTATTAATGATTCTTTTATAGCAGCCAATGGGTTAGACCAACGACCTATTATAGCTTTATTGCCTGGTAGTAGGATCGGTGAAATAAAACGGATATTACCCGTAATGGTCACACAAGCCGTTTATTTTAATACGTACCAATTTGTAGTAGCCGGTTTAAGTTGTATGCCAAGGACATTATACGAAAAAATAGTTCCTCCTACGGTTCGTATTGTTTATGACCAAACGTATGACTTGCTAGCCATGTCTAAAGCAGCCATTGTAACTTCCGGAACAGCTACTTTGGAGACTGCGCTATGGAATGTGCCGCAAATCGTCGTTTATAAAACCAGCTGGTTAACCTATGCTGTCTATAAAAGAATCCTAACCCTATCCCATATTTCGTTGGTTAATCTATTGGTAAACCAAGCTGCTGTTCCAGAACTAATTCAGGATGCATTAACTGAAAACCAATTAAGTAAAGCACTTACGCAACTGTTAATAGAAGAGATTTCTGCACAGCAACAATCTTTTTATAAACAAATCAGACAATTACTTGGAAAAAAGAGCGCTGCTGTAGAAGTAGCCCGTCTAATGGTGGCCGACAGGATGAAACAGCCTCCATACGAAACATAAGATCCTTCAGAATGCTAGGAGCGGCTTGTTATAAATCGGACAAGACCTCGATAAGGTGTAGTAGTTAAAATTTAATCTAATAATAATTGTTTTAAATTATATGGATATAAACAACAATTATTATAAGCTTATATCGAAAAAGCATCAAACTAAAAATTAGGGTAACTAGAGCTAGCAAAAATGCTAAGGACCCTATCAAATAGCAAAAAAGAATAAGTCACATAGCTGATCCTTTGCTTTTTTGTATTGATTATTGGATAATTAAAATATTAAACTAGTTTAATATGCGTTGCAAGGGTAGAATTAACATGGAGATAAGATAAAAACAGTTTAAACAATAAAGGTAGCGAAGTAGCTATAAATCAACAGTAAAATAAAAAAATATAAACCGTTATACAAAAAAATGCTAATAAAATAGTAGTAAGATTATTACTATTAACCAGTTCAGTGGTTTCCTGCCAAATGAATAGGCAAAATATGGATAAACAAACTGAGGATTTACCTCCAGTATTCTACCGAGACATATTTGAAAAAATAGCTGAACACACAGATGAAACTACTGATCGTGCGCTATGGAATACTTCTAAGTGCATGAGGAGCGTTATAAGAGACAAGTTAACGAAGCTTTATAAAGAAAAATTTAATAAGCTCAGGAGCCTCAGCGGTCATTATGTTCAGTTTTAAGGATGTTAATGCAGCTAGTTTTGAGGGGGCTTATAATTCGGTTTATGAATTGATATCGACCCTTTATGAATCCTATGTCTATTTATTTAATAGTGATAAAGTTAATAAAATACAGCTTGCGCCGAAGTGCTAGCTATTTTGATACAAAAAAAAGTAACACATCAGAAGGGTTTTATCATGGTTTTGTGTTAGGGATGTTATCAAGTTTTGGTATAACCCATTATATACGCTCTAATCGGGAGAGCGGCTTAGGTCGTTATGGCTATCCAAAAATAAAACTACAATACGCATTAAAGTTTTTTGACGATGCCTATAAAGATTCATTGAAGATAAATCCATGTGATGCAGTACGAACATCTTTTGGCTTAATACCAGATGGAACGCTTTTGGCATCTCCTTGGGCAATAAATAATAGGGGGAACCCATTGGATGATGTTTGGATGTTTGGAAATCTTTTTAAAAAACCGCTAGAAAGTATTTTAGCGCAAGAAAAGGCTAAAGTTTTTTTAAGCCGTCAAAATGAAAATTTTGGACAGTGTAAGATACATGCATTCTTGGCTTCCAAAAAAGAAAAGAAAATAGATGAAACATATGCACAAACAAGAAATAGAAGTAAAAAATATGCTCATTGCTTCTAAACTTCCAGATACTGATTACGTTATTAATCCATATATAGGATGCACATATGGATGTAGCTATTGTTATGCTAGTTTTATGGGAAGATTTGTTAAGCAGTCTATAGCAAACTGGGGGAAATATATTTATGTCAAAAAAAATGCAGTTGCACTGCTAAAGGATACTATTGCAAAACTAGACCATGCTAAAAAGCAACGATCCATATTATTATCCTCTGTAACAGATCCTTATCAACCTATAGAGCAACGTTATCAATTAACGCGAGGATTGTTAGAGGTAGCATTTGTATAAACGTTATCTCATGGATAACTATCACCGTATGGTTTTTTGGAATTACCCAAGACGGTTTGAGACCTACTCCTGAAAGTCGATCTTGAGGGACTTGTCCAATTACACAATCTTACGGAAAGATCCCTGTAAGATTAAATCTTGATTTCTACAGATCTCTTTGGAAAATCAATAGGAATGAACCCTTACATAAGAGGGCTGCCCTAGCTAACGCTGCTACATCACTTCCTTTACCCTATAATATAATAATAGGATTCTAGTTTGATATCCATTGCTGGATTCCCTTTAAATACTTTCTCTAATGCTGTTTTCCCTATATTTCCAATATAATTAGATTCTAGTATGATATTAATTTTATGCCTGCCTTTAAATGCTTCAGCTAATGCTACAGCACCTTCATCTCCAATACAATTGTTTGCTAAATTGATATTTGTAATTAACTTATTGACTTGTAATGTTTCAACTAATGCTACAGCACCTTCATCTCCGATACAATTGTTTGCTAAATCGATATTTGTAATCGACTTATTGACTTTTAACGCTTCAGCTAATGCTATGGCACCTCTATTTCCAATAAAACTGTTGTTTAGGTTAATCTTTGTAATGGTATTATTTTTTTCTAATACATTAGCTAATGCTTCTATACTTGCATGTTCAATAGCACTGAAACTTAAATCAATCTCCTTAATTGTCTGATTATTTCCTAATGCTTCCACAGCAGCCTTTCGCATCATTGGGTCATTAACAGTAAAGGAATCTGCCCCTTTATCTCTACAAAGCACCTGGAGCTGACTAAATTCCTTGTTGTAATGCTCAACCAATAGTTCATAGCCTACTTTTCGAGTATATGTTCCTTTTGTATTTTTTTTCATAAACCCAGGTAATACTTTGGATAGTTGATTGCCCATATATTGCCTATTCACTTAACAGGAAGCTAATACATTGGTTAACAGCAATAACTTCACTAATATACTACTAGCATTGTTTTGCATAGCGCATTTATATTTAAATAATTTATTCCTCTTACGACTAATCTCCTTACTACTTTTAATAGTATCCCTTAAACAGCTGTGCCCTTCAAACACTTTGTTTGGTCACCTTTTCCGCTACTAATTGCCTCCCACCACTATTGATTGCCTGAACGTGTTTTAAGGCGTTCGTAAGAGAGCTATCTTACCTCCTACTTCTCGTTTTCTAATTATAAGATAGAAAAACATATATTCTAATTATAAGATAGAAAAACATATATTCTAATTATAAGATAGAAAAACATATAATGGAATTCAACCTTCCATTTTATTTAACTTATTGAGGTTAGCTTACGCTGTATATGATTAAATGGCCATACAAGCTAAAACCATAGATCTTAGAAGTGATACCGTAACGTTACCCACTACAGCCGTAGTGGACGCTATGGGGCAAGCAACCGTAGGAGACTTTGCCTATGGAGAAGATCAAAGCTATAATGCTTTACTAGCTTATTGTAAAAAGCTTTTTAATGTGGAAGATGGCTTATTTGTAACAAGCGGAACATTAGCCAATAGGCTAGCCATTGCTAGCCAAACTATGCCTGGTGACGAAGTAATTACCCATTATAATTACCATATTCATTTTTTCGATAGCGCTGGCAATGCTAAAATAAATGGTGTGGTACTAAACTGCATTCAAAATGCTAGTGGTGTGATAGATATCGCTGCGGTAGAAGCAGCAATACATAGCAAACCAAGATATAAGCACTTTGCTCAAGTAAAATTAGTTACTATTGAGAATAGCATCAATGGGTTTAATGGTAAAGTTTATCCTTTTGATCTACAGGTTCAACTATATCAATGGCTACAAGCACAAGGGATTGCGCTTCATATAGATGGCGCTAGGATATGGAATGCCCATGTTGCAACGGGCATTCCTTTATCAGATTATGCCAAACATACGGATACCATAAGCTGTTCTTTTACCAAAGGATTGGGTGGGCCATTTGGCGCCATGCTTTTGGGTAGCAAACAAGTTATAGAGCGAGCTAAGAAGCTCCAGCTTTGGTTGGGAAGTGGGTATCATCAAATTGGCTATTATGCCCAAGCAGCTAAACAGGTTATGCAACACCAACTTACCAGATTAGCTCAAGACCACCAATTGGCTAAATTATTTGCAGATGGGATTCAAAGTATTCCTTACATTCAATTAATCCCTCCTTACCCTGATACCAATATTGTAGGTTTTAGCATCAAGGCATTGGGTGTTTCCAATGCGGTATTTTTAGAAACATGCCAAGCATATGGGCTCTTACTGTTTCCTTGGCTAGAAGCGCATATAAGAGCCGTCATTCATTTAGGAATTGATAGAGCAGCTATTTTATCGGCTGTTGCTACTATTAAACAGGTAGTAAATTACTTTATACACGCATGCAAATAGATTTTTTTAGTGATACCAATACCAATCCTAGCAAAGCAATGCGGCAAGTAATGGCGCATGCCAGCGTAGGTAATGAAGCAGCAGGAGAAGATCCAACCGTTAATGCTCTAATAAAAGTTACTTGCCAGCTGCTGGGGAAGCCGGCTGCTCTGTTTCTACCTTCGGGTACAATGTGTAATGTTATTGCTTATAAAGCACATATACAGCGACCAGGGGATTATATCTTACTGGATCATAAGGCACATGCATTGGTAGTACAATCTGGCTTAATCGCTGGACAAGCAGAGGCAACCCCGCTACCTATTGTGGGTATAAGAGGGGTTTTTACAGAAGATCAAATTAAAGAACATATTATTCGACCTCCCTTAAGAAACATACCTGCCGTAAGGCTTGTCTCTATTGAACAAACAACTAATTTTGGCGGAGGAGCCATATGGCCGCTGACTGTTTTGCAAGCAATAGCCGCTTTATGTAAAGCTTATGCTGTTTCCATGCATTTGGATGGGGCACGTTTATTTAATGCTGCGGTTGCTACGCAGGTTGCCGTATCCGCTTATGCTGCTTGCTTTGATTCTGTTTTTGTGGATTTTAGCAAAGGGTTAGGTGCGCCCATGGGTGCTGTGCTAGCTGGAGAGGAAGATTTTATAGAAAAAGCATGGTATTACAAGTTTCAATTAGGGGGTGCTATGCACCAAGCTGGTATTATAGCGGCTGCCTGTTTGTATGGCTTAGAGCATCATAGGGATGATTTGATAGAAGATCACGTTAAGATGAAGTATTTGTTGGAAGGCTTGTTCCCTATACATGGCATTATAGTCAACCCCAGTTTGTATCAAACCAATATTGGCTATTTTTCGCTCACGCCTGATACAATACCGATACAAACCCTATTGGATCGATTGCGCCATGCGTATGGTATCCGAATGGCAGCTGTAGCAGATAGCATTCGCGTAATAACGCATAGGGATATTACCTACAAGGCCATAGATATAACCTTGGCTGCTGTAAAAAAGATACTGCGTGTGATGTAAAGTTGGATCAACGTAGGTCAATAGCTTGTAAATAAATGATCTGCCTATGCTATCTTATGCCATGCGCTGAAACGTCGATACGGCATGGACAAGAGAAATCATCAACTTGAACTATTTCGAAAAAATACTTCTTTTGCTTTTCCTCTAGTCTGCTATAGCTATACCGGCTAGTTAACAGAATAATTTTATTGTGCCTGCTCAAACGTGCAAAATCCATCTTAAACCTTGATTCCTGCATTATTATAAAGCAAGCTTGTGGACTATTAACTTGCGCTGAAGCATACACAGAAAAAAAATCAAATATGATTATAACGAAACAGATAATTTTTCTCATCGTGAATTAATTATTTGGTTAATGCATTGAAACTTATGTGTATATAAAATGCCTCAAGAGCGTATAATATATACACTGTTATAGTTACGCAAGGTTATTATTTAGTGTGTTCTTTAAAAAGAGTAACAATTGCTCACATTCTTTCTCATATAAAGTAAAGTTTTCTTTTTTGTTAAAAACCATGTCTTTAAATTCTGAAAAGGGAACTAGCTTAACTTCAGTTACTTCTATAGGATTAAAGCGAATATCTTCCATTTTGAAATCAGCCCATCCTATATAAACATCGTTAAATTGACGATCTATGTAAGTAGGCGTAACGACAACATCTTGTCTAATGGAAGATAAAAAATCAATTTTCACCAGCAGAGGATCAATCCGTAATTCTTCTTGTAACTCTCTTTTTACAGCTTGCATACTATCTTCCCCAGCGTCAACATGTCCCGTTACAGATATACTAAACATTCCTGGATAATGATCTAGATTACTAGCGCGACGCTGTAAAAGAAGCTTTTTAGATTCGTTTTCAAATAAGTATAAATGAACTGTCCGATGAATCTTTCCTAATTGATGAATCTCTTTTCTAGACAGAACTTCGCCTGTTTTTATTCCCTGCTCATCAAGAACATCAATTCTATCTTCTTTAGATGTCGAACAAAGCATGCATTTAGTTACTTTTATAAGTGGTTTTATTTATATCCCACAAAAAGTTATCTCTAACAATACTGGGCGTATAGTCAAAGTCGTTTCCTCTGAAGGAAGAGGATATATCGTTCCAGTAATATAGAAAATTAAGGACGCATGATAAAATTAAAAGACGATTTTTAAGGATGAATTACCCTTTTGTAACGGACTTCCCCCCTCTCATTAATCTGTAATAAATTCCTCTAAACCAATAAAGGTTAACCCTATTTTAATGCCATACATATTCACAATCATGAATATTTAAAATTTTTGTTTATATTATTAAAATAGTATTGTATGAACTATGTCTAACGCCCTTTTTACACCTATTGAACCCAATGCAGCCCATTGGCCCATTAGTAAATTACATCAGCATCAAAAGGCTTTTTTACAAGAAGTAGTAGAGCGGACCATACTATCCTTGCGTACACGTTATGCAACAGACACAGCTCTCTATCATATGTTAACCCAAACTACTGCCAAAGAACTAGCTAGGATAGCAGCTGATCGATGGGTATGTGATCCACCAGATGACCAATTCTTTTGGGAAGATATAGAAAATGCACTTATACATAAAGTGGATGCAACGCTTCTACTAAACAAAATAGCAAGCCGTTATGTAAACGAGATAAGTAGTGATTTTAGTGTAACCCATTATAAATGGGTTTCTAAAGGAGTCCATACTGTTTTTACAAGTTTACTTAAACCCAGCTGCTTCAAGTTTAAAGGGAAACGGTGGATAAGTAAGCACAAAAGGCTTCATGAGAAATTGCATATAACCGGTGCATTGGATAGCATCCATGCATTAGCCCAAATAGGTACTATTGTTTTGGTCCCTACGCACACGAGTAATTGGGATTCTGTTGTTATAGGATTAGCTATGCAGCAGTTGGGCTTATCTCCTTTGAGTTGGGGAGCAGGATTAAATCTCTTTAATCATAAAGGGTTTCGCCATATCTTTAGTAAACTAGGCACGTATAAAATAGATCGACGTAAGAAGAACATCCCTTATTTACTAGCTCAAAAGCATTATACCCGTCTTACTGTAGAATGGCATTGCCCTACCCTATTTTATCCTGCTGGAACACGTAGCCGCTCAGGTACTATAGAATCCAACTTAAAATTAGGCTTATTAGGTACCCCATTTGAGGCACAAGCACATACCTTCCAGCAATATGGGCCCACAGCACATAAGATTTTTATGGTACCAGTGGTTCTTAATTACCATTGTGTTTTAGAGGCCCCTCAATTGATACAGGAGTGGATACATCCTGAAACTGCTAAACATGTAGCCAAAAGAGATTGTTGTTATAGCAACCTTTCGGTAAGTAAAAAGATACTATGTAAAGGCTCAGAAATATTCCTAAATATAGGGACTCCTTTAGATGTAATGGGTAACAAAGTGGATAAAGCAGGGAGAAGTTACCATGCGCAAGGACAAGAAATTGATCTTTACCAGCAGTTTTTAAAACTAGCAGGATCTACTACAAGTAAACAATCTGGTTATTACTTAAAAATATTAAGCCATACCATTGTGGATAGCTATAGCTGCCATAACCTTGTAGTGAGCAGCCATTTGGTTGCTTTTGTAGCTTATAAAATAGCACAAGGCAAGGAAGATTTCTCGATGCATTCAACAACAACCATAAAATTGGTTCGAGCCTCTTTTATGGTTGCATTGGAAAAAGTCTATCAAGCATTGCAACTGCTTTATGAACAAAAAAAAATAGATTTTACAGCCTTGGTACGCAAAAGCCATTTACCTGCTATTGTTGCAGATGGGCTTGCTAAATTAGGCGTATACCATGCTAAAACACCATTGGTAGCAGTAAAAAATGGGGACTTTCTCATTCAGGATCTCCCCCTATTGTATTACTACCACAACAGGTTAACAGGGTATGGACTTGAACAATTATTTCTTGCATAAGGGTTTACTACCTACCTGTGCTAGTTTTCATAGCCCCCTACAAAGGGTATACCCTTTTTGTAGCACCGACCATCCTTCGCTTTGGATTAATGTAGCAGACACCATAATACGCTGATGGTTCTGCTGCTTTAAATGACCTGCCTAAATAGCAAGACAAGTGCCTATCCCAATACAACCATGAACCAAGTCTATTTAGTATAGGCTACCCTTTTATCCCATTAAAAATCGCATGCTGCAGAAATTATATAAGAAAGGCCCCTATTAAGTACTAACAGAGTATTGATTGCTGATTGCAAAGAAAAGATAAAGTAATTTTTTCCATAAATTTTTTTAATGTAATAATAAAAGCTTAGCTATGATTCCTATTAATAAAGGCAATAATAAATCATCCTACTTTACCCTTTTATATACTCTCTTAGGAATAGGCTGTATAGCAGTAGCCACGATAAGTTGTATCAAGCAGCCATTAACTATGAAAGGATGTAGTACAACTAAAAATCAATGTGATAAAGGAAAAGAGGAAGGGAGTAAGAGCACTCCTGATAATTGTTGTAATAAAAATGAGATTTTATTTTCATTCCCTGTAGTATGTATTAATGATATAATGCTTTTTCCCAATTCTAAATTTTCCACAATAATAAAATTAATAATGCCAGACGAGCAAGCATCTTTACGTGATATATTAGAATTTATAACAAGAACTAACTTAAAGTCAGCAGGAGACTTCTTTTTATTTAGAGACAGAGGAAGCGGTGGGCAACAAGAACTAGAAGACCCAATTAGAAATATGCAAGAAATCATTAATAAATGTATTAATAATAAAATTAAAAATTTAGTTTCTAAGGCCATGCAGCACAAGGAAATGACTTATGGCGCATACATATGGAGATTTAATAAAGAAAAAAAACAGCTACATTTTGATATTGCCAAAGAACTAAAAAAGCAAGGTACTCGTAGGATCTCTTCTGAAGAGGAAAAGTCACTCCCTTTTGCAAATAAATGTGAAGAATGTAACCTTATGAATAAAATGGAGCCGCAATTGAACCATCTGATATCACTTCTATTTCAACAAGAAATCATAGCAAATAGAATAGCAATGAACCTATGTATGGATGCTAAGCAAGCTATAACAGATTTGGATAATACCGGTATACCATGTAACATATATAGGTATGAAATGCCTCGAAATGAATGGCGTGAACTATGTAGCGCGCTTACAACACAGTCCGTCGAAAAAGTAACAGAGCAATATGTAAAATTCTTGGAAGCTTGCATGAATCCGGCTGTTGATCGAAAAATACCAAATCTTACAAAAATTTTAGAAGAAAAAAATCAAGCGTATAACATAGATGCGGTATGCAAAGAAATAGGGGATGTATTCCCAACACAATTAAATATTACTCAAACTAAAAATAAAAATAAAACTATTAAAACTAAAAATCCGATTGCCTTTAAGTCAAAATCATTGTCCACAACGCTGCTCCCTGCTATTGACCAAGCAGAACAAAGCAGCAATAAACCGCTATTTGAGCAAATTGAGCTATTTGAGCAAATAAACCTATCGTTACTCCCTAACATGAATAGCCTAGATAAGCGGGTAGTGAAGTGGTCTAAAAACATGAATTGGCTTACAAAGTATTATCAGAAAGCAGAAGCCAATTCTTATGATGGGCAGTTTAAAGATAAAAATAAGGACTTAGCTACTTTAAGTGAAGAAAAAATCAAGCACGACATAACTCCTATCCACTTTTTGCTAGCATGTGCAGATGTAGATCATTATTTTCAGCGAAGAGATGACAAAGATAATACCAGAACAGCATTTATTATGATTGATAATCAACTAATAAAAAGATTCGGAATGGTAGATATAGCCCTAGCAGATAATATTATTTACCATCAGGCAATACGTTTCCCCGAAATAGTGGAAAAAACACTGCACTCCCCAATAGATAGCACAACTGAAATCTGTAAAGATACTGAAGAAGCTTATCAATATATAGAAGGAAGGTCTATAGTTAAGGACCTTACTACGCAAGCATATATTGTTCGCATTAAAGAAAAAGAAGAAAGATTTAGCAAAGATATTCATGTGTTCCCTTTCAGGATATATCGGTAATGGGGTAGCACTATCCTTTAATAGTTATCTATAAACTTTTTCTGTTTGCTATATTTTCTTTTTGAAAAGCCAGTGCTTGCCTCTTTTTTAAAGAGGCGCTTGTTTTGTTTCAACTTAATTAACCATAGCAGGAAAGGATCCTGCATCTGCTAAGGAGGTTAAAACCGTATAACCCACTTCCTCAACCGCAATAGTATGCTCAAAATGAGCTGAATTTTTCCCATCTTTTGTAACAATCGTCCATCCATCCGATAAGGTTTTAATAGCCCCCCCTCCTAAATTGCATATCGGCTCTATAGCTAATACCATTCCAGCCTTAAGTATAGGCCCTTCATTGGGTTTGCCATAATTAAGAATAATCGGAGGCTCGTGCAATGCGGTCCCTACACCATGTCCACTTAATTCCTTCACCACACTTAAATGGTGCTGCTTCGCATAGCTACCTATAGTATGTGAGATCGTAGTAAGATGTATCCCTGCCTTAATAACATTAAGCCCTTGCCACAAAGCCTGCTCTGTATGTTCTAACAGGAACTTTTGTTCTTCAGCAATAGACCCCACTCCATAAGTCCAAGCGCTATCACCAATATAGCCTTTGTATTGCACCCCTATATCAACCGTAACAATATCCCCTTCCTCTAGCAGACGACGGGTTGGAATACCATGTACTACGCCATTATTAATAGAAATACAGGTAGCATTAGGGAATCCTCTATACCCTTTAAAGGCAGGCTTTGCCTGGTTGCTACGGATTATCTCCTCCACCATCTCGTCTAGGAATAGACCACTAATACCCGGCTGAATGGCTTGTTGCAAGGCAGCATGACACAGTGCTACAATATGACCGGCCCATCTTAGTAACTTTAATTCTGAAGCAGTGCGGATGGCTATCATAAATGGCTAAAGTGGAGAATATCGGATTCGAACCGATGACCCCTTGCTTGCAAAGCAAGTGCTCTAGCCAGCTGAGCTAATTCCCCAATAAAAAGTGATGCAAGAAACGCAACCTGTTGAATTGCTAAAAACTATTAAACAAATATAAGGTTATAGCAGAGAAAAATCAAATTTAAGGATGCTAAAGGCTCCTAAAAAAGATGCTTTTTAAGGTTGGTTGCTATAAATTAGCACAAAAGATGGCAATGGTTTATTATTTCGTTATATTAACAATGTATGTGTAATGCGGTAGGATCATTGGATCGCATTTTAGGGCAACAGCATAAAATATATAGCAGCATTAGCCTTTACTATAAACTGGGAAAGTATGCGGCAGGCTGCAATGGCTATAACTTGCACGACAGATCAATAATTTATGGGTTTGATCCCATTAGAAACAAATGAAAGGTAAGGGTTCTCTTCCATCATAAATAAATGCAGCTTACCATAAAAAATTTATGAAATAAGCTAAATGAAAGGAAATTGTATTGCATCTCTCAAAATGTAAGCTGGCTGAAAAAAGACTCATTCAGTGAATAGCTTACGGGCGGTTATGCAATTAGCAAAGCTTTTTTGTACTAAAATATGGATTAACAGTGATTTAAAAAGATTGCGTATGTTATAATTTTACAAAGCGCTTCCTTTCTCCTGCTAAGGAAAACAGCAATGGGATAACAATATGGAAAACAGAAAGGTCAAGAAAGGGGGCTAGACCAAAAGTAGGGTAACCCATACAAAAATAAGTTATATCTGTTTAAAATACAGTATATTTGTTCATTATTGTTAAAATTTAGATTAAAAACAAGGAGTACTCATGGAATTTACGGTATCATCGGCTCTGCTATCGCAACAGCTAACGGCTATTAGCGGTGTTATAACACGTAATCCGATTGTGCCTATATTAGAAAATTTTCTTTTTCAGATAGATCATAATCGTTTAGTTGTTACAGCTTCTGACTTACAGACTTTTATTAGTGTTACCTTACCGATTCAATCGGATACACAAGCAAGTGTGGCCATACCTGCTCGCATATTACTGGATACAGTTAAAAACTTACCAGAACAGCTTATTAAATTGTCCATTAATCTTAGTAACTATACCATTTCCATTCAATCTGAGCATGGGTATTACAAATTGGCAGGGGAAAATGCCAACGATTTTCCACAATTAGCTACTATAAATGATGGCATTGCTTTAGATGTAGATGCAGCTGTGTACAAAAACATACTACAGAAAACCTTGTTTGTGACGAGCAGTGATGAATTGAAGCCTGCTATGTGTGGCGTTCATATGGAATTAACTGATAAACAAGCAACTTTTGTTGCTACCGATGGGCACCGTTTGGTAAGGTATATACGTAAGGATCTATCAGCAGCTACCCAAAAGGCTATTATTATGCCTAAGAAAGCCTTGATGCTTTTGCATGGCTTATTAAGTAGTAAAATGAAGCAGATGCATATTGCTTTTGATCCCTATAAAATCCAATTCGATATGGATAACATTAGTGTGATTACTAGATTAGTAGATGAACGTTATCCAGATTACGAGAATGTAATCCCAACAGAGCATAGCCGTAAACTGACTATCCATAGAGCTGCTTTGGTGAGCTCACTACGGCGTATTTCGATCTATGCGAATAGAGCGACCCACCAAGTAAAGCTGACGATACAGGATAACGTATTAACGCTCTCAGCAGAGGATTTGGATTTTTCCAATGAAGCCAAGGAAGAACTTATAGGTAGCTATGAGGGGTTGCCGCTGGAAATAGGATTTAATGCAAAACTTCTTTTGGATATGCTTACAAATATTACAGCCGAGGAGATAGAATTTCTTTTCTGGGAGGTTAATAAAGCGGTCTTAATCTTTCCTAAGGTTCAAGAGGAACATGAACATTTATTGTTATTAATCATGCCTATTATTTTCTAAATTATAGTAATCTATGTGCTATTTTATTCGTCTATTGGGTTTTGTTGCATGTTTAGGATGGTTTATACCAAATTACAGCCATGCAAAACCAATGAAACATGCCAACAAGCAACTTATTGTTTTGTTGAATGGATTATGTGATAAAGTTTCTACTTTTGATACCGTAAAACAAAAATTAGAAAAAGCCTTCCCTTCGGCTTCCATTATTGCCTTAACTAGTACAGAAGGTATGTTAAGTGTAATGCTTTCTATAAAAGAACAAGCAAAGGCTGCCTTCCAAGAATTAACTGATAAGGTAAATGATATACAAAGCAAATCTATTGTACTTATAGGCCATAGTCAGGGTGGTCTACGTGCTTATGCCTTGCTCAAACAATATGAAACGTTATTAAATATAAAAGGCCTTATTACTTTAGCTACCCCCTGGGAAGGGGCCCACGGGACTAAAGTAGATGGTAGCATGCTAAAACAACATTTAACAAAGGCTGTTTTAAATGACTTGCGTATGCTTGCACTTAACCTTGGCTATCCCTCGGATATGCTTATAAATCAGCTAAATATAACTATTCAAAAAAATCAAGAATTGCTATTTCTGCCTGGTGCCAAAGATTTAAAAATGGATAGTCTATTCTTAGATGAAATAAAAAAGACGCTCCTTCATGAGAAAGTCCCTATTTGGGCGATAGGGGGAATTCAAAATGATTTTGGAGCACTTTTACCTAGAAAAATAAAGCATAGGTTTATAGCATTGAACAGTATGTATACTTTTTTTATTGTTGGACAAGACGCACTTAACACTGCTTACCATGATATGAAAATACCACTTGCTAGCCAACATGCACGCAACTTTGTACCACAAAGCAAGAAAAACTTTAAAAGAATTAAGATTAGAAATGTATTTCATAGTACGCATGTTTGGCCTAAGTTAAACGTACCAGTAGGAAAATATATGCTTTCACATCCAGATGCATTACGAAAGATCATTACTTGTGCTAAAGAAGCATTTTCCCAAAAGTAAAGCTTATCTACGCTTTTCTATACTACTATTGGAGCAGTGTCTGAGTGGTTTAAAGTACCCGTCTCGAAAACGGATGTACCAAGTTATATATGGTACCGAGGGTTCGAATCCCTCCTGCTCCGCTAATGTACATTCACATTCTATTGGATAGGCAAGTATTTTTAAAATATGCTTAATCAGTAAAAAAATTATAAAAAGATATTGTATAAGCGCAACACATCAAAAAATGACACAAGCATTTATTGAAGAAACAACCAACTTTTTTATGCGAGCCTTGGGAGAAGCATATAGCATAAAAAATTAGCACAAGGTAGAACCTATAATAGCATACTTATAATCCCTCTCTCCTACGCTAATACACAGAAATATCCAATAGCATTACAGCGCTATAGGTACAAAAGTAAGACACAAGGAGCTAAAAGTTCATTCGCTGAAAAACGCAGGAGAAGATACAGGAGAACATAAATATGGTATAGTAATAATTTATTTGGAACATATTCAATAAATTATTACACTTCTATACTGTATCAGTATAAAATAGCTCTTCCTACAAGAAAGGTAGCGGGTATCCTAAATATAGGGAGCCACATATTACATAAACAATTTAAATGTATTTAAAGCATATGCAATCAAATTAAAGAGAAGGTATAAAGTGTTTATTGATTTTTTTTATAGCAATGGTAGTAGAAGGTTGTAATAACGGTATCATTATGAGAATGAATAATAAAACTGGCAATAGTGAAACAACAAGAAGCAAAGAAGAAAATACTAGCAATAAATACAACCTATTGCCTGTTTGTGCATCATCAAGTTTAAAAAAGTATGATACTATTTAATTTAAGGTAGTATTATGCTTGCATAAAGTTATTTGGTATTGGCCTACAGAAAAAAGGAGGCCATTGTCTTTAGAAGTAGCGCAAGCAGCAAGAGATATTTTAATTATGGGAAGGTAGCAGAGGTACGCTATCATGAAAGCTAATCACAATTATTTCAAATTAAACATAATATAATTTATGGGTTTAGATTGGATACCAATGAGAAAACCAAAGCCAGGTTTCGAGAAACGATTCAAACAGCTTTTACAATTGCTTGATGTTAATGGATATGTGGGGGATAAGGACAAGGATACGTCTGAGGAGGGAAAGGGTTTTCTTTCTCCCAGAGAGATATTATTAGTTGGGGGTCTGGTTGGAGGTATAGTTGGAGGTGCAATTGGAAATAGTTTTGGCTGTATGGTTAAAGATAAACTTGTGGGTATAGTTGGAGGTATAGTTGGAGGTATAGTTGGAGGTATAGTTGGAGGTATGGTTGGAAGTATGATTAGAAGCATAGATAGAAGCATGAATGAAGCTGTGGTTGGATGTATAGGAGGCGTTATATGTGGAAGTCTAGCATGTATAGGAGATGCATTTAAGGGTATATGTACGGGTATGTTTTTTGGTAGATATGTGGGTATACCTGTGAGTAGATTTGTTGCTATGGTTGGACGTATGGGTGAAACCCTGTACGATAATAGAGAAGAACTTCTTCAAGAATGGGAAGAGAGAGAAGAACTTCTTCAAGAATGGGAAGAAATATCCGATTCACACTGTGAAACAATAAAAGCACCAATGATTGGTAGAGATATTATTGCTGACAATTGGATAAGAGCAGCATACCAAAAAACAGACAAGACAATTTCTGAAGAGGAATTTATAAAAGAAAGTGAAGGTTACTACGTAGTTGAGTTAGCAGCGCAATCAGACGGGACTCCATTCTGTCTTCCTATGGCAGTTAAATACGATTGGATAAGAGAGGTATACAAAAAAAAGAGCGAAGATAATCCATATAATTATACGCTTGTAGGCCCCGTAGACTGCTATCATATTTTTTATGATGGATTCAAAAGTGGATTTCGTGCAAAAGCTTTGGAAGACTGCCTAGACTTGATTGGGGACGATTTATCTTCTGAAGCCTGGGGAAGCAAATTGGCAGATGAGACATTGCGTTATGGACAGCAACTTATGACAATTGCTGATAAAATTGCTTCTGCAAATAATATGTTTTATTTAAAAGAACAATTGAATTATCCAGAAGAAACAGAGGAAGAAATAGAGGAAGCAACATTAGAACAGAAAATATACACTCTTTATCAAGCAGCGAAGTGGCTTATTTTTTACGGTAAAAACGGACATGGATTTCATATTGATTTTTAATGTTAGCTAGCTATATTTGCTAGCTAAGGGTATCAAATAAGGGGTAGCTAACATAGCATAGGCATATTTATTATGCTAAAAGATTGCTATTGTAGCAGCTATTCAGTAACAAAAAAATAAAAGTACTATATCATTTAAAATGAGAAAGAAAAGAAATAATTCCAGGTTTACACTTATTTACTTACCTTTTTACTTACCTTTCTTGGCTATTTCTATTGGCTTTTAGTATTGTATACTTTTTTGCACTGGTTACTGTTTATCCAAACAAACTTTATTCCGTTAGAAGAATCGCTGCTTACAGTTGTGTTTCCTCTGCTATTATCCTGGATACCTATATACCTATGGTTAAATCCTAGCATTAAACTACTAAATTTAAGTTGTAGCCATTTAACTTTACGTGTTGTTGCCTGGCTGGTTATAGGACTACCAACTATATTTGCTCAAGATTACTTGGTAAAAGCAACAAGCAAATTAACACAGTTGGATAACATTACACTGTTTGAAAAATCGGCACCAAAAAAATACTATTCGCTTGATCACTATTATATTGACAAAACACGTATAGGTATTAAACATACAACTACTAGTACCGGCAGAAGAAACGAAACACTGGATTTATGCATTTATGTAACACTTCCAATTCTTACCAATTGGACCGATATTGCAAAAAGAGAATATCCCTACTGGCTTGGGAAAAAGTATACAAAAACAATTAGTAATCGGCTAAGTGATCAGGAAAAGGAATTTAAATGGAACGCATTTTATTGGGCAGGAAATTACTGAACGGATTAATAGTAATAATCTTACTAATATTAAATTAGAATTTTTTTGCATATTCTATAAAAAAAGTAAATAAATGCCTATATTACAATTGGCTTTGATATAGGATATAGACTTAGCTGAAAATTATCTATCGTATATCGTACTTTTGGCCCAGAACTTCTAGTTATTGTATTAGATTAACAATTGGTTGTCTGGTTGAGCCTAATCTTAATAAGATATGGTGTAATTATAATTTTTATTAGTTATAATTACCCTAATTTTAGGCGGATGTTTATGTAGTTGCGTGTTGCATTGCCCTCTACTGCCACTTTGTTTATACATTTTTTTTAAAATTGTTATTATATGAATTACACGTTTTTATCTAGTTTAGTATTAGCTGTTTGTATGCATGTACTATATGCTAAAGCTGATCAAAACCAACCTCCATACAACGCTGTGCATCCTTACGAAATATACAAGTTTGGCAAGGATGATGCGTCTATAGAGCGTAGCATACGTTTTGCAAAAGAGCATAACGTAGCCCATATATCCTATGTGGGGCCTATTCGTCCTACATATATGGCTATGCTGTTTAACCTTCTGAAAGATTTTAAGCTTAAATATTTGAGTCTAGGTTGTATAGATGGTGGTAGCGTTGGGAATGAGGATATAGAAATTTTGGTAAGCGAATTCCCAAATCTTCAATATTTGCGTCTATACCACAATAAAATCGGAAGTAAAGGTGCAGAAACTTTGGCGAAAAAACTTAAAGTAGTTCAACATTTGAATCTAGGTAGTGGTAACATTGGGGATAAAGGTGCTGAAGCTTTAGCAAACGGATTCCCAAAGCTTCAGGAGTTGCATCTAGCTTCTAATAAAATTGGAAATAAAGGTGCAGAAGGATTGGTAAAAGGATTTCCAAAGCTTCAATATTTGGATTTGGATGGTAATAGTATTGGGAATGAAGGTATAAAAGCTTTAGTAAACGGATTTCCAAATCTGCATGAGTTACATCTAGCATCTAATAAAATTGGAGATAAAGGTGCAGAAGTTGTAGCAAGCGGATTCCCAAAGCTTCAACGGTTGTATCTAGCGTCTAATAAAATTGGGCATAAAGGTGCAGAAGTTTTAGCAAGCGGATTCCCAAAGCTTCAATATTTGGATTTAAATGGTAATAGTATTGGTAATAAAGGTATAAAAGCTTTGGTAAACGGATTTCCAAATCTTCATGAGTTGCATCTGGCATCTAATAAAATTGGGGATAAAGATGTTAAAGAGTTGGCAAAAGGATTTCTAGAGCTTCAATATTTGAATTTAGATGGTAATAAAATTGGGAATGAAGGTATAAAAGCTTTAGCAAGCGGATTCCAAAAGCTTAGGAAATTGCATTTAGCGTCTCATAAAATTGGGGATGAGACTATTAAAATTTTAGTAAATGGATTCCCATATCTTCAGGAGCTGCATTTAGCGTCTAATAACGTTGGAGATAAAGGAGTAAAAGTTTTGTCAAACGGATTCCCAAATCTTCAGCGATTACATCTAAAGTCTAATAAAATTGGGAATGAAGGTATAAAAGCTTTGGTAAGCGGATTCCCAAAGCTTCAGGAATTGTATCTAGATGGTAATAACATTGGGGATGAGGTTATTGAAATTTTAGTAAGTGGACTGCCAGATCTTCAGGAGCTACATTTAGCGTCTAATAAAATTGGGAATAAAGGTGCCGAAGCTTTGGCAAGCGGATTCCCAAAGCTCCGGCAATTGTATCTAGCATCTGATAAAATTGGGAACGAAGGTGCAGAAGCCTTAGCAAAGGGGCTTCCCATGCTTCAACAGTTACGTCTAAAGTCTAATAGCATTGGGTATGTAGGTGCAAAAGCTTTGGCGAAGGGATTCCCAAATATTCAGCAGTTGTATTTACATTCTGATGGCATTCCGTATGAATTTGTAAAAATTTTAGAGGAAACAACTCATCTTCAAGTGTTAAGTAATAATGAAAGCAAGGAAATTGGAAAGGGAATTGGCAGGGCAATTGGAAAGGGAGTTGGCAAGGAAATTGGAAAGGGAATTGGGAGAGGCATTATTAATCTATTTACGTAATATTTCATGTATTCCCAATAGGAATACATGGGGTTTGTAAAGAGCCATATAGAGAAGTAGGTGCTAAGGATATATATGTATTATTGGTAAGTAAAAACACGGACCAATTGGATCCTTTGCTCAGAAGGGGCATAAACCCTTTGAAGAAAGTTTATGAGATGGCCTGGGCTCTTAGTGGGAATCTTTTGATATAGTTATCCTATTTGTATTTGTGAATGATTTAAAGTGCATTCATTGCGTAGCCTTTTATAGGAAAAATAAGCAGGTTAGCGTAAGATAGATTGTGGCGTATGGGCTACTCGTCATATCGCTTTAACGTTAGTAGGCGTTATCCATTTGGGTATGGTAATAAGCTACTAATTTATAATAATACACCATGGAGCATTGCCTACGTATTATGCAATGGACTATAGCTGAGGTGGTAACGCGCTTCCATGCTTAGCCTATCTGGCTGATGATCGTACGGTTGCAACCCATCTTTGTAGCCCTATCTCTGCCTACTTTACTTGCTGTAGTTAGATCCTTATGCTGCTTTTTGTACATTAATAGAGGAAATAGCACAAAAAAATCGCTTATTTTCTAGTATTGTTCATAAAGCGGTATTGCTTTTTATTAGGGTTGAACGAGAACCATTGCGTTATGGTTGGCTCAATTTTTTTATGAGCTAAAATATGATTTTCTCTCTGTTTTTCATATTTTTTAGCTAATTTGACTATACTACTATTTAAACTAACTAGAAGGGACCTCTTCACAAATGCGCTGCATTTCTGCTAGCCATTACTGAGGTGCCTTATGGCTTCCCCCCACGGTATATAAAATAAAGTTTCTTTAGGCTATACGCTGTTGATCGGATGGCTTACGGGCAAGATAACGTACGCATGTTATGCACTCTATCTACCAGTTTAACTTGGATAACACGTATATCTGAACATGCATCAAGTATGCCTTGCGTTGCTATAGCATCCCATTTCCACGGATACCCATTGGTAGGTATTATAGCAAGTACCTTTATCTACGATAGCAGCTACTTCTGGTCCATACATCAATGCTATCTGATGAAGCGCAATAGGCGTATTCCCACGATATCATGCAACAAACCAGACAGGGATGGTAGCGGGATCCTTGGTAACCTCCAACAGCAGTATAGCCACCGCCATTGGATGGGTATAGTAAGGAGCAGCTGACTGATGCCTAACGAGACCGTGGGCCTTTTTAATAAAGGAAATGGTTTGTAATATGTTTTTTTTCTAAGGTGCGTTGAGCCATAAGCAAGATTAGCAATTCTTTCTCTTGCACTAATCTATCCGATTCCAAGGCAGTATACGCAAAAATTTATTATACGTATTCTCATTAATAGTTATTACATATGTGCCATTCGTATCCTTATATAAGGATCTATTTGAGACAAGCACTGGTACTGATTGTTCCGGCTGTTTTTCAGGTGTATCTGAAGAATTCTCATGCTTAAAGATAGTTTCCAACTCATCTAGACAACGGAACATCTGGTGATAGATCATTTCCTTCCCCCCTACGGTTTCTGTTATAGCAATATCTATTATGCCTTGCTGCCTCTTACCATTATTATCAGATAAAACAGCTAAGGCTGATTGTCGTCTGTTAATCTTACCAGTGCTACTAATAGTGTTACCAAGGGTAAAAAAGTAATCCGCTTTATCCGGTTGCTTTGTAATCTGTCCAACAGGACGTACGTCATGCCGAAACTTTTCTTCTGTTACTTTTTCAGGTGAAGAATTAACTTTCTTATACTTAAGATCTGGTCCTGTTGATACATTCCGAAAATACGCTAATAAATCATCTGGATCTTGCTCCCATTTTTTTACCCTAGAATGATATTCAAATGGATCTGGAACAAGTCTATTATTAGATTTTTTATTTTGACAACGATCCGTTATTGTTTTTGATATTAATTCACTTTCAGTATTATTTGTACTAGAACTACGTTTTTCTATTGGTTTTTTATGCCCTTGCTTATTCATTTTAGCTTTCTTCGTCTTAGACAAGTTTGCTTTTTTTTCTTTTTCAGTCTGATTTAATCCTAATGCTTTTAACAAATCCTCTATAGGTTTTGAAGCTTCTTTCTCATTGAGGTATTCTTTGAAAGATTGTGGTTTATTTTTTGCACTTTCTTCATAAGCTTGATACAATTGATTTGCCTCATCCTCACCTTTTTGATCACGTATATTATCACGTGTAGCTTTATTTTCTTGATTTATTTTATCCCTCTTAGAAAAAAAATCTTTTAAAGTACCTCTACTACCATTTTTTTTAAAGGCTGTATAGATTTTTGCTACATAGGATGAGGTATGATTATTAGAACAAACGCTGTCAATCAAAAATTGAAATTCTTCCATGGAAATATCTAAAGTTAGTTCTCCAGTAAAATCCAATTTTTTATTTTCTTTTTGTCTTGTCGTCAATGAACTAATTAATAGATTTTTACTAATTGCTTTATCTTGAAATATCGCTGAAACTATCTCAGATGAAACGGTATAATATTTTATAGAAACTTGCTTCTCTGCTTCTTCACACATCTTCCCCATTATAAGTTTTATTATTTTCTTTTCAGCATCTTCATAATTACTATACCCATATTTTTCAGCATCGAATTGATCAAGGTTATTATAAAGTTGCTGATTTATATACATTAGTATATTTTTAAAAGTCCACTGCCATAATTCTCCCACAGTGATACCATTGGCTTTCCCTTGGTCTAGTTTTTTTTTCAAAGCATTTGCAAACTTTTTCGGGAGCCCCTTTAATGAGCAAATATCTGTAAAAAACTTCTTAAAGAAGAGAATCCCTGTAATCTGGATGTTTTCCGATTTCAAATGCCTTATATTATGGTCCAAATTTTGTATATGTATGTTATACGCATCACGCATGACTTCGATCAAACGGTCTAAAAAGGATAATATTTTCTTAACAAGATAACTTTCTACTTCTTCTTGATATTCTTTAGGTATATCTTTGAGTATTGTATTGGGAAGCACTAGGTACTCATAATTATGTAAAGAATAAATGGTAAGGCATGGTATTTCCTTAGCTCCAGAATTCATAAATTTTCCTAATTGCGTATTAGGGTCTATATGCATGCTCGTAGATTGCGTATTAGGGTCTATATGCATGCTCGTAGATTGAGATTGATGCATATTGTTATGCAGCTGATTACAACTACTGAACATACATCCTACCATACAATATAAAAAACCGATTACGAGTCTATAAGGAGTATATATACTAAACATAACTGCACTATTTATATTAATTAATTTTCTGATGCGCGATAATTCGTAAATCAAATCATAATTATTATGATTCTGTTTATCAAATTTCCGTTATTTTACATGGAAAAACAAGAAAAACACCATGAAATTTACATCAAGCCTACTATAATAAGGAATTCTTAGGTTCTTTTTACAAAGACCTTTGACTTCCTAGTATTTTTTAAGCAACGTAAAAAGGAGACATTTTGATATACCAAATACTCAAATACATAAAGTTCCCTCCTTTATATGTGGCAATAGAAAACAACCATGTAATAAATTGTATTACCGCTTTAATTGAGAAAAAAGAGGTCAATATAAACCTGCAAGACAATAAAGAGAAAACTCCTTTACAGCTGGCTGCAGAAAATGGACGTGAAGGAGTATACATTAGATTTTTAATTAATAAAGGGGCTAATAGAAACCTGCCAGATAATAATAACCTCACTCCTTTAGATATGGCTGAAAGATATAGTAGAGATGCAAATTGCATAAACGCTTTAACGCATCATAGCGCCAAGGAAAACCAAACAAATGCAGCATATAAAGACAATGCGCATATAAAATCTTTTGTGATAGCAATGGAAAATTCAGATCAAAAAGATAGTAATGGACAGGCTTCTTTACCTATGGTAGCTAATGCGTCACAAGCTAAAACAAGAAAGGTTGAAGTAAAGGTTGAAATAAAGGTTGAATAATTGCATTATTGTGAAAAAAGCTTGCTCCTTAGTAAATCAGTAGGCGTAATTAGATTAAAGTCTGGTAGTCAGCTATAAGGAATTTTTCCTAATGGGTTGCTATCGTTCTTTCCCCTATTTAGATATCCATGCTTGTTCCGTGAAGCTATAATCAAATCCGGACGTGCTTATATTCAGCAATGTTTCTAATAATATAATGTATGATTTGTATAGCTTTTGCATTTGTACAAGTTTAAAATACTATGTAAATTAGGTGTTAATAAACACGCAAAAAGAATTAAAAAGCATAATAATTAAGTAAATGCAAAGTATAGCACACGTAGCGTAAAATTTTAAAAAATTTATAGAGATGAAAATAATAAAATTTATTTATTATCCAAGCAATAAGCAAATGGTACATGTCTTTATACAAAAAGTTAGCCAGGTATTATTTTGGGGATTCAGCTTTATTTTTATCTGTAGTTGTAGCAAGCAACTACACCAGGTTCATCCAGAGCACGGTCAAACAATTTTGTTCATTTCAAATTTACATGAGGCTGTAAACCATAAAATTGTAGATTGTATTAAAAATTTCATTAAGAAAAAAGGAGCCAATGTAAACCTGCAAGACGATAAAGGACAAACTCCTTTACATCTGGCAGCAGTAGATGGATATAAAGAAGGCATTAAACTTTTAATTGAGAACGGAGCCAATGTAAACCTGCAAGACGATAAAGGACAAACCCCTTTACATCTGGCTGCATTCAATGGACGTGACAATTGTATTCCCGTTTTAATTGATAACGGGGCCAATGTAAACCAAGAGGACAATATCAAACAAACTCCTTTACATCTGGCTGCAGAAAATGGACGTGACAATTGTATTCCCGTTTTAATTGATAACGGGGCCAATGTAAACCAAGAGGACAGGTATCAGCATACTCCTTTACATCTGGCTGCAGCTAAGGGAGAAGAAGCATGCATTAGGTATTTAATTAAGAAAAAGGCCGATGTAAACCCAAAAGACAATATCAAACGAACTCCTTTACATCTGGCTGCAATAAATGGATGTGACAATTGTATTCCCGTTTTAATTGATAACGGGGCTGATGTAAACCTGAAAGACGATAATGGCCTCATTCCTTTACATTTGGCTGCATTCAATGGACATGAAACATGCATTAGACTTTTAATTAATAATAAAGAGGCTGATGTAAACCTGCCAGATAATAATGGCCTCATTCCTTTACATTATGCTGTAGAAAATGGACGTGACAATTGTATTCCCGTTTTAATTGATAAAATTGATAAAGGGGCCAATGTAAACCTGCAAAATAATAAAGGACAAACTCTTTTACATCATGCTGTAGCCCGTGGAGATGAAAAATTCATTAAGCTTTTAATTGAGAAAGGGGCTAATGTAAACATACAAGACAATAACAAAAGAACTCCTTTACATTATGCTGTAGCCCGTGGAGATGAAAAATTCATTAAGCTTTTAATTGAGAACGGGGCTAATGTAAACATACAAGATAATAACCAACAAACTCCTTTACATTATGCTGCAGCCCGTGGAAATTACAAATTCATTAAGCTTTTAATTGAGAACGGGGCTAATGTAAACCTGCAAGACAATAACAAAAAAACTCTTTTACATCATGCTGTAGCCCGTGGAGATGAAAAATTCATTAAGCTTTTAATTGAGAACGGGGCTAATGTAAACCAAGAGGACAGGTATCAGCATACTCCTTTACATCTGGCTGCAGCTAAGGGAGAAGAAGCATGCATTAGGTATTTAATTAAGAAAAAGGCCGATGTAAACCCAAAAGACAATATCAAACGAACTCCTTTACATCTGGCTGCAATAAATGGACATGACAATTGTATTCCCGTTTTAATTGATAACGGGGCTGATGTAAACCTGAAAGACGATAATGGCCTCATTCCTTTACATTATGCTGCATTCAATGGACATGAAACATGCATTAGACTTTTAATTAATAATAAAGAGGCTGATGTAAACCTGCCAGATAATAATGGCCTCATTCCTTTACATTATGCTGCATTCAATGGACATGAAACATGCATTAGACTTTTAATTAATAATAAAGAGGCTGATGTAAACCTGCCAGATAATAATGGCCTCATTCCTTTACATTATGCTGTAGAAAATGGACGTGACAATTGTATTCCCGTTTTAATTGATAAAGGGGCCAATGTAAACCTGCAAAATAATAAAGGACAAACTCTTTTACATTATGCTGCAGCCCGTGGAGATGAAAAATTCATTAAGCTTTTAATTGAGAACGGGGCTAATGTAAACATACAAGACAATAACAAAAGAACTCCTTTACATTATGCTGTAGCCCGTGGAGATGAAAAATTCATTAAGCTTTTAATTGAGAACGGGGCTAATGTAAACATACAAAATAATAATGGCCTCACTCCTTTACATTATGCTGCAGCCCTTGGAAATGACAAATCCATTAAGCTTTTAATTGAGAACGGGGCTAATGTAACCCTGCAAGACAAAGAAGGAAAAACTCTTTTACATCTGGCTGTAGCCCGTGGAGATGAAAAATTCATTAAGCTTTTAATTGAGAACGGGGCTAATGTAAACATACAAGACAATAACAAAAGAACTCCTTTACATTATGCTGCAGCCCTTGGAAATTACAAATTCATTAAGCTTTTAATTGATAAAAGGGCTAATGTAACCCTGCAAGACAAAGAAGGAAAAACTCCTTTATATTATGCTGAATTAAAGGGACATAAAGCATGTAGTAGACTTTTAATTGAGAACGGGGCTAATGTAAACCTGCAAGACAAAGAAGGAAAAACTCTTTTACATCATGCTGTAGCCCGTGGAGATGAAAAATTCATTAAGCTTTTAATTGAGAACGGGGCTAATGTAAACCTGCAAGACAAAGAAGGAAAAACTCTTTTACATCATGCTGTAGCCCGTGGAGATGAAAAATTCATTAAGCTTTTAATTGAGAACGGGGCTAATGTAAACCTGCAAAATAATAAAGGACAAACTCTTTTACATTATGCTGCAGCCCGTGAAAATGACAAATTCATTAAGCTTTTAATTGAGAACGGGGCTAATGTAAACATACAAGACAATAACAAAAGAACTCCTTTACATTATGCTGCAGCCCTTGGAAATTACAAATTCATTAAGCTTTTAATTGATAAAAGGGCTAATGTAACCCTGCAAGACAAAGAAGGAAAAACTCCTTTATATTATGCTGAATTAAAGGGACATAAAGCATGTAGTAGACTTTTAATTGAGAACGGGGCTAATAGAAACCTGCCAGATAATAATAACCTCACTCCTTTAGATGCAGCATATAAAGACAATGCGCATATAAAATCTTTTGTGATAGCAATGGAAAATTCAGATCAAAAAGATAGTAATGGACAGGCTTCTTTACCTATGGTAGCTAATGCGTCTCAAGCTAAAAAAAGAAAGGTTGAAGTAAAGGTTGAAATAAAGGTTGAATAATTGCATTATTGTGAAAAAAGCTTGCTCCTTAGTAAATCAGTAGGCGTAATTAGATTAAAGTCTGGTAATCAGATATAATGAACTTATTCTAGTGGGTTGCTATCGTTCTTTCCCCTATTTAGATATCCATGCTTGTTCCGTGAAGCTATAATCAAATCTGAACGTGCTTATATTCAACAATGTTTCCAATAATATAACGTATGATTTGTATAGCTTTTGCATTTGTACAAGTTTAAAATATTATGTAAATAAGATGTGAGGAATAAACACACAAAAAAAGAATTAAAAAGCATAATAATAATGCAAAGTATAGCACATGTAGCATAAAATTTTAAAAAATTTATATAAACCAGCTGTAAGAGATGAAAAGAATAAAATTGATTTATTATCCAAGCAATAAGCAAATGGTACATGTCTTTATACAAAAAGTTAGCCAGGTATTATTTTGGGGATTCAGCTTTATTTTTATCTGTAGTTGTAGCAAGCAACTACACCAGGTTCATCCAGAGCACGGTCAAACAATTTTGTTCATTTCAAATTTACATAAGGCTGTAGACCATAGAATTGTAGATTGTATTAAAAATTTCATTAAGAAAAAAGGAGCCAATGTAAACCTGCAAGACGATAAAGGACAAACCCCTTTACATCTGGCTGCAGTAGATGGATATAAAGAAGGCATTAAGCTTTTAATTGAGAACGGAGCCAATGTAAACCTGCAAGACGATAAAGGACAAACCCCTTTACATCTGGCTGCATTCAATGGACGTGACAATTGTATTCCCGTTTTAATTGATAACGGGGCCAATGTAAACCAAGAGGACAGATATCAGCAAACTCCTTTACATCTGGCTGCAATAAATGGACGTGACAATTGTATTCCCGTTTTAATTGATAAAGGGGCCAACGTAAACCAAGAGGGCAGGTATCAGCAAACTCCTTTACATCTGGCTGCAATAAATGGATATGAAACATGCATTAGACTTTTAATTAATAAAGAGGCCGATGTAAACCGGCAAGATAATAATGGCTTCACTCCTTTACATTATGCTGCAATAAATGGACGTGACAGTTGTATTCCCGTTTTAATTGATAACAGGGCTAATGTAAACCTGCCAGATAGTAAAGGAAAAACTCCTTTACATCTGGCTGCACTCAATGGATATGAAACATGCATTAGACTTTTAATTAATAAAGAGGCCGATGTAAACCGGCAAGATAATAATGGCTTCACTCCTTTACATTATGCTGCAATAAATGGACGTGACAGTTGTATTCCCGTTTTAATTGATAACAGGGCTAATGTAAACCTGCCAGATAGTAAAGGAAAAACTCCTTTACATTATGCTGCAGAATATAACAGAGAAGAATTCATGAATCTTTTAATTGATAATGGGGCCAATGTAAACCTGCAAGATAATAATGGCCTCACTCCTTTACATTATGCTGCAGCCCTTGAAAATGACAAATTCATTAAGCTTTTAATTGAGAACGGGGCTAAGGTAAACCTGCAAGACAATAACAAACAAACTCTTTTACATCATGCTGTAGCCCGTGGAGATGAAAAATTCATGAATCTTTTAATTGAGAACGGGGCTAAGGTAAACATACAAGACAATAACCAACAAACTCCTTTACATCTGGCTGCAATAAATGGACATAAAGTATCCATTAGATTTTTAATTATTTTAATTAATAAGGCCAATGTAAACCTGCAAGATAATAATGGCTTCACTCCTTTACATCTGGCTGCAATAAATAGACATGAAGCATGCATTAAGCTTTTAATTGATAAAAGGGCTAATGTAACCCTGCAAGACAAAGAAGGAAAAACTCCTTTATATTATGCTGAATTAAAGGGACATAAAGCATGTAGTAGACTTTTAATTGAGAACGGGGCTAATAGAAACCTGCCAGATAATAATAACCTCACTCCTTTAGATATGGCTGAAAGATATAGTAGAGATGCAAATTGTATAAACGCTTTAACGCATCATAGCGCCAAGGGAAACCAAACAAATGCAGCATATAAAGACAATGCGCATATAAATTCTTTTGTGATAGCAATGGAAAATTCAGATCAAAAAGATAGTAATGGACAGGCTTCTTTACCTATGGTAGTTGATAACAATAATGCGTCTCAAGCTAAAAAAAGAAAGGTTGAAGTAAAGGTTGAAATAAAGGTTGAATAATTGCATTATTGTGAAAAAAGCTTGCTCCTTAGTAAATCAGTAGGCGTAATTAGATTAAAGTCTGGTAATCAGATATAATGAACTTATTCTAATGGGTTGCTATCGTTCTTTCCCCTATTTAGATATCCATGCTTGTTCCGTGAAGCTATAATCAAATCTGAACGTGCTTATATTCAACAATGTTTCCAATAATATAACGTATGATTTGTATAGCTTTTGTATTTGTACAAGTTTAAAATATTATGTAAATAAGATGTGAGGAATAAACACACAAAAAAAGAATTAAAAAGCATAATAATAATGCAAAGTATAGCACATGTAGCATAAAATTTTAAAAAATTTATATAAACCAGCTGTAAGAGATGAAAAGAATAAAATTGATTTATTATCCAAGCAATAAGCAAATGGTACATGTCTTTATACAAAAAGTTAGCCAGGTATTATTTTGGGGATTCAGCTTTATTTTTATCTGTAGTTGTAGCAAGCAACTACACCAGGTTCATCCAGAGCACGGTCAAACAATTTTGTTCATTTCAAATTTACATAAGGCTGTAGACCATAGAATTGTAGATTGTATTAAAAATTTCATTAAGAAAAAAGGAGCCAATGTAAACCTGCAAGACGATAAAGGACAAACCCCTTTACATCTGGCTGCATTCAATGGACGTGACAATTGTATTCCCGTTTTAATTGATAACGGGGCCAATGTAAACCAAGAGGACAGATATCAGCAAACTCCTTTACATCTGGCTGCAATAAATGGACGTGACAATTGTATTCCCGTTTTAATTGATAAAGGGGCCAACGTAAACCAAGAGGGCAGGTATCAGCAAACTCCTTTACATCTGGCTGCAATAAATGGATATGAAACATGCATTAGACTTTTAATTAATAAAGAGGCCGATGTAAACCGGCAAGATAATAATGGCTTCACTCCTTTACATTATGCTGCAATAAATGGACGTGACAGTTGTATTCCCGTTTTAATTGATAACAGGGCTAATGTAAACCTGCCAGATAGTAAAGGAAAAACTCCTTTACATTATGCTGCAGAATATAACAGAGAAGAATTCATGAATCTTTTAATTGATAATGGGGCTAAGGTAAACATACAAGACAATAACCAACAAACTCCTTTACATCTGGCTGCAATAAATGGACATAAAGCATCCATTAGACTTTTAATTATTTTAATTAATAAGGCCAATGTAAACCTGCAAGATAATAATGGCTTCACTCCTTTACATTATGCTGCAGCCCTTGAAAATGACAAATTCATTAAGCTTTTAATTGAGAACGGGGCTAAGGTAAACCTGCAAGACAATAACAAACAAACTCTTTTACATCATGCTGTAGCCCGTGGAGATGAAAAATTCATTACGCTTTTAATTGAGAACGGGGCTAAGGTAAACATACAAGACAATAACCAACAAACTCCTTTACATCTGGCTGCAATAAATGGACATAAAGTATCCATTAGACTTTTAATTATTTTAATTAATAAGGCCAATGTAAACCTGCAAGATAATAATGGCTTCACTCCTTTACATCTGGCTGCAATAAATAGACATGAAGCATGCATTAGACTTTTAATTAATAAAGGGGCCGATGTAAACCAGCAAGATAATAATGGCTTCACTCCTTTACATTATGCTGCAGCCCTTGGAAATTACAAATTCATTAAGCTTTTAATTGATAAAAGGGCTAATGTAACCCTGCAAGATAAAGAAGGAAAAACTCCTTTATATTATGCTGAATTAAAGGGACATAAAGCATGTAGTAGCCTTTTAATTGAGAACGGGGCTAATAGAAACCTGCCAGATAATAATAACCTCACTCCTTTAGATATGGCTGAAAGATATAGTAGAGATGCAAATTGTATAAACGCTTTAACGCATCATAGCGCCAAGGGAAACCAAACAAATGCAGCATATAAAGACAATGCGCATATAAATTCTTTTGTGATAGCAATGGAAAATTCAGATCAAAAAGATAGTAATGGACAGGCTTCTTTACCTATGGTAGTTGATAACAATAATGCGTCTCAAGCTAAAAAAAGAAAGGTTGAAGTAAAGGTTGAAATAAAGGATGAATGATTGCATTATTGTGAAAAAAGCTTGTTCCCTTAATAAACCAGTAGGAGTAATTAGATTAAAGTATGGTAATCAGATATAATGAACTTATTCTAGTGGGTTGCTGTCGTTCTTTCCCCTATTTGGATATCCATGCTTGTTCGCTGAAACCATAATCAAATCCGGACGTGCTTATATTTAGCAATGTTTCTAATAATATAATGTATGATTTGTATAGCTTTTGCATTTGTACAAGTTTAAAATACTATGTAAATAAGATGTGAGGAATAAACACACAAAAAAAGAATTAAAAAGCATAATAATAATGCAAATGCAAAGTATAACACACGTAGCGTAAAATTTTAAAAAATTTATGTAAACTAGCTGTAAGAGAAGAAAAGAATAAAATTTATTTTATGATAAGTGGAATCTCATAGTAAATGGAGCCTGATACACAGAATTTAATATAATACAATGCTATCAGCAATAAATAATTTTACTTTAACTATGCAAGCTAAACGTATGTTCCATCCATTTAACTTTTTTATAGAAAAAGGCCATCGTATATTACTTTTTGGTATAATTTCATTTTTACTTATAGTTTGTAATTGCAACAATAAATCAAAACAAAATAACCAAGAGCAATGCAGTAGCGACTTGCATTTGGCAGCTAGCCAGGGAAATAAAAGTCGTATTAGAAATTTAATTAAAGATGGAGCCAAGGTAAACCAGAGGGATAAGGATGGACGAACTCCTTTACATCTGGCAGCAGAAAAGGGCTATAAAGATTGCATAACCATTTTAATCGAGAGCGGGGCGGATGTAAATCAAAAAGATAATGACGATTGCACTCCTTATACGATAGAGCCTTTCCCTTTTCTAACAAAACAAGGTTTCACCGCTTTACATCTGGCAGCAGATAAGGGCCATGCAAGTTGTGTTCAATATTTAATTGAGAAGGGGGCCAACGTAAACCAAAAGAATAGGTGTGGGCAAATTCCTTTACATCTGGCAGCGAAAAATAACCATCCAGATTGTGTTCAATATTTAATTGAGAAAGGGTCCAACGTAAATCAACTAGATTGTAACGAACAAAGCCCCCTACAACTGGCAATAGCAATGTATTTAGGAATATCAATGAATTCAAAAGAAGGTATTAAACATTTAACATGTATTAAAAGCTTAATAAATCAGGGGACTAATCTAAACCAATTAGATAAGCGTGGATACGCCCCTTTACATTTGGCAATACGCCGCGACTATGCAAGTTGTGTTGCTATTTTAATTAATAACAAGGCCGATGTAAACCTAAAAGATAAGCAGGGACAAACTCCTTTACAGCTGGCAATAGAAATGAACAATCCAAGTTATATTACCGCTTTAATTAAAGGAGGGGCCAATGTAAACCTAAAAGATAAATATGGATCGGCTCCTTTACATGCGGCAGCAGACCAGGGCCATTCGGATTGTATTTCTGCTTTAATTAAGGGCGGAGCTTGTGTAAACCAAAAAAGTGATTTTTTGGGGCTAGCTCCTTTACATCGGGCAGTTCTCAAAAATAATGTGCATTGTGTTACTGCTTTAATTAAGGGTGGAGCTGACGTAAACCTACAAGACAATAACGGACAAACTCCTTTACATCTGGCAATGGAAAGGAAATATTCAAATTGTATTGCCATTCTACAGTCTAATGGAGGAAAAGGCTAAAGGCTAAATGATTATATTGTTGTGAAGTTTGGTAAACAATAAACAAATTGGTGCATTTACTTCAAACCTTTATATAAAAGGCATGCCGCTATATTATTTTTGTTTGAGAGAAGCATAGCTCTTTTTTATTTGTAGTTATAGCAAGCAAATACAATAAGTTTATCCGGATCAAAACATAAATAAGCTACATAAATCCAATACATCAACGGCCGGTTCTTTTTATAAGATTGTGTAAAATGATTTTCGTTGTTATATTAATATTTAATTACCTAATTATCATCATGTAACCCAAAAAGATTGAATTCTTTTGTTTTTTCCTTTTTTACAGTTGCTTTTTTTCTCATATATTCTTCCCAAAATTCTGACCTTCTTCTGCTGCTTTTTCTAAAGAATTGAAAATATATTCTTCTATACATTTTTTAAATCCTTTGGCCTGTTTTTTCAATTCTTAAGCTTCTTTTTGAGTCCATAAATGATTAGAAATTATCATTTTTATCTGTTTTTCTAAAAACTCTTCTTCAGTACGATTTTAAATCATGCTTGCTGGGAACGTCATGGGTTCTTTGTTTAGAACTACACCCCTCTAGTGCTATTGAAAAAAGAACCAATAATCAGCGTGTTGGCTGATGGTCTTATGGCTTGGTCGTATAAAATAAAATGGAAGAAGGATCAAAACCAGGTGCATCATGATTGTATAACGCTTGTATGCGTTTAAAAATTTATGTAAACTAGCAATAGATAATAGAAAGGAATAAATTTTAAATATTTTTAAAAATTAAAAAGTGGAATCTTATACACAGATTACATATAGCGCCATAGTAGTGAATAAATTTATTTAAATTTTTTATCTAAACAATAAGTCAATGTTCCGTTCATTAAATGTCTTTATACAAAAAGCGACCCATAGGGTATTATTGCTGGGGTATAGCTTTATTTTTATCTGTAGTTGTAGCAAACAAATACAACAAAGTGACACAAAGCAATGGAGTAATGATTTAGATTTAGAAACTGGCCAGGGAAATGAAAATCGTATTAAAAATTTAATTAAAGGAGGGGCCTATGTAAACCAGAGGGAGAAGGATGGGCGTACTCTTTTACACTTGGCAGCAGAAAAGGGTTATCTAGATTGTATTTCCACTTTAATTAAGGCAGGAGCCGATGTAAACCAAAAAGATAATGATGATTGTACTTTTTTATATCATAGACCAAGTCTTGTCCGTCTAAAAACAAAAAATGGATTCACCCCTTTACATCTGGCAGTAGAAAATAACCATCCAGATTGTGTTGCGTATTTAATTGAGAAAGGGGCCAATATAAACCAAAAGGACAGGTATGGGCAAATTCCTTTACATCTGGCAGCAGAAAAGGGCTATCTGGATTGTGTTATTATCTTAATGGATCACGGGAGTAATGCAAATCAATTAGATAATAATAATTGGGCTCCTTTACATTTGGCTGCAGAAAATAGCCATCCAGATTGTGTTCAATATTTAATTGAAAAAGGGGCTAACGTAAACCAACTAGATGATCAAAAAAGGAACCCCTTACAGTTAGCAATGTATTCAAAATCTTATATTACTGAAAATTCAGAACGTATTAAAAATTTTAGATGTATTGAAATTTTAACAAGTCTGGGGACCAACCTAACCCAAAAAAGTAATTATGGAAACGCCCCTTTACATTTGGCAATACTCAACAACTATGCAGATTGTGTTCAACATTTTATTGACAAAGGGGTCAATGTAAACCAACCAAATAATGCGGGACAAACTCCTTTAGATCTGGCAATACGAATGAAACGTTTAAAATGTATTAATATGCTACAGGCTAATGGAGGAAAAGAGTCAAATGCACAATAGTAGTATAAAATATTGCTTCTAATTTAGTATTATCCTTCTAAACTAGGAGCTGCCATTTGTACAGCAGCTTCAAGATGAAAGCGCGCTGCATTTTTCCAAAAGCGTGTAATGAGCGCATTGGTTTTAGCTTGATAAAGTAGCTATCTTGCCAATTCTTGCTAGGGGCCCAATATAGCTGAATCAATAACTGGTAAAGCAGTAGGGATAGCTAAGTTAAAGTTTGGCAAGCAGTCATAAGTGAACTTTTTTAGGAACCCATTTACAATAACCTGGATAAGGTTACGCGTAAGTTCAATAGGGAATCGATACCCTTTTCTGCACCATAACTACCAGCTGTCCATCCTGTATTAACCAAATAAACAGTTGCGCCACTTCCCTTTAGGCGTTAATATAGCGTATAATTTTATATACTATTTGTATATGTTTAAAACTTATGTAAGCTAGTAGTAGAAAATAGTAGCGGAATAAGTACATAAAAGCATTAAGCAACATAATGCAAAGTATAAGATTATTAATATATTTAGTATTAGTAGTATTGTACTAGTAATGAAGAGGCTTATTTTATTTATTTTATCGTTCAAACAATTAAACAATAATCTTATGTTCCGTTCACGCACTGTTTTTATACGAAAGGCCCATAGGATATTATTTCTGGGGTATATCTTTATGCTTATTTGTAGCTTTAACAAGCAGATAGAACAAACTACTCCTTTACATGCGGCAGCATATGAAGGCAAGCTAGATTGTCTCACGGCTTTAATTAAAGGAGGGGCTGATGTAAATCTAAAAGATAAAAATGGATCGACTCCTTTACATTTGGCGGCACAAGAAGGCAAACTAGATTGTCTCACGACTTTAATTAAAGGAGGAGCTGATGTAAACTTACAAGATAAATATGGACAAGCTCCTTTACATGCGGCAGCATATACAGGCAAGTTAGATTGTCTCACGGCTTTAATTAAAGGAGGGGCTGATGTAAACTTACAAGATAAATATGGAGCGGCTCCTTTATATGCGGCAGCATATGCAGGCAAACTAGATTGTATCACGGCTTTAATTAAAGGAGGGGCTGATGTAAACCTAAAAGATAAATATGGAGCGGCTCCTTTACATGCGGTGGTAAAAATGGGCCATACAAATTGTATGGACGCTTTAATTAAAGGAGGAGCTGATGTAAACTTACAAGATAAAGATGGATTGGCTCCTTTACATGTGGCGGCAGAAATGGGCCATACAAATTGTATGGACGCTTTAATTAAAGGAGGGGCCAAGGTAAACCTAAAAAATAAAAATGGAGCGGCTCCTTTACATGAGGCGGCATATGCAGGCAAGTTAGATTGTCTCACGGCTTTAATTAAAGGAGGAGCTAAGGTAAATCTAAAAAATAAAAATGGATGGGTTCCTTTGCATTTTGCAGCATGTACAGGCAAACTAGATTGTCTCACGGCTTTAATTAAAGGAGGGGCCAAGGTAAACCTAAAAAATAAAAATGGAGCGGCTCCTTTACATGCGGCAGCATATACAGGCAAGCTAGATTGTCTCACGGCTTTAATTAAAGGAGGGGCTGATGTAAACCTAAAAAATAAAAATGGACCGGCTCCTTTACATTTGGCGGCAGAAATGGGCCATACAAATTGTATGGACGCTTTAATTAAAGGAGGAGCTGATGTAAACTTAAAAGATAAAAATGGATCGGCTCCTTTACATTTGGCGGCATATACAGGCAAGCTAGATTGTCTCACGGCTTTAATTAAAGGAGGGGCCAAGGTAAACCTAAAAAATAAAAATGGAGCGGCTCCTTTACATGAGGCAGCATATACAGGCAAACTAGATTGTCTCACGGCTTTAATTAAAGGAGGAGCTGATGTAAATCTAAAAGATAACAATGGAGCGGCTCCTTTACATCTGGCAGAACGATGTTGTCATCAAGATTGTATTGATATACTACAGGCTAATGGAGGAAACTAGGAGCTGCCATTTGTACAGCAGCTTCAAGATGAAAGCGCGCTGCATTTTTCCAAAAGCGTGTAATGAGCGCATTGGTTTTAGCTTGATAAAGTAGCTATCTTGCCAATTCTTGCTAGGGGCCCAATATAGCTGAATCAATAACTGGTAAAGCAGTAGGGATAGCTAAGTTAAAGTTTGGCAAGCAGTCATAAGTGAACTTTTTTAGGAACCCATTTACAATAACCTGGATAAGGTTACGCGTAAGTTCAATAGGGAATCGATACCCTTTTCTGCACCATAACTACCAGCTGTCCATCCTGTATTAACCAAATAAACAGTTGCGCCACTTCCCTTTAGGCGTTAATATAGCGTATAATTTTATATACTATTTGTATATGTTTAAAACTTATGTAAGCTAGTAGTAGAAAATAGTAGCGGAATAAGTACATAAAAGCATTAAGCAACATAATGCAAAGTATAAGATTATTAACATATTTAGTATTAGTAGTATTGTACTAGTAATGAAGAGGCTTATTTTATTTATTTTATCGTTCAAACAATTAAACAATAATCTTATGTTCCGTTCACGCACTGTTTTTATACGAAAGGCCCATAGGATATTATTTTTGGGGTATATTTTTATGCTTATTTGTAGCTTTAATAAGCAAATAGAACAAACTCCTTCTTTTTCTTTACATGCGGCAGCATATGAAGGCAAGCTAGATTGTCTCACGGCTTTAATTAAAGGAGGGGCTGATGTAAACCTAAAAGATAAAGATGGAGCGGCTCCTTTACATCTGGCAGCACAAGAAGGCAAACTAGATTGTCTCACGGCTTTAATTAAAGGAGGAGCTGATGTAAACCTAAAAAATAAAGATGGATTGGCTCCTTTATATGCGGCAGCATATGCAGGCAAGCTAGATTGTCTCACGGCTTTAATTAAAGGAGGGGCTGATGTAAACCTAAAAGGTAATAAACATGGATCGGCTCCTTTACATGCGGCAGCATATACAGGCAAGTTAGATTGTCTCACGGCTTTAATTAAAGGAGGGGCTAAGGTAAATCTAAAAAATAAAGATGGATCGGCTCCTTTACATTTGGCAGCACATACAGGCAAGCTAGATTGTCTCACGGCTTTAATTAAAGGAGGGGCCAATGTAAACCTAAAAGATAAATATGGAGCGGCTCCTTTACATGTGGCGGCAGAAATGGGCCATACAAATTGTATGGACGCTTTAATTAAAGGAGGGGCCAAGGTAAACCTAAAAAATAAAAATGGATGGGTTCCTTTGCATTTTGCAGCATGTACAGGCAAACTAGATTGTCTCACGGCTTTAATTAAAGGAGGGGCCAAGGTAAACCTAAAAAATAAAAATGGAGCGGCTCCTTTACATGCGGTGGTAAAAATGGGCCATACAAATTGTATGGACGCTTTAATTAAAGGAGGAGCTGATGTAAACTTACAAGATAAGTATGGACAAGCTCCTTTACATTTTGCAACATATGCAGGCAAGCTAGATTGTCTCACGGCTTTAATTAAAGGAGGGGCCAAGGTAAACCTAAAGAGGGATAAGAATGGAGAAGCTCCTTTACATTTTGCAGCATATACAGGCAAGCTAGATTGTCTCACGGCTTTAATTAAAGGAGGGGCCAAGGTAAACCTAAAGAGGGATAAGAATGGAGAAGCTCCTTTACATCTGGCAGCATATACAGGCAAACTAGATTGTCTCACGGCTTTAATTAAAGGAGGGGCTGATGTAAACCTAAAAGATAAAGATGGATGGGTTCCTTTGCATTTTGCAGCACAAACAGGCAAGCTAGATTGTCTCACGGCTTTAATTAAAGGAGGGGCCAAGGTAAACCTAAAAGATAAAAATGGATGGGTTCCTTTACATCTGGCAGCATATACAGGCAAGCTAGATTGTCTCACGGCTTTAATTAAAGGAGGAGCTGATGTAAACCTAAAAAATAAAGATGGAGCGGCTCCTTTACATCTGGCAGAACGATGTTGTCATCAAGATTGTATTGATATACTACAGGCTAATGGAGGAAACTAGGAGCTGCCATTTGTACAGCAGCTTCAAGATGAAAGCGCGCTGCATTTTTCCAAAAGCGTGTAATGAGCGCTTTGGTTTTAGCTTGATAAAGTAGCTATCTTGCCAATTCTTGCTAGGGCCCAATATAGCTGAATCAATAACTGGTAAAGCAGTAGGGATAGCTAAGTTAAAGTTTGGCAAGCAGTCATAAGTGAACTTTTTTAGGAACCCATTTACAATAACCTGGATAAGGTTACGCGTAAGTTCAATAGGGAATCGATACCCTTTTCTGCACCATAACTACCAGCTGTCCATCCTGTATTAACCAAATAAACAGTTGCGCCACTTCCCTTTAGGCGTTAATATAGCGTATAATTTTATATACTATTTGTATATGTTTAAAACTTATGTAAGCTAGTAGTAGAAAATAGTAGCGGAATAAGTACATAAAAGCATTAAGCAACATAATGCAAAGTATAAGATTATTAACATATTTAGTATTAGTAGTATTGTACTAGTAATGAAGAGGCTTATTTTATTTATTTTATCGTTCAAACAATTAAACAATAATCTTATGTTCCGTTCACGCACTGTTTTTATACGAAAGGTCCATAGGATATTATTTTTGGGGTATATTTTTATGCTTATTTGTAGCTTTAATAAGCAAATAGAACAAACTCCTCCTTTACATGCGGCAGCATATGAAGGCAAGCTAGATTGTCTCACGGCTTTAATTAAAGGAGGGGCTGATGTAAACCTAAAAAATAAAAATGGATCGGCTCCTTTACATCTGGCGGCAGAAATGGGCCATACAAATTGTATGGACGCTTTAATTAAAGGAGGAGCCAATATAAATCTAAAAGATAAAGATGGACAAGCTCCTTTACATTGGGCAGCATATACAGGCAAACTAGATTGTCTCACGGCTTTAATTAAAGGAGGGGCTGATGTAAACCTAAAAGATAAAGATGGATGGGTTCCTTTGCATTTTGCAGCACAAGAAGGCAAGCTAGATTGTCTCACGGCTTTAATTAAAGGAGGGGCTGATGTAAACCTAAAAGGTAATAAATATGGATCGGCTCCTTTACATCTGGCGGCAGAAATGGGCTATACAAATTGTATGGACGCTTTAATTAAAGGAGGAGCTGATGTAAAATTAAAAGATAAGTATGGACAAGCTCCTTTACATAAGGCAGCATATGCAGGCAAGCTAGATTGTCTCACGGCTTTAATTAAAGGAGGGGCCAAGGTAAATCTAAAAGATAAAGATGGACAAGCTCCTTTACATTTGGCAGCATATACAGGCAAGCTAGATTGTCTCACGGCTTTAATTAAAGGAGAGGCTGATGTAAACCTAAAAGATAAAGATGGATGGGTTCCTTTGCATTTTGCAGCACAAGAAGGCAAGCTAGATTGTCTCACGGCTTTAATTAAAGGAGGGGCTGATGTAAACCTAAAAGGTAATAAATATGGATCGGCTCCTTTACATCTGGCGGCAGAAATGGGCTATACAAATTGTATGGACGCTTTAATTAAAGGAGGAGCTGATGTAAAATTAAAAGATAAGTATGGACAAGCTCCTTTACATAAGGCAGCATATGCAGGCAAGCTAGATTGTCTCACGGCTTTAATTAAAGGAGGGGCCAAGGTAAATCTAAAAGATAAAGATGGACAAGCTCCTTTACATTTGGCAGCATATACAGGCAAGCTAGATTGTCTCACGGCTTTAATTAAAGGAGAGGCTGATGTAAACCTAAAAGATAAAGATGGATGGGTTCCTTTGCATTTTGCAGCACAAGAAGGCAAGCTAGATTGTCTCACGACTTTAATTAAAGGAGGGGCTGATGTAAACCTAAAAAATAAAAATGGATCGGCTCCTTTACATCTGGCGGCAGAAATGGGCCATACAAATTGTATGGACGCTTTAATTAAAGGAGGGGCCAAGGTAAATCTAAAAGATAAAGATGGACAAGCTCCTTTACATAAGGCAGCATATGCAGGCAAGCTAGATTGTCTCACGGCTTTAATTAAAGGAGGGGCCAAGGTAAATCTAAAAGATAAAGATGGACAAGCTCCTTTACATTTGGCAGCATATACAGGCAAGCTAGATTGTCTCACGGCTTTAATTAAAGGAGGGGCTGATGTAAACCTAAAAAATAAAAATGGATCGGCTCCTTTACATCTGGCGGCAGAAATGGGCCATACAAATTGTATGGACGCTTTAATTAAAGGAGGAGCTGATGTAAAATTAAAAGATAAGTATGGACAAGCTCCTTTACATAAGGCAGCATATGCAGGCAAGTTAGATTATCTCACGGCTTTAATTAAAGGAGGGGCTGATGTAAACCTAAAAGATAAAAATGGATGGGTTCCTTTGCATTTTGCAGCACAAGAAGGCAAGCTAGATTGTCTCACGACTTTAATTAAAGGAGGGGCTGATGTAAACCTAAAAAATAAAAATGGATCGGCTCCTTTACATCTGGCGGCAGAAATGGGCCATACAAATTGTATGGACGCTTTAATTAAAGGAGGAGCTGATGTAAACCTAAAAAATAAATATGGACAAGCTCCTTTACATAAGGCAGCATATGCAGGCAAGTTAGATTGTCTCACGGCTTTAATTAAAGGAGGGGCCAAGGTAAATCTAAAAGATAAAGATGGACAAGCTCCTTTACATTTGGCAGCATATACAGGCAAACTAGATTGTCTCACGGCTTTAATTAAAGGAGGGGCTGATGTAAACCTAAAAGATAAAAATGGATGGGTTCCTTTGCATTTTGCAGCACAAGAAGGCAAGCTAGATTGTCTCACGGCTTTAATTAAAGGAGGGGCTGATGTAAACCTAAAAGATAAAAATGGATGGGTGTTCCTTTGCATTTTGCAGCACAAGAAGGCAAGCTAGATTGTCTCACGGCTTTAATTAAAGGAGGGGCTGATGTAAACCTAAAAAATAAAAATGGATCGGCTCCTTTACATCTGGCAGAAGATTTGGTCATCAAGATTGTATTGATATACTACAGGCTAATGGAGGAAACGAGGAGCTGCCATTTGTACAGCAGCTTCAAGATGAAAGCGCGCTGTATTTTTCCAAAAGCGTGTAATGAGCGCATTGGTTTTAGCTTGATAAAGTAGCTATCTTGCCAATTCTTGCTAGGGCCCAATATAGCTGAATCAATAACTGGTAAAGCAGTAGGGATAGCTAAGTTAAAGTTTGGCAAGCAGTCATAAGTGAACTTTTTTAGGAACCCATTTACAATAACCTGGATAAGGTTACGCGTAAGTTCAATAGGGAATCGATACCCTTTTCTGCACCATAGCTACCAGCTTGTTCCATCCTGTATTAACCAAATAAACAGTTGCGCCACTTCCCTTTAGGCGTTCCCTAAATAAATGGAGGTATGTTTTTTATTTGTTGGACAAGAAGCACTTGTGGCACTGCTTGCCATATGTATAAGGCGGGTTTGGAATGGTTTTGTTGCACAAGTCGGTCCAAATTTGCATGGGAATGCTTATTTTTGTAGGGCTACGCAAAGTAAGAATAAAAAATAAACTATATCAAAAAGATTAAGGGACACTTGAATGCAGGAGCAACTTTTTTCCTTAAATTTTCGCTCTATGCCATAGATTCTCCACACATATCTATATTTAGTATTCTATTTTTTTCACTTTCCTTGGAAGGTATATTATATTGTATATATATAGCTTGAATAAGCGTTTAACGTATCATGAAAATCATACGCCAAGATTGCCCAAAAGTTGGCTGTACATGGTTTCGTTGTTTCAAAGCAGAAATTCAAAGCAGAAATAGACTAGCATTATTGTTCAAAGCCCTAAAGCATGTTTAGAAAAATTACCTATGGTATATAAACCAATTCAAATCAAAGGCCTTACGTTGTATTTCTCCCATAAAACAGTTGTTGAAGATTTCAATTGTCAGATCACTTATGGCAGCCGCATTGCGCTTATTGGCAAGAATGGAAGCGGAAAATCTACACTCCTTAAAGTAATGGCAGGTATTGTTGAACCTGCTGGTGGTACCCTCTATAAGGACAAGGCAACCGTTATCGGCTATGTTCCACAAATTATTGAAGATTATGCAAATTTAAGTGGGGGACAACGCCTTAATACTGCTATCACAGAAGCTTTGCGTTTAGACCCCAATGTGCTGCTGCTTGATGAGCCTACCAATCATTTGGATAAACACCAGCGAAAAAGCTTAATGTGCCTGCTACAGGCTTACTCCGGTACCCTTATCATTGCTTCCCATGATACTGAATTGCTACGCAATTGTATGGACACTTTGTGGCATATGGATAATGGAGCAATCCATATTTTTTCAGGTAATTATGACGATTACATACATAAGATCAATCTAAAACGCGCATCTATCGAAAGCGATCTTGAAAGATTAAGCAGACAAAGGAAAGATATGCACAACAAGCTTATGCAAACGCAAGAAAGAGCAAGCAAAAGAAAAGCTTACGGTGAGAAAAAATATGCGGCAGATAAATTGGCCCTACGTGCCGCTCAAGGTAGCGGGCAAAACAGTTGCAGTAAGAAGAAAGCAAAAATAAGAGAAAATAAAGAAGCTCTTTTTAATCAACTAGAATCCCTTCGACAGCCTGCGCTTATTAAGCCTAAATTTTTTATTGCTAATCATGAGGTTGCTAGACGATCAGTTGTTCAAATCTCTGGTGGTTTGGTAGGGTATTGCTTGGATCAACCGCTGCTGTCTGACATCAATTTAACCCTTTCTGGTCAAGACCGCCTTGCCCTAGCTGGGGATAATGGTAGTGGCAAATCGACACTGATTAAGGCCATCTTGGGCGATAAATCGGTACATAAAACAGGGGAATGGTATGTAGTAAAAAGAGAGGACATTGGCTACTTGGACCAACACTACAGTACGCTTTCCCCCAGTAAGTCCGTACTTGAGACAATCTCAACATTGGTACCAGATTGGTCTCACGCGGAAGTAAGGCGTCACCTCAATGATTTTTTATTCCGTAACAATGAAGAGGTAAATACGTGTGTCCATACCCTTTCAGGCGGTGAGAAAGCAAGGCTAACACTTGCGCAAATTGCTGCTAATCCCCCGAAACTCCTACTGCTTGATGAAATTACCAACAACCTCGATTTAGAAACCAAAGGGCATGTTGTACAACTCCTCAAAGCTTACCCAGGAGCAATGATTGTTATCTCACATGATACAGATTTCTTGGAGAAAATTGGAATAACACAGGTGGTTGACGTGGCCTCTTTTAAGCTATGAAATCAGATGTTTAACTGCTATGTATGAACCCCTAAATGATATAAGTAACAAATATTTTTATGTATATACTGAAAATAAGACAATGACCTCCTTCATTCGATAAATATTTGATTAATATAGAATCGAAATAATATGGCAAATTCTCTCAGGTTAGTAATATTTATTGGTTTAGACAAGCATATAGCAAGAATAATTCCTTTTTCTTTAATAACAACTACTTTAACTGACTTAAAATTTTTAAAGTATATAAAGAATATATCAGTATCATAATTAACGACCTTCTCTAGATCTAATAGATCAAATGGGATCGTAAAACCTATACCTAAAAATTTTACTAGCGCTTCTTTTGAAGCCCATAAGCAAGTTTGTATAACATATGCTTCCTGTTGTAGGATACTTTGAAACATATATAAGTCACTATTGCTAAAAGATGATGAATCTATTTTTTGTAAATGAGCGGTATATTCTATATCTATGGTTGCTTTAATACAAGGTGGACTTATTACAGCAGCCCCCAAATCATCCGAATGGGCAATAGAGATATTAAAATTACTTCCCTCTATAAAAGGTTCCCCCTCTATAGTATTGTTAATTTTAATGTCTTTAGAATAGCTGTTGTTATTTATGTGATGTGCGATAAGCTTTTTTACAACTATTCTCCCTAACAGAAAACTCCTCCTTTTTAAAGTATAAGTATATTTTGATAGCTTACTAAGCTCTTCCAAATGAAGGTATTTATTTTTAATTAATTCTAATTCTCTATCAGTTTTTTTAGCAAGACATAAAGATATTTTGTTATTCTCTATATCAAATTTTTCTTCTCCTTTCAGGTCAAAATCAAAAATAAAAAAATTGTCTAAAATTAAACTATCACGCATAGAAATCCAAAAATACTTTCGATACTTGGGATTTATGCAAACCGAGCGATTTGGCTATAAAGTAGATGCTATTGGTAATGATATTTGTTACTTGTTCATAAGGTGTATATATGCCCATTATGTTTTTAACTATGTTAAATTGCATGGTAGCCCAATTATTATGTGAGAATGGGTAATATGCTCCCAAGGCATCTGCTACTACTAGACCTGAAACAATAGCTCCCTCATGACCTGTGAGACTTGTATCTGTGCCGCAAAACCAAAAATGATTTTTTCCTTGAAGTTTCCGTATATTTTTTTTATTGCTCATATCTTGTGGTCTTAATTTAGGTATTTTCCAATATTTTTTTAGATAGATATATTGATCTGATATTGTGAACTTAGGGTCGAAAGTAACTAGGATAGGTGTTTCTATATGCTTATAAGGGTCTAAACAATTAATTACACGGGTTAATGAACCAATAAATCGGTCTTCATGCTGTTTATAAGTAAATTCACAATAAATAGTAGCATTAAATTTTTTAGTTAATATAGATAAATCAGAATGTAACACACATTCTATAGGTGTATATTCGAAATGACCTAAAATATTTTTTTCCTCATCAGTAGGATTGCTTATCATTGACAACGTGGTATCAGCATGAGTAGCAAAAATTACTTCATCAAACTTTAGTGGTGGCTTTTTATCTACATATATTAATACGCAATTACTATCTCTTTCGACTTTTACAACTTTACTATTAAGATGTATCTTATCCCCTAATTCTTGAGAGATCTTTGATAAGTAATTACCAATTCCTTCTTCAGATTTTCGCCAATAAGTGGGATGAAAGAAAGACAATAATCCCATAGAAAAAGAAATGGCACAAAAAGTTAAACTATACGCTAAGGTTTGGGAATTTCCACTTGAAAATGTTGTTAATAATGGGAGTAATGCCTTATATATGAAATCTTTGGAATAATTTTCTTGCTTTAAAAATTGTCCTAAAGTCGTTTTTTGTACAATAGGATTATCTAGATGAATTATTTCATGCATTTGAGCATGAAACCTACTACATTCTCTAGAAATTTTTTCCCATATAGGTCCTTTTATGTGTGTATTAGTCCAAAATTCATCATTCTTTTCCTTAGAAGCAGCTCCAAATGATAAAGGTGCTATAAATGTATCAATTTTAAAATGATTTAATAAGGTATATAAATTTGGTGCCTGCTTTTCAGAAAAATACTCTACTCCTAAATCTACTTTTACCCTATGGCCATTTATTTCAAGCGTTTCTGTATAAGCATGCCCCCCTAAGGTATTTTCCATTTCAAACAAAGAAATATTATGGACTTTACTTAAGGCCCATGCAGCGGTAGCTCCTGCTCCCCCCCCTCCTATTATAGCTATGCTTTTCTTTCTCATTTGTATACCTCATTTAATTATTCACGAATATACCTTCTATCAAGAAATTTGAGGCTCATATCAATATAATTTGAATATTCTGAATTATCAATGAATTCAAAAAATACCATTTCTTTAGTAACAATAGGTATATTGAGCTGGTTAAGTCTATTAATAGCTGTTAAATGATCTATCTCATTTCGTGCTGTAATAGCATCAACAATTACAAAGGTATCGCTGCCATTTTTTTTGAAATCTATAGCAGATTGGCTAATCGCTATATGTGATTCCGCTCCTGCAAGTAAAAATTGTTTTCTTTTTAGCTTACTAATTTTATCTTGAACTATAGGTTCCTTTAGGCAAGAAAAATGAACTACTTCTGCATGTAGGGGGTTTTGGGCTATTTTAGTTAATGTGCCTATAGACGCACCTAATTTTTTATGTTCAATTATGATTACAGGAACATCAAAATGATTTGCCAAGTCTACTAGCCAGTAACAGCTATCTAAAACATTTTGTCCATTAATAAGAGAAGGTAAGAAATCCTTTTGCATGCTAAATATCAAAACGCAAGCTTCCTTGTGGTTAATCAACATATTTTTTCCATTTTAATATTTTATAATCCTACTTGCATGAGCTTTATTATAGTTTAATATCATCTTTATAGTCCATAAAATTTTTGATTAATCTATTAAATTTAAATGGTGCAGTCAGAGGTATAAAATGTCCCTCATTCTCAAAAGAAATAATTTTAGAATCTCTAATAAAATTCAAGCGATTGATATCATGAAGATTGATAACAGGATCGTTTTCTCCGTACACTATCATACAGCGTACATTTAATGAAGATAATTTTGGCGTGGCATCGAATTCTTGCAGTCTATTGTAATAATATTTTAGTACCTCCAGTGAACATCCGGCACTTATATAATCAATAATATTTTGTGCTGAAAAATCAAACAAATCTTGCAAATAATTTTGATGATATAGTAACGCTTCTCTTAAGGTAATTGATTGAGCAAAAATATCGTTGTCAAACTTAGCAGAAGTATTTATTAGAATGAGATTTTGTACCCTAGGACTTACTAAACTAAGAATGATAGCAATACATCCCCCTAACGACCATCCTAATAAATCAAATTTTTTATATTTTCCAGCAATAGCTTCAAAACTCTTAAATATACTAAGAACCAGATTTTCTAAATCTGGTTCCTTAAATAAGCTGTTTCCATGGCCAGGATAATGGGGAATATATATTGTATTATTTCCTTTTAAGAAAAATCTAAGCTGTTGAATCCATACATGGGCAAGTGTATTTAAAGGAGGTAAAAAGACGATTGTATTCCTATTATTTTCTCCAAAAATAAACCACTCAATACCATCTTGAAGAATAGTATTATATGCAAATTCTTTTGAGAAAATTTTAGTTGTATTGCTAATATTTAGTTCCAATTGAGGTTTTGACTGATTTTTCTTCTTAAGTTTCTCTAAATTTTCAGCTAGCTCGTTTAAGTTATTAGACGTAAGAATAATTTGAGGATTAACGGCACCATATTCTTCTTGAAATATATCTAATAATTGCAGCGCTACTATAGAATCAATACCAAAACTTTGCAAAGGTTGATCAGATGAAATAGCTTCTACTTTATACCCTAAAATGTCTGACAGCCTTGTTTTGAGTTTATCCACAACACACCATTTATTGTCATCTATATATGCTTCAATAGCATCATTTTTTTTTATAGATGTTTCTGTATTATGAAAGGACCCATCCTGTCCTATCCAAGAATATTCCCTACAAAAGGGATAAGATGGTAGAGATATGTTATGTACGAAATTAGGATACAGCGCTTGCAAAGTTATTTTTTCCTCATGCATCAAAAAATAAGCTATATACGCAAGGTATTTATACAGTTCTTTTCCTGTAAGCTCGTTGCTTGTAAGGCGATACATAACTTCCTCTTTTGAATAAGGGGGCTTTTGGTAAGTATTTATAGAGCAGTTATGCTTATCATTTAAAAAAATGTTAATGTTCTCAAGTAACTGCTCTTTAGTTTCTGCAATAGAAACAAATTTATTAGGAAAATGAGTTAATGAACAATTCAAACTGTAACTGAGACAAGCTAATTCCTGATCTTCAATACCAGATAGAAAAATTTTATAAGAATGAAGGAGCTTTTCTAATTGTCTTTTATTTTTTGCACTAAATAAAAATATATAAGGTCTAATAGTATCTATCTTATTTAAATTTATTTGTTCTGGCTTTCGTAGAACAAGATGTGCATTGGTTCCACTAAAACCAAAAGCACTAATAGCAGCTAAGTTTTTTTCTTTCGGCCATTTTACTACATTGGTATTTATTTTAAACGCTCCTAGTTTAATTTCAGGGTTTAAATTTGCAAAATTTATTTGTGGAGGAATAGTATTATGTTTAAAGCTAAGTACAATCTTAATAATGCTTGCTAATGCTGAAGCAACTAAAGCATGACCTATATTCGCCTTTGATGATCCTATATAACACTTATAATCAGACAATTGTTCAAAACTTTCCTTTAAAGCTTTTATTTCTAAAGGATCACCAATAGCAGTACCAGTACCGTGAGCCTCAACATATCCAAGCTCAGACAAATTTATCTCATGTCCCCTGTATATTGAGGTTATCAACTCTTTTTGTGCATCAACATTAGGTGACATAAGGCCATTGGTATAGCCATCATGGTTAACCCCAATAGCTTCCATTATACCATATATCCTATGTCTATCCCTTATTGCATCACTTATTTTCTTTAACACTATACACGATACTGTTTCGGCAGGTACAAAACCATCTGCTCTTTCATCAAAGCTATAACATAATCCAGATTTAGAAAGTAAATTGGAATTTTTTGCAAGTTTAAATAATTCCGGTGTACTAAAGATGCAGCTTGCTCCTATAAGAGCGGTATCACATATGCCACTTTCTAAATATTTAATCGCTAAGTCAATTGCTACTAAAGAAGAGGAACATGCGGTATCAATATTTATTGAAGGAGCTTTTAGATTAAAAAAATACGATATTCTACCAGCGTTTACTGATACAGCATTTCCAAGGAAACTAAAGTTATTATAAATCTTTTTATTATCCTGAGTGTTATTTTTATAATCACCTGGAAGCGAAGTAGTGAAGACACCGCATTTACTATCATTTAATGCTTCTTTTGTTAATCCTGCATCTTCAAATGCTTCCCATGCTACTTCCATTAAAATTCTTTGCTGGGGATCCATTAAGGCAGCTTCTCGTGGAGAAATATTAAAAAAATTAGAGTCAAAATGAGTAATATTTTCTAAGAACCCTCCTTTATATTTTTTATCAGTAAATCCATCCCATCTATTACCATTTGTGATAGAGCATTTAGAATGAATTAAATTCTCCCAATATTCATTAGGGCTAGCTGCTCCAGGAAAACGTCCTGAAATACCTATAATAGCTATTTTTTCTTTATTTTCTTTTTTATTTGGTTTAAAATTATTGCCCTTGCTGCTGTGTGTTTGTTCTGAAGCTTTTAGCCTTTCCATATGTATGGCTAAATCATTAATAGATGTAAAATTGTACAAATCAGATGAAAAAATTTCATATCCCAGCTTTATTTTTATTAACTTAGCAATTTGTATTGCAAGTATAGAGTCCACCCCCATATCAATATAGGGTCTATCTAACATCAACTCTTCTTCTGAACAAAGCAAGACCGCTGCAAATATATTTTTTAATTGTATAAGTATATGGTTATCCTTCATATTATCTCTTTAATCATACTAGAGTCTGCAGCTGTTTCAAACCAATAAGGTTTAGTATAGAAAGGATAAGTAGGCAAGCTAAGCCTAAGTTTCGGTTCATGATCATGCAGTAACTCCCAATCAAGATCATATCCTGCTAAATATTGCTTGCGCCTTTCTTGAAGTTCGCAGTAGTATGTATCCCTATTCCTATAATCTCCTAAAGTTTCAACCATTTTTTCTTTGCTGCTTACCGCTACAATTGCTTCGGTTTGCTGATGAAGTCCATCTATTAGCTCTGCTATATTTTTGATTATCCAAGCGCACCTATAGGGAAAATGGCTGCGGCCACTATTAAGGGTGTAAGCAATATTAGCCAAACTATATGCTTTGTTTGAAAGATTAGCTAAATAATGTGCGAGGTTCTTTTGTGATTGTTGTAAGGAATACAAGGCCTTCGCTGATAAGCAAACAAGATAAAATGGTTTATCGGTAAAGTTTGTATCTATTTCTCTTGGGAGCGCTTCTTCTATAACGACATGGGCATTAGATCCTCCAAAACCAAACGAACTAATTCCAGCCACTCTAAGCGTATCACTTTCCCAACTTTGATTGTTAGATACAATGTAGAAAGGACTGTTATGAATAGCTATGTAAGGATTTAATTTATTAAAATGCAAATTCCCTGGTAAAGCTTTATGTTTAATAGATAATAATACTTTGAGTAGTGAAGCAATTCCTGCTGCTGGTTCCAAATGTCCTATGTGCGTTTTTACAGAACCAAGCCCTATATAAGGTTTATCTTCCCATATTCCCAACGCGCGCCAAGCCATCTTTAAAGCATCTATTTCAATAGGATCACCAAGTTTTGTACCTGTGCCATGGGTTTCAATATAACTGACACGTCGTGCTAACGCTTTGTCCTTATAGGCATGTATAAGCAATGCTTTTTGGGCTTCTGGATTGGGTGCTGTAAGGGAATGCGCTTTCCCACCATGGTTTTCAGAGCAACTGATAATATTTCCATAAATATTATCTTTATCCCTTACTGCATCACTATTTCGTTTTAGTAAAACACAACCCACACCTTCCCCCCTAACATATCCGTCTGCCTCTTCATCAAACGTAGCACAACGCCCTTGGGAAGAAAGAACGCCCATACTAGCAGCTGCATCGCTAACTTCATGGTCTATGAGTAGACTCACTGCTCCTACCAATGCATAGTCACATTCATAATTTTCTAAAGCTAAGACTGCTCTTCTTAAAGCTACCAAAGCACTTGAACATGCGGAATCAACAGTTTGACTTGGACCATTAAAATTTAACAAATAAGATACTCTATTTGCAAGCATTGCATGTGCATTTCCTGTTGCAGCATAAGGATGGCGACTTTGCTTCCATTGTTGTAAAAGAATTTGATAATCATTAAACTGAACGCCTACAAAAACGCCTACTTTGTTCAACTTTTGAGGGTTATATCCTGCATCTAAAATAGTACTATACGCTACTTGAAGAAATAAACGATGCTGAGGATCCATTAGCATAGCTTCTCTTGCTGATAAATTAAAAAAAGCAGGATCGAAATATTTCATTTGAGGAATCACGCCTCCATAATAATTTCTATTTTTCCACCTTTTTATGGGTTGTATAGCGTTTATGCCACTTTGCATATTTCGCCAGAAATCTTCTAAACTAAGCGCGTTTGGCATTATGCCATTTATTCCTATTATGCTACAGTTAGCAACTTTATAGCCATAGGAACTTTGTTTGTGTGTTAAATCATTAATGCTAAGCGATAGCGAATTATCCTTAATAAGTTCGTTACTATTTAATGTTTGCTTAGGTAATTTGTCTTGTATATACTGTTGAATTTTACCAGGCGTATTAAAGGTGAAAAAAATATTAGGTGGAACTGTAACTTCAAAGCTTTCCTTAAGTTTATCTGCTAGTTTCTGTAGTAATACAGAATCAAAACCTATGTCTCCAAAAGTTGTCTCCATTTCAATAGAATGCTTATCTAATTTGATAAGCTCTGAAATATGAGTCAATATTTTTTCTGGTACAACAGAAGCATCCATTTTACAGGAACTATTTAGTTCTAGTTTAGCAATAGGAATATCAAATAAACCGTGTAAAGCTTCATTTATTTTAATTTTATCCCCTTGAAGAGGCATAATAGCACCCTGTGAGATATAATTAATATTATTTATAATGGATAAAAGAATATGTAAACCTGCTCTATTCGTAATAGGTGCAATACCTTGCTGTTCATAAATAAGATTCACTTTTTCTTTGCTTACTTGCATTCCTCCGCTATCCCATAAAGGCCAGTTTATACTCGCAGTACGGCCAGAGCGTTCTTTATTTTCTACCCAAACATTACGTACAGTTGCAAATGTATCCATAAAACTATTCCCAGTAGCATAATCCGTTTGCCCTATATTGCCAAATACACTTGCTACAGATGAAAATAGTAGAAAGAAATCTAAGCTTTGCGTCTTAGTAGCCTCATCTAAAGCAACTGCTCCTTTTATTTTTATATCTACAATATTTTTAAAGTCTTTAATCTCTTTTGAAAAAAAGAGTTTATCTTTAGTACGTCCTGCAGCATGTATCACCCCGTTAATATTTCCATATGCTAATGTTACAATATTAATGAGCTCTTGTAGTTGTATAACATCTGTTATATCAACTTGCTTATAAACTATTTTTCCCCCTAAGGTCTGTAACTTCTTTAGCACATTTTTCTTATCCTGGGTAAGCTCAGATGAACCGAATAGTATTAAAGTTGCTTTAAAGAAGTGTGCTAAATATTCAGCTATAACTTGACCAATCTTGCCTAAGCCTCCAGAGATTATATAAACTCCCTTGTCCCGTAGAACTAATGACTTATTAATATTGGGAAATTGCTGCAGGTGGAAAGTTCTTACTAGTCTTGTTTCATGACGATAAGTAATTTCTTCAAAAAATTTACTATAGTAAGTAGATTCGTTAATAAAAATATTTAATAATTGTTGCCCAGAAATACTTTTTGAAAGCGTAAGCAATTTTACTTTAATATGATTACTTTCCAGTATAATGGATTTAAATAATCCCATCAGAGCAGCATAACATGCATCGTCTATATTACCTAATTCTTCTTTAACAATGACGATTTCAAAAAAGACAACAGATTTTATGATTAGTTGGGATATTTCAAAAAAATATTCTATATAATGGTTATTATTCTCTAATATATGACCTTGTAGATTTATAAATATTTTTATGGGTTTGGCTGAAGAATTAGTAAAAACAATAGCATTCAAAGCATCTTTAAAGCTTTTATAATCAAATGGAGCGACGATATAACTATAGGTGTTTTTATATCCTTCCCAGTATATTAACTTATCAATTAAAATTATATTCTGTGTATCCGTGATGTTTTTCACATCCAAAGAACTTTTTACCCATTGAGAAATGTAATAGAAAATTTCTTTTTTAGTTTCCTTATAATTTAAGTCCTCTTGAGAATTGTAATGCTGAAAGGTAATGGAGGTATCCTGTTGTAAGGTATTATTTATAGATCGCTCAAATTCATTAGACCAATATTCCTTTAAATCAAATGTATACAAAGGTAATTTTACCACCGAACGTAGTTTATAAATTTTTTCCCAAGGAATGTTATATCCTTCTTTATATAATTTATTGACTTCCCTAATAAGACTAACATATTCATTACTTTCTACATCCTTGTGTAAACTACTTAACAAGTTTTCTATTGTGCTATTTATGGTTAAAAGGGAAGTTTTGAAATGCTTCCATAAACTTTCAGCAACAAGTTCTTCTAATTTATCTACTAATTCTTCTTGACTGGAAAAAAGTACGGAACAGCGGTAACGAAAATGTTCTCTGCAACACGCTGCACTATAAGACAAAGAATATAATGAGATATGCTCAACATTTTTAAGCCATTTTTTGAAATTAAGGACATTTTCTTTAAGAGAATAAGCTGTTTTTGCTGATAAAGGTAAAATATAAATAGGCAAAATGGGGCTATTTTGCACAGTAGAGCTAGGAGGTTCTTGAATAATTACATGAGCGTTTGAACCACCCGCCCCAAAAGAGCTTATCCCCGCAACCCTAGGGTAATTGTGAACAGGCATCCAATCTTGCAATTTTTTTACTAAGAAAAAGGGAGTTTTTTTTAAATTAAGCAAAGGGTTTTCTTCTGAACAATTAATGGTAGGCACCATTTTCTTATACCTAAATTGTAATAAAACTTTAATAATAGCTGCAATTCCTGCAGCAGACTCCAAGTGGCCTATATTTGCTTTTAATGCTCCAAGAGCATAATGTTGTTTATAGGGAACTTTATAAGCTTCTGTTAAGCCCTGTATCTCGATGGGGTCCCCAAGAGGGGTGCCAGTACCATGGGTTTCTAGGTAAGTAATGGCTTCTGGTGGAAGTAAAGAACGTTCGAGCGCTTTTTTTATAACCTCTGTTTGTGCAGTAGGATTTGGTACCGTATACCCAGCTGACTTTCCTCCGGAATTTATAGCACTACCTCGTATAATACCATAAACATAATCCTTGTTTTTCAAAGCATCTTTTAATTGCTTTATTATTAATACTACTGCTCCTTCTCCTGGAACATATCCATCAGCATCTTTCCCAAAACTATTGCATTTTCCAGAAAGACTTAAAAAACGCCCCTGAGATAATATTTTATATTTGACCGGATGGGGCATGAGATTAACCCCTCCTATTATTGCAGAAGCGCAATCTCCATTTTTTACTGATTGTATTGCTAAATGAAGTGCAGTAAGTCCACCAGAACACATTGAATCTACTGCTATAGATGGTCCTTTGAAGTTAAAATTATAAGAGATCCTATTTGCAAGTGAAGCATATGATGAATCTATACTTTCTTTTTTTTCATCATATGAAATATAATGACCATACATTACGGAAATAAAAACACCAGAGTCATATAGAGATTCGGGTGTAAGCGCACTATCTTGTATAGCATGGTAAGTATTTTGTAAGAGGAGTCTTTCTTGAGGATCCATTCTTTCCGCTTCTGCAGGAGAAATGTTAAAAAATGAAGGATCAAATAATTTAATCGATCTTAAAAACCCTCCATGTCTTCCATAAGCAGTTCCTTCATTTTTAGGGTCAGGATCATAATATTTACGCCAATTCCACCGATCTTTAGGTATAATTTTAATACAATTTTTTCCTTGTATCAAGTTACTCCATAATACTTCTATAGAATCTGCTTCTGGGAATTGGCCAGCAAATCCTATAATTGCAATAGCATCATCTCTTGCAGAAGGGAAATGATTCTTAATTTCTTCCACAGGAGAATTAGAATAAGCAATTTCGTTACTTAAGCTATAAGTATCTATGCATTTTTCAAAACCAGAAAAAATTGTTTTTATTTCACTAAGAAAATGTCCTTTAATATATTCAGTTAATAAAACTATAGTTGGTTTGTCAAATAGGATTGTTTTATTAATTCGTACCTGATCATTAATTTTTCGAAGCTTTCTTTCAATCTCAGAGGCAATATTGATGGCTGCAACTGAATCAGCCCCTTTTTCAATAATAGAATCATTCTCTTCAAGATCATGTAATTTAGTATACGCTACAATTATTTCTTTTACCCAATGCGTTAAGTTTTTTGTAAAGCTATTTTCTGCTTGTTCAAACTGAAAATCAGGTATTACAACAGCTGAATTATTAAATTTTTTAATAAAATCAATCAAAAGAGAAGGAGTACCTTTATAGATGATAGCGTAATGTATGCTAGAGGAAAATATATATTCCATAGCATGGAGAGCTTCTTGCGTATGTAGAGGTAAAAGCTTCTCTTGCTTATAAGGTATGTGCATCCCTCCATTTTCCCAAAGACCCCAATCAATGCAAAAACTGTTTCCATATCGTTCTCCTTGCAGATACTTTTGATTCCTATGCATACTCCAGTATTTAAGAAAAGAATTGGCAGCAGCATAATCTGCTTGACCCAAATTGCCCATTGTTCCACTTAACGAAGAAAAACATACAAAGAAATCTAACTTTGTTTGCGCAGAGATTTTATCAAGGTTTATAGTGCATTGAATCTTAGGATATAGGGTTTCCGCAAATTCTTTATATTTTTTATGTTGAAATAATTTATCGTTTAATACACCAGCAAGATGAAAGATTCCGTGAATAATTTCATACTTAGCTAGACAATAGTCCCATGCCTCCTGCAACTCCCCTAAATTCCCTATATCAACTTTAATATAAGTAGCTACCCCTTGCAGGGGGAGCTCATTTTTTTCAATCTCTGTTAATGCGCTACGTCCAAAAATGATAATTTTTGCTTGGTATTTGCTGCTCAAAAACTTAGCTAAGCGTAAGGCTATTTTTCCTTGTCCTGTTATTAAATATACTTTCTTTCCTAGTAAAGTATTATTTATGTTGGTTAATTGACTACTTTCAAAAGACCCTTCATATATTTCATTATCCTTAATTAAGTTGAATGGTGCTTTAAATAAAGCACCATTCAACCACTTGCTTCTAAAACCATCTTCATTCAATTTTTTTACCTCAAGAGATTTAAATAAAAAACTTGAATGTTCCTCAACCAAAGAAAACCCTATTCCCTCCATTATTCCAGCTAAAACACAATCTGATTCCTTCAATAACAAGACGTTAATTTTTTCTTTAATTGCTAGTAGCGTTTGAAACAGAAAAAAAGTATTTTTTAAAAAACTTTCTAAAATAGGATAATCTGTTAATAAATTATTCATGGATCCTGTTAAAGCTATACAAACATTTAAAGGTTTAGCGTTAAGTTTTTCTAACTCTTTTTGCAAGCTGGTAAATCTGTTTTCCGGATCAAGCGTTAAATCATTAATAGTGATAGGATAGGTAATAATATTAGAAGAATTTAATGATTTTATCATTTCAAGAACATCGTTGTCAAAGTATAAAAAAACTTTAATCGTGTCGTGATCTTTCAATTCTTTGCTATCACCAACTTTTTTCCATATAGACCTGAATATATGTAATGCTCTATTTTCCACTGTAAATACATTTTTTTGTTAGAATTAACATTCTAATGAATAAAGTCATCAAACATATTACAAAGAAAAATCCGGATACGATATAGGTAAATAAACCGGAAATATTTACTAGGAAAGAGCCAAGCAACGCAGTTATGGCAGAAGACAACGCACTCATTGAAGCAGCTAGCCCCATACTTAAACCTTGCATTGTGTTGTCCACATTTTGTGACAAGTATACCAATAAAAATGAATAACCTAAGCCGTATCCTAAAGATGCTATAAAAGATAAAATATAAATACTCGTAATGGACTCAGAACGTAAGACTTGCATAAATATGCTCAAACTAATGATACACACACTTATAATTGAGCCTAGGATGGGCGTAAATATTTTTTGAAATGTTTTCGTTAATAAACAAAAAGAGATAGCCATCCCCCCTCCTATCAAGGATAAGATTTTTGCAATTTCTTTTGAGTAATCTGCAGCAGATAAAAAATAGGGTAAATATTGAAAGAAGAGCGTCCAACCTAATTGATAAAAGAAGAGCGCAATTAATATAATTTTAGCATCACCAATTTTTTCTAGCACATTAAAAGAAGCAAGGGAAGTTAATAAATTAATTTTCTTATCTACATTTTGAGGTTTTTGATCTTTGAATAGACACAAGAATAGTATGCTACATAAGGACAAAAGAGCTGTTACAAAAAAAGGAGTTTCAAGCCCAAAATTTGCCCATTTATTACTTTGGGAGAGAAATTTAGCAACTAACGGACCAATAATATATCCAGCTGTTACAGCAAAAAGAGTTAGCCCCATATTGCCTACTTTTTTATCTTCTCTACTCATATCATTCATGGCGGCTTGAGCTATTGGTATACTGCCTGCAGTAAGCCCATCTATTATTCTCCCTAGCAGGAACATAAAGGGAGATTTCAGCACTACGCCACCTCCAGATAAACAATATCCTACAAATGTACCTATAAGAGATAATAACAATATCCGTTTTCGTCCATATTTATCAGACAATTCACCTAAAATAGGAGAACCTATAAACATGCCTAAAGAAAAACCAATTAAACTAGCCGCGTATAATATGTTTCTAGTTTGAATAGAAGTAGAAGGAGATAAAATACTTTTATGTAAGTCTAAAAACATTTCAGAGAATAGAGGTAAAACAATGGAAATGCCAAGCCCATCTATAAACAATATTAAGCATAGTGCTAGCATAATTATTTTTTTTGTTAGCGTATTCATAGCGCAATCCATAAATTTTTTTTAAACAATTTTTAAAACTATTCGAGTAGACTTCTCTGATTTAAACAAGTGGCAAGCAAAATATAATAAAAATCTGCCTACCATCTTCTTGTAAAATAGGGATATAATTAATACTATTAATAACGTTCTTAACATTATTTAATTATATCAACCTTATCATTGGGTTCAGTTAGTATGTCTTTGAAAACTACGCCCTACCAAAAGCTTTTTTGGCAAGTTTGGAAGTCTAATCCTTTAGACCAAAGCTTGATCCTAAGGTATATCTTTGAGCTAAGTGGTAACCTAAATTCTTCACATCTAGAAACAGCATTAAAATATTATGTTAGAAAAATTCACAAAGCATGCAATGCTTATTTTTTCGAAAGGGATGGTATAGTTTGGCAAGCATCAAAAAATCTTTCTCTTAATTTTGAATATAGAGACCTTAGTGGTAGCACAATAAACATTAAAGAAATTATAGAAAATAACTCTGTTAATTTTAATCTTTCAACAGGACCTCTTTATAAGTTTATTCTTACTAAAATTGAAAAAAAAAGATATCTTTTCTTGATAGCTTTTAGCCATATAATTTTTGATGGAATCTCCTATATAAATTTTATTCAAATTCTAGAGAATTTATATAATAATGCTACTAAAAGCTGGAAGGAACAGAATGTATTTCTTTCCCCCACAATTCGGCCATACCATAAAGAAAACATTCAATTTTGGGATTCATTTTTTAGCAATAATAACTTTAAACAACCACTAAGATTTTTAACATCTACAGCTAGACATTCTAATAAAGCAAATCATCAGAAACGTAGTTTTTTCATAAAAACCAAAATATTCACTAAAGAAGAAACCGCTACATTGCTTCAAGCTGTTGTTCCCTTTACACTTTTCCATTTAATGGCAAGCGCTATGGCAAGTTTCATAGGAAAATATAACTCCATATTAACTCAAGAAGCGATCAATATTGGATATACAGTAAGTATAGATGATAGTAAAAAAGGCATAGGATGTTTTACTAACCTTAATCCTTTAACAGTAGATTATAGTCCTTATTCTTCTCCTTATGAAATTTTATTAGCTATAGCCAACACGCGTAAAAAAATAAAACCTCATCAAGCAGTACCTTTTCTTGAATTATTAAATAGATTATCAACAAAAAACAACAACCCTTCAAGGTCATTTAATATCTTAATAAATCATTCTCCTGGACTAATAGGGATTGCTACGCCTCACCTTAAAGGATTAAAAAGTAAGCTAATGGCTTCTCCGGCTACAGAAGGACCTTACGATATAGGTTTAATTTATAATATATTAAATGGGAAATTGCATATACAACTCAATATTGCAGAGCAGTTGTCTTCAAAAGAACAAATTGAAGAAATGTTTATTAATTTCAACAAAACTCTTAATTTCTTCATTACCAAATTAAATACTCCTTTTTTAGCATTACATTATTATAGTAAACATAGCCATATACATGGTCCTCCTATTCACTTACAACATCCTAATGGACTATCAGATATTTTTAAAAATTCATTTAAATGCTATGCTAACAAAGCTGCCTTAATATTTAAAGATAAATTCTGGAATTATAAAGAACTCGAGTTAGAAGTACTTAAATTGCAAGCATTGCTTGACATAAAACTTCCTAAGCTGCATGCTGATTTATCTTATAATATTGGCATCCATTTAAATAGATCACAAAATTTAGTTTTTTGTTTATTAACAGCAATTCTAAAAAAAATATGTTTTGTTCCCTTAGATCCTAATTTCCCGAATAGAAGATTAAAATATTTTATAGAAAATGCTAATGTTAATTATATATTAACTGACAGGGATACAATTACTAAAAGCGAACTCAACACAATTTGCTCCAATAACACTTTTATTGTTATTGATGAAAAAAATGAACATCTAGATATAGTTTGTACCAAACTAATGGAGGAAGAGCGTAATCTTAATAAAGCTCAATATATTCTTTTTACCTCTGGTTCTACTGGTGCTCCCAAGGGAGTGCGCATTTCTCACAAAAACCTTTACAATTTTATCTTAGCTATGCATGAGAGGATACCATGTAGAGAAGAAGATTATTTACTTTCTATTACCTCTTTAAATTTTGACATATCTTTGCTCGAATTATTACTACCCTTATCTGTTGGGGCAAGCGTAGATATAGCAGCATCAGATAGTATTAGCAATAGTTATGCACTTGCCGAGAGAATAAAGAATACCCCTACTACAATAGTTCAAGCTACCCCTTCAACATGGAAGATGCTACAGGTAATAGATTGGTTTAGTAATCGAAAATTAAAAATATTAATAGGAGGAGAAAATTTAGAAGAGCATTTAGCTGCTTATTTGCTTGCACAACATCATGATGTATATAACATGTATGGTCCGACCGAGACTACTATATGGTCCTCTTGTGTGTTAGTAACTACTCCGTATACTATTTCTTTAGGTCAACCCATCGGCAATACTACTTTTTACATTTTGGATCCTCAAAAACGCCCTTGCCCTTTAGGTATGCCAGGAGAACTATGGATAGGAGGGGAAGGAGTTGGGTTAGGTTATCTTAATAATGATACATCAGAAAAGTTCAAATCATTATCAACTGGTGAATATGTATATAAGACCGGTGACATAGTAAGTTACTTTGGAAAAAAATATTTAAAATTTATTGGACGAAACGATAATCAAATAAAAATCAGAGGTTTTAGAGTTGATCTTTCTGAAATAACAGCTGCAATTAAACAAATAATTAATTGCATCGAAGTAGTGACTATTGTAAGACTTATACCCGAGATTCATATTGTCTCTTTTGTACAAGGAACCACAAATAATAAGGAAGAAAATAGTACAATAGAAAAATTATCCACAATATTACCCCATTATATGATTCCTCAACGTATCATTTCCTTAAAACAGCTACCGCTTACTTTACATAACAAAATTGATCTTAAGAAACTGCAAGAAGAAGACATTAAGCTCCTTATTACCCAATACGGGTACAACAATACACCCAACAAGCAACTACAGATGGTACCTTTAAAGCACTCTATTAATGATGATGAAAGTACAGAACAAAAAATATTAAAAATTTTAGAAGAACATTTTAATTTAACTTTGCTGCACACAAATTATCAAACTCCCTTTGGACATTTTGGACTTCATTCAATTAATCTTAATAAATTATCTAGTATTATAAATCAAAAGTTTAATACCTCTATTAAACCTTATGAATTTTATCAACATAATAATTTTATCAAATTATGTGGACATATCGAAAAACAACTAGGCGATAAAATCTATAGTAAGAAACCATCCATACACATTAATCTTACCAATAGCACTCATGATGTATCAATTATTGGCATATCAGCTAGACTACCGGGTGCAACGAATATAAATTATTTTTGGCATAATCTTATTGCAAATATCAATACCATCAAGCTCAATAATTCATCTAGACCTACGTTACCTCCAGGGCTAAAAGCTGGTTTTATTAATGACATAGACAAATTTGATGCAAGTTTTTTTAACATTTCTCCCTTAGAAGCTACCTACATGGATCCCCAGCAAAGACTGTTATTAGAAACCTCCTGGGCCGCATTAGAGGACGCAGGGTACAATCCTTTATCATTAGAGGAAAGCAAAATAGGGGTATATATAGCTGCAACTAACTTTGATTATTATTCTGTTTATAGAGCAAGTACTACGCCTATTCCTTATACAATGCCCGGCCTTGTTTCATCTATGCTTTCTAATCGTATTTCCTATTTTTTTGCTTGGAGCGGACCTAGCCAAACTTTTGACACAGCTTGCTCGGGTTCGTTAGTAGCTTTAAGTAAGGCTTACAATGATTTATTAGAAGGACGAATAGATTATGCATTAGTTGGTTCCACAAATATTATTCTTGATAACTATACCAATGAAGCCCTTACAATAGGGAATTTCCTTTCTTCCCAAGGGCGTTGTGCTACGTTTGATGAAGAAGCAGACGGATATGTTAGGGGGGAAGGTGTGGGTTGTGTTTTACTAAAACGAAATAGTGATGCAGTAAGGGATAAAGATAATATTTATGGAAATATTATCAGTTGCTCTGAAAACCATGGTGGGAAAGCGCATTCCCTTACAGCACCCAATCCAGAAGCCCAAAAAGCATTGCTTATACATGCCTATAAGGACAAAGCGTTAGCACGACGTGTCAGTTATATTGAAACCCATGGCACAGGTACAAAACTTGGTGATCCTATTGAAATAGATGCTTTAAAGATGGCTTGGCGCGCGTTGGGAATATGGGAAGATAAACCTTATATAGGGCTTGGTTCTGTAAAAACGCACATAGGACATTTGGAACCAGCAGCAGGAATTGCTTCACTACTCAAAGTATTATTATCTATTAAACATAAAGCTTTACCAGGGAATTTGCATTTTAATAAATTAAATCCTTACATAGCTATTCATAACAGTCCTTTCTACATTGTATCTAACAATCAAAGTTGGGAAAGTGATACGCTTAGAGTGGCTGGAATTAGTTCGTTTGGTTTTGGAGGATCTAATGCCCATGTCGTTATAGAAGAAGCGCTCCCAAGAGAAATAGATACAAACTTTACCGATAAACCATTTTATCTTGTTTGCTTATCAGCGAAGGCCTTGTATTCCTTACAACAATCACAAAAGAACCTCGCACATTATTTAGCTAATCTTTCAAACAAAGCATATAGTTTGGCTAATATTGCTTACACCCTTAATAGTGGCCGCAGCCATTTTCCCTATAGGTGCGCTTGGATAATCAAAAATATAGCAGAGCTAATAGATGGACTTCATCAGCAAACCGAAGCAATTGTAGCGGTAAGCAGCAAAGAAAAAATGGTTGAAACTTTAGGAGATTATAGGAATAGGGATACATACTACTGTGAACTTCAAGAAAGGCGCAAGCAATATTTAGCAGGATATGATCTTGATTGGGAGTTACTGCATGATCATGAACCGAAACTTAGGCTTAGCTTGCCTACTTATCCTTTCTATACTAAACCTTATTGGTTTGAAACAGCTGCAGACTCTAGTATGATTAATAAAACAGCAAACTCATTAGCAACTGCTCATGCAATAGATAAAAGTGGTATTTATTGTATAGCAAAAATAAATGACTCAAGTGTAAAGGTTACTATTGATGGCAACCACCCTTGGCTTGCAGAACATATAATAAATGATCATAAAATGTTACCAGGAGTTGCGCATTTGAGCCTAGTGTTCTCTGCCATGAATAAACTTGATTTACTTTATGACAATTTAATTTTTCAAAACATTACCTGGTTACAACCTATACGCTCTTATGATCCTCTCACAATAATAATTGAATTTGTAAAGCAGACCAAAGGGTTACATTTTTATTTAAAAAGTTTAGATAATAAACAATTATTTTCTAGGGGGGAAATTATAGCACAGGAAAAAAATATTTATGGCCATTCTTTAAAATATTTTTCAGAAAAACCATCTTATAAACATATTTATCATAAAAACGAGCTTTATCAACACTTTTTAAAAAGTGGCATTAATTATGGTGCCTTTTTTCAAGGGTTAAATGCTATTTATATCCTTAATGAACAACTATGCTATTCAGAAATAAATATAGAATATAGTTTTGAGCTACTTAAAACCAATCTTTTAGATAGTGCTTTTCAATCCATTTTAGGCTTATCTCTATCATCTTTAAACAAAGCGATGCTCCCTTTTTCTGCTGGTCAAATAATTTTTACAAAGGAATATTTTGAAGATAAGAAAAGTAAATTCTATGCGTATACTATTAAAAAATCTTCCATGCGGGTAGATATAGAAATATTAAATGCTAATAAACATAAAATTTGTACTATTCTTGATTTAGGAATTCGTCCAATTAATCAGGTAAATAACATGACTAAAGTTAATATTGAAAAAAAACAAACCGAATTTCTATCCAATTTGACTTATACCCCTAAATGGGATGAGTCCCCTATAGAATCTTCCTTAAACGTATCGCCTAAAAAATATATAATTATTTATACCCAAGCTTCTGAAAGGATAGCACAAGCATGCTATAACCTTATTAGGTATAATCATGATGCTATATTGACACCTTTTGTTTCTGAACACTCCTTAATAACTGTTGAGGAATTAATAAGTAGTTCCCCAGCTTTGAAAGAAATATGGATAATAGATGCTTCCCCTATAGATACCTTAAATCATAAAGATTGCTATAAAAAATGTTACCTTTTTATAGAACTCTTAAAAAAAATTTCCCGTTATAGCGATTTAAGTATTAAACTTATTACTAATAATGCTATTCATATTAACGAATATAGTCCGACTATTCAACCTCAAAATTCCACCCTTTTAGGGATTGCTCAAACTGCTGCTAAAGAATTTCCTCATTTGAATATTTGTTGTATTTCTACAAATCACATAACGATAGCACATTTACATTTGATCATAGCCGAAAAGAATCAAAATAATACTACTATACAACCTATCGTATTATTAAATGGTAAACGTTATGTTCGGAAGCTGGTAGCAAGTATTTTAAAGCCTTTAACACAAACAAAGTTTCGTAAAAAAGGATGCTATTTGATTATAGGAGGTCTAGGAGGGTTAGGGTTTACCCTAAGCCAATATCTTGCTAAACATTACCAAGCGCAGTTGGTTTTAGTAGGACGCAGTGTAGCAGATCAAGAAAAAGTTGAGCTTTTAAGTAAATTAGGTGGAAATATCATATATGAACAACTTGATCTACTGGACATACAAGAAATTGAAAGAATACTGCAACAATACCAATTCCATGGAATTATTCATTCAGCTTTAGTATTAAAAGATAAGACTATTCCATTTATGGATAAAGAAACCTTATACGAGGTTTTAAATCCTAAAATTCACGGTTCTATAAATCTTTTCAGAAGTCTGCTTAAATATAATATTCATTTAGATTTCTTTTTATTTTTTTCTTCTATCCAGTCTTTTATTGCTAATAAAGGGCAAGCAAATTATACAGCAGCGTGTGTTTTTAAGGATGCTATAGCATCTTTAATGCGTAACTTTTATATGTATGAAACGAAGGTTATAAATTGGGGATACTGGGGAAGTGTAGGGATTGTATCTAAAAAAAATTACCGGGAACGCATGTTAACTATGGGGATTGGATCCATAGAACCAGAAGAAGGATTAAAGATTATTGAAGATTTTTTGGCTAGCGATTGCACACAAATAGCTGTTTTAAAAGCTACTTCAGAGGCGCTAAAGAGGTTAGATGTGTATTATGATGTTTCTAATACTTCCACGCATCATTTACATTCAGATTATACAAGTAAAAACGCATTAATAAAAAACGATACTATTATAGATTTAATAACCTGTAATTCAGAGGAATTTTTAAAGAAAATTGTTCCTTTATACCATAATTCCGGAGAAGAGATTTTATCTCATAAGAAGGCCCAGCAAGCTTTAGAAAATTACAGCAGGTATGCGGTACAGAATGCAAAAATTCCACAAGAAAATATATTAGAAAAATATAATAGGTTGAAAATAGCTATTAGGAGCATAGAAAAAGGAAAATATATTGACAAAAGTCAACTATTACACGAATATCCTTGGTTACATCCCCATATAAAACTATTGGATCATTGTTTAAGCTATTATCCTGAAGTTCTTACAGGTAAAGTAGATCCTATGTCGGTTTTATTTCCAGACGGTAGTTTCAGGTTGGTAGAACCAATTTATAGAGATAATCCTATTGCAGACTATTTTAACCAAATTGTAGGTCAAATTGTTCAAAATTATATACAAATACTACCTCAAAGACCATTCAATATAATTGAGATTGGAGCTGGTACAGGAAGTACAACAAAATTTGTCCTTCCTTTGTTAGATACAAATGTAAAATATTGCTTTACTGATCTTTCTATTGCTTTTCTTAAAAAAGCACAAACAGAATTTGAAAAATATAAAAACATAACCTATCAGATTTGTAACATAGAAAAAACTCCAGGTGAAGATTTACAAAATAAATTTGACCTATTAATAGCTACAAATGTTTTACATGCAACGAGCAATATAAAAAAGACTCTACAAAATGTTAGAAAATTCCTAAAAGAGGGAGGTATTACAATAATTAATGAGGTAACTTCTAGGCAAGATTATGCTACATTAACATTTGGTTTAACTCCAGGATGGTGGTTATTTGAAGATTTCCGTATAACAAATAGCCCTTTAATTGAGTCAGGCATGTGGCAAAAACTATTAAAAGCGGAAGGATTTAAGACCGTATATTCCCATGGGGAAGAAAGTCAGCAAGTTATTGTAGCTCTAGCTGCCGAACAGCGGTTTTCTATCCCTAGCAATATTGAAATAGCATTTAATCAATATACCCCTGCAAGAGAAAAGCATCTTGTTGATAATATAACAAGTAATAATATTGATGTTAAGAAAGAGCTAGATGAGAAGATCATCTTTAATAATTTAAAAAAATTTATTACTAGTAACATTTCTAAAATAATGCAAATTCCTCTGGAAGAAATAAAAATTGATGTTCCTTTTACTTCTTTAGGGATTGATTCGTTGATAGTATTAGAATTGCTAAAACCCTTTAAAGAAAAATTTGGATACCTTCCAAGTACGCTCTTTTTTGAATACCCAACTACAAGAAAATTAACAAACTATTTGTTGCAAGATTACAAAGAAATGTGTTATAAAGATTTCAATATTTCTTTTAATAGCTCTCTATCCAAAATAAATGAAGGTAATAATCACATAGCCATTAATTCTTCTATAAGGAAATGGTTAAAGCAAACAATTGCCAAAACTATAAGGTTAGATCCGGTGGAGATAAAAGATGATATTCCTTTTTCTAATTATGGTATTGATTCATTGATTACTTTAGAAATATTGAAACCTTTATCAAAGCAACTAGGGTATATGCCAAGCACTATATTTTTTGAATACCCTACTATACAAACAGTAACCCAATATATTCTCGAAAACCATAAAACACAAGCGTTAACCTTAGTGAATTCTAAAAATTTCTTAGAAGATATACATAAAAAAAAAGAAGCTGATAGCAATAATTTCAATCTAACAACAAATCAACCCATTATAGAAGATGGTATTGCTATAATTGGCATAGCCGGCAAATTTCCTAAAGCTGATAATTGTGAGCGGTTTTGGGAAAATATTTCTAGTGGTTTAAATTGTATAGAAAAAATCCCTATTGAACGATGGGATTATAAAAATTTTTATGATGAAAATGGTACAGTTGGAAAAATTTACACCAAATATGGCGGATTCATAAAAGATATAGATCGCTTTGATCATACTTTCTTCAATATTACTCCTTATGATGCAGAAAATATGGATCCACAAGAAAGGCTTTTTCTACAAACCACTTACCATGCAATAGAAAACGCCGGTTATCCTTTAAGTAAGCTTACCAACAAAGATATAGGCGTATTTGTTGGAGTAATGAACGCTGGTTATTCGTGGTTAGGGGTAGATGCACCTGATATAAATTGGGCTGATGCTTTATATTGGTCTATTGCAAACCGGGTCTCCTATTCTTTTGATTGGACAGGACCTAGTTTGGCAGTAGATACTGCTTGCTCATCATCTCTTACGGCTGCCCACCTTGCCTGTAAAGCGCTTAAAGCGCATGAGTGTTCATTGGCAATTGTAGGGGGAGTTAATCTCATAATCCACCCTAAGCAATATACTAAATTATGTAGATTAAGAATGTTATCTAAAGGAGATAAATGTCGTTCTTTTGGCAAAAATGCGGATGGTTTTATAGATGGAGAAGGAATAGCAGCTGTTGTTTTAAAAAGATACGCAGAAGCAATTAAAGACGAAGATTTCATTTATGGAATTATTCGGGGAAGTTCTATCAATTCGGGAGGGAAATCTAACGGCTATACTGCTCCTAATCCGAATGCGCAAGCTGCTCTTATTAAATCTACCCTTAATAAAGCAGCAATAGAATCTGAATCTATAAGTTATATTGAAGCTCATGGTACTGGTACAGAGTTAGGCGACCCAGTTGAAATAAGAGGTTTAACAAAAGCTTTTGACACGAACAAGAAGCAAATATGTGCTTTAGGATCGGTAAAGAGTAATATTGGACATTTAGAATCGGCAGCAGGGATTGCAGGCCTTATAAAAGTATTGCTTCAACTTAAGAATAATCATATCGCACCTTCTTTACATGCAGCTATTGAAAATCCTTACCTTACTATCCAAAATACGCCATTTTTCATAACAAAGGATCTAGTGGAATGGAAAGGAAAACACGCACAACCAAGGCGTACTATGGTAAATTCTTTTGGAGCAGGGGGAGCAAATGCTAATATATTAATTGAAGAAAATTGCCTATATCCAACTAATATTTCTAACAAAAACTTACCTATATATATAATTCCTATTTCTGCTAATAGTATCAGTGCGTTACAGGGTAATATAGATGAGCTTAGGGTATGGTTAAAGAAACAACAAAAGGTTGATTTATATGCTTTAGCTTATACTTTAGGATGTTGCAGAGAACACTATAGATTTCGTGCGTGTTATATTGTAAAAGATATGAATCAGTTGGTAATGAATCTTTCTAATAGTCTTCCTGAAAATCAGGAAATCATACAAGAGGATGCTATAATTGATGCTTATAGTGTACTTTTAACGAAATTAAATGGTACAAATTTTACTGCTCTTGATGTTAATCAACTTAAAAATTTATTTGAAGACACAAAATATTATTATTTACAAGGGGAAGATATTTTGTGGCTAGATATATACAAGGTAAAAAAATTAGCATTCCCTCCCGGATATTGTTTTGATAAAAATAGGCACTGGATTCAAAACGCCAAGTATGGCTTAACAACTAGTCAGAAATATTTGGCTCACCATAAAATTAATCAGGAAGAAATTTTGCCGGCAACTTTTGCATTAGCGCTAATTACTAGTAAATATCCAGAGTATAATAGTTTTAAGGATATACATTGGATACAACCAATAAACAAACCTATAGAAGAAATAAATGTATTGTTAAAAGGAGATACCTTTACACTGCAACATATGGATTTTACTTATGTAAAAGGCTGCGTAGCAAGAGAGAGCGTAGTACCTTTTAAAGTAAGCATAAAGGATTTATTAGGAGATACGAAGCTTAATTTGTTAGAATCTGATGATATATATGCGTATTATAATCAACTAGGTTATAATTATGGTGATATATATAAAAATTTAAGATGGCTTAAATACAATGAGAAAGTGGCTATTGGTATCATTAACAATTATAATCTTAAAATGTTTTCCATAGAACCTTCTATGCTTGATGCTGGATTACAGCTAGCCATAGTACCTTTAAGCTTAGTACAATTTATAAAAAAAGAGGAGGAAATAGCTTTACCGTGCTACCTTGAAAATATGATAATTCATAATACTAAGCTTGATAACATAGTATATTGTTATTGGATATTAAATTCATTTTCAGAAAATAAAAGGGAAATAAATTATGATTTATATTTCGTAAATAGTTACAACGAGCCATTCATTAGCTGTCAAGGAATGATTTCTAAGGTTATAAAAAAAACTGCAATAATGTTTAAGAACCAAGATAATAACAATATTAATCACACAGTTAATAATACCAATATAAAAATATATCCATTTAAATAATTAAAAAAATTTCTATATGCATGCTGATGTTTATATGTTTCCTGGTCAAGGTTCTCAATATAAAGGGATGGGGGAGGAATTATTTAACAACTTTCCTTTGGAAACTAAGGAAGCCAGTGAAATTCTTGGCTATGATATAAAGCAGTTAGCCTTACAAGATGAACAAGATAAGTTAAATTATACGTTATATACACAACCAATAATTTATTTTCTAAGTTGTTTATCCTATTTAGAAGAGAGGAAAAAAGTAAATTCTTCTTCATTCGTAGTATGTGGACATAGTTTAGGGGAATATGCTGCCTGTTTTGCTGCAGGAATATTTGACCTTTTTACAGGCCTTAAGATTGTTAAGAAAAGGGCTGAACTAATGAGCGAAATTAAAAATGGTACAATGATGGCTGTTATCGGTACAGATTCATTAAAAACAGAAACTTTGCTTGAATACATTAACCTTGATAATATAGATATTGCTACTTTTAATAGCCATAAACAAATTGTTCTCAGTGGATTAAGTAATGAGATAGTAGAAGCAGAAAAATTATTAGAAATACAAGGTTTTAAATGTATCCTTTTAAACGTAAGTGGAGCATTTCATTCAAGACAGATGGAAGGGGTACGCATTGAATTTATGCGGTTTTTAAAGGATTATGAATTTTCCCTCCCTATAATACCGATTATCTCATCTACTACAGCAATGCCATTAGAATATGATTTTATATTAGAAAACTTGGGTTTTCAATTAGTAAAATCAGTTAAATGGCTTCAAACAATTTTATATCTTCAGTCTTTGTCTCTTACTGTATTTAAAGAACTAGGTCCAGGTAATATGCTAACTAAGTTAAATGAGGAAATTTTTAAAAATAATGCAACGCTATAAAACTGTTAAAAATATGGAAAATAATGATTCAGGGAAAAATTGGAGCACGGACACATTTTTACTGGGAAAGTAAAAACGCTTAGAAGCTACCACCATATTTCCTATAGATACAGATAATAGCCTCCATATTCTCACTGGGAATAGGTGTTCTACATACAGCGCAAAAGCAATCGTATAGGTCATTAGGTACTGTTCTTGTGCGTGATGCTCTTATTATTAATTCGTACAGACAACCCAAATGAAAAGCATGCGCACAAACATTTTCGGACTTAATCGGTAAATATATCCTTCGTTTCAAAGTTTGGCCTTCCGTATCCATTTGGTCTAAGCATATCGCACATTCTGTTTGTTCTTTTTTTGCTGCTGCTTCTGCTGCACAAAGAATTTCTTCTGCCTTTGTCTCACTAACCCTTGCTGCTATTTCTGCTGCTTCTCTTCTACGTCTTGCTACTGTCTCTCTTCTACGTCTTACTTCTGCCGCTCTTCTACGTCTTACTTCTGCCTCTGCTGCTTCCTCTGCTTTTATCTCTGCTTCTATCTCTGCTAATCGACGTATTATTCTCCCCATTGCTTCCTCTGTTTCTATTGCTTCTATCCCTGTTAATAGATGTCTTATTGCTACCTCTCTTCTATGTCTTGCTGCTGCCTCTCTTCTACGTCTTACTTCTGCCGCTCTTCTACGTCTTACTTCTGCCTCTGATGCTGCCTCTGCTGCTGCTGCCTCTGCTGCTGCCTCTGCTGCTGCTGCCTCTGATGCTGCCTCTGCTGCTGCTGCCTCTGCTGCTGCTGCCTCTGATGGTGACTCTGCTGCTGCTGCCTCTGATGGTGACTCTGCTGCCTCTGATGGTGACTCTGCTGCTGCTGCCTCTGATGGTGACTCTGCTGCTGCCTCTGATGGTGACTCTGCTGCTGCCTCTGATGGTGACTCTCTTCTACGTCTTACTTCTGCCCCTGCTGCTTCTCTAAATGCCCCTCTAGATATCTTCGCTCTCATAAGTCTTTCTTGCTCCTTTTCTCCTAGATCACAATCCCCCGCTAGTATTGTTATGGAAAAAAGCAATAAGTGTGTAATACTTTTTAAAAAATTTAAATTTTGCATGTGTTTAACTACATTATGAGCGTAATGATTTTACAATTTACGCCCCCTCTATTCTTACAGCCGCTCGTTACGTTTGTACAATATACGAATTATAAACGTTACCTATGCATCTGCTGACATAAGTAAGCTTTTATTTGCTTAAAATCATGGGGTGCAAACCAAACGATCGCCTTATCTTTTTTAAACCAGGTCATCTGCTTCTTAGCGTATTGTTTGGTGTTATGCTTTATTTGAGCTGCAGCCTCTCTTAAGCTATGCTGCTTATTTAAATAGTTAAATAATTCCCTATAGCCTATGGTTTGTAACGCATTACTTGCTTGGTAGGGATAGAGTTTCTCCACTTCTTCTACCAATCCCGCCTCCATCATTGCTTCAACTCGAGCATCCATCTTTTGATACAATGGTTCTTTTCCTGGGTTAAGCCTATCTTAATAAGATGGATGTCTTTATTTTGAAGCGGCTCCTTATTAACTTTTTGCTGACGCCAGAAGGTATAAGACATGCCTGTCTCTAAACAAACCTCTAGCGCCCTTATGATTCTCCGAGGGTTCTTAGGATCTATTATAGTATTATGATACATGGGATCTTCTTTGGCCAGCCATGCTGTTAAATAGGGCAATCTTTTTTTTCAAGCGTGGTTTGGAGCATGGATCGTATGCTAGGGGCAATAGAAGGCATCTCCATTAATCCTTGGATGTTTTACTAACCTTTTCTCTTACCGTATATTTAAAGAACTAGGTCCAGGTAATATGCTAACTAAGTTAAATGAGGAAATTTTTAAAAATAATGCAACGCTATAAAACTGTTAAAAATATGGAAAATAATGATTCAGGGAAAAATTGGAGCAATGAAGGACACATTTTTACTGGGAAAGTAAAAACGCCTAGAAGCTACCACCATATTTCCTATAGATACAGATAATAGCCTCCATATTCTCACTGGGAATAGGTGTTCTACACTCAGCGCAAGAGCAATCGTATAAGTCATTAGGTACTGTTCTTGTGCGTGATGCTGTTATTATTGTTTCGTACAGACAACCCAAATGAAAAGCATGTGCACAAACATTTTCGGACTTAATCGGTAAATATATCCTTCGTTGCAAAGCTTGGCCTTCCGTATCCATTTGGTCTAAGCATATCGCACATTCTGTTTGTTCTTTTTTTGCTGCTGCTTCTGCTGCACAAAGAATTTCTTCTGCCTTTGTCTCACTAACCCTTGCTGCTATTTCTGCTGCTTCTCTTCTACGTCTTGCTACTGCCGCTGCTGCTGTCTCTGTTTCTAATGCTTCTATAATTCGTATTGCTCTTGCTTCTTCCGCTGCCTCTGTTGCTTCTATATCATCTTGTCTTCTTATTTCTTCTTCCCCTTCTCTTACAACTACTACAAACCATCCTATTTGGGATGCTTCTTCCGCTGCTGCTGCCTCTCTTCTATGTCTTGCTTCTTCCGCTGCTGCTGCCTCTCTTCTATGTCTTGCTTCTTCCGCTGCTGCTGCTTCTCTTCTACGTCTTGCTTCTTCCGCTGCTGCTGCCTCCCTTCTATGTCTTGCTTCTTCCGCTTCTTCCGCTGCTGCTGCCTCTCTTGCCTCTCTTCTACGCTTTGCTGCTATTTCTGTTACTTTTCTTCTACGTTTTGCCTCTGCCTTTGCTGCTGCCTCTACTTCTAATGCTGCTAATACTGCTGTTGCTTCTCTTTTACGTCTTACTTCTGCCTCTGCTGCTGCCTCTCTGCTACGCCTTGCTGCTATTTCTGCTGCTGCTCTTTTACGTCTTACTTCTTCTGCGAAGTTTTCTGCTTGACGTCTTATTGCTTCTCCCATTTTAACTCCTCTGCGTCTTGCTTCTTCCGCTGCTGCTTCTGTCTCTCTAAATGCCCTTCTAGATATCTTCGCTTTTATAAGTCTTTCTTGCTTCTTTTCTCCTAGATCACAATCCCCCGCTAGTATTGTTATGGAAAAAAGCAATAAGTGTGTAATACTTTTTAAAAAATTTAAATTTTGCATGTGTTTAACTACATTATGAGCGTAATGATTTTACAATTTATGCCCTCTCTATTCTTTATATATATATATAATATAATAAATTTTGCTATACACAATACAAAGAAAACCCTACTACTATTATTCTAGAGATTTATTTAATATACTCCAAGAAGTTTAAGGAAAAATGCTATTACAACCTAATGACAATGGACCATATCTATTCAAAATTGGAAGGAGGCCATGGCATATTTTTTAATCAAATTGGAAAATAATTTAAAAACCTAAAAAATAATTTACACAGTTAAAGGGACAGAGCCCCCATTGGATTCTGTAATTATCCATTACGGCCGCTCGTTACGCTTGTACAAGTGTACGGATTATAAACGTTACCTATGCATCTGCTGACATAAGCAAGCTTTTATTTGCTTAAAATCATGGGGTGCAAACCAAACGATCGCCTTATCTTTTTAAACCAGGTCATCTGCTTCTTAGCGTATTGTTTGGTGTTGTGCTTTATTTGGGCTGCAGCCTCTCTTAAGCTATGCTGCTTATTTAAATAGTTAAATAATTCCCTATAGCCTATGGTTTGTAACGCATTACTTGCTTGGTAGGGATAGAGTTTCTCCACTTCTTCTACCAATCCTGCCTCCATCATTGCTTTAACTCGAGCATCTATCTTTTGATACAATGGTTCTTTTTCCTGGGTTAAGCCTATCTTAATAAGGTGAAAGCCTGTGTTTTTAGATGGTTCCTTATACCGAGTCTTAGCTACCAATTTATTAAACCAATTAGCAGTAGGTGATAAGGAATTATTTCTAGTGGCTTTCTTCTGCATACCTGATTTTAACTTTTTTTCTTTAGTAGAGTTTCATTAGGTAATCCGCTATAGGCCTTATCTGCATATAACCTACTACCTGTTTTTAGCGTTACTTTATTCAACAAAACTTGTAAATGCGTACTATCATGATTAGATGCTTTTGTGGTACTGACTGCTAAAACTAAACCCTCTTTACTTTCTACAGCAGCGCATTTAAAAAAAAACACCACAGCTGCTTCTGCAACACACAACAGGGAACGCTTACTTATGCATTATCCTTCACTGGATCAATCTAATTTATTAAAGCTATAACACGGACACCTTGTATTACGCTATTATCAATATAAAACTTTAAATTAGGATATTTTCGAATCTTACCTGCCAGTCTTTTTCCTAATAACCTACACAATGTGTTTTGTGATGCACAATCTTTTGCCATAACAATGCCCACTGGTCATACAGCAAAAGGCTTAAATAGCCTTTTACTACACTGCCATCTCCAGTTATAGTAATAGCTGTTATCAAAATCAATACATAACTAAAATGACAGATAATAAACGCAAGGCTCAGTGCAAGAGCACCTCTTTTTATAGAATTTAATCAGGTTGGCTTAGGTGCTTAACTTACTTGATGGAGAGACCGGTAACCAAAACTATATCGCCTACTGATAGTATTTAACTATATATACATTCGGAACCATATAGTTCGGGAATCAAGATTGATCGTTAAATGAGAAAAACAACCTATTTTTTCGAAGGATTTAAGATACAAAAAAAAAAGCGCCCTTGGAAAGAGTAGTTCCTAAAAAAGAGATCTGAAATACTAGCAGATCAGCTTATTTGATACAGGCTGGTTCGTTCTGATTTTTAGCTTGAAGTCTAAATTACCCTTCAACTTTTTCACAAGAAGCCTATGGAGAAGCGAGCCCTATTTAAAAAGTAAGGTATTCATTCATAGTAGTTAGGGCATGGTATTTCTTCAAATGAACATTTTACTAGATAACGTGGTACTTCATTATGGTTAAGAATTTTATCAAACAGCATTAATTTATTCCTTGACTCATTTATGTATTCCTTTGATGCAATCAGTCTAATACCTTCTGTAACTGCTGATAGATCCTTTGCTTCATAGATTTTGTTACCTAGACCTTTTATCCCTATATCTCCTTTTTTTGCATTAACGTATCCCTTGTTTAAAACTCCCTTCCATCTTCCTAAGGAATTATTATTTTTAAGTTCTTCTTCTAAATTAGGATGTATAGCTGCAAATAAAGTATATCCTATCCTTATTGCTTGAGCATATTGAATGGGAGTCTTTTTATCATCAATGAGCCAGCCAATTTTATGTGCATTACTATTACTAGACTCCAATGGATTTAAAACTTCTTGTTTGGAAATCTCCCGTTTAATTTTTTGAAAATACTGATGAATTTTTTGAGAATCATTGGTTGCAAATGCTTCTTCAGTAGATAAAGGGACATCTGATTCTGTGTTTTCCTTCTTAGATTTTTGTTTATTCCTTATTATCGCAGGTTGCGTTGGTAACTGTGCTGTTGTTTCATGTGTTATCGATGTGCTTTCCAAGGCTTTTTGTGTAGGTGCTATTAAGCTATTTTCTAATATTTCTTTTTGATCTAAAAGTAGGCGATTGGAAAGATCATCTTGCATAGCAATCTTTATGCATTCTAGAGCTTCGTTATAATGACCTGAATTAGCATATATGATTGATGTACGATATAACAAATCAACCCGACCTACACTAGAAAGCTTTTTTAAATGCTCTTTCAAATTTTTATCGTAAATATTGCTATACGCATCCGCCAATTTTATTTTTATTTGTATCTCATCAGGGAGTTTACGAAACTCGCGTTTATCAGCGAGTATTTTAGTCTTTATAAGATCTTTATAATCCGCTTCCTGTTTTTCATTATCAGTATACAGTAATGCTGTCATTATTATGGATGTCATGTCCGTATAAGAAAACTCCTTAACTTCTTCACACGAAGGAAGTTTTGTATTTTCCGCTATGTTTCTCAGGATCTTTGCACAACGAAAAACATCTGGATGTGCATCACACCATGCCCAAGCTTTGCGAGCATCTAACTTACAATAGACACTAAATAAAGTTTTTATACATTCTGCATCATTTTTATTCATATTATATACTTTTATAAAATACTTTTCAGCCTCTTTATAAGAGTGTTCATGTAACATAATTAATCCATAATTCCAATTATGGTGCGAAATACATGCTTCTAGATTACATGCTTGATCAAAGTTATGACATGGAAGTGCATTCTTTTTAACACCATTAAGTAATTTTTCTGTAATAACTGAAAAATTTTTAGCATGTTCCATCTCACCAATTTGAATAAAAAAAATAGTTAAATGTTGGGACAATACTATTGATTTTTGAAAGTAATCATTGTTAATAATTTCAGTCAATATAGGTTCCTCTATAGATTTTATAGCTTTAGTATAATCAAGAAATAATCGAGCAAATTTAGTGCCTTCTTTAGCCAGTTTAACTAAAGACAGAAATGATTCCTCCAAATCAGCTTTTGAAACTCCTTTCTGTTGATGATAAGAAACTAAACTTGCGCATGCTTTGGTATACGTTTTCCAATTAGCACGTACACCCTCCTCATAGAACTCTAATTTATAATAGACCTTGTCTTTAAGCTCATATGGATAGTAATAAATAGCTTTCTCTGTAGGATTCCTTTTATATACTTTTATTTGTCTGTTTTTTTCTATCCAAGTAGCAAGGGATTTGTTATAGGTGTAGTTGCCTCCTTTCTTTTCTTGGAATATATATAGATTATTCAATAAAGCTACATCTATATCCTTCTTACAACTATTATCACTCAGCATGTTTTTGTTTAATATCTTTTTTATATCTTCCAAGTCTCCATAGGTACAGATTATAATTAACGATTCCTTCTTCACTTTTTCAAAGAGCCTTGCTGCTTCTTCTGATGATGGCGGCAACATATCAAATTTGTTTATGCCTAAGTTGCCAGCTATTCTGTTACAGCCAATGGATACCACTATTATAAAATAGTACAACAAGAAATATAAGATCCTATTTTTTTTATTTTTCATACTGAATCAATAGTTTAAAACAATAGGTTGTTTCCTTAAAATTTATTTTACGCACATTGTGACACAATTTCTGCAATAGTCATTAACTTATCATTTTCTTTACGCTTCTAGCATATAAAGCTACATATAATCTATAAGCTTTGCACTAAGTGCAGTGCTTATACACTATTTCTATAATAAATGTTTTGCACACTTTAGCATCTAGCTAGCAGAAGATCACTCTTTCCAGCGTTATGTGCTAGCTACAAATAACGTTTCTAAAACTTTTAGTTATATCTGAAACTACTATCTAACATAGTTAATCTTAACGAAGCACGCTAGTTCCTATCTTCTGTAAAATACAGCCTTTATTTCTGGCATTTTCTTTTCTGATCAGATCAAATTAGGGAAATGGTGGTTGCAATTACTCCGGCGCTTTGTACGCTTTAAACATTTATTTTAGATCGATCCCAAAAGTTGTAAACTTGTCCCTTTGGAAGGAGGCCATGGCATATTTTTTAATCAAATTGGAAAATAATTTAAAAACCTAAAAAATAATTTACACAGTTAAAGGGACAGAGCCCCCATTGGATTCTGTAATTATCCATTACGGCCGCTCGTTACGCTTGTACAAGTGTACGGATTATAAACGTTACCTATGCATCTGCTGACATAAGCAAGCTTTTATTTGTTTAAAATCATGGGGAGCAAACCAAACGATCGCCTTATCTTTTTTAAACCAGGTCATCTGCTTCTTAGCGTATTGTTTGGTGTTGTGCTTTATTTGGGCTGCAGCCTCTCTTAAGCTATGCTGCTTATTTAAATAGTTAAATAATTCCCTATAGCCTATGGTTTGTAACGCATTACTTGCTTGGTAGGGATAGAGTTTCTCCACTTCTTCTACCAATCCTGCCTCCATCATTGCTTCAACTCGAGCATCTATCTTTTGATACAATGGTTCTTTTTCCTGGGTTAAGCCTATCTTAATAAGATGTATGCCTTTAGCTTGAAGCGGCTCCTTATTAGCTTTTTGCTGACGCCAAAAAGTATAAGACATGCCTGTCTCTAGACAAACCTCTAGCGCCCTTATGATTCTTCGAGGGTTCTTAGGATCTATTATAGTATTATGATACATGGGATCTTCTTTGGCCAGCCATGCTGTTAAATAGGGCAATCCTTTTTTTTCAAGCGTGGTTTGGAGCATGGATCGTATGCTAGGGGCAATAGAAGGCATCTCTATTAATCCTTCGCAAAGCGCTTGCATATAAAGTCCGGACCCACCTACTGCAATAACAACAGAATGATGCAACAATAGGTCATATAAGCAGTCGCGCGCTTCCCCACCGAATTGTCCCGCTGAATAGTTTGCGGTAACAGGCAAGAAAGCTAAGAAATGATGTGGAACGCCCTCTTGTTCTGCTAGGGTAGGTTGTGCCGTCCCAATAGCCATACCCTGATAAAACTGTCTAGCATCTACTGATAGGATCTCAGTTTGGAAATATTGCGCTAGCTTAATAGCTATGGCTGTTTTACCGATGGCAGTGGGGCCTACTATTGTAATAAGGTATTTAGATCGATAGAACGACATAAAATTAAACAAGAAATAAATGTAAACGGATAACCTTATGCAGCAACAAGAAAATGCTATGCCACAAATACGCTCAAATGCATGGATAGTGTATGCTATAAACCTAAATCTCCTACAGAAGAAATACAAATATAAAACAGACCAAAGTTACTTATCTAACAGGCAATCTTAACTTTCAGGAAAATAAAACATTTAAACCATTAAGCAATCCAAAAGCCAAATATAAAAATTTAAAATATAAGCATACATTGCAAACGAAAAGTAAAAATAAAGTACAAAAAAGATGAACCCCAATTAATTACATCTAAAAACAACTAAAGATATAAGCAAAAATGGTTTATTTAATAATGATTTTCCTACCTTATAAAGGAAAGAAGGAATGTCACTTAGGAACAATTTGTAGCCTACCAGGACTTTGGTAGCATAATTCCCTTTGATCCAGCATAGTACGGATTAATGCTATGTATTCTTTTTCCTTTTCAATGGGAACAGCTGCAAGTAGCGCTTTAATATCTTGCTTGCCTTGCGTAATAAGTTCTATAATATAGTCTTTCCCTTTTGCTGTTTCTTTTGCCTTGCTATTCCCTTTACAAACATCACATTGGTGACAAATAATGGATTCTTCTTCAAAATAATCTAATAGTGTACTTAATCGGCAACAACAGTTATTAGTAATATATTGAACAACTGCTTCTATTTGCTTATAAGCTGTTTTATTTTTTTGTTCAATGCGCATTATGTTCAACGGCAATACAGGATAACGTGGTGTTAAAAAGGTAATCTGTGGCTGGTTTTTCTGTGGAAAATATTCAATGACCTTTAGCTGATGTAAGCTATATAGCTGCTTTTCCACTTGCCGTTCTGTAAACTGGATGCATTGAGCTATTTTTTTCTCAGATATTGTACAATAAGGAGTAAACAAGTTACCACCATAAAGCCTCAAAAGGCCTTTAATCAATAAATCATAGGAAAGATGTAAAAGTTGAAAAGCATATAATTCTTTTCTGGACAGCGGACAATACAGCTTGGATGGCTGATAATAGGCCTCGTTTAGCTGAATAAATCCTTCTGATTCTAATACTTTTAATCCATAGTAAGCTAATTTTGTGTCTAGGCCTATACTTTTTTTAAAGTCTTCTAAATCAAAATCATAAGTTATAAAAGCATGAGAGCCTACTGCTATTGCATAATAATTTACCAAATGCTGGTACACTTTTCTAATCTGGTCAGCTGTTGGATAACTTTCTTTCCATCTTTGCCTTAAAGTAATAATATCTTGTAAATCATACAGAAGAATAGCATATGCAGGCCTATTATTACGGCCTGCTCTACCCGTTTCTTGGCAATAAGCTTCTAATGAGGTAGGTAAATCCATATGCATTACAAGAGAGACATCGGCCTTATCAATACCCATACCAAAAGCAGCTGTTGCAACCATTACTCTGGTTTTATTTGCTGCCCATGCTTCCTGCTTGCTCGTTCGCTCTGTCATATTCAAACCAGCATGGTAATAGGCAGCAGTAATGCCATTTTTATATAAAAAATCAGCTACCTTTTGCGTTTTTTTACGGGTGTGGACATATACGATAGCAGGACCAGTCGTATGCTGGAGTGCTTGAAGTAATTTTGCTAACTTATGATCTGTTTGAGTCACCCAATAAATTAAATTGGATCTATGAAAAGTCTGTATAAAGCAGAGCGGATCTGTAAGTTGGAGATGCTTCTGGATATCTAATTGTACATTTTTAGTAGCAGTAGCTGTAAAGGCAACCGTATTAGCCGCAGGAATGGTTTGCTTAAAATGCGCGATCTCTAGGTACGAAGGCCTAAAATCATAGCCCCACTGCGAAATGCAGTGCGCCTCATCTATTACTAACGTAACAATGGACAGAGCAGCCGCACGCAACTTAAAGAGATCCGTGTGCAATCGCTCCGGTGAAACATACAGCAGCTTAACAGGGCCATATAGACAGTTATCTAACCTACGCTCTATTTCCGCGTTAGACATGCCTGAAAAAATAGCCTCTGCATAAATACCTCTTTGCGTTAGCTGTGCTACCTGATCTTTCATAAGTGCAATAAGCGGCGTAACCACAAGCGTTAAACCTTTATGGCATAAGGCTGGTAGCTGAAAGCAGAGTGATTTCCCACTGCCTGTAGGCAATAATACAAACAAATCCCTCCCATCCAAGATACCTTGGATGATCTCTTTTTGCAGTGGCCTAAAGGTAGTATACCCCCAATGCTTCTGTAATAAAATATGGATCCGTTCCATGGCTGCAGCGTATACCACGATTAACCAGCTAAAGGAGGACCCCTTTACGGATTAGCCTTACTTACTTAAAGATCTGGGACTATAACCTCTAACATAGCAGACCGCTGAATAATTTTACAATAGGTTTTGAATGTTTGTATCGCATCTTTTTTTAGTGGTAGGCTTATTTTATTCTCTAAAACATCTAAAATTTCACCCAATAGCCAAAGAGCATGCGGCAATTCCTTTCCTAATGCATGCCAGCTCATACCATAAGGATCCTTAGCTAACCCATCTATAAGTGTTAAGCCCTTTGCAATAGCATTTTTATTTTCATCATATTGAAAATATTTACATTCTTTCAATTCATCAGCACATTGGCTACAAACTTTTTGCCATAGCGCAACACCCATGGGGTTCTTTTTTTCCCATATCTTTAAGACTTCGTGTACCTTCTCTAGGCAATCCAATAGCCTATCTAAGGTATTAGCTGGTTTATCCAGCATAAAGCGCAGGTAACGATAGTAGTCTACTTCCGCTTTGGTCAATATAAATTTTTCAGGTTGTAAATAAATGGCAGCAGCTTTCTCAAAACGCTCCTTTACTTTTGGATCAGCTTCTAATTTTTGTTTTGCCTCTATAACTTTTTTTTCGTTTGAATCGGTTGGATTTTGAATAAAATTACCCCAGCAATCAAAAAAATTCTGTATAGCACGTTCTTCTTTAAGTGCAGGGGAATTGCTTTCTCTTTCTTCTCTGTAATGCTTCCAGATTTCATAGGGGTCTGGCTCTGTACCTGTTGTATGCCATTGCGAAGCCCTATTTTTTAATTTCTGGATGGAGGTATGAAATGACTTTGCCTCAATTAACGTATGAAATTCTTCTAGGGTATAATTGGGTAACACATAGGGGTTGTACGTATAGTAATCTCTTTCTTCTTCTACATTTGAGCATTTTAAATTTGCATCGTTGCAATTACCAGCGTAGACTACAAAGAAGAAAGTTAGCAAACAACCATTTAAGAAATACTTTTTTATAGGCATATTAAAAAAAACAGATTATGAAAACAACAGAGCTACTGTTGAAAACCCTATGCTTCCTGCATATATTTCCCTTATGCAGAAACATAAAAACAAAATAGAATAGTAAGCATAAACTAAGGCGAAATAACCCTAACACATCAATGCTTACATGTAAGCAGGGCCCAACCATTAAAAATAGATAAAATTTATTAAAAGTATAACGGTATAAAACAATCTATCGGTTACATTTTTTCTGGTAATGTAATAGTTAAAAGTTCCATGCTTTTTTGCAGAACCTGCGCCACACAAGAAGAAAGAAACAACCTAAAACTACTGAGGCTAGCATCAGTAACTCTTAATATAGGATAGCTCGCATAAAACTTATTATAAATTTTAGCTAATTCTAACACATAATTGGCTATTATAGAAGGCATATAAGATTGTGCAGCTGCTTCTACTTGGCTTGGAAATAGCGCAAGCTGAAGGATAATACTTTGCTCTAATGGATTAAGCGATAGGTTACCATCAATAGCTGCTGCTTGCCCCATTGCTTGTGCCTTACGCATTAATGAACAAATTCTAGCATAGGTATATTGGATAAATGTAGCTGTATCTCCCTGAAAATCAATAGATTCAGAAGGATTAAATATTATTTTTTTGGCAGGCGCAACCCGCAATAAAAAGAATTTTAAGGCCCCTATTGCTAATACATCGTATAATTGTTGCAATGCTTGGGCGTTAAGTCCCTCTATTTTTTGCGCATCTTCTGTGTAGGATTTAACCGTTTGAACCATTTCTGCTACCAGTTGATCTGCATCTACTACTGTACCTTCTCTGGATTTCATTTTACCATCGGGTAAGTTTACCATACCATAGGATAGATGGTACATGGCAGCAGCATAAGGTCTGCCTAACGTTTCCATAATGGCAAACAAAACTTTAAAATGATACGCTTGCTCGTCGCCTACAACATAAATCATTTTATCAAAATGATAATCCGTATAGCGCAGATCAGCTGTGCCTAAATCCTGGGTAATATATATAGCAGTTCCATCATTGCGTAATAATACCTTTTCTCCTAAACCATACGTAGCTAAATCAACCGCAATCGCCCCCTCCTCTTTGCGATAAAAAATCTTACGTGCAAGCCCCTCCTCTACCACTGCCTTGCCTAATAAATAGGTGTCCGATTCATAATACACCCTATCGAAAGTAATGCCTAACCGCTCATAGGTTTCCTTAAATCCTTCATAGACCCAGCCATTCATCTTCTTCCATAAAGCTATTACAGCAGGATCCCCCTTTTCCCACGCTAGTAACATTTTTTGTGCGGTTTGTACAATAGGGGGCAAGGGTGTGGCGCATTGCTCCTTATAAAGCTGCTCAAATTTTACATAATACTTCCCTACCAAATGATCTCCCTTGATGCCGCTGCTTTCTGGTGTTTCACCTTCCCCAAACTGTGCATAGGCTACCATAGATTTGCAAATATGTATGCCCCGATCATTGATGAGGTTGACTTTAACTACTGAGTATCCAGCTGCCTCTAATATAGCAGCCAAAGCACTCCCTAAAAAATTATTACGCAAATGGCCTAAATGCTGTGGCTTGTTGGTGTTAGGGCAGGAAAATTCAATAACTACCTTACTGTTTTTGCGTGCCAAACATCCATAAGTAAGGTCTCCCTTAATAGCTTTTAAAATAGCTAGCCAAATGCTATCCCGAATCACAAGATTTAAAAAACCACTTATGACGTTGTAGGAAGCCACCAAGTCCGTATGCTTTTGCATCCATTCCCCTATCTTCTCTGCCAAATGCATCGGTTCTTCCTTACATCTTTTAAAATAAGGAAACAACGGTATAGAAAAATTCCCTTGGAATTCTTTTCTGGTAACCTGTATAGGAGATATTTCTCCCTCTATGTTTAAATGATAAAGTGTTAAAAATGCCTGCTTTAAAGCGGAGAAAAGTTTGGCTTCGAGTTGCATGGTAAACAATTGTGCGGCTTGCTATACCCCTATCAAGGAGTAGGCTCCGTGCTATCTAAAACTTCTTCTAACAAACGTGCCACCAATTGCGGATTGGCTTTATTTTGACTTTTTTTCCTAATTTCACCCATAAACATAGCAAATAATCCTTTTTTTCCTTTTTGATAGGCAGCTACTTTATCTGGATAAACGGCTACCACTTCCCGAACAAGCGCTTTTAAATTACCTGTATCACTATCCTGTATAAGATTTAACGCCAAAGCAAGCTCTTTAGGGGTGCGGTCTACTTGTTGCAATAATAATGGAAACAATTGATTCGCTGCAGCAGAAAAGTTAATGGCACCACTTTCTACGAAGGCTACTAAAGCAGCCATCTGCTGTACAGTTAACGGAAATTCCGCTAACGATAGCGATTGTGTATTTAGGTAACCTTTAACAGGCCCTAGTAACCAATTCGCAGCAGCTTTATAATAACGCGTATGTTGGCAAAGCTGATCAAAAAATAAAGCAAAAGCTTTATCCTCAACTAGCACAGTGGCTGCATAATCCGGTAGCCCATATGTTTCTTTAAATTTTTGCAGGTAGGCTTCGGGCAGTGGAGGGATGGTTGCTTGAATGGCTGCAATCCATTCTGCTGAAACCCACACAGGGGGAATATCTGGCTCTGGTAAATAACGGTACTCACTAGCTGTTTCCTTGGCACGTAAGCTAATGGTTATACCTGAAGTGGCCTGAAAATTTCTCGTCTCCGCTGTAATAGATTGACCTGCCTCTAATAAGGCTGTTTGACGCGCTATCTCATGTTCTATAGCCAACTGCACATGACGCATAGAATTCATATTCTTTATTTCCACTCTCGTACCCAATAGGGTGCTCCCTTGAGGCATTACTGAAACATTGGCATCACAACGCAAGGAAGCTTCTTCCATATTTCCATCACAGATTTCTAAATAGCGAACTAGTTTACGTACCGCTGCTAAGAAGTGATAGGCCTCCCTCCCTGTTTCTATTGTTGGAGCTGTTACCATCTCCACTAAGGGAATCCCTGCCCGATTATAATCTATTAAAGTAGTACCTTCTACTATGCCATGTAACGATTTCCCCGTATCTTCTTCTAAATGCATACGGATAAGCGAAATCTTTTTTTTTGAATCGGGCAACGTTATAAAGCCGCCTTTACAAATGGGCGTGGCATCTTGGGTAATTTGAAACCCTTTGGGTAAATCTGGATAAAAATAACTTTTTCGTGCAAAATAATTCACTTCTGTTATTTCTGATTTACAGGCTAACCCTAGCTTAATGGCATAATCAAAAGCTGTTTTATTAACCCATGGTAAGGCCCCCGGATAGGCCATGGTAATAGGACTTACATGGGTATTAGGTAGTGCCCCATATTCCGCCCGCTCTGGAGCAAACATTTTGCTATTGGTAAGCAATTGAATATGGATTTCTAATCCAATAACCGCTTGATAGTGTTCTTGGGTGCACATAAAATTACATAAAGAGCGTAATTTAATAACGCTTTAGTTCGAATTTTTCTCCCAGATAGAGCCGCCTCACTTGCTCATCTGCTGCCAATTCCTCTGCTGTCCCTTCCTTAAGAAGCGCCCCTGCAAATAGCAAATAGGCTCTATTGGTAATAGAAAGCGTTTCATCTACATTATGATCTGTAATCAATACACCAATATTATTGTTTTTCAGTTTAGTTATAAGCAGTTGAATTTCTTCTACTGCAATAGGATCTACTCCAGCAAAAGGCTCATCCAACAAAATAAACTTAGGATCTATAGCCAATGTTCTTGCTATCTCCGTTCGGCGACGCTCGCCCCCTGAAAGCAGATTGCCTTTACGTTTCCTAATATGGGTAATGCTAAATTCTTCCAATAGCCTTTCTAGTTTTTCTTTCCGTTCTTGCTTGGATAAATCACGCATCTCTAAAATGGCCATGATATTCTCTTCTACCGTTAATTGCCTAAAAACGGAGGCCTCCTGCGGTAGATAGCTAATCCCCTTCTGCGCACGCTTATACAATGGTAAAGAGGTGATACAAGTATTGCCTAGATAAATATTGCCTGCATTGGGCTTAATCAGCCCCACTGTCATGTAGAAGGTAGTGGTCTTGCCCGCACCATTGGGACCTAATAACCCTACAATTTCACCAGGAGAAACCGACAGGGAAACCCCCTTTACTACCTTACGGCCTTTATATGATTTGGTTAGGGAATGAACATATAATTGCATAATTTAAATTATTTATGGTATAATACCCACTGAAACGCTGTTTGATTGCTTTCTCCTCAGCACAATGATAGGATATTCCCCCTAACTTAATCAAATTAATCAAAAAGCGGCTATAAAGTTTAATCTTCCAGTTACTGCATTACATGTAAAATTACGGTAATTTATGGAAATTACAGCTGCTCTTTTAACATTTATAAAGAAATCTATGCAGGTTAAAGCATAAAAAAACATATATTTGATGCCATGATAAAAATCTTTTCCCATTTCACGTTAGGTTTTCATCGGCTTCTATCTATCAAAATTAACCCTTAATTTGCAAAACCAATACGTACGTTGCCGTTTGTTATAGACAATAAAACATCTTTTTCTAAAGATCGAACAAGCTTGCGCACTACGGCGGTGTATGGCTCTATTTTTTTAAGACTATAGGTACGCGAGATTAGAGAGGTATGTAAAAATCTGATACAATGAAACTAATAGATACCTATATTTACCGGAAATTCTTTTCAACTTTCTTAGTTGCGCTTAGCATCACAACTTTGCTAATTATTTTTATACATTTAACAGAGAATGTGAATCATTTAAAGAAGGAACATCTATCATACAAACAAATAGGGCATTATTACTGCCTATTATTGCCTTATATGCTAAGTTTATTAATGCCCATTATTGTTTTTGGAACTACCATTTGGGTTACAACTAGATTAGCGCAAAGATCAGAGATTATTGCCTTATTAAGTGGTGGAATCAGCTTTCATCGCATCCTACTGCCCTATTTTATGGTTGCTTGCTTGCTTACAGCTGCTAATTTCTATTTAACAGGTTGGTTGTTAGCTACCACCAACAAATCAAGGCTCTTATTTGAATCTAAATACCTCAATAATACAGTCCTAACTTCCAATCCCCCCGCTTACATCCACCTTAAGATAGGTTCAAATCAATACTTGCATGTCAATACATACTATCCCTACAGTTATACAGGATACCATGTCTGCTTAGATACCTTTCAACATGCTACACTTATAGAAAGGATACAGGCTGCCAAGATCAAATGGGATCCCAAAGCTCAAACATGGGTATTGCAATCCTGGCAAAGACGTTTGTTTTCCTCTAAAAAAGAAACGCTTACAGAAGGGGATAAGCTGAAGCTTCCTTTAGCAGTAGATCCAGAAGATTTTTCTATTAATCCTAGACTAAGAGAAGGCTTAACCCTACCAGAACTAGATTTACATATTCAGAAGCTACTGCTTAAGGGCAATGACAGTGTACGTTTCTTTATAGCAGAAAAATACATTCGATATATGACGCCTTTTGCTATTATTATCCTTATTACGTTAGGTTTCTTAGTAGCTGTACATAAACCTAGAGGTGGTATAGGCAGGCAAATTACTTTAGGCTTTGTCCTAGCTGGCTTATATATAGCGCTTTTTCTATCAGCTAAAATCATAACAGAGGCACAAAGTAACTACCCTTTATTGGAAATATGGCTACCTAATATCATTTTCTCTTTAATCTGTATTATTTTTTATATACTGGTTCCTAAATGATAGGCATCTTGGTGTAGGTATACTATATATGTTTTAAATCAGTTTTACCTTTGTAAAAGTTATGGACATGGAACGCAAAGCACTTATTTTGACCGTAACAGTAGCCGACTATAGATTTCCAGAAAATTTTAGTTGTTGGTGTGCAGGTACATTGGAAGCCAAAGGGGTTCCTACCGTATTAGAAATTCTAGAAATTCCTAAAGAAGCTATGTCCCACGAATCTTTACAGCTACAAGCAGCACAACTCAACCGGTTAGAAGAACTGCTTCTCTTATCAGACCTATTGCTCCTTATTCTACCTTCCCACCAAAACATGCTCCCTACTGCTTTGGCTCCTTCTATTCAACTACTGGCTAGCAAAAAGCATTATAAAAAATGTAAGCTTATTACTATTGGAATGGATGTTACTAAAAAATCTAATGAAATAGACTATGATTTGGCTTTTAATTATTCTTCTGATCAGTTATATAAGCAACTTGGACCAATACGTTGCACAGCACCTACTCAGATTCAAGATAGTCCCACTGGTGATATGTGCCCGCTCTTCGCAGCATCTTATGATAGCCTCTGTTCACTTATTCAACAAATATTAGATATGGGATCAACGGAGTGTACAACTAAGGTTTAATTATCCACCTTGTATATTCGTATCGTACTATAATGGTATATTTAGGTAGCACATGTTGACCCTGTCCTAAGAATTATTTATCATTAGGTAATTTAAGGGGAAACGTAAAATGGGATGTAATGAAAATGAAAAACTTATTCAATGCACAACCAACATAAAAATAGCAATCATAAAATTATATATCTTATAGGCAAACCTGGCATAGGAAAATATACCATTAGTCAAGAATTGTCCAAATTTGGTTATGTTATTTGTGATAATCACTTGATTAACAATCCTATTTTATCCTTATTGCCCTATGATGGATTGAGTAGTGTCCCTGAATCTATTTGGTCTACCATAGCTCACATTAGGCATGTTGTCTATAATTTTATTGAGCAAGAGGCGTATAATAGTTATGTTTTAACCAATGTTTTATATGAAGTAGAAACGGATCAGCTCATCTACCAAGCAGTAGAGCAAATGGCAGAAAAGCGTAAATCACTATATATCCCTGTCAAATTATCTATTTCAGAAAAGGAGCATGTAAAACGTATTGTGAACCCTTCTAGAAAGATAAGATATAAATCAATAAACCCTGAAGATGTATATATTAAATATAAACTTATCGAGATAAGTCATCCCAATTTGCTTGAGTTGGATGTTACTACACGCAGTGCGAAGGAATCAGCTGAAACCATAGTAAGACATATCTCTTGTTTACAGTAACAAATGCACTTTACGCAGCTACCCTATTGATACCATTCATTGCTAAACTTGACCTATTATGCTTTATCTAATTGTTATCGGTAGTATTATGCTACTACTTATCGGGTTGTTTGTATGTCATAGTTTGCGTAACGCGTCCATTAGCGCTTTAAAAAACAGCCTTGTTAATCTAGAAAGGGAATTAGAAGAAAGTAAAAACCAAGCCAAATTATTACAGCAAGAGCATTTGAAAGTCAGTAATGAATTAGCCACTGCATGGGCGCACAACAGCCATTTAAAGGAGAAAATAGCTGAGCAAGATGCTTCCGTCAACCAGCTCCAGACACAATTAACCATTCATTTTAAAAACATAGCCAATGAACTATTAGAGGAAAAGAATAGAAAATTTACAGATCAAAGTCGATTGCAAGTAGAGCAATTATTAACACCACTGAGTGAAAAAATTACGCTTTTTGAGAAACAAGTAACCCAATACAATCAAGAAAATCTAGCCAGAAATGTAGCTTTACGTACAGAATTAAAACAGTTACACGAGCTTAATATTAAAATTACCCAGGAAGCTGAAAATTTAACCAAAGCGTTAAAAGGGGATAGTAAGCTACAGGGGGGATGGGGTGAATTTATTTTAGAAAATATCTTGATACAATCAGGACTTGTTAAGGATAGGGAATATATAGTACAACCTGCTATTACAACAGAAGAGGGACAAAAATTTCAGCCAGACGTAATTATTAAACTTCCAGGCAGTCGCAATATTATTATTGATTCCAAACTATCATTAAGCCACTATGAACAGTTTTTTAATACGGAAGATAGCATACAACGTATGGCGCATCTTAAGCAGCATGTTCATTCCATTAGACGTCATATTAAAACCTTAAGTGAAAAACGCTATCAACTAATTTATGGGCTACAAAACTTAGATTTTGTATTAATGTTCATCCCTATTGAACCAGCCTTTGCGTTAGCTATTCAAGAGGCTGTAACACTCTTTAATGAGGCCTATGAGCGTAATATTGTTATTGTTTCCCCTTCCAATTTAATTGCCACGTTGCGGACAATTGCCAATTTATGGCGCCAGGCCCATCAAAATCAAAATGCTTTAGAAATTGCCGCACAAGGAGGAGCACTGTATGATAAATTCGTTTCTTTTATAGAGGACATTAAGAATGTAGGTCGTCAGTTGGATTTAACACAAAAAAACTATCTAGAAGCTACTAAAAAATTATATGAGGGAAGGGGAAGTTTGGTATCCAGGGCACATAAGATGAAGCTATTGGGTGCACGCACCAGTAAGGTTCTGGATCAACAACTCATAGATAGAGCAATGCCTCATGAAACAGAAGAAGCACCTACCCCATAAGTGTGTACCCCACACGCAATAGCTCCTCCACTACCAACTTATAATAGAAGGTAGAAAAGATTATATTATAGCTGGTTCTTAAAGGCAGTAAATAGCACAAACAGTTAACGGAATTCAAACCAACACAAATAATAAGCATACGTTTTTTTATTTTATCGTTCATATATATATATATGAACCTCAATACTAAACGCACCTTAGGTAAATAGGCAGGTATTACTTGTATAACAACTAAGAACATCATTACGACCATGGAACAACCTATACATTATATAGATAGCCTTCTTATAGGAATATTTTTACTCGTGACGTTTGCCATTGGGTTTTATTACGGAAGAGGTATCAAAACTTTTCAAGAGTATGCGGTTGGAAATAGAAAGATGTCTACCATGACGCTTACTACCTCTCTTATAGCAACCATTTATGGTGCAAAGGCGTTGTATATTGGCTTAAATCAGCATTACCAAAAGGGTATTTATGCATTTATGTATTTAAGTGGATCGCTTAGTGTCTACCTAGCTTCTAAATTTTTAATCGTGAGAATGAAAGAATTTATAGGTAACCGTTCCATGGCAGAGTCTATGGGAACTATATATGGTCCAGCCGTACGCGTCTTAACAGCTCTGTTAGGCATTGTATTATGTGCAACTTTATTAGCTACTCAGATTAAACTGGGTCTTAATATAACCACTAAATTATTTCCATATAATGCACCTTATCAGATTATAATTATTTTTCTATTGGTTATCTGTTATGCTACTTTTGGAGGGATCAGAGCAGTAGCATTAACAGATGTTTACCAATTTTTTCTTTTTGGTCTTTATGTTCCCCTATTAATTTGTACACTACTGTATTATAGTAATGATTTACTAATTGATTGGAAACGCATTACAGCCATTCCTCAATTTAACCTAAATAAAGTACTTACATGGGATGATACCTTAAAAAATTCATTAAGTTGGTTATTTTGGTGGTCTCTTTTTACTAGTTGTAATCCTGCTTATATACAACGTTTTTATATGGCATCTACTGTACAACAAGCTGTTAAGGTCTTTAGGAATAGCAGTTTGATTCGGATGTTTTACTTTACGCCATTATTTTTATTTACTGCAATAGTATTGCATATGAAAAAAAATGGCACCTATCCTTACCAAGATATACTCGATTATATTATTCATCTAAGCTATTGGCCAGGTATGCAAGGTATTTTTATAACAGCTGTCTTTGCCCTATTGATGTCTACCGCTGATTCTATTTTACATATTGCCTCTGTTTTATTTACCAATGACATATGGTCTGTCCTAACAAAGGCAAACAAGCACAAAGCTGCTCAACATCAACTTACCGTTGCGCGTATAGTTTCTGTTGTAATTGGTTGTATTAGCCTTACTATTGCATTTTTGTCTACTAGTATTACAAGCTTTTTAGAGAAAACAGGTGTGGGTTTCTTTTATCACCTGGCTGTTTCCATTCCTTTTATCATAACCTGTTTAGGTTTTAGACCCCGCTCTATTGTAATTTTTATAGCTATGTGCCTCAATACAATGATAGGCATATATGCTTCTTACTATAAGCTTAGCCATCACCTTACTATTATTATTATTGCCAGTATACTTAGCCTATTCATTCCGCACTATTTACTCCCTAAATTACCCAACACTGGTTGGGTGGGTGTTAAAGATAACACTGACTGGAAACTACAAAATCAACTAACCAAACGATGGTGGCAAACAAAATGGCAGCGGATTAAAATGCCTTTTACATCAAGCTATCAAGCCATTATTTTTCCTAAAAGGACAAGTACATTTATGTTATTAGGCGCTTACCTAATTATTAGTTCGGTCTTAGCACTTTATCTTATCCATAAAGCCTATTTTTTACCCTACGTGTACCTCTATATGGCTATTATGGCTATAGGTACCATTATAGCAATTTACCCAGCATTTCATTCCTATAAAAAGGAAGGTTCTCCTTTACTATATAAATTATGGCCCACATTACTTTTTCTATTACTTTTTATTATTCCTTTTCAATTTGTTAAACTAAGCCACTACACCCCTACAGTTTGTGCTGTTTTAATTTTTAACGTTGGTTTAACTTCAGTACTATTGTCTTTAGAAAACAGCATCACAATGCTATTTCTAACCATAGGTATCCATCAATTTATTCCTCCTTATCTAGATTTTAGCAATTTGCTTTTGACAAATAGTTCGAATGTTACTTCCATAGAACTTATTGTAACGACGGCAATTATAACAATTACACTGGTAGGCTTTGGTATTTATAAACAGCTACGAGATAAATCCGTTTCTAAAGGGAAGATTATGGAAATTACCCGAGCCTATGAGCAGCGCATTGCGCTAGAGGCCATCTATAGCCAAGCGCATTGGGCTAAATTGGATGCCACTGCTGGAGGTAACCTCTTACGAGAAATGGGCCATGCACTACAAGAAACCAGTGAGGCCCTCTATAAACAGGATCCAACTGGTTTACGAAATGAAATAGCATTCTTTAATAAAAAATTACAAAAATTCAGTGATTGCCTACTATGGAGAGCCCAAGAAGAACGCAGCCTAAAACTCAATAAAAAATCTATACAGTCCATCCTACTTGAACCAACTATTTTAAAAGTAAATCAGCAAATATTGGACTTAGGAGAACCGCTAGCGCTCTTATTGCGGAAACAAACAGACGTAGCTGAAATAGCAGTCGATCCCGCCTTGCTGGAGTGTTTGCTGCTGCTCAACCTATGGGCAATCAGCAAGAGCCAACAAGCTACCGATCATATCGTAACCTTAACCCTTGCTGCTACTATCTTGCAGTATGGTTTGGGAGCAGAGGCTTCGGCTAATCAAATGCCCTTAACCTTACCTGCGCTGGCTTTCTGCTTTAGTACGGATACGATCCTACCAACCCTACAACCTAGTTATAGTATCCCAGCAATGAATGCAAATGTTACCCTACCTGCTAGTGAAGCGCAGTTTTATCAATTAGAAAGCAAACAAATCGTAGAGGCTCATGGAGGCTATGTAGAAATAATAGAAAGCCCAACAAAGGTAAGCTGCCTTTACGTATTCCCGCTGGATGGCCGTAAGGTTATGCGCTTTAAAACGTATGATCCTGTTGATCTGTTAGCTAATACCCTAGCTGAAACGGAGGAAAGCTTGGCGCAAGAGCAGGAGCTAATAGGTTTACTTACTACACAAACTACGCTTAGCGCAGAACGTATACAGCAAACCATTGCCTTTATTAAAAACGCTCATGGTTTAGTACGGCGTAAATCAGGTGCCCCCTACTATACCCATCCGATGGCAGTGGCCAAACTGCTGTTGGAGGCTACCCAGGATCCAGACACTATCCTGGCTGGTTTGTTGCATGATATCGTAGAGGATACGCCTGTTACGTTATCTCAGCTGGAGCTGATGTATGGCGCTGAGGTAGCTGCTGTGGTCGATCAGGTTACCCATTATAATACCAATGGGTATCCTTGGGAATTAGATAAATTAGAAGATAGAAATAGGCTCCACCAATGTGAGGACATATGTGTGGTACAAGTAAAGTTGGCGGATAGGTTGCATAATATGCGCACCTTATATGCCCGCAAGACATCCGATCAACAGCGTATAGCTAAAGAAACCTTAGCTTTTTATATACCGTGGGGAACAAAGCACCACGTACCTCAGCAATGGCTAGCAGAAATGCAGCGTATTTGTGAAGGGATTATTGCTAAGCAGCTTTAAAGTAAATACAGTGCCTCTTTATACAAGGTTCTTTTCCCGCGCCAAAATCTACCTGTAAAGGCTAATGCTACTACGCATTACTCTAGGCATAGGTTATTACACAATAATAATAGTTGCTATTAGGTATAGTAATTATTTTTCTGTAAATAAAAGCAAGTAATCATTATAAACTTAGTAAGATAAATTTATTACAACGCAATAATAAAAGAGAGATGGTAACGCATATTGATTTTATAATTATAGGGTTATCCTTAATGGGGACACTGGTTATTGGGATTTACTACGGTAGAGGTATCAAGACTTTCCAAGAGTATGCTGTAGGGAACAGAAAAATGTCTAGCAGCGTAATTGCTATTTCCCTTATAGCTACTATCTATGGCGGTTCAACCCTGGGAGTTCGCCTGGATCAAAACTATCGACAAGGCTTTGAAATACTTATTGCGCACTCTATTCTAATAGTTCCTATGCTCTATCTTTTTTCCAGGGTTACTATTCCAAGAATGAAAGAATTCGAGAAACATTTTTCTATAGCAGAATCTATGGGAAGCTTATATGGGTCAGCTGCTCGCATTATTACCGCTCTACTTAGTATCCTGTTAGCTATCGCCTATCTAACCACCCAGATTAAGGTTGGTTTTGAAATAATGTCCATTCTATTTCCTAAAATAATATCCTTTCAAACTTATTCAATCATACTTTTAACCTTATTGGTTATCGCCTATGCTGCATTTGGAGGGGCGAGAGCGGTAGCCATAACAGATGTCTACCAATTCCTCCTTTTCGGACTCTGCTTCCCTATGCTCATTTTCGTGCTACTATTTTCTACGGAAGATTTAGCAACAGGCTGGCAAAAACTTACTGCTGTACCGCAGTTTAATTTAAACAAGATGTGCACAGGGCATACCTTAACAAGCTTACTTCCTGGCTTTATATTTAGGCTTTTAGTTCTAGTTACACCTGCCTACATACAACGCTTTTACATGGCTTCTTCTATAGGGCAAGCTGCAAAGGTTTTTAACAAAATTACCATAGCTCCCTGTGTGATAGCTTTGCTTATTTTCAGTGTTGCAGCAGCTTTGCATATACATGGAGATAACATTTCATCCAATCAGAATGTCCTTCACTATGTCCTTTCTCTTGCCTATTTCCCTGGTATGTTAGGTATATTGGTAACAGCTATGCTAGCGTTGCTGATGTCTACCGCTGATTCTCACTTACATATTTCCTCTGTTTTATTTACGAATGACCTATGGCCTTTTGTAGCTAGGTTTACCAAGTCGGATAAGCCATCGCTCAAAATTGTACGTATCGTCTCTTTGGGTATAGGAGTCATTAGCCTTCTGATGGTATTCCATACAACCAGTATTCTGCAATTAATGTACAAAATATTTTACCTTTATGACCCCGCTGTTTCAGTTCCCTTTATAATAGCTTGTTTGGGATTTAGGCCTAGATCCCTTGTTGTGCTCATAACCATGGGTTGGAACATAATCGTAGCAACGTATTTTATTTTTTATCAAAAGCAAACTATAACCCATAATCGCGTTATCCTTTCAATGATTGTAAGCGCAGGTAGCTTGTTTGCCTTACACTATCTGCTTCCCAAACGCCCTCATACGGGTTGGGTAGGTATCCCAGATAGCAGTGCATGGGATTTGCAAAATCAAATCACCAAACGCTGGTGGCTGGCACGGATGCAACGGCTTAAAATGCTTTTTACAAGGTCCTATCGTGTAAATATTTTCCCTACCCAAGAACGTACCTTCGTAGCGGTAGGCTGCTATACCATCATTCATGCCATTATCGCATTGTGCTTTATCCAAAGGCAGTATTTCCTTCCCTATGTATACCTCTATATGGCTGTTATGGCCTTGGGAACCATCCTAGCGCTCTACCCAGCCCTGCATGCTTATCGAAAGGGAGGAACACCGCTGCTGCATAATCTATGGCCTATGCTATTGTTTCTTCTGCTTTTTATTGCGCCCCTCCAATTTGCTAAACTAGGACACTATAGCCCTATGGTTTGTGCATTATGGGTTGGTAGTCTAGGCTTAGGTATCGTTTTACTTTCACTAGAAACAGGCAGTATCCTGTTAGCTGTAGCGTTAGGGATACATCAAACTATACCGCCTTATACGCCCTGTTTAGCTTTAGCTGGTTGGGGGCTTTCTATGGAGCTTGTGCTCGCAACAGCTCTTGTATCAATCACACTAGTAGGATTTCTCCTGTATAAATACCTACGAGACAAAGTAACCGCTAAACTTAAAGTTATCGAACTTACTAGAACCTATGAACAGCGCATTTCCTTAGAAGCCATCTATAGCCAAGCGCATTGGGCTAAATTGGATGCTACTGCTGGAGGCACCCTTTTACGAGAAATGGGCCATGCACTACAAGAAACTACTGATTTTCTTTTTAATAAGGATCGATCTGTTGTACAAAACGAAATAGCATCCTTTAATAAAAAGCTACAAAAATTCAGCGATTGTCTGGCATGGAGAGCCCAAGAAGAACGGAGCTTAAAACTTAATAAAAAATCTATTCAGTCCATCCTACTTGAACCAACTATTTTAAAAGTAAATCAGCAAATATTGGACTTAGGAGAACCACTAGCGCTCTTATTGCGGAAACAAACAGACGTAGCTGAAATAGCAGTCGATCCCGCCTTGCTGGAGTGTTTGCTGCTGCTCAACCTATGGGCAATCAGCAAGAGCCAACAAGCTACCGATCATATCGTAACCTTAACCCTTGCTGCTACTACCTTACAATACGGCCTAGCAACAGAAACTGCGGCTGATCTCCCTTCCTTAACCTTACCTGCACTGGCTTTCTGTTTTAGTACGGATACAAGCCTACCAACCCTACAACCTAGTTATAGTATCCCAGCAATGAACGCAAAGGTTACCCTACCTGCTAGTGAAGCACAATTTTATCAGCTAGAAAGCAAACAAATCGTAGAAGCCCATGGGGGCTATGTGGAAATAATAGAAAGTCCAACGCAGGTAAATTGCCTTTACGTATTCCCACTGGATGGCCGTAAGGTTATGCGCTTTAAAACGTATGATCCTGCTGATCTTGTGGCTAATAAAATAGCTGAAACAGCGGAAAGCTTGGCGCAGGAGCAGGAATTGATAGGGTTACTTACGGCACAAACTACGCTTAAGGAGGAGCTTATACAGCAAACCATTGCCTTTATTAAAAAGGCCCATGGTTTAGTACGACGTAAATCAGGGTCCCCCTATTATACCCATCCCATGGCGGTGGCTAAACTGCTGTTAGAGGCTACCCAAGATCCAGACACCATCCTAGTGGGTTTGTTGCACGATATCGTAGAGGATACGCCTGTTACGCTTCCTCAGATAGAATTGATGTATGGCAGTGAAGTAGCTGCTGTGGTCGATCAGGTTACCCGCTACAATACCAATGGGTATCCTTGGGAATTAGATAAGTTAGAAGATAGAAATAGGCTCCACCAATGTGAGGACATATGTGTGGTACAAGTAAAGCTGGCAGATCGATTGCATAATATGCGTACCTTATCTGCCCGTAAGCCATCCGACCAACAGCGTATAGCTAAAGAAACCTTAGCTTTTTATATACCGTGGGGAAAGAGCCATAAGGCACCTCAGCAATGGATGACAGAAATGCAGCGTATTTGTGAAGGGATTATTGCTAAGCAGCTTTAAAGTAAATACAGTGCCTCTTTATACAAGGTTCTTTTCCCGCGCCAAAATCTACCTGTAAAGGCTAATGCTACTACGCATTACTCTAGGCATAGGTTATTACACAATAATAATAGTTGCTATTAGGTATAGTAATTATTTTTCTGTAAATAAAAGCAAGTAATCATTATAAACTTAGTAAGATAAATTTATTACAACGCAATAATAAAAGAGAGATGGTAACGCATATTGATTTTATAATTATAGGGTTATCCTTAATGGGGACACTGGTTATTGGGATTTACTACGGTAGAGGTATCAAGACTTTCCAAGAGTATGCTGTAGGGAACAGAAAAATGTCTAGCAGCGTAATTGCTATTTCACTGATAGCTACCATATATGGCGGTGGAACCCTAGGGGTTGGCCTGGATCAGAACTATCGACAAGGCTTTGAAATACTTATTGCGCAATCTATTCTAATAGTTCCTATGCTCTATCTTTTTTCCAGGGTTACTATTCCAAGAATGAAAGAATTCGAGAAACATTTTTCTATAGCAGAATCTATGGGAAGCTTATATGGATCAGCTGCTCGTATCATTACCGCTCTACTTAGTATCCTGTTAGCTATCGCCTATCTAACCACCCAGATTAAGGTTGGTTTTGAAATAATGTCCATTCTATTTCCTAAAATAATATCCTTTCAAACTTATTCAATCATACTTTTAACCTTATTGGTTATCGCCTATGCTGCATTTGGAGGGGCGAGAGCGGTAGCCATAACAGATGTCTACCAATTCCTCCTTTTCGGACTCTGCTTCCCTATGCTCATTTTCGTGCTACTATTTTCTACGGAAGATTTAGCAACAGGCTGGCAAAAACTTACTGCTGTACCGCAGTTTAATTTAAACAAGATGTGCACAGGGCATACCTTAACAAGCTTACTTCCTGGCTTTATATTTAGGCTTTTAGTTTTGTTTATACCTGCCTACATTCAACGCTTTTACATGGCTTCTTCTATAGGGCAAGCTGCAAAGGTTTTTAACAAAATTACCATAGCTCCCTGTGTGATAGCTTTGCTTATTTTCAGTGTTGCAGCAGCTTTGCATATACATGGAGATAACATTTCATCCAATCAGAATGTCCTCCACTATGTCCTTTCCCTTGCCTATTTCCCTGGTATGTTAGGTATATTGGTAACGGCTATGATAGCGTTGTTGATGTCTACCGCTGATTCTCACTTACATATTGCCTCTGTTTTATTTACAAATGACCTATGGCCTTTTATAGCTAAGTTTACCAAATTACACAACCGCTCACTCCGCATGGTACGTATCGCCTCTATTGGCATAGGGATAATCAGTCTTTTGATAGTATTCCATACAACCAGTATTTTGCAATTAATGAACAAAACGTACTATTTTTATTGGCCAGCTGTTTCAGTTCCCTTTATAATAGCTTGTTTGGGATTTAGGCCTAGATCCCTTGTTGTGCTCATAACCATGGGTTGGAACATAATCGTAGCAACGTATTTTATTTTTTATCAAAAGCAAACTATAACCCATAATCGCGTTATCCTTTCAATGATTGTAAGCGCAGGTAGCTTGTTTGCCTTACACTATCTGCTTCCTAAACGCCCCCATACCGGCTGGGTAGGTATCCCAGATAGCAGTGCCTGGGATTTACAAAACCAAATCACCAAGCGCTGGTGGTTGGCTCGCGTTCAACAGTTTAAAATGCTTCTTACAAGGTCTTATCGTGTAAGCATCTTCCCTATCCAAGAACGTACCTTTGTAGCAGTCGGCTGCTATACCATCCTTCATGCCATTATCGCATTGTGCTTTATCCAAAGGCAGTATTTCCTTCCCTATGTATACCTCTATATGGCTGTGATGGCCTTGGGAACCATCCTAGCGCTCTACCCAGCCCTGCATGCTTATCAAAAAGGCGGAACACCGCTATTGCATAATTTATGGCCTATGCTATTGTTTCTTCTGCTTTTTATTGCGCCCCTTCAATTTGCTAAACTAGGACACTATAGCCCTATGGTTTGTGCATTATGGGTTAGTAACCTGGGCTTAGGCATCGTTTTACTTTCGCTAGAAACAAGTAGTATCCTGTTAGCTGTAGCGTTAGGGATACATCAAGCTATACCGCCTTATACGACCTATTTAGCTTTAGCTAGCTGGGGTCTTTCTATAGAACTTGTGCTAGCTGTAATGCTAGTAACCGCTGCCATAATAGGCCTTGGTATCTATAAATACCTACGAGACAAAGCAACCGCTAAACTTAACATTATCGAACTTACTAGAACCTATGAACAGCGCATTTCCTTAGAAGCCATCTATAGCCAAGCGCATTGGGCTAAATTGGATGCTACTGCTGGAGGCACCCTTTTACGAGAAATGGGCCATGCACTACAAGAAACTACTGATTTTCTTTTTAATAAGGATCGATCTGTTGTACAAAACGAAATAGCATCCTTTAATAAAAAGCTACAAAAATTCAGCGATTGTCTGGCATGGAGAGCCCAAGAAGAACGGAGCTTAAAACTTAATAAAAAATCTATTCAGTCCATCCTACTTGAACCAACTATTTTAAAAGTAAATCAGCAAATATTGGACTTAGGAGAACCACTAGCGCTCTTATTGCGGAAACAAACAGACGTAGCTGAAATAGCAGTCGATCCCGCCTTGCTGGAGTGTTTGCTGCTGCTCAACCTATGGGCAATCAGCAAGAGCCAACAAGCTACCGATCATATCGTAACCTTAACCCTTGCTGCTACTACCTTACAATACGGCCTAGCAACAGAAACTGCGGCTGATCTCCCTTCCTTAACCTTACCTGCACTGGCTTTCTGTTTTAGTACGGATACAAGCCTACCAACCCTACAACCTAGTTATAGTATCCCAGCAATGAACGCAAAGGTTACCCTACCTGCTAGTGAAGCACAATTTTATCAGCTAGAAAGCAAACAAATCGTAGAGGCCCATGGGGGCTATGTGGAAATAATAGAAAGTCCAACGCAGGTAAATTGCCTTTACGTATTCCCACTGGATGGCCGTAAGGTTATGCGCTTTAAAACGTATGATCCTGCTGATATTGTGGCTAATAAAATAGCTGAAACAGCGGAAAGCTTGGCGCAGGAGCAGGAATTGATAGGGTTACTTACGGCACAAACTACGCTTAAGGAGGAGCTTATACAGCAAACCATTGCCTTTATTAAAAAGGCCCATGGTTTAGTACGGCGTAAATCAGGGTCCCCCTATTATACCCATCCCATGGCGGTGGCTAAACTGCTGTTAGAGGCTACCCAAGATCCAGACACCATCCTAGTGGGTTTGTTGCACGATATCGTAGAGGATACGCCTGTTACGCTTCCTCAGATAGAATTGATGTATGGCAGTGAAGTAGCTGCTGTGGTCGATCAGGTTACCCACTACAATACCAATGGGTATCCTTGGGAATTAGATAAGTTAGAAAATAAAAATATACTTCATCAATGTAGAGATATACGTGTGGTACAAGTAAAGCTGGCAGATCGATTGCATAATATGCGTACCTTATCTGCCCGTAAGCCATCCGACCAACAGCGTATAGCTAAAGAAACCTTAGCTTTTTATATACCGTGGGGAAAGAGCCATAAGGCACCTCAGCAATGGATGACAGAAATGCAGCGTATTTGTGAAGGGATTATTGCTAAGTAGTCGTCCCTGAAGTATTTATTACACAATAGGTTTATTTTCTGTCTATCTTTTTCTCACATTCAAATGGTAAGTTAAACGCTATGTCAACTGACCATTATATAGGTATAATCGTTCTGAGAGAGAAATCCTTCATATACAAAAATGATTCTTTTTGATTGATTATGTGTATGTTAGGAATGTTTTTCTCGTGACAAGTCATTGATTATGTCCAATAGCACACAGAATAACATTGCGTTTATTTCCTAAGATTCCTTGCAAGTAGCTAACCGATCATTTACCATCGGATTTCATAGGACCAATAGAACGAATATTTTTCTCCATCTTGGCCAAGTCCCTGGCGCCAGCGCGTTAAGGTTTTTATTTATACGAAAAATACAAAACATGATTATTATAATAGTATGAACATAATGATTTTTATATTGATTAACAAATAAATATATAATATCTCGGCATCTACTCAATAGTTCCTCCGCTACCAACTTATTATAATAAAGGGTAAAAATTATAGCTGCTTCCTAAAGGCAATAAATAGCACAAAACAGCTAACGGAATTCAAACCAACACAAATAATAAGCATACTTTCTTTTATTTTACCATACATATGTATATATTAATTGTTGATACTAAACGCATGTTAGGTAAATAAAAGGGCATTATTTGTATAACAACTAAGAGAATCATTATGGCCATAGGACAACCTATACATTATATAGATAGCCTTCTTATAGGAATATTTTTACTCTTAACGCTTGCTATTGGGCTCTATTACGGAAAAGATATCAAAACTTTTCAAGAGTATGCGGTTGGAAATAGAAAGATGTCTAGCATGACGCTTACTACCTCTCTTATAGCAACTATTTACAGTGCAAAGTCTTTTTATATTGGCTTTAATCAGCATTACCAACATGGTATTTATGCACTTAAGTATGTAAGTGGACCATTGAGTGTCTACCTAGCCTCTAAATTTTTAATTGTAAGAATGAAAGAATTTATAGGTAACCGTTCCATGGCAGAGTCTATGGGAACTATATATGGTCCAGCCGTACGCATCTTAACAGCCTTGTTAGGTATTGTATTATGTGCGATTATACTAGCTGCTCAGATAAAGTGTGGTCTTCTTATAACCACTAAACTATTTCCATATTATAATACAGAATATCACACTATAATTGTTTTTCTGTTGATTATATGTTATGCTACTTTTGGAGGGATCAGAGCAGTAGCATTAACAGATGTTTACCAATTTTTCTTTTTTAGTCTGTATTTTCCCCTATTAATTTGTACACTACTGTATTATAGTAATGATTTACTAATTGATTGGAAACGCATTACAGCCCTTCCTCAATTTAACCTAAATAAAGTATTTACATGGGATGATACCTTAAAAGATACATTAAGCTGGTTATTTTGGTGGTCTCTTGTTATTAGTTGCAATCCTGCTTATATACAACGCTTTTATATGGCATCTACTGTACAACAAGCTGTTAAGGTTTTTAGGAATAGCAGTTTGATTCGGCTGCTATTCTTTACGCCATTATTTTTACTTACTGCAATATTCTTTCATTTGAAAAAAAATGGCACCTACCCTTACCAAAATATACTCAGTTATATCATCCATCTAAGCTATTGGCCAGGTATGCAAGGTATTCTTGCAACAACTTGCTTTGCCTTATTGATGTCTACTGCTGATTCTATTTTACATATTGCCTCTGTTTTATTTACCAATGATATATGGTCTGTCCTAACAAAGGCAAACAAGCACAAAGCTGCTCAGCATCAACTTACCGTTGCGCGTATAACTTCTGTTGTAATCGGTTTCATTAGCCTTACTATTGCATTTTCTCTTACTAGTATTATAACCTTTTTAGAGAAAACAGGTATGACTTTCTTTTATCACCTGTCTGTTTCCATTCCTTTTATCATAACCTGTTTAGGTTTTAGACCCCGTTCTATTGTAATTTTTATAGCTATGTGCTTTAATACAATGATGGGCATATACATTTATTACTATAATCTTAAGGATCACCTTACTATTATTCTTATTGCCAGTATACTTAGCCTATTCATTCCGCACTATTTATTCCCTAAATTACCCAACACCGGTTGGGTGGGTGTTAAAGATAACACTGCCTGGAAACTACAAAATCAACTAATCAAACGATGGTGGCAAACAAAATGGCAGCGGATTAAAATGCCTTTTACATCAAGCTATCAAGCCATTATTTTTCCTAAAAGGACAAGTACATTTATGTTATTAGGCGCTTACCTAATTATTAGTTCGGTCTTAGCACTCTATCTTATCCATAAAGCCTATTTTTTACCCTACGTGTACCTCTATATGACTGTTATGGCTATAGGTACCATTATAGCAATTTACCCAGCATTTCATTCCTATAAAAAGGAAGGTTCTCCTTTACTATATAAATTATGGCCCACATTACTTTTTCTATTACTTTTTATTATTCCTTTTCAATTTGTTAAACTAAGCCACTACACCCCTACAGTTTGTGCTGTTTTAATTTTTAACGTTGGTTTAACTTCAGTACTATTGTCTTTAGAAAACAGCATCACAATGCTATTTCTAACCATAGGTATCCATCAATTTATTCCTCCTTATCTAGATTTTAGCAATTTGCTTTTGACAAATAGTTCGAATGTTACTTCCATAGAACTTATTGTAACGACGGCAATTATAACAATTACACTGGTAGGCTTTGGTATTTATAAACAGCTACGAGATAAATCCGTTTCTAAAGGGAAGATTATGGAAATTACCCGAGCCTATGAGCAGCGCATTGCGCTAGAGGCCATCTATAGCCAAGCGCATTGGGCTAAATTGGATGCCACTGCTGGAGGTAACCTCTTACGAGAAATGGGCCATGCACTACAAGAAACCAGTGAGGCCCTCTATAAACAGGATCCAACTGGTTTACGAAATGAAATAGCATTCTTTAATAAAAAATTACAAAAATTCAGTGATTGCCTACTATGGAGAGCCCAAGAAGAACGCAGCCTAAAACTCAATAAAAAATCTATACAGCTTATCCCGCTTGAATCAACTATCTTAAAAGTAAATCAGCAAATATTGGATTTAGGGGAGCCACTAGCGCTCTTATTACGTAAACAAACACCCATAGCTGAAATAGTAGTCGATCCCACGTTATTAGCATGTTTGCTGCTGCTTAACCTATGGGAAATTAGCAAGAGCCAACAAGCTACCGATCATATCGTAACCTTAACCCTTGCAGCTACTACCTTACAATACGGCCTAGCAACAGAGACTGCGGCTGATCTCCCTTCCTTAACCTTACCTGCACTGGCTTTCTGTTTTAGTACGGATACAAGCCTACCAAATTTAAAACCTAGCTATAGTATCGTAGGAATGAATGCAAATGTTACCCTACCTGCTAGTGAAGCGCAGTTTTATCAATTAGAAAGCAAACAAATCGTAGAGGCTCATGGAGGCTATGTAGAAATAATAGAAAGCCCAACAAAGGTAAGCTGCCTTTACGTATTCCCGCTGGATGGCCGTAAGGTTATGCGCTTTAAAACGTATGATCCTGTTGATCTGTTAGCTAATACCCTAGCTGAAACGGAGGAAAGCTTGGCGCAAGAGCAGGAGCTAATAGGTTTACTTACTACACAAACTACGCTTAGCGCAGAACGTATACAGCAAACCATTGCCTTTATTAAAAACGCTCATGGTTTAGTACGGCGTAAATCAGGTGCCCCCTACTATACCCATCCGATGGCAGTGGCCAAACTGCTGTTGAAGACTACCCAGGATCCCGACACCATCCTAGCTGGTTTGTTGCATGATATCGTAGAGGATACGCCTGTTACACTTCATCAATTAGAACTGATGTATGGCAGTGAAGTAGCTGCTGTGGTCGATCAGGTTACCCACTTCAATACCAATGGGTATCCTTGGGAATTAGATAAATTAGAAAATAAAAATATACTCCATCAATGTAGGGATATACGTGTGGTACAAGTAAAGCTAGCAGATAGATTGCATAATATGAGCACCTTATCTGCCCGTAAACCAGCCGATCAACAGCGTATAGCTAAAGAAACCTTAGCTTTTTATATACCATGGGGAACAAAGCACCACGTACCTCAGCGATGGCTAGCAGAAATGCAGCGCATTTGTGAAGAGGTCCTAAAATAAAGCGTCTATTTTTACAAGATCATCTATACAGATACCATTGATCATTTGAAAAGATTGTGTAAAATTTTTAATTACGTGTTGATTTTCATTTGTAAAATTGCTATTGCGTAAATTAAACCTTTTAGCTTAGGTGGTTTAGGTAGCCAGGTTGTATATTATATTATTACACGCTTTTAGGAAAAAATTAAACATTATGATGCTGAAGCTGCTGTACAAAAACGGCTCCTAATTTGGAAGGATGATGCTGACCAAGTTGAATACTTATTGCTAGCTTTTAAGATTATTACTACATTATAGCTAATACATATGGTTAAAAACCAAGCAATATAAAAACAGCTATGATTCAAATAGATCTCCTAATTATAGGTTTGTTCTTACTCATCACGCTTATCATTGGCCTATATTATGGCAGAGGCATTAAAACTTTCCAAGATTATGCAGTTGGGAATAAAAAGATGTCTACCATGGTTATCACACTATCTTTGATAGCTACTACGTATGGAGGGAGCATTCTAAGTTCAAGACCAGAAGGCTATTACCGTTCAGGCCTCCACGCATTAATCATGGATTTAGCCAGCCCCATTAACTTCTATATAGCTTCTAGATTTATCCTATTAAGGATGAAAGAATTTGTAAACCATTTTTCTATAGCAGAGTCTATGGGTAGTATGTATGGAGCTGTTGTACGGGTTGTTACTGCTATATTTGGTATAATGATAACAGTATCTTTATTAACGGTTCAGGTTAAAGTTGGACAAATTGTTATTACATCCTTACTACCCTCTACCATAGCATCAGATCATGCCACTATGGCATTGACAATGTTATCTTTATTGTTTATTGGTTATACTACCTTAGGAGGGAGCAGGTCAGTAGCAATAACAGATGTATATCAGTTTTTATTATTTGGTCTTTGCTTCCCTATGCTCATTCCACTATTTCTATATCATGCAGAAGATCTTGGATCAGGCTATCAAAAATTGATGCGACTTCCTACATTCAATCCTAATAGCGTCTTCCAATGGAATGATATGCTAAAAGGCACATTAACTTATGTTTTTTGCCGTACTATTTTCCCCTTTGACCCTGCACGTATACAACGTTTCTATATGGCTGCTTCAGTATATCAAGCAGCAAGCGTCTTTAACAAGGCTGCTATCATTCGCATACTACTTACCTTGTCTTTCTTAAGTCTTGCAATAGCTTTACATATAGGCCATCCTATTATTAACCCAGATTGCAACGTAATGAACTATATTATAGGACTTACCTATTTCCCTGGTATTCGTGGCCTATTAATAACAATCATTATAGCACTGCTAATGTCTACTGCTGACTCTAATTTACATGCTGCTACAGTGCTCTTTTCCAATGACATATATGCTGTAATAAGGAAATCTAAGCCCTCCCTTGTAATCATACGTATAACCGCTGCTAGCATAGGCATGCTAAGTATCGTAGTAGCATTACATACTACACCTCAAGTAACATCATTTTTATATAAGATGGCTGGTATATATACTTCTGTTGTAGCAGTCCCATTTATAATAGCTTGCATAGGTTTTAGACCACGTCCTATTGTCCTACTATTAAATATGGCCCTGCATACCATTATAGCAAGCTATCGTATTTATGTAGGGTACACTGGGTCTCAACAACTCATTTTTCAATCCATTATGCATAGTGCATTTACTTTAATAGCCATCCATTATGTATTTCCCAAACGGCCCTATACGGGCTGGACGGGTATTCCAGACGATAGCCACTGGAAGCTTCACAATCAAATGGTCAAACGTTGGCTATTAGCACAGTGGCAAAAATGGAAATATTACTTTCATAAAGATTATTGGGAAAGTATTTTCCCTCGGAAAGAAAATACCTTTATATGGCTTGGGGTCTATTCCATTGTTAATACATTAATTGTATTGTGCGCCATAGAGCAGCGTTATTTGTGGCCCTATATTTATGGTTATATGGCTATTATGACACTAGGAACAATAATAGCACTTTATCCAGCACTACATGCCTATCAAAAAGGCGGAACACCGCTGCTGCATAATTTATGGCCTATGCTATTGTTTCTTCTGCTTTTTATAGCACCCCTCCAATTTGCCAAATTAGGGCAGTATAGCCCTATGGTTTGTGCGCTTCTTATAGCTAGCATAAGCCTATCTATTGTATTAGTATCCGTGGAATGCAGTAGTATGCTATTATTTTGTGCCTTACTAATCCATAAATTTTTACCTCCTTATGGAATTTTTATTGATTTACTTTGGGAAAGTCTTAAGCATGCTTCTGTGCTAGAACTTGTATTAGCGACAGCAGTTATAGCAAGCACGCTAGTAGGATTTGTCCAGTATAAATACCTACGATATAAATCCGTTTCTAAAGGTAAGGTCATGGACATTACCCGTGCCTATGAACAGCGCATTTCCTTAGAAGCCATCTATAGCCAAGCGCATTGGGCTAGATTGGATGCCACTGCTGGAGGCACCCTCTTACGAGAAATGGGCCATGCACTACAAGAAACTTTGTTGCCTATTGCAAGGAATGATCCGCATAAAGTAGAAAATGAGATAATACGCTTTAACAAGAAACTACAAAAATTCAGCGATTGTCTGGCATGGAGAGCCCAAGAAGAACGGAGCCTAAAACTTAATAAAAAAGCTATTCAACCCATCCCACTTGAATTAACTATCTTAAAAGTAAATCAGCAAATATTGGATTTAGGGGAACCGTTAGCGCTCTTATTGCGGAAACAAACAGACGTAGCTGAAATAGCAGTAGATCCCGCATTATTGGAGTGCTTGCTCCTCCTCAACCTATGGGCAATCAGCAAGAGCCAACAAGCTACCGATCATATCGTAACCTTAACCCTTGCAGCTACTACCTTACAATACGGCCTAGCAACAGAGACTGCGGCTGATCTCCCTTCCTTAACCTTACCTGCACTGGCTTTCTGTTTTAGTACGGATACAAGCCTACCAAATTTAAAACCTAGCTATAGTATCGTAGGAATGAATGCAAATGTTACCCTACCTGCTAGTGAAGCGCAGTTTTATCAATTAGAAAGCAAACAAATCGTAGAGGCTCATGGAGGCTATGTAGAAATAATAGAAAGCCCAACAAAGGTAAGCTGCCTTTACGTATTCCCGCTGGATGGCCGTAAGGTTATGCGCTTTAAAACGTATGATCCTGTTGATCTGTTAGCTAATACCCTAGCTGAAACGGAGGAAAGCTTGGCGCAAGAGCAGGAGCTAATAGGTTTACTTACTACACAAACTACGCTTAGCGCAGAACGTATACAGCAAACCATTGCCTTTATTAAAAACGCTCATGGTTTAGTACGGCGTAAATCAGGTGCCCCCTACTATACCCATCCGATGGCAGTGGCCAAACTGCTGTTGAAGACTACCCAGGATCCCGACACCATCCTAGCGGGTTTGTTGCATGATATCGTAGAGGATACGCCTGTTACACTTCATCAATTAGAACTGATGTATGGCAGTGAAGTAGCTGCTGTGGTCGATCAGGTTACCCACTACAATACCAATGGGTATCCTTGGGAATGGGATAAATTAGAAAATAAAAATATATTAAATCAATGTAGGGATATACGTGTGGTACAAGTAAAGCTAGCAGATAGATTGCATAACATGCGTACCTTATCTGCCCGTAAGCCATCCGACCAACAACGTATAGCTAAAGAAACCTTAGCTTTCTATATACCATGGGGAACAAGGCACCACGTACCTCAGCAATGGCTAGCAGAAATACAGCGCATTTGTGAAGGGATTATTGCTAAGCAGCTTACATAGTAACATAGCGTCTTTACACAGGCTTCCTTTCCTGCGCCAAAGCCTACCGGGCTAATAGCTATTACGCGTTGCTGTAGGCATAGATTTTTACACAATAATAATAGTTACTATTAGGTATAATAATTATTTTTCTGTAAATAAAAACAAGTAGTCATGATAAACTTAGTAAGATAAATTTGTTACAACGTAATAAAATACAAGAGAGATGGTAAGGCATATGGATGTAATGATTGTAGGCTTATCCTTAATAGGAACGTTGGTTATTGGGATTTACTACGGTAGAGGTATCAAGACTTTTCAAGAGTATGCCGTAGGGAACAGAAAAATGTCTACCAGCGTAATTGCTATTTCTTTTTTAGCTACTGTGTATGGCGGTAAAACCTTACAAGCTAGCCTGGATCAGAGCTATCGAGAAGGTTTTGAAAGACTTATTACCCAATTCATCATAATAATTGTCAGCCTCTATCTTTTTTCCAAATTTATCATTCCAAGAATGCAAGCGTTCACGAAACATCTTTCTATAGCAGAATCTATGGGAAGCTTATATGGATCAGCTGCTCGCATTACTACTGCCCTACTTAGTATCCTTTTGGCTATTGCCTATTTAACCACTCAGATTAAGGTTGGTTTTGAAATTATGTCTATTCTATTTCCTAAACTAGTCCCCTTTCAAACTTATTCAACTATATTTTTAACCTTATTGGTTATTGCTTATGCTACATTTGGAGGGGCAAAAGTGGTAGCCATAACCGATGTCTATCAATTTCTTCTTTTCGGGCTCTGCTTCCCTATACTCATTTTCGTTCTGCTATTTTCTACGAAAGATTTAGCAACGGGCTGGCAAAAACTTACCGCTCTACCGCAGTATAATCTATACAAAATGTGTACAGGGCATACCTTAACAACTTTATTAACTTATTTTATATTTAGGCATTTACTTATGCTTGTACCTCCCTACATTCAACGGTTTTATATAGCTGTACTATCGACTATTTTTCTCATATCCATTTCTTTCCATACAAAAAAAATGTTTAGGAATTTTGAGGGATTTTCCCCCATGGTATATAGAAAGCTAAGGTTTCTTTAGCTATACGTTGCTGATCGGCTGGGTTACGGGCATGCAATGCTTGTCTTGGCACTTTTGGAAAGTCTACGAAAAGGTTATTATTCAAGTAAGGCCTAGACAACCAGAACCAATGTTAGGGGTATATGTACACAGGAAAGGACACTTTCCAAGACAGCCCCTTTGTCATCAAACTGTGACTGTTACTGTGACTGCCCCTCGCTCAGACAAGGTTGCATGGCTGCTTGGAAATAAGCAATAGGAAAAAAATTTTGGTAGAATGTTTTTATTTCACTATACTATTTTAATTAGGCTATGTAAATACATAACATAATTCAATAAAATTTCAAGATAAAAATTGAAGTTTCCAGTTCAAATTCAAACAAATTAAATGACTATTAAAAACGATTACAGGTCTTATGCTTGTTGCTATATCCTTAGGGGGATGTAGTAGGTCTCATGTGGGGGTAAAAAAGGATGTAAAAGATCAAGTGGAGAGCCAATATGCAAACCAACTAGATGGGCAAGGCGCTGATCAATCGGATGTAGAAGACCAAGTGGAGGGCCAATGTGCAAACCAACTAGATAGTCAAGGCGCTGGTCAATCGGGTATAGAAGACCAATCCGTAAAAAAAGAAGAGGAAACGCAATTCATTGGAGCTGCAATGTATCATGCGGTTAACTTAGGAGGTGCATTTGCATCGTGGGGGATGTGTTTGGGGGCGAATGTGGTAATAGATAATTTTTTAAAAAATCGCCACCACCAAATAGACGATATAGCAGCACCGATATTTTGGGGACTTATGGGGGGATTTATAGTGGGAAATCTGGCGGGAATTGCATTGGGAGTTATGAAAGAGATATACAAAAAGAGAAATAATATAGAAGCGGTAGAATATTTAAATAACACGTTAGAGCTATTAAGCGATTATTAAGGAGTATACTAAGGCTTATTCCCCTGTTGTACTATCTGTAATACAACAGGGTAGTTTCCTAAAATTCATCCTAGCATTCATTTTTACCTATTTATCGAATTTTTCATTTCTCGATAAAATAGTATAAAAAAGTAGTATACGTTCTATGTATTCGCGTATGAGGTTTGATTACGATTGTTCCGGATATCTTTTTGTTTTCAATTATAATTGCTCCTGCTATCTTTCGGATTTTGAATGTAATTGTTGCTGGCCATTTCATGCTCATGGCATGTGTTATATTGAATTAATGCCAGAAATAAACAAAATAATTATAAAATAATATTACACTTCCTTTAAAGAAAAATCAATCCATCTTTTATCCAACATCTTCGATCGAATATAGCCAATCTAATAATTAAATTTTCCCTTCCATAAATGGAGGCCAAAAGGCACAAAAACAATGTCAATGTAACTTTGAGCGACCCTATGCCCCTATATGAGACCGTACTTCTATTACTTCTGACAAAATATACTTACACAAAAAATTCCCTTTTCGCAGAAAAGACCTAATTCAACCTATCGGTAGCTTGCAATCGATAGGAACCTCCTCTTTCCTCCTACACTTCCCGGATAGCAGCCTCTGATTTGGTTTATTTTTTAGCATTATACAAGCAGAACAATCGGTTAAAGCAATTAATCCACTGATCAGACCTGTCACCTGCATATAGGCAAACAGGTTATTTCTAAAACGGCTTGTATTTTATTTTTTATTTATGTACTATAATCATATTATCAACGCTAACCATCGTCCTACTAGGCAAATAGGTCATTTAATGCTTTACAAAACATTATGATACAAATAGATCTCCTAATTATAGGTTTATTTTTACTCGTCACGCTTATCATCGGCCTATATTATGGCAGAGGCATTAAAACTTTCCAAGATTATGCCGTTGGAAATAGAAAGGTGTCTACTATGGTGATCACCCTCTCTATGATAGCAACCATTTATGATGGTGGGATTTTGCATTCTCGGCTAGAGGCCTATTATCGACAAGGCGTCTATGCGTTACTATTAGATTTAAGCAGCGCACTCAACCTTTATTTAGCTTCCAGATTTATAATCTCAAGAATGAAAGAATTTATAGGGCATGCATCCATAGCGGAATCTATGGGAAGTTTGTATGGCCCAATTGTGCGCATGGTTTCAGGGCTTCTGGGCATTATGATGGCTATTGCTATTCTGGCCGCTCAAGTTAAGATTGCTTTAAATATTACTCAAAAATTACTGCCTGGTATACATACTTGGCCAATCCATTCAACTATAGTTTGGGTATCATTGGTTATCCTATATGCTTCTTTTGGGGGCGCCAGATCAGTAGCAATAACAGATGTATACCAGTTCCTTCTTTTCGGATTGTGCTTCCCACTTCTCATTTTTATATGCCTATTCTATACAAATCCTGAAACCTTAGGATGGCAAAAACTCATAGATATACCATCTTTCAATATAAGGAAGGTATTTACATGGAATGATACATTGGCAAACGTATTGGCCTGTTTTATTTTGCGTTCCATGATTATATTTGATCCTGCTCGTATACAACGTTTTTACATGTCTTTTTCCATTACCCAAGCTATAAAAGTTTTCAACCAAACGGCTATAAGCCGCATCATAATACCGCTGCTTTTCCTCAGTGTTGCAATAGCCTTACATGTTGGTAACTATAACATTGAATCGGGTTATAATGTGCTTTATTATATTATTGATTTCGCCCACTTTCCAGGTGTTAAAGGCATATTCATAACTGTTATATTTGCCTTATTGATGTCCACTGCTGATTCTAATTTACATGCTGCTTCTGTTTTATTTGCCAATGATGTGGGGCCTTTTTTAAGCAAACGTACCAAGCATCTAGGCAAACAACCCAGCATTAAAGTAGTACGTGTTGCTTCTATTTTGATTGGCTTGATTAGCCTTGTGGTGGCATTGCATACTACCCATGTTATGCACTTATTGATTGATGCTGCGCATATTTATGGAACAACAGTTGCAATACCATTTATCATGGCCTGTCTGGGCTTTAGGCCGCGTTTAATGGTTGTCCTATGCAGCATATGTATCAATGCGGCTATAGCCATAACCTACATCTGTTATAATAGTGCTCAAGGAAGCATACTTACAAACTTGAATCCATTCGAAGCAATTGTCTTAGAAGGACAAAAAGCATTTGTCTTTCTTATGGTTAGTGCATGCATTTTATTGGCATTACATTATTTGCTTCCTAAGCTTCCAGGAACGGGATGGATAGGTATCCCAGATAGCAGTGCCTGGGATTTACAAAACCAAATCACCAAACGCTGGTGGTTGACACGGATGCAACGATTTAAAATGTTTTGTACAAGGTCCTATCGTATAAGCGTTTTCCCTACCCAAGAACGTACCTTTGTAGCGGTAGGTTGCTATACTATTATTAATGCCATTATCGCGTTGTGCTTTATTCAAAGGCAGTATTTCCTTCCCTATGTATACCTCTATATGGCTGTAATGGCTTTGGGAACGATCCTAGCGCTCTACCCAGCCCTGCATGCTTATCAAAAAGGCGGAACACCGCTATTGCATAATTTATGGCCTATGCTATTGTTTCTTCTGCTTTTTATTGCGCCCCTTCAATTTGCTAAACTAGGACACTATAGCCCTATGGTTTGTGCATTATGGGTTAGTAACCTGGGCTTAGGCATCGTTTTACTTTCGCTAGAAACAAGTAGTATCCTGTTAGCTGTAGCGTTAGGGATACATCAAGCTATACCGCCTTATACGACCTGTTTAGCTTTAGCTAGCTGGGGTCTTTCTATAGAACTTGTACTAGCTTCAATGCTTATAACGGCTGCCATAATAGGCCTTGGTATCTATAAATACCTACGAGACAAAGCAACCGCTAAACTTAACATTATCGAACTTACTAGAACCTATGAACAAAGGATTTCCTTAGAAGCCATCTATAGCCAAGCGCATTGGGCTAGATTGGATGCCACTGCTGGAGGTACCCTTTTACGAGAAATGGGCCATGCACTACAAGAAATCAGTGAAGTCCTCTATAAACAGAATCCAACTGGTTTACGGAACGAAATAGTATCCTTTAATAAAAAACTACAAAAATTCAGCGATTGTCTGGCATGGAGAGCCCAAGAAGAACGGAGCCTAAAACTTAATAAAAAATCTATTCAGCCCACCCCGCTTGAATCAACTATTCTAATAGTAAATCAACAAATATTGGACTTAGGGGAACCGTTAGCGTTGCTATTGCGTAAGCAAACAGACGTAGCTGAAATAGCAGTAGATCCCGCATTATTGGAGTGCTTGCTCCTCCTCAACCTATGGGCAATCAGCAAGAGCCAACAAGCTACCGATCATATCGTAACCTTAACCCTTGCTGCTACTACCTTACAATACGGCCTAGCAACAGAAACTGCGGCTGATCTCCCTTCCTTAACTTTACCTGCGCTGGCTTTCCGTTTTAGTACGGATACAAGCCTACCAAACCTAAAACCTAGCTATCGTATCACAGCAATGAACGCAAATAGTACCCTACCTGCTAGTGAAGCGCAATTTTATCAGCTAGAAAGCAAACAAATCGTAGAAGCCCACGGGGGCTATGTGGAAATAATAGAAAGTCCAACGCAGGTAAATTGCCTTTACGTATTCCCGCTGGATGGCCGTAAGGTTATGCGCTTTAAAACATATGATCCTGCTGATCTGGTAGCCAATAAAATAGCTGAAACAGCGGAAAGCTTGGCGCAGGAGCAGGAATTGATAGGGTTACTTACGGCACAAACTACGCTTAAGGAGGAGCTTATACAGCAAACCATTGCCTTTATTAAAAAGGCCCATGGTTTAGTACGGCGTAAATCAGGGTCCCCCTATTATACCCATCCCATGGCGGTGGCTAAACTGCTGTTGGAGGCTACCCAAGATCCAGACACCATCCTAGTGGGTTTGCTGCATGATATCGTAGAGGATACGCCTGTTACGCTATCTCAGCTGGAGCTGATGTATGGCAGTGAAGTAGCTGCTGTGGTCGATCAGGTTACCCACTACAATACCAATGGGTATCCTTGGAAATTAGATAAAGTAGCAAATAAAAATATACTTCATCAATGTAGGGATATACGTGTGGTACAAGTAAAGCTAGCAGATCGATTGCATAACATGCGTACCTTATTTGCTCGTAAGCCATCCGACCAACAGCGTATAGCGCAGGAAACCTTAACTTTTTATATCCCGTGGGGGAAAAACCATAAGGCGCCTCAGCAATGGCTAGCAGAAATGCAGCGCATTTGTGAAGGGATTATTGCTAGTTAGCTTATATAGTAAATGTGGTATTTCCTTTACACATAGGCACCATTTCTTCTGTATAAAAAGCCTACTTGTGCATTTTAATAATGCAAAGAACTGCTATAAGTACAGTTTTTTTCACAAAAAAAAACAAATATTATGTAGGTATAACAAATTTTTTCTGTAAATAAAAACAGGTAATACTTTATAGAACATAGTAAGGTAGATTTATTATAACGTAATAAAATAAAAGAGAGATGTTAGGGCATATTGATGTAATGATTATAGGGTTAGCCTTAATGGGTACACTGGTCATTGGAATTTATTACGGAAGAGGTATCAAGACTTTCCAGGATTATGCTGTAGGGAATAGGAAAATGGCTACCAGTGTGCTTGCTATTTCCGTTATAGCTACCATATATGGTGGTGGAACCCTGGGGGTTAGCCTGGATCAGAACTATCGACAAGGCTTTGAAATACTTGTTATGCAATCCATTTTAGTGGCTACCATCCTCTATCTTTTTTCCAGGCTTATCACGCCAAGAATGAAGGAATTCATGGGGCATTTTTCTATAGCAGAATCTATGGGAAGTTTATATGGATCAGCCGCTCGCATCATTACCGCCCTACTTGGTATTATCCTAGCTATCGCTTTTTTAACCACTCAAATCAAGATTGGTTTTGAAATAATGTCCATGCTGTTTCCTAAAATAATATCCTTTCAAACTTATTCAACTATATTTTTAACCTTATTGGTTATCGCTTATTCTACATTTGGAGGGGCGAGAGCGGTAGCCATAACCGATGTCTATCAATTTCTTCTTTTTGGACTCTGCTTCCCTCTGCTCATTTTCGTTCTGCTATTTTTTACTGAAGATTTAGCAGCGGGCTGGAAAAAACTTACTGCTCTACCACAGTTTAACCCAAACAAAATGTGCACAGGGCGTACCCTAACAACTTTATTATTGCATTTTATACCTAGGCTTTTAGTCTTGGCTATACCTGCCTACATACAACGGTTTTATATGGCTTCCTCTGTAGGGCAAGCCGCAAAAGTGCTTAACAAAATTGTCATAGCTCCCTGTGTGATAGCTTTACTTATGTTTGGTGTTGCAGCAGCTTTACATATACGTGGAGATAGCATTCCAACCAATCAAAACGTTTTCCACCATATACTTTCCCTTACCTATTTCCCTGGTATGTTAGGCATATTGGTAACGGCTATGATCGCATTGTTAATGTCTACTGCTGATTCTCATTTACATATTGCCTCTGTTTTATTTACCCATGACCTTTGGCCTTTTATAGCCGGTTTTACCAAGTCGCATAATTACTCGCTTAAAATTGTACGCATCGCCTCTATGGGTATAGGGATGATCAGTCTTCTGATGGTATGCCATACAACCAATATTTTGCAATTAATGTACAAAACGTACTACTTCTATTGGCCAACTGTATCGGTTCCCTTTATACTAGCTTGCTTGGGATTTAGGCCTAGATCCCTTGCTGTGTTACTAGTTATGGGTTTAAACATAATCATAGCAGCGTATTGTATTTTTTACCAAAAGCAATCTATAGCATATGATCAAATTATCGTTCCAATGATTGTAAGCGCAGGCAGCTTATTTGCCCTTCATTACCTGCTTCCCAAACGTCCCCATACCGGTTGGGTAGGTATCCCAGATAGCAGTGCCTGGGATTTACAAAACCAAATCACCAAACGCTGGTGGTTGACACGGATGCAACGATTTAAAATGTTTTGTACAAGGTCCTATCGTATAAGCGTTTTCCCTACCCAAGAACGTACCTTTGTAGCGGTAGGTTGCTATACTATTATTAATGCCATTATCGCGTTGTGCTTTATTCAAAGGCAGTATTTCCTTCCCTATGTATACCTCTATATGGCCATGATGGCCTTGGGAACCATCCTAGCGCTCTATCCAACCCTGCATGCCTATCAAAAAGGCGGAACACCGCTATTGCATGATCTATGGCCTATGCTATTGTTGTTCCTGCTCTTTATAGCCCCTATACAATTTGCTAAGTTAGGTCATTATAGCCCTATGGTTTGTGCATTAGGGGTTAGTAGCCTGGGCTTAGGTATCGTTTTACTTTCACTAGAAACAGGCAGTATCCTGTTAGCTGTAGCGTTAGGGATACATCAAGCTATACCGCCTTATACGACCTGTTTAGCTTTAGCTAGCTGGGGTCTTTCTATAGAACTTGTACTAGCTTCAATGCTTATAACGGCTGCCATAATAAGCCTTGGTATCTATAAATACCTACGAGACAAAGCAACCGCTAAACTTAACATTATCGAACTTACTAGAACCTATGAACAAAGGATTTCCTTAGAAGCCATCTATAGCCAAGCGCATTGGGCTAGATTGGATGCCACTGCTGGAGGCACCCTCTTACGAGAAATGGGCCATACCCTACAAGAAACTTTGTTGCCTATTGCAAGGAATGATCCGCATAAAGTAGAAAATGAGATAATACGCTTTAACAAGAAACTACAAAAATTCAGCGATTGTCTGGCATGGAGAGCCCAAGAAGAACGGAGCCTAAAACTTAATAAAAAAGCTATTCAACCCATCCCACTTGAATTAACTATCTTAAAAGTAAACCAGCAAATATTGGATTTAGGGGAACCGTTAGCGCTCTTATTGCGGAAACAAACACCCATACCTGAAATAGTAGTCGATCCCACGTTATTAGCATGTTTGTTGCTGCTTAACCTATGGGCAATCAGCAAGAGCCAACAAGCTACCGATCATATCGTAACCTTAACCCTTGCAGCTACTACCTTACAATACAGCCTAGCAACAGAGACTGCGGCTGATCTCCCTTCCTTAACCTTACCTGCACTGGCTTTCTGTTTTAGTACGGATACAAGCCTACCAAATTTAAAACCTAGCTATAGTATCGTAGGAATGAATGCAAATGTTACCCTACCTGCTAGTGAAGCGCAGTTTTATCAATTAGAAAGCAAACAAATCGTAGAGGCTCATGGAGGCTATGTAGAAATAATAGAAAGCCCAACAAAGGTAAGCTGCCTTTACGTATTCCCGCTGGATGGCCGTAAGGTTATGCGCTTTAAAACGTATGATCCTGTTGATCTGTTAGCTAATACCCTAGCTGAAACGGAGGAAAGCTTGGCGCAAGAGCAGGAGCTAATAGGTTTACTTACTACACAAACTACGCTTAGCGCAGAACGTATACAGCAAACCATTGCCTTTATTAAAAACGCTCATGGTTTAGTACGGCGTAAATCAGGTGCCCCCTACTATACCCATCCGATGGCAGTGGCCAAACTGCTGTTGGAGGCTACCCAGGATCCAGACACTATCCTGGCTGGTTTGTTGCATGATATCGTAGAGGATACGCCTGTTACGTTATCTCAGCTGGAGCTGATGTATGGCGCTGAGGTAGCTGCTGTGGTCGATCAGGTTACCCACTTCAATACCAATGGGTATCCTTGGGAATTAGATAAATTAGAAAATAAAAATATACTCCATCAATGTAGGGATATACGTGTGGTACAAGTAAAGCTGGCAGATCGATTGCATAATATGCGTACCTTATCTGCCCGTAAGCCATCCGACCAACAACGTATAGCTAAAGAAACCTTAGCTTTTTATATACCGTGGGGAACAAAGCACCACGTACCTCAGCAATGGCTAGCAGAAATGCAGCGCATTTGTGAAGAGGTCCTTGCTAGTTAGCTTATATAGTAAATGTGGTATTTCCTTTACACATAGGCACCATTTCTTCTGTATAAAAAGCCTACTTGTGCATTTTAATAATGCAAAGAACTGCTATAAGTACAGTTTTTTTCACAAAAAAAACAGATATTATGTAGGGTATAATAACTATTTTTCTGTAAAAAAAGCAAGAAATCATTATAAACATAGTTAGTAAGGTAAATTTATTATAGCGCAATAAAGTAAAAGAGAGATGCTAGGGCATATTGATGTAATGATTATAGGTTTAGCCTTAATAGGCACTTTGGTTATTGGAATTTACTACGGGAGAGATATCAAGACTTTCCAAGCGTATGCTGTAGGGAATAGAAAAATGTCTACCAGTGTAGTTGCTATTTCCCTGATAGCTACTATATATGGTGCTAGAATCCTGAATGAAGGCCTAGATGATTGCTATCGACAAGGCTTCGAAAGATTTATGAAATTATCCGTTTTAATAGCCGCTATCCTTTATTTGTTTTCCAGGCTTATCATGCCAAGAATGAAGGAATTCATGGGGCATCTTTCTATAGCAGAATCTATGGGAAGTTTATATGGGTCAGCCGCTCGCATCATTACCTCCCTACTTGGTATCGTTGTATCTATCGCTCTTTTAACAGTTCAGATCAAAGTTGGCCTTGAAATTATAACGCTTCTATTCCCTAAAATAGTACCCTTTCAAACCTATTCAACCATACTTTTAACCCTACTGATTATGGCGTATGCTACATTTGGAGGGGCGAGAGCGGTAGCCATAACCGATGTCTATCAATTTCTCCTTTTTGGGCTCTGCTTCCCTCTGCTCATTTTCGTGTTGCTATTTTCTACGGAAGATTTAGCAGCGGGCTGGCAAAAACTTACAGCTGTACCGCAGTTTAACCCAAACAAAATGTGCACAGGACATACCCTAACAACTTTATTATCTTACTTTATATATATGTCTGTACTTATGCTTGTACCTGCCTACCTACAACGGTTTTATATGGCTTCTTCTGTAGGGCAAGCCGCAAAAGTGCTTAACAAAATTGCCATAATTCCTTGTGTGATAGCTTTACTCATTTTCAGTGTTACAGCAGCTTTACATATGCATGGGGATAGTATTCCATCCAATCAGAATGTCTTCCACTATATCCTTTCCCTTTCCTATTTTCCTGGTATGCTAGGCCTATTGGTAACGGCTATAATAGCGTTGTTGATGTCTACCGCTGATTCCAACTTACATGTTGCCTCTGTTTTATTTACCCATGACCTATGGCCTTTTATAACTAGGGTTCCCAAGTCACGTAACGGCTCGCTCAAAATTGTACGTATCGTCTCTACTGGTATAGGGATGATCAGTCTTCTGTTGGTGTTCTATACAACCAGTATTTTTCAATTAATGTGCAAAGTGATCTACCTTTATGACCCCGCTGTTTCAGTTCCCTTTATACTAGCTTGCTTGGGCTTTAGGCCTAGATCTTTTGTTGTGGTAATAGTCATGGGTTTGAACATACTCATAGCAACGTATTTTATTTTTTACCAAAAGCAAGCTGTATCACATAATCACGTTATCCTTTCAATGGTTGTAAGCGCAGGCAGCTTGTTTGCCTTACATTATCTGCTTCCTAAACGTCCCCATACCGGCTGGATAGGTATACAAGACCGTAGTGCCTGGGATTTACAAAACCAAATCACCAAACGCTGGTGGTTGACACGGATGCAACGATTTAAAATGTTTTGTACAAGGTCCTATCGTATAAGCGTTTTCCCTACCCAAGAACGTACCTTTGTAGCGGTAGGTTGCTATACTATTATTAATGCCATTATCGCGTTGTGCTTTATTCAAAGGCAGTATTTCCTTCCCTATGTATACCTCTATATGGCCATGATGGCCTTGGGAACCATCCTAGCGCTCTATCCAACCCTGCATGCCTATCAAAAAGGCGGAACACCGCTATTGCATGATCTATGGCCTATGCTATTGTTGTTCCTGCTCTTTATAGCCCCTATACAATTTGCTAAGTTAGGTCATTATAGCCCTATGGTTTGTGCATTAGGGGTTAGTAACCTGGGCTTAGGCATCGTTTTACTTTCGCTAGAAACAAGTAGTATCCTGTTAGCTGTAGCGTTAGGGATACATCAAGCTATACCGCCTTATACGCCCTGTTTAGCTTTAGCTAGCTGGGGTCTTTCTATAGAACTTGTACTAGCTTCAATGCTTATAACGGCTGCCATAATAGGCTTTGGTATCTATAAATACCTACGAGACAAAGCAACCGCTAAACTTAACATTATCGAACTTACTAGAACCTATGAACAAAGGATTTCCTTAGAAGCCATCTATAGCCAAGCGCATTGGGCTAGATTGGATGCCACTGCTGGAGGTAACCTCTTACGAGAAATGGGCCATACCCTACAAGAAACTTTGTTGCCTATTGCAAGGAATGATCCGCATAAAGTAGAAAATGAGATAATACGCTTTAACAAGAAACTACAAAAATTCAGCGATTGTCTGGCATGGAGAGCCCAAGAAGAACGGAGCCTAAAACTTAATAAAAAAGCTATTCAACCCATCCCACTTGAATTAACTATCTTAAAAGTAAATCAACAAATATTGGACTTAGGGGAACCGTTAGCGTTGCTATTGCGTAAGCAAACAGACGTAGCTGAAATAGCAGTAGATCCCGCATTATTGGAATGCTTGCTCCTCCTCAACCTATGGGCAATCAGCAAGAGCCAACAAGCTACCGATCATATCGTAACCTTAACCCTTGCAGCTACTACCTTGCAGTATGGTTTGACAGCAGAAACCACGGCTGATCTCCCTTCCTTAACTTTACCTGCGCTGGCTTTCCGTTTTAGTACGGATACAAGTCTACCAAACCTAAAACCTAGCTATCGTATCACAGCAATGAACGCAAATAGTACCCTACCTGCTAGTGAAGCGCAATTTTATCAGCTAGAAAGCAAACAAATCGTAGAAGCCCACGGGGGCTATGTGGAAATAATAGAAAGTCCAACGCAGGTAAATTGCCTTTACGTATTCCCGCTGGATGGCCGTAAGGTTATGCGCTTTAAAACATATGATCCTGCTGATCTGGTAGCTAATAAAATAGCTGAAACAGCAGAAAGCTTGGCGCAAGAGCAGGAATTGATAGGGTTACTTACGGCACAGACTACGCTTAGGGAAGAGCTTATACAGCAAACCATTGCCTTTATTAAAAAGGCCCATGGTTTAGTACGGCGTAAATCAGGGTCCCCCTATTATACCCATCCCATGGCGGTGGCTAAACTGCTGTTGGAGGCTACCCAAGATCCAGACACCATCCTAGTGGGTTTGCTGCATGATATCGTAGAGGATACGCCTGTTACGCTATCTCAGCTGGAGCTGATGTATGGCAGTGAAGTAGCTGCTGTGGTCGATCAGGTTACCCACTTCAATACCAATGGGTATCCTTGGGAATTAGATAAATTAGAAAATAAAAATATACTCCATCAATGTAGGGATATACGTGTGGTACAAGTAAAGCTGGCAGATCGATTGCATAATATGCGTACCTTATCTGCCCGTAAGCCATCCGACCAACAACGTATAGCTAAAGAAACCTTAGCTTTTTATATACCGTGGGGAACAAAGCACCACGTACCTCAGCAATGGCTAGCAGAAATGCAGCGCATTTGTGAAGGGATTATTGCTAAGCAGCTTACATAGTAACTATAGCGTCTTTACACAGGCTTCCTTTCCTGCGCCAAAGCCTACCGGGCTAATAGCTATTACGCGTTGCTGTAGGCATAGATTTTTACACAATAATAATAGTTACTATTAGGTATAGTAATTTTTTTTCTGTAAATAAAAGCAAGTAATCATTATAAACATAGTAAAGTACATTTTTTACAACGCAATAAAGTAAAGGAGCAATGGTAAGTCATATTGATTTAATGATTATAGGGTTATCCTTAATAGGCACTTTGGTTATTGGAATTTACTACGGGAGAGATATCAAGACTTTCCAAGCGTATGCTGTAGGGAATAGAAAAATGTCTACCAGTGTAGTTGCTATTTCCCTGATAGCTACATGGTATGGCGGTGCAACTTTGCAGATTAGGTTGGATCAGAGCTATCGACAAGGCTTAAAGACGTATTACATCTTTTTTAGTTTTAGTTTGACTGCCATCATGTATCTTTTTTCTCGGTTTCTTACGCCAAGAATGAAGGAATTCATGGGGCATTTTTCTATAGCAGAATCTATGGGAAGCTTATATGGATCAGCCGCTCGCATCGTTACTGCCCTACTTGGTATCCTTTTGGCTATTGCTTATTTAACCACTCAGATTAAGGTTGGTTTTGAAATTATGTCCATTTTATTCCCTAAAGTAGTACAACTTCAAACCTATTCAACCATACTTTTAATCTTATTGGTTATGGCGTATGCTACATTTGGAGGGGCAAGAGCGGTAGCTGTAACCGATGTCTATCAATTTCTCCTTTTTGGGCTTTGCTTCCCTATGCTTCTTTTCGTTTTGCTATTTTCTACGGAAGATCTAGCAACGGGCTGGAAAAAACTTACTGCTCTACCGCAGTTTAACCTAAACAAGATGTGCACAGGGAATACCTTAACAAGTTTACTTCCTGGTTTTATATCTAGGCTTTTAATTCTGGTTATACCTGCCTATATTCAACGGTTTTACATGGCTGCTTCTGTAGAGCAAGCCACAAAAGTTTTTAGTAAAGTTGCTATCATACCCTGTGTGATAGCTTTGCTTATCTTCAGTGTTACAGCAGCTTTACATATACATGGAGATAACATTCCATCCAATCAGAATGTTCTCCACTATATCCTTTCCCTTGCCTATTTCCCTGGTATGTTAGGTATATTGGTAACAGCTATGCTTGCATTGTTGATGTCTACCGCTGATTCTCACTTACATATTGCCTCTGTTTTATTTACCCATGACCTATACCCCTTTATAGCCGGGTTTACCAAGTCACACAACCGATCGCTCAAAATTATACGTATCGCTTCTATTTGTATAGGTATGATCAGCCTCTTGATGGTATTCCATACAACCAATATTCTGCAATTAATGTACAAAACGTACTACTTTTATTGGCCAGCTGTATCGATTCCCTTTATAATAGCTTGTTTGGGATTTAGACCCAGATCTGTTGTTGTGCTAACAGCCATGGGATTGAGCATACTCATAGCAGGTATTATTATTTTTATCAAAAAACAATCTGTATCACATAATCACATTATCCTTTCAATGATTGTAAGCGCAGGTAGCTTGTTCCTTTTACACTATCTGTTTCCTAAACGTTCCCATACCGGTTGGGTAGGTATCCCAGATAGCAGTGCCTGGGATTTACAAAACCAAATCACCAAACGCTGGTGGTTGACACGGATGCAACGATTTAAAATGTTTTGTACAAGGTCCTATCGTATAAGCGTTTTCCCTACCCAAGAACGTACCTTTGTAGCGGTAGGTTGCTATACTATTATTAATGCCATTATCGCGTTGTGCTTTATTCAAAGGCAGTATTTCCTTCCCTATGTATACCTCTATATGGCTGTAATGGCTTTGGGAACGATCCTAGCGCTCTACCCAGCCCTGCATGCTTATCAAAAAGGCGGAACACCGCTATTGCATAATTTATGGCCTATGCTATTGTTTCTTCTGCTTTTTATTGCGCCCCTTCAATTTGCTAAACTAGGACACTATAGCCCTATGGTTTGTGCATTATGGGTTAGTAACCTGGGCTTAGGCATCGTTTTACTTTCGCTAGAAACAAGTAGTATCCTGTTAGCTGTAGCGTTAGGGATACATCAAGCTATACCGCCTTATACGACCTGTTTAGCTTTAGCTAGCTGGGGTCTTTCTATAGAACTTGTACTAGCTTCAATGCTTATAACGGCTGCCATAATAGGCCTTGGTATCTATAAATACCTACGAGACAAAGCAACCGCTAAACTTAACATTATCGAACTTACTAGAACCTATGAACAAAGGATTTCCTTAGAAGCCATCTATAGCCAAGCGCATTGGGCTAGATTGGATGCCACTGCTGGAGGTACCCTTTTACGAGAAATGGGCCATGCACTACAAGAAATCAGTGAAGTCCTCTATAAACAGAATCCAACTGGTTTACGGAACGAAATAGTATCCTTTAATAAAAAACTACAAAAGTTCAGCGATTGCTTAGCATGGAGAGCCCAAGAAGAACGTAGCCTAAAACTTAATAAAAAATCTATTCAGCCCACCCCGCTTGAATCAACTATTCTAATAGTAAATCAACAAATATTGGACTTAGGGGAACCGTTAGCGTTGCTATTGCGTAAGCAAACAGACGTAGCTGAAATAGCAGTAGATCCCGCATTATTGGAGTGCTTGCTCCTCCTCAACCTATGGGCAATCAGCAAGAGCCAACAAGCTACCGATCATATCGTAACCTTAACCCTTGCCGCTACTACCTTGCAATACGGCCTAGCAACAGAAACTGCGGCTGATCTCCCTTCCTTAACCTTACCTGCGCTGGCTTTCTATTTTAGTACGGGTACAAGCCTACCAAACCTGAAACCTAGCTATCGTATCACAGCAATGAACGCAAATACTGCCCTACCTGCTAGTGAAGCGCAGTTTTATCAACTAGAAAGCAACCAAATTGTAGAAGCCCACGGGGGCTATGTAGAAATAATAGAAAGCCCAACACAGGTAAATTGCCTTTACGTATTCCCGCTGGATGGCCGTAAGGTTATGCGCTTTAAAACGTATGATCCTGCTGATCTGGTAGCTAATAAAATAGCTGAAACAGCAGAAAGCTTGGCGCAAGAGCAGGAATTGATAGGGTTACTTACGGCACAGACTACGCTTAGGGAAGAGCTTATACAGCAAATCATTGCCTTTATTAAAAACGCCCATGGTTTAGTACGGCGTAAATCAGGGTCTCCCTACTATACCCATCTGATGGCAGTAGCCAAACTGCTGTTGGAAGCTACCCAGGATCCTGACACCATCCTAGCGGGTTTGTTGCATGATATCGTAGAGGATACACCTGTTACGCTACCTCAGCTGGAGCTGATGTATGGCAGTGAAGTAGCTACTATGGTCGATCAGGTTACCCACTACAATACCAATGGCTACCCTTGGAAATTAGATAAAGTAGCAAATAAACATATACTCCATCAATGTAGGGATATACGTGTGGTACAAGTAAAGCTAGCAGATCGATTGCATAATATGCGTACGTTATCTGCCCGTAAGCCATCCGATCAACAGCGTATAGCGCAGGAAACCTTAGCTTTTTATATCCCGTGGGGGAAAAACCATAAGGCGCCTCAGCAATGGTTAGCAGAAATGCAGCGCATTTGTGAAGGGATTATTACTAAGCAGCTTTAAAGTAAATACAGCGCTTCTTTATACAAGGATACCATTGTGTAGGGACAAACTAGCTAAAAAGAAAGAAAAATAGAATGAAAAGCTTAGAATTTAAACTATTGTACTGTACATACGGAATTAAAATTTATCAATCCAGTTGGTATAAAGTTAATCCTGTGTTTACTGATTTTGTTATACAACAATAGTATATTGCTCAGGTTGGCACAGCATGCCAGGCCTTGTTCCAGCTCTTTGATTGTATCTCAATAATATTAAACGTACAATGAAAAAATAACGGTAAAAACACAGCAAAAATTATACTAGCGACTCATCCACAATGGCATCAATTGTGTTTAAAATAAAGGTTTCGCATAGGGAATGTGTTGCTTATTGAGGGCTTACGCAAGGAAGAACTGTTTCATATAGGGTAAAGTGTGTTGCACGAAACTTTCTATATCCCTCCATATAGGCCATTTCTTTCGGGGTAGCAAGCTTCCCTGCTTGAATCTTTTTAGCCATTTCCTTTAACCCACAAGGAAGAACAGGAATTGACCTAAATTCATCTAAAGCATCTTGTAACTCTTTGCTTTTATAATCCAGTATAAAAAATGGATATTTAAAAATATACCCAGGGCATCTAGCATGTAGTAAATCTTCCATTAAGTAAAGTGGAATGGTAGGCTTGGGACAACAGCGATAGGCACTGCAAGCTGAACGAATTAAATCACTATATAGATTATATACTTGTACTGTATTATTATTCATATCTTGTTCCGTACTAGAAAGTCCAATTTGTCGCATAGCAAAAATAGCCCAATACTTTTCCACAGAGGATGGACACGCGTGGCTCTCTAATAAAGTAGCATTTCCTATATATAAATAGTAACAAGGGTGGTCTAAAATCATTAAAAAATAAGGAATATAACTAACATCGTAAGGTGTTTCTATATCATAGGATTGACATTCTTTTTCCATCTGTTGAAAAATAACCTTCAAGTCAAAAGGACCTCTGTGTGCTTCAAAAATGGTATGCTTTGGATGTTTTTGAGATGCTTTAATCAAATCACCAGATAGCATCTGAGTAATTGTGTTTCGTAAAGATGCATCTAATGCTTCTTCTTTACTGATTTGTTGTAATAAAGAACGAAAATGAGCGTCTCTATTAGCTTTTGAAACTATGTAATTATATATGGGATGCAGAAACTTCAACTGCAATACGGTTTCAAAAAGTGATTTAGAAAGTTTTTTATGTTTATATAAATCAAAGCATTCTTTTAAAAAGAAATAAAAATCATTGGTATACCTCATCGCATAAATAGCAATTTTTTTCTGTTTATCTGTTGGGAAACTTTCTGCTATATACGCTATTACAGCTCGTTGGTAATAAGATGGATGTTTGTATATCGCTAAAAAATCCTTAGAGCTGAATAATTCTTCAGGGTTCTGCCATGCGCCTACTTTCCATTCAATAGCTATAATTTTGTTAGAAAAAGTTACCCATGTGCCCCATTTACAACCGTTTTGAACAAGATCCGTAGGTTCTTTGTGATTTTCGTAACGAGGAAATGAAATAAAATAATGTGCACAATTTGGCCAAGAATTTTGTTGGGCATATACAATAAAACTTGAAGGATATAATGCCGCAAAGCAAAAACCTAAAAATAGCTTGAAGAAACAGGGGAACTTACTTACTACCATAAATAGAGAAGACATCAATTAGTAATGTCCGTTTAGCACTATACAATAATATCTGTTGCAAATTGGTCATACAATAACCTGTTCTTGCATACACTTATTGCTGCCATGTAATGGCATAACATTGCTTAAATCATAAGCCAAAGCCTCAATGGAGACAGTAATAGCTTGTTTGTCTATTTGATAAAACTTTGTGTAAAAAAAAATGTGCTGGCAATAAGTTCGAGGCCATTATAACAGAAAATTGTAAAGCTCTTATCATAAAAACGCAACTTTAATTCAGACATTTTTGTGCAATTTCCTTGCTGAAATATTATTATTTATGTTTTTCTGTAACCCTTGGATAAGCCCTTACCTACTTATTTGTAATAAATTCTTTCTATTGCAACGGTCTTAGCTCAGTAGGCTAAGCTTAATTATAATTATATGTTTTAAATATTAAACATGTATCTATTATAGTAAGGGAAGGCTTGACTAATTATATAATCACGTTCTTCTGTTTATTGTTTATGCTGTATTTAATCCAAAGTTAGACATACAAAAAGGACTGCATTCAAATTAATTTCCTTATTGTTTTACTTAATCACCTATATACCTTCTCACGGTAGCACCATTCAAACCATGAACACCTTGACTTACCTTGCTAATACCAGCAGCCACCACTTCTGTACTACTAACTGCAATTCCACAATGGCCAGAAGCATTTGTATAATTGATTTCTTTAGCAATAACATCACCTGCCTGCCATGTTTCTGAAGTACCCATGTATTGCCAATTCCTAATACAATCAGAGCTTGCCCACTTTTTAGCAGTATGAGGATGATAACCATTATGAGGAGCACCGCCTACAGCTTCATATATTACATCATAAACAAACAAATTACATTTTGGTTCACCTTCTTTAAACGTGAACTTACCATCTGTGGATTCTTTCTTTACACTTTGAGCCCAATCAATGGATTCTTTATAAGATTTAGCTTGATTTGCTATATCATCCTTTTTCCCCATATTATAGCGGTCTATATTACACCCTATTAGCGACAATGATAATATTAAGACTGCTAAATTTTTAGTTTTTGTTATCATGTATTTTAATTTTAAAGATATTGAATAATAAAACTAATTAGAATGATTAGGGTTAGGTTAGGTCTTAAGTTTAATTCAATAATATAACTTTTTATATCAAAAACAAATTTTATTGCTATCAATTAAATTATGTATAATCTCCCCTAAGCAAATCAGTATTTTTATGTTATTTGGTATTTATGTATTGATTCAGGCATCTATATCACTTTATCTTATACCATAAGCCTTGTCTCTTCCCTACATCTATTGATATATGCTTGTAATGTCCATGGTTACTATTATGGTTTCTTATCCTGTTTTCCACTCTTATAGATTACTATACCCATTCTATGGAAGTGGCCAAACTGCTGTTAGAGGCTACTCAAGATCCCGACACCATCCTAGCGGGTTTGTTGCATGATATCGTAGAGGATACGTCTGTTACGCTACCTCAGATAGAATTGATGTATGGCAATGAGGTAACTTCTATCGTAGATAAAATTACCCACTATAATACCAACGGCTATCCATGGAAATGGGATAATGCAGCAGCGCAAAACATACTTGATGCCTGTTCAGATATACTTGTTATTCAGGTTAAACTAGCAGATCGATTGCATAACATGCGTACCTTATTTGCTCGTAAGCCATCCGATCAACAGCGTATAGCGCAGGAAACCTTAGCTTTTTATATCCCGTGGGGAACAAAGCACCACGTACCTCAGCAATGGCTGACAGAAATGCAGCAAATATGTGAGAAAATTCTAAAATAAAGCGTCTATCTTTACAAGATCACTTGTACAGATCCCACTGATCATTTGAAAAGATTGTGTAAAGTTTTTAACTGCGTGTTGATGTTCATGTATAGTATTGCTATTGCGTAGATTAAACTTTTTAGCTTAGGTAGTTTAGATAGCCAGATTATATTACACGCTTTTAGGAAAAAATTAAACATTATGATGCTGAAGCTGCTGTACAAAAACGGCTCCTAGTTTGGAAGGATGATGCTGACCAAGTTGAATACTTATTGCTAGCTTTTAAGATTATTACTACATTATAGCTAATACATATGGTTAAAAACCAAGCAATATAAAAACAGCTATGATTCAAATAGATCTCCTAATTATAGGTTTGTTCTTACTCATCACGCTTATCATTGGCCTATATTATGACAGAGGCATTAAAACTTTCCAAGATTATGCTGTTGGGAATAAAAAGATGTCTACCATGGTTATCACACTATCTTTGATAGCTACTACGTATGGAGGGAGCATTCTAAGTTCAAGACCAGAAGGCTATTACCGTTCAGGCCTCCACGCATTAATCATGGATTTAGCTAGCCCCATTAACTTCTATATAGCTTCTAGGTTTATTCTATTAAGGATGAAAGAATTTGTAAACCATTTTTCTATAGCAGAGTCTATGGGTAGTATGTATGGAGCTGTTGTACGGGTTGTTACTGCTATATTTGGTATAATGATAACGGTATCTTTATTAACGGTTCAGGTTAAAGTTGGACAAATTGTTATTACCTCCTTACTACCCTCTACCATAGCATCAGATCATGCCACTATGGCATTGACAATGTTATCTTTATTGTTTATTGGTTATACTACCTTAGGAGGGAGCAGGTCAGTAGCAATAACAGATGTATATCAGTTTTTATTATTTGGTCTTTGCTTCCCTATGCTCATTCCACTATTTCTATATCATGCAGAAGATCTTGGATCAGGCTATCAAAAATTGATGCGACTTCCTACATTCAATCCTAATAGCGTCTTCTAATGGAATGATATGCTAAAAGGCACATTAACTTATGTTTTTTGCCGTACTATTTTCCCCTTTGACCCTGCACGTATACAACGTTTCTATATGGCTGCTTCAGTATATCAAGCAGCAAGCGTCTTTAACAAGGCTGCTATCATTCGCATACTACTTACCTTGTCTTTCGTAAGTCTTGCAATAGCTTTACATATAGGCCATCCTATTATTAACCCAGATTGCAACGTAATGAACTATATCATAGGACTTACCTATTTCCCTGGTATTCGTGGCCTCTTAATAACAATCATTATAGCACTGCTAATGTCTACTGCTGACTCTAATTTACATGCTGCTACAGTGCTCTTTTCTAATGACATATATGCTGTAATAAGGAAATCTAAGCCCTCCCTTGTAATCATACGCATAACCGCTGCTAGTATAGGCATCCTAAGTATCGTAGTAGCATTACATACTACACCTCAAGTAACACCATTTTTATATAAAATGGCTGGTATATATACTTCTGTTGTAGCAGTCCCTATAATAGCTTGCATAGGTTTTAGACCACGTCCTATTGTCCTACTATTAAATATGGCCCTGCATACCATTATAGCAAGCTATCGTATTTATGTAGGGTACACAGGGTCTCAACAACTCGTTTTTCAATCCATTATGCATAGTGCATTTACTTTAATAGCCATCCATTATGTATTTCCCAAACGGCCCTATACGGGCTGGACGGGTATTCCAGACGATAGCCCCTGGAAGCTTCAGAATCAAATGGTCAAACGTTGGCTATTAGCACAGTGACAAAAATGGAAATATTACTTTCATAAAGATTATTGGGAAAGTATTTTCCCTCGGAAAGAAAATACCTTTATATGGCTTGGGGTCTATTCCATTGTTAATACATTAATTGTATTGTGCGCCATAGAGCATCGTTATTTATGGCCCTATATTTATGGTTATATGGCTATTATGACACTAGGAACAATAATAGCGCTCTACCCAGCCCTGCATGCCTATCAAAAAGGCGGAACGCTGCTGCTGCATAATTTATGGCCTATGCTATTGTTTCTTCTGCTTTTTATAGCGCCCCTTCAATTTGCTAAGTTAGGACACTATAGCCCTATGGTTTGTGCGCTTCTTATAGCTAGCATAAGCCTATCTATTGTATTAGTATCCGTGGAATGCAGTAGTATGCTATTATTTTGTGCCTTACTAATCCATAAATTTTTACCTCCTTATGTAAATTTTGTTGATTTATTTTGGGGAAATCTTAAGCATGCTTCTGTGCTAGAACTTGTATTAGCTGTAATGCTAGTAACCGCTGCTGTAGTAGGTTTTGTCCAGTATAAATACCTACGAGATAAAGCCGTTTCTAAAAGTAAGGTCATGGACATTACCCGTGCCTATGAACAGCGCATTGCGCTAGAAGCCATTTATAGCCAAGCGCATTGGGCTAGATTGGATGCTACTGCTGGAGGTAATCTCTTACGGGAAATGGGCGATACCTTGCAAGAAATTTTGTGTCCTATTGCAAGGAATGATCCACATATAGTAGAAAATGAAATAATACGCTTTAACAAGAAACTACACAAATTCAGCGATTGTTTGGCATGGAGCGCCCAAGAAGAACGCAGCCTAAAACTCAATAAAAAATCTATTCAGCTTATTCCGTTTGAATCAACTATCTCAAAAGTAAATCAGCAAATATTGGATTTAGGGGAGCCGCTAGCGCTCTTTTTACGTAAACAAACACCCATAGCTGAAATAATAGTCGATCCCGCATTATTAGACTGTTTGCTGCTGCTCAACCTATGGGCAATCAGCAAGAGCCAACATGCTACCGATCATATCGTAACCTTAACCCTTGCCGCTACTACCTTACAATACGGCCTAGCAACAGAGACTGCGGCTGATCTCCCTTCCTTGACCTTACCTGCGTTGGCTTTCTGTTTTAGTACGGATACAAGCCTACCAAACCTAAAATCTAGCTATAGCGTGTCCCAAGTGGTAACTTTCACTGCCCTACCTGCTGGTGAAGCGCAATTTTATCAATTAGAAAGCAAACAAATCGTAGAAGCACATGGTGGCTATGTAGAAATAATAGAAAGCCCAACAAAGGTCAGCTGCCTTTACGTATTCCCGCTGGATGGCCGTAAGGTTATGCGCTTTAAAACATATGATCCTGCTCAAAAATAAGCTGCGCGATTTACAGATGTATAATTTATGGCAAGAGGATCGATTGGCTGCTTGTGTTGGATTGGAGAATCGTGTACCATTCTTAAATGATTTGGTATTAAAAGTAATTTTAGGTATACCACGATCACTACATGCTAAACTATTCTGGAATAAATACATTTTGCGTAATGCTTTTAAAAAAGAATTAGGTCATTCCGTAGCACATAGACCTAAGGTAGCTCTGTTTTATGGGCAAGGCCAGAATAATACCATTAAAATGATGCTACGTCTAATGTCTATGCATAATTTTGCACTCGTAGATCTTGCTTACCCTAATAGCCATGCCAATAGCTGGTTAAATAAGGCGCATCTGAAAAAAGCTATTCAACAGCTCATGATGCATCCGCCCTATAAAGGCTGGGAGAAGGTTTTACGATTGATTAATATTGGTATACTCGAGCAAATGCACTGTGGATTAAAAAGGAATTACAAAAAAATCAATTACCGTATGATGCATGGATAAATATGCCGCAATCCACATTTTATTACAATAGCTTTAGTATTAACAATAATATTGACTCATTTTATGATGCGTACTGTAACCATAGACAAATATTTTGAAAAGATTGCACAGCATATTGTATGTAATGCAACATTATCCAATCAGCATTTACATATAAAATTTCCAAAAGAAACTTTTGCATCAGAAATAGCAGATTTCAATTTATTCACTTCTTTACCAGAATTACTTAACTTATATAAAGGAGTAGTTATGGTTGTGGGGAAAGTCGCTATTGATGAAACCGAAGGATTAAGGGATAGGTTTTTTGTTCCTATGTACAGGGCCTTGGCGTATTATCAGCAAGGTGCTACGTTAGAGTTTGATTTCGTAGAAAGATTTTTTAATGGGTTACAAAAGTTTATAGTAAAGTTTCAAACATTTTTACAATTACCTACTGGAGTTTTAGGGAAAGCTATATGCTATGCTTCCCCAAATGCTAGCGGATTCCCTCTGCATTTTGACGCATATTATAATTTTATTTTTCAAATAATAGGCAAAAAAAAATGGATATTACAGTATAATACAAATGCTGATTTACCTTTACAACATTATGATTTTCACGAATATCCTTATCTTCCTACAGAATTAGAAATGTATTGGAAAAAAGATACAAAACTACCATTAGGTGATACAGATAATCTTATTATTGAAGAGCTAGAAGCAGGGTCCATGCTTTACCTTCCCAGAGGCTTATGGCACCAAACAGAAGCAAGCGATAGTTCTTTTTCATTAAACATTACTTTTAGCCTCCCTTCAGTTATAGACTTGCTCTTAGCTGCACTTAGAAAAAAAATGGTCCCCTATACAATAGCTAGAAACACTCCATTAAAAATCAATAAAGAAGATTATAAATGCTACGCAAATCTCTTGGAAGCTGCTCAAAATGATTTACAGTTGTCAGACCTGATAGCGCAACTAGGTGTTAAGCATGATGCTTATCAGCAAGGGAATAAAACGTTCCATGCTATGTTAGAATGCTTGCAAACAAAATTTAGTTAGGCAAATACATAGCTTATGTTACCCGCTGCTTTCCATATTTATGCACTTTTTAGGGGATTATCCCTGGGCCTTTATATACCTGTATCGCTTACTTTCTTAAATGACCACCACTGCCCATCTCTACATATTGGCCTATTAGGGACTTGTTTCGAATTAATTAAGTTTATAACAGCTATACCAATAGGAAGATGGGCAGATTGTTGTGGTCCTAGAGGGCCTTTAATGCTATCTGGTCTTATTGGTGGCTTATTATGGCTTCTTTTTTTCCTGGGTGACCATACCTTATATGTATACTACAGCTGTACTGCTTTACTTGGCATAGCTGAAGCATGTATGAGTGGAAGTTTGGAAAGCTGGATTACAAATTGTGTTACAAAATCAACGGTTACAGCTACCATATTGCGTAATACTTCTATTATGATGATCACTTCCATTATAGCGGGGTTTCTCAGTATACCGCTTTATCAGTATAGCCCATTATACTGCTGTTTACTGTTAAGTTTAGCTAATTTTGCGAAAGCTATTATACCGTTATTAAGCAGTTCTGTAGTGTGTATCAGTAAAAATTACACGCATGCATTAACTTTTTCAACAGCGCTTTTGGAAGGGGTTTGTATGGTATATCAAACAAGAAAACTAAGAGTGGTCATCTGCTCTATTTTTTTTGTAACCATGGCATGTGATATGGCATTGCGTTATTATGAATTATATCTACGGCAACGTGGCTTTGCAATGACCTATACAGGTTATGTAACAGGAAGTGCTGGGATTTTGGCGTTGCTTATGCTGTTATTGGTTACGCGTTATAAGCAAATATTGCGTTATCGTCCCTTTTGGATCATAGTAGGTATAGATATAATAGGAGCTATAATCTGTTACCTCTTAGCTTTTAGTACATTATCCACTGTTGTTTACATTAGCTTAACCATCCTGCTCGGTTTAGAAGACATCCGCTCCCCAATTGTTAAAGCTTTATTAGCAGAGACCATATATGATGCACAACATAAAGCATTGATTTTTTCTCTATTTGTATTGGTAGAATCTGCAGGAGAAATCTTAGCAGGCACACTCTTTGGTTACATTATAGCAGGTTATGGTTTACAAGTCGGATTTTCGATAAGTATATTGCTTTTTTTATTTTCGGCATGCATCTATGTAATAGATTATATGGTATACAGATTAAAAAACACTTTCTAATCCAAAAAGATAGAAGTCCTTCAACTCCTTCTGTTATATTACCTACTTTCTTTAATCTTTTCGTTGTTTTTATTTTGTTTCTAACCTAAAATAAGGAGCCTCTCTTTATGTTTTGATTGGGAGCTTCATAGCATCTAAAGTTGCCTTGGCTTGCGTAAAATTACCCAAACGCATAAAACTATTTGCCATTAATAAAAAGTCTGATCTACATTATTTATATAATAAGGGTATTTTTCTATAAGCGTAGATAAGCTATTTTAGGAATCGGGGATATGCTTGTAAATGTAAACGCCATATGCACCAATAGGTGCTTGTAATCTACTATTCCTTAACTTTTAACTTGCCAATATCGTAAGCAATAAGAAAATTTTGCTTCAAAAATGTTTTTAGCATAGCTTATCTTTTTCTCATAAAGGGCAGCTACTGTTTATGAAAATACAAAATTGGTAACTAGTTTGTCCTTTTAATGCTCCTTGCTCTATTCCCTAACAAAAGTAAGGAGTCTATTGCTAACCGCGCGTGTTAGATAAAATTTTTTCACATATCTGCTTCATTTCTGTTATCCATTCCTTCGTTATGTTGTGTTTTTCACCCCATGGGACATAGAACAGCAGTGTTTCTTGGGCGATGCGTTGCTGATCTTTCCATTTATGTATGGATAATGTACGCATATTATGTAACCTATCGGCCAATTTTATTTGCACTGCCCGTACATCATCGCATTGGTTCAGCCTATTTTTCTTTTCCTCTTTGTCCAGTTTCCAGGGGTACCCATTGGTATTATAATGGGTAACTTGGTCTACCAGTGTAGCCACTTCTGCCCCATGCATAAGTTCTACTTGATGAAGCGTAACAGGGGTGTCCTCTACGACATCGTGCAATAGCCCAGCTAGCAATGTTATAGGTGGTAACTGTTAGCAATTAGTTTAGCTACGGCTATAGGATGCGTGTAGTAGGGTTCCCCCGATTGGCGCATGACCAGCCCATGTGCATTTTTAATAAATGCAATGACAGGAATAATTTTTTCTTTAGTTAAAGTAGTGCTATTGGCAAGCAATGCAATCAATTCATTTTCTTGTGCGATGCTATCAGCCGTTTCAGCCTGCTTATCAACTGTTTACACATTACAGAAGAAGTAGAGCCCTGTAACCATTGTAGGCATTGCATAAACTTTGCCGATAGTAGCCCTATGAATATCTACGAATTAGACGCGGCTTCTAACAATGCTGTAGAAGATATTCGAGCATTAGTGGATCAAGTACGTTATGTTCCTCAGATGGGCAAATACAAAATATACATTATAGATGAGGTGCATATGCTATCTAATGCAGCCTTTAATGCCTTTCTTAAAACATTGGAAGAGCCCCCTAATTATGTTTTATTTATACTGGCTACTACAGAACGGCATAAGGTGCTTCCTACTATTTTATCGCGCTGTCAAATATTTAATTTTAACAGTATAAAAATAGATAATATTGTTGATCAGTTAAAATTAATAGCTAAGCAAGAATCTATTGCCTATGAAGTAGCTGCCTTACAACTCATTGCACAAAAAGCAGAAGGTGCTATGCGTGATGCGCTTTCCATGTTTGATATAATAGCTACTGCTATAGGTCAAAGCGGGACAATTACGTATAATGAAGCATCTGCTCATTTGCAACATTTGGACTATGCTTATTATTTTAGATGTACGGAATCTTTTTTAAAGCAAGATATTCCTGCGTTGCTTTCCATTTATGATGCTATTTTACGTGCTGGATTTAACGGGCGCCATTTTTTAGCAGGATTAGGGGAGCATTTGCGTAATTTACTGGTCTGTAAAGATCAAGTTTCACTTCCGTTATTGGAAGTTCCTGACCCCATAAGGCCACAATATGCTGAATATGCTGTTAAATGCAGCATGCGTTTTTTATTAGATGCTTTAGCACGTCTAAATCAATATATATTAAATTACCAAGCCAGCCAGCATAAGAGACTGCACGTAGAGCTTTTTCTTATTGAGTTAGCAACTGTAGTAGAAGCTACTGACGCAGCAGTAGTGCTCGATAAGTCAGGTAGTATAAAAAAAAAAATAGTACCCCCACCTAAACCCAATACTTGTATACAACCACCTTCAGTAGATAATGGTATTGCATGCCACATTCAACCTAAAAGCCAAAATAACAGGTCTTTACCAGGTAATAAGGTAATTATACAGGCAGCAGTAACAGAGCAGCTTCCTACCTTAGCAGATCTAAAAAAAACGTTAACCGAAACAGAAGCATTAATTACTGCTAAACAAGCATCCACTGTAAAAGCGGAAGTAGCATTTCCTCCAGTGAAGCAAAAGGTAGAAGCAGCGTTGACTTATTACAAGGAACAGCTTAAGAAGAAAGGAATGATAGCTGATTATCAACTTATTAGTCAGCCAATAAAAGTACAAGATAGGGTAGTTTCCATTACATTGATCAATCCTGTTCAAGAAGCTATGCTACAAAACCTCAAGGAGGATCTTTTAGCTTTCTTACGTAAGACGTTACATTGTTCTGATATAATCATTCAAGGTATTTTAGTAGAGGAAATTGCATCTAAAAGACCTTATACGGATCAAGAAAAATTAAGCTATTTAAGTAAAAAAAATGCTTTTATAGCCTTACTACAAGAAAAATTGATGTTAGAGCTTGCTTATTAATGCTACCACATGCAAAAGTTTTAAGCATGTGTAAAGTAGCCCCCGGTTTATATTGGTGTTTATCTCAATTAAAGTGGTAATACAGTCTTTATGGCCTTTTTTGCCGCTAGATGTAAAGCAGTTTCGCCACGTTTATTTTGCTGGTTTACATCAGCTTTGTTCTGAATAATTAAATCAATGATTGGATCTATTAATAGATGAATGGAGTACTTCTTCTTTTCAATCTGTTTATTGGATAGTTTATATGGATGAAATGTTCTCTTTAAGGGTAAAAAAGGGAGAGAAAGTGCATAAGTAGCATGTATAACCGATCAATCATCCTAGTTAAAAAGTATATCCCATAATTGATAGGAATAATTTGCTTTTTATAAAAAAAAACTGTACCATATGCTCTACAATGTTGGTATTACGCCACCGTTAACTAGTGATGGAAAGTGGCCTATTACAGCTAACATGTGGACGGGATCTGTATCTGGTTGGACTAAGGCAAGTACTCAGCAGAAGGGGGATATAGTTTCTGATGGTAATCATTGTGGTATAGCTGTAGATAGTACCTATACTATGGCGGCAGGAACTAATAAAATATACATGGATCAAGATATTAAAGGGGGAACCATACAACGTTGTGATACTGATTGACAGTGATAATTAATAGTGACTTTAGTGAACGTATTTTTACGTATACTAAATCTTATGGAAAGAGGGAACCATTCAGCGACAGCAGTTATGGATTATAGGTATGATAAAAATCATTTGTTACATTGAAATAATTATATACTTGGTACATGTATTTAAGCGCTACTCTAATTGTTTTTTTGATTTTGATGCCATGTTATCCATTAAAATCAAAAGTATATCTGATGCATAATGCGCATGACAGGGGGTATGTAGATTGGCCTTCTTGGGCTATTTATTTATATCGTCATCCAGGTTATAAGCCTTACCAGCCGTTTACGGATATTAAAAAATATGGATGTAATTGGGGTAATTGGGTAACATTTCCTCAAAAAATTGAAGCTATACAAGCCAGAGTAGGTTATATGCATAATCCTTCTGCATTATTCCGGTCGAAAGATTTTTTAGTAATTTATAAGCACCCTGCTTATTATAAGCAAGCTTTTTTAGATTATCTGGTAGACAAGCGGTATACTTTGGAGCAAAAAAAAATTGCTATATATGCCACTGTACGTTTGGGTTCCTTTTTATGTTGGGAAACCTATTACCAGCTATATAAGAAAAAAGAGATTGGCTTATCTCTTTTAGAGTTACTGCTTGCTATTAATTTGTCTTATCGTTTTGTAAATCCTCCAGAAAAGTTGATGAAAGAAGAATGCGTTTGCTTAGAACGTATTCAAAATAACATTCCAAAAGGTTCATCGTTGTATAATGCTATTAAATCTATATTAGATCATCAATTTCCGAAGTCATGGTATAGGCATCGAATGTTTTGTGATAATCAAGATGCTTCACATGGTTATTATGTGGCTCCTTTTCCATTTTATGATATGCTTACGGATGCAGTAAGAGATAAAAAATATTGGCAAAATTGGCATATTACAGCTGATAGTCCAGTGGGTTTAGAGACGTATCCCTACTTTTTAGTAGTTATAGAGCATCCTCAATATTATTATCCTGCCCATTTTGGTCCTTTTTCAAGTGCACAAGACGGAATAGCTATATTACGGGATAAAGGCTATACAGATGAAGAAAAATCTATGGCTATATTTGGGATGTCTCAATTAGGTGTATCATCTAGCTATGAGTCCTCCTTTTATTATGCTTGGATGATAGAACACGTCATAGAATGGTATAAACAAGGACACATTTCGGTACACCATTTATTTCAATTGTTTGTATGTGATTTTCCTACATTTTATAAATATCCTTTTTTTATTATAGATTATAAAGAAGCAGCCATACAAGTAGCATTGAACAAATTTATTGCAGCGCCTACTATACCTGAAGGGCTCAAAGAAATTGCCCGTAAAGTTAAAAATGGAACGTTAGCTACTAGAGAAGAAATGGCCTATATGGAGGGATATCGTACTTTTCGAAAAACCTATTTTACCTTGTATGAAACTATTTTTCCCCGTGATGCATAACGTAAAAATTTATAAATCTATTGGACCTGAAGGGGCAAAAATATTAGCTGAAGCATTGGGTAGGTAATAAGACAATTACAGGTATGGACCTATGTCGCAATCGTATTGGATATGAAGATGCAAAAGCATTGGCTAAAGTATTAACAGGCAATCGCGCAGTTACCTATCTTAATTTAAATGCTAATGGTATTGGCAATATAGCTGCATTAGGAGTCGCATTGTATAAGCTATTAAAAGATAATCAATCAATTAAAAATATTGATTAAAGCTTCAATAGGATACGACTTGAATGGTAAAAAATTTAGTTATAGCATTAAAAAATAGTACAATTTCAACTATTTACCTAAGCAATCAATCGTATTGATGCTAAAATTGTAAAAACATTAACTGAAGAAGTATCAAAAAGCAATCCACACTTGCAGCTGTAGAAAGTGTTAGGGTAGCTAGGGTCTATGATGCAATAAATGGATAATCCGAAGTAGTCAATGGGAAGCGGCACATATAGGCATTAACTATTTGTTTTACTTCCTTAATCTGGGAATCTTTGTCTTTATTTTTAAGCAGATAGTCTATCCACTCCACTATCAATGGCATATCCTTTTCTTTTAAGCCTCTGGTGGTAACAGCAGCTGTTCCCAAACGAATACCTGATGTGACTTGAGGCGTATTTTTATCAAAGGGAACCAAATTTCTATTTGTAATAATATCCGCTTTTTCTAAAGCTGCTTCAGCTTCTTTTCCCGTAATATTTTGTTTAGAAAGATCAAGCACCAACAGGTGGTTATCAGTTCCTCCTGATAAAATATGATATCCTGCATCTAGAAAGGCTTGTGCCATGGCTTGGGCATTTTTTTGTACTTGTTTAGCATAACATGTAAAACCATATGTCATAGCCTCATAAAAGGCAATGGCTTTAGCTGCAATACCATGCTCTAATGGTCCTCCCTGTATACCAGGAAAAACAGCAGCATCAAGTAAGGCAGACATCTTATGTAATTGACCACTTTTATTGGTTTTACCCAAAGGATTATCAAAATCCTTTCCCATTAATAATAGGCCACCTCTGGGTCCTCGGAGGGTTTTGTGTGTCGTAGTGGTTACAAAATGACAATAAGGAAAAGGATTGTTCAACAATCCTTGGCTAATAAGTCCAGCAGGATGGGAAATATCTGCCCATAAAAAGGCAGCTATTTCATCCGCAATAGTACGCAATTGTAGATAATCCCAGTCGCGGCTATAAGCAGAAGCACCACAAATGATGATAGCAGGTTTTTCGCTTCTTGCTTTTTGGGCTACTGAATCCAAGTCAATATAACCTGTTTCTGGATTTACACCATAAAAAGAAGCCTGGTAAAGCTTACCAGAAAAATTTACAGGAGAACCATGGGTTAAATGACCCCCATGTGCTAAATTAAAACCTAAGATCTTATCTCCAGGCTTTAAAACAGCCATCAGTAATGCAGCATTAGCCTGAGAACCAGAATGTGGCTGCACATTTGCCCACTCTACTTTAAATAGGTTTTTTGCACGTTCAATAGCCAATAATTCTATCTCATCTATGATATGGCATCCACCATAATAACGTTTCCCCGGTAGACCTTCTGCGTACGCTAAGTAAACAGGATCGTAGTTTTTAAAGCGTATTACTTTTTGCCCCTCTATAGGTAATACATAGAGCGCCTGTATAGCATCAGCTGTTTCCTGAATCGCTACGTAGCCCCCATGCGCCTCTACCGTTTGTCTGCATTCTATTTGGTAAAGGTGCTTTTCAGTTAGCGGAGCAGCTGTTACCCTTGGTTCGGCAATGCTGTAAACAGGTAACGTTTGAGGCAGCATCGTATCGGTAGTAAACCAAAAAACCAGCGCAGGCAAGCGCAGCGGCTCTGCTTAAGCAGGCGTATCCCTATCGTAATTATACTGTAGCAGACTATCCGCAATAGTAGCTGTAACCGTATGCTCTACTGTTTGTGCACATTGACTCATTTCCCATAGGTTAAGCATCAAAAAACATTCAAATAGCTCTGGGTAGACCCAGAGCTGCGTACGATTTGTTTGTTTGTGTAAGAGTAATTGTATGTCAGTATCTAACGTTCGTATGTGATCGTGTACGGTTAGCAAGCAATCTTCCCATGCGATCCGTTTTATTTTGTTTTGATTCAATTCTATACCATGTCCCAATTGGGCTTTCCATAAGTGTAGTTTTCCAAATTTATGTAGCTTGTTTAAAAAGTTACTAATATTTTTACTCAGTTTTTCTTGCCCATGGGTAGCAAGGTAGTGATAGGATTCCTCTAATGCATGGCTCATTTCCAAGAGTAGTTGACTATCATGGGTAGCTCTAGCCTGGACCAGTTGGCTTGGTTGTAAATGGCTTCTAGTGAAATCCTATGCTCATAGGTTCTGGTAAGTTCTATTACCCTAAGTTTGGCAGTTGATTTGTCTCGTAAATACTTATAAATACTTAGTCGTCCCTGAAGTATTATATATTTTCTTGTTATTCAATATAAAATTTATTAAATTTGTATTATTCAATAACCATTTTTTGAGTTTTTATATAAAAACCTTGCAAAATAGGCATGAAATCTAAGAAGATATATCCTAATTGTGGTAGGTTTTTTGAGCAACGTTTATCTAGTTTTCTTAACCCTAAACACGCTTTATTGCAGCTATCTGATTCGATTCCTTGGCAATGCTTGGAATCAGATTTAGATCGCCATTTTAGCTATGGCCTTGGGGCAGCCTCCTTTACCTATGCGTTTGATTGTAGGACTGCTCATTATAAGTCATATGTATCGTCTTTTTGATGAACAAGTAGCAGCTAGATGGGTGGAAAATCCTTATTGGCAATACTTTTGTGGTTATAATTTTTTTCAGTTTAAAGTACTTTTGCTACCTTGCAATACGGTTCGGCAGCAGAAACTGCGGCTGATCTCCCTTCCTTAACTTTACCTGCACTGGCTTTCTGTTTTAGTACGGATACAAGTCTACCAAACCTAAAACCTAGCTATCGTATTACAGCAATGAACGCAAATATTACCCTACCTGCTAGTGAAGCGCAGTTTTATCAACTAGAAAGCAAACAAATCGTAGAAGCCCATGGAGGCTATGTGGAAATAATAGAAAGTCCAACGCAGGTAAATTGTCTTTACGTATTCCCGCTGGATGGCCGTAACGTTATGCGCTTTAAAACGTATAATCCTGCTGATATGATAGCTAATACCATAGCTGAAACAGCGGAAAGTTTAGCACAAGAGCAGGAATTGATAGGGTTACTCACTACACAAACTACGCTTAGCGCAGAACGTATACAGCAAACCATTGCCTTTATTAAAAACGCTCATGGTTTAGTACGGCGTAAATCAGGGGCCCCCTATTATACCCATCCCATGGCGGTGGCTAAACTGCTGTTAGAGGTTACCCAAGATCCCGACACCATCCTAGCGGGTTTGTTGCATGATATCGTAGAGAATACGCCTATTACACTTCATCAACTAGAATTGATGTATGGCAGTGCGATAGCTGCTGTGGTCGATCAGGTTACCCACTACAATACCAATGGGTATCCTTGGGAATTAGATAAGTTAGAAAATAAAAATATATTAAATCAATGTAAGGATACACGTGTGGTACAAGTAAAGCTAGCAGATCGATTGCATAATATGCGTACGTTATCTGCCCGTAAGCCATCCGATCAACAGCGTATAGCGCAGGAAACCTTAGCTTTTTATATCCCGTGGGGAACAAAGCACCACGTACCTCAGCAATGGCTGACAGAAATGCAGCGCATTTGTGGACAGTTTCTTGTCTAATCATCCTACATTCTAAATTGTATAACATGATTATTGTCCGTTTTTCAGAGATAAAGCTTATATCCTACTTACGTTTAAAGCATAAGAAACCATAACCGGAAACCTAAAATAGGATGTTTTAATCAAAAAGATTTTAACGGACCAGCTAGCTGCACAGGAAGGCTATCCTATTGGTAGTTATGCAAAAGATGTGGGGGAAAAGGATAGGGGTACAAACAAAATCGTGCGTAAATACACTCTAGGGGCTACCATTTAGCCGAATATTCTTCCATAACATAAGCCCATTGTAATAAAAAATTGGGAAGTATTTCTCATTAGAAATCTAAATAAAATCTATACATTTCAGTAACTTTTAGATAGGACTTTTCCTCTTTGTAAAACTTTTGTTTTCTACAAAAAAGCAATCATACTATACGAGGTATATAAAAATAGGCCCCCATAATTTTTGCGTTTGGTCTTATTTATTTTGTAGACTATTACATTTAACCACTTAATGCTTCTTTGCAAGCTATCTTTATGACAGGAAGATTAAAGCACGATGGACTAGCCAAACTAATCCTTTCAGATCCAATAGCTGCTCAGGAATTTCTAAATCATTATTTACCAGAATCTTGTAAAGCATAATTAGATTTAACCACGATTAAGGTTGAAAAAGAATCGTTTGTAGAGGAAGATTTAAAGCAAAAATTTAGTGATTTAGTCTTTTCGATTAAAATGCAAAATAATGAAGAAGCATTCATTTACACATTAATAGAAGCTGAGGGTAGTCCTAAGTATTGGACAGCATACAAGTTATGGAAATATATATTTTTGCTACTCGAAATACATAAAACGAAAAAGAGATCAAAATTACCCCTCATAATTCCCATAGTCGTATATCATGGGAATAGACGCTTTAATGCCCCAAGAAATTTATGGGACTTATTTAGTCACCCTAGTCTTGCTCAATCGCTTATGGGAGGAGATTATCAACTGGTAGACTTATATGCTATGTCCGATGAATAGATCAAGCAGAAGGCACATTTAGGGATGCTGGAATACTTTATGAAATATATATATTCCCGTGATATGATTAAGTTATGGGAAGAATTTTTAGAAACCTTTAAATCTTGTATTCTCCTTGACAAAGAAAAGGGTTATATTTATGTAAGGAATTTCTTATGGTACAGCGATAGCAAATTACCTGAAGATAAACAACCCGTTCTAGAGAATATAATCACAAAATATCTACCTAGAGAAGATAAAGAAAATATTATGAGAACTATAGCACAAAAATATAGGGACGAAGGGATTCAAATAGGGCAAGAAAAAGGGATCCAAATAGGACAAGAAAAAGGGATTCAAATAGGGCAAGAAAAAGGGATCCAAATAGGACAAGAAAAAGGGATTCAAATAGGACAAGAAAAAGGAAAGATAGAGATAGCTAAGGCTATGCTTCTTAAAGGTTATCCTATGGAAGATATTGTGCTTCTTACTGGATTATCTTCTTCTCATATCCAGGATCTTGTAATGGAAAAGGCTTCTAATTAAGATAAGATTGGCTCTTAAGGATTTTATATAAAACAACTCAAAAAATGGTTATTGCATACTATAAATTTAATAATTTTTATATTGATTAACAATAAAATACATATAATACTTCAGAGACGAAAATACATAATACTTCGGAGACGACTAAGTACCAAGGATGTTCCGTATCTATTTCTCCATATTCTACTTGCTTACTTTTACGTTTTTCTAATAATGTAAGCTATCTTGAATTAAATTCTCAGTTTGACTGTCCAGCGCAGAGGTCGCTTCATCTAATATCAGTATAGGTGCATCCTTTAAGATGGCACATGCAATAGCCACTCTTTGACGTTGTCCACCAGAAAGTTTAACGCCTCTTTCTCCGACATAGGTATTATATATACTGTTCCGGTAACGCACTGATGAAATTGTGCATATGTGCTTTCTTACTAGCTTCTACTACTTCTTTATCTGTAGCATCTAGATGACCATAACGAATATTTTCCATAAGGGTACGATGAAATAGTGATATATCCTGCGGAATAACAGTGATCTGACTGCTCAATGAATCTTCTGTAACGTGCTGAATATTTTTACTATCAATCAGTATGATACCACGTTCATAGTCAAAATAACGTACCCTACTAAGCCTATTTTTTCACCAGGTTTAATGCGGAGGCTAAGGTTTTTAAAAACAGATTTTTGATCTTTATAATTAAAATAAATGATAGCTGATACCAGCTACAAAAAGGAATATCTTTGGCATCAGTACAAAAAATACTTGGACATAATAGGTTAATGACCACCGCAATCTATCTTACTTTTACCGACGCGCACGTTATGGAAGAAAATGCCGCTAAGTGGTAAGCGCTTAGCATGCATTTAGGAACGATTTTTCCTAATACCCTATATAGTCGTTAAAATTTAATTAAAGAGCGTGGCTATTGGCTAGGAAGTACCGTTTCATACAAGGTAAAATATTTTTTTCGAAAGGCTATGTAGCCTTTCATATATTCCATTTCTTGCGGCGTAGCGAGCGTACCTGCTAAGATCTTTTTTGCGATTTCTTTTAGCCCACAGGGGATAGTAGGTAGTGCTATAAAGCGATGTAATGCCCTTTGGAGGTCTTTATCTTCCTGGTTCAGGATAAAAAATGGATATTTAAAACAGCTTAGTCCCTTACGAAGGAATAAAGATTCCATCAATAAAAGAGACATACCTTTAGTGCTATCTGGAGAAAAATAGTAGTAATTACAAGCTGAATTAATGAGTACATCATATTTAAGTATATCTCCCTGAAATGCTCCTAGTTGATGCATCATAACAATAGCCCAGAATCTAGCTACCTTCGATTGACACTTTGGCTGATCAAAAATATAATAGTTACCACTCATTAAATAGTGGCTAGGGTGGTCTACTAGAATTAAAAACTCTGGAATATAGCTACTACTTTGGCTAACATCTTGCGGTATATAATAGGGGTCATATTCTATATACTCCTGCTGTATCGCATCACATATTTTTTGAGGAAAGCTTATGCCAGCATATTGATTATAGCTTTTTGGAAAATTATCCTTATAGGGACAATCATCTGGATACAACCCGGATAATGCTCGTTTAATCACCTTCTTTAACGAAACGGTTGTAACCGGCATATCAACTATTGCTTGGAGTAGATCAAGTAATTTATTTTTTCTCTTGTTTACCCATTTATGAGGTTCTGTAACTATAAATACTTGCTTAACCAATATTTCAAAAACAGATGTAGAGAGCTTCTTGGCTTGATATAAGTAATAAATCTCTCCCAACAGATCAATTATATCACTGATATGTCTCATTGCATATACGCATATCTTTTTTTGATTATCGTTGTAATCAGGATTGGCTAGATAGTCCAATACGGCTTCCTGATAATAATCAGGGTAATGATACATTGCTTCAAAATCCTTGGATTTAAATAGTTCTATAGGATCTTTCCAGGGGGAAACCTTAGCCTCAATGGCTACAATCTTTTGTGGAAAAGTAACCCAATTGCCCCAAGGGCATCCTTCTTTTAAAATATCTTGTGGTGGTTGATAGCCCTCATAATTTGGAAATTGCATAAGGTAATGGACGCAATTTTTCCACTCCATCATGGGTGGCTTCTTTTGACCATAAAGGGGAAAAAAAGAACTTAATACAAAAAAGGTAAATAAGGCTATTTTCAGTGGTAGCATGGGATACAAATTAAAAAATCTTGCTATTTTATGCAGGCTACCTACTGTATAACCCACATTGTATGTTAAACTGAAAGATTACGATTGGTTATATCGTCTAATGCTACTACCTTCCTTTAGACTTTGTTTTTCCCGTGTATCCAAAGTGACTTTTTGTACACCTGCTGCTATTACATAGGTGCTATCCACTGCTATACCACAATGTCTTGTAGTTGCTACAATATCCCCGAATTGCATAGGGGTGCTCGAATCTAATATATCAAAACGGCCATTAGCAGTTCCATGCCAATCCGAAGCTGTAAAGGGCCACTTTCCACTCCAGTTAAGAGGAGCCGTTATACCTGCACCATTTAATACATCAAACACAAAGAGGTTACACTTGGGAGTTCCTATTTCGAAATACATTTTTTTATCTTTCCCATTTTCGTCTTTATACGTAGAGGTCTTTGCTACATTATGGGCATACTCCTCTCTACAAGTGATGCTTAGCCTCTTTGCTTCTTCGGCAATCGCAGCCCTTGCCCGCGCAGAGCCATCAGCACGCTGATCTAAAATCTCCTTTTCTACTCTTGCCATGTCCAATATGCATGCACCCATAACCTCACGTATTTCCTCCTTGCTAGGCGTTCTTCCAACTGCTCTCCTCTTTGCATATAGTCTTTCTAAGATAGTAGTCACTACTGCTGAATCGTTACGTAATCTTTCTACAATAATACCTCCTGCTTCTGGATCATTACAACTATAACCACCTTGTATTAAATCTATTATTGAACGCTCCACCTCCTTTTGCAGTGCGCTTCGATTTTCCGCAGATTCCTCAAAATCATAGGTATTGGTATAGGTTCTGTTTGTAGAGGGCCCTGGCTCTGAACCCACACTATTTCCCATGTGGTAAGCAAAGGAACGGTTACATCCTGTTAAGAACGGAAAAAGAACCAAACTACTTAATAGCAAAGTAGATTATGTATATTCAAATATTATGCCATGCAACTTTTTCATAATCCAATGGTTAAATATATTTAGTATGATTACTTAATATTTAATTTAAGTATAGTAAAAGAAATAATATTATATATAACAATAGGTCTTTCCATAAGATTGTATAAATATTTTTTATTGTAGTGGACTGAAAAATTAGGGTACTAATCGGATAAGCAGAGAAAACTTTACCCCATTCCTTTAAGCACCGTACTTACAAGTTACCCTATATACGGCTCAAACAATCCCTACGCTACAGCTCAACCTTTCTTACTGCTCTGTCGCACCGACAGTTGGATAGCGTTGTGATAGATTGATGGTATAATTTTTTCTATTTTTCTAGTGTTATTTTTTTTGATTTTTATTGTTATAAGTCTAAATGGTTGTCCCTGAAATAGTATTACTGAATAGGTTTATTTGAGTCATATGATTTTCTCAGATTGAAATTTTAGGATGCACGCTGCCTTAAGCTAAACACCATAAAGGCATAAGGGTTATGGGATCAAGATTTTTAATTATATACCTGTTATTTTATCTGATCAGGTAGTAGAGGTTATAAATTTTTTTCTTGTGATAATCTATTGATTATGTCCAATAGCACACAGCATAACATTGCGTTTATCTCCTAAGATTCCTTACAAGTAGTTAACCGATCATTTACCATCGGATTTCATAGGACCAATAGGGGGCTTGCAGGAGTTATCCCTTTGTAGAGCCACTTATACATATATTACACTCATTATTAGTTATATTTAGGCAAAGAAATCTGACTAAGGCCATAGCTAAAACAGCGGTCTAAATCTGAATCCAAGCATTGTCAAGGAACTTCATCAGCTAACTGGGAAAGCGTGCCAAGGGTTAAGAAAACTAGAATAAACGTTTCTCAAATAACTTATCACAATTATTATATATTTTCTTCGATTTCATCCCTATAAAACATTCAAAACAGGGTTATTGTATGGCAAATATAATTTTTTCATATTGATTAATAAATAAATATATAATAATTCAGAGCCTACTAATTATAGGCTTATACTTTATAGGAACACTTATTGTTGGAATGTATCACGGTAGAAATGTTACAATCTTTCAAGCATACGCAGTTGGTAATAGAAAAATGTCTACCATGGTAATTACGCTATCTCTACTGGCTACAATCTATGGAGAGGTATACTGAGTGCTAGACTACATGCGCATTATACATTACGCATTGCTATAGGCATAGGTTTTTGCACAATAATAATAGTTGCTATTAGGTATAGTAATTATTTTTCTGTAAATAAAAACAGGTAGCACTTTATAAACCTTAGTAAGGTACATTTATTACAACGTAATAAAATAAAAAACAAATGGTAGGGCATATTGATGTAATGATTATAGGGTTCTCCTTAATAGGCACGCTGGTTATTGGAATTTACTACGGTAGGGGTATCAAGACTTTCCAGGATTATGCTGTAGGGAATAGGAAAATGGCTACCAGTGTAATTGCTATTTCCGTTATAGCTACCATATATGGTGGTGGAACTTTGCATGCCGGCCTAGATGGTTGCTATCGAAAAGGCTTTGAAATACTTATTACGCAATCCATTTTAGTGGCTATCATTGGCTATCTTTTTTCCAGGTTTATCACGCCAAGAATGAAGGAATTCATGGGGCATCTTTCTATAGCAGAATCTATGGGAAGCGTATATGGATCAACCGCTCGCATCATTACCGCCGTACTTGGTATTATCCTAACTATGGCCTTTTTAGCAACTCAGATCAAAGTTGGCCTTGAAATCACAGCTATTCTATTTCCTAAAGTAGCACAACTTCAATCCTATTCAACCATACTTTTAATCCTATTGGTTATGGCGTATGCTACATTTGGAGGGGCGAGAGCGGTAGCCATAACAGATGTGTATCAATTTCTCCTTTTTGGGCTCTGTTTCCCTATGCTCATTTTCGTTTTGCTATTTTCTACGAAAGATTTAGCAGCGGGCTGGCAAAAACTTACCGCTATACCACATTTTAACCTAAACAAAATGTGCACAGGGCATACCCTCACAACTGTACTACATAGCTCTGGTTTCCTATTTAGGCTTTTAATCGTGGTTACACCTTCCTACCTACAACGTTTTTATATGGCTTCTTCTGTAGGGCAAGCAACAAAAGTTTTTAACAAAGTTGCTATAATGCCATCTGTGATAGCCTTGCTTATGTTCTGTGTTACAGCAGCTTTACATATACGTGGGAATAGCATTCCAACTAATCAGCATGTCCTTCACTATATCCTTTCCCTTGACTATTTCCCTGGTATGTTAGGCATATTGGTAACGGCTATGCTAGCATTGCTGATGTCTACCGCTGATTCCCAGTTGCATATTGCCTCTGTTTTATTTACCCATGACCTATGGCCTTTTATAGCTAGGTTTACCAAGTCACGTAACGGCTCGCTCAAAATTGTACGTATCGTCTCTATTGGTATAGGGATGATCAGTCTCCTGATGGTATTTGATACGACCACTACTATTCAACAATTAATATGGCCAACCTTCTACTTTTATTGGACAGCTGTCTCGGTTCCTTTTATGCTAGCTTGTTTTGGATTTAGACCGAGATCCGTTGCTGTGTTAGCAATCATGGGACTTAGCATACTTATGGCAGTCTATATTATTTTTTACCAAAAGCAAGCTGTATCACATAATCACGTTATCCTTTCAATGGTTGTAAGCGCAGGCAGCTTGTTTGCCTTACATTACCTGCTTCCTAAACGTCCCCATACCGGCTGGATAGGTATACAAGACCGTAGTGCCTGGGATTTACAAAACCAAATCACCAAACGCTGGTGGTTGACACGGATGCAACGATTTAAAATGTTTTGTACAAGGTCCTATCGTATAAGCGTTTTCCCTACCCAAGAACGTACCTTTGTAGCGGTAGGTTGCTATACTATTATTAATGCCATTATCGCGTTGTGCTTTATTCAAAGGCAGTATTTCCTTCCCTATGTATACCTCTATATGGCTGTAATGGCTTTGGGAACGATCCTAGCGCTCTACCCAGCCCTGCATGCTTATCAAAAAGGCGGAACACCGCTATTGCATAATTTATGGCCTATGCTATTGTTTTTTCTGCTTTTTATGGCCCCGTTCCAATTTGCTAAACTAGGACACTATAGCCCTGTAGTTTGTGCCCTTTTTATAGCTAACATAGGGCTATCTACCGTATTAGTATCCGTGGAATGCAGTAGTATGCTATTGCTTTGTGCTTTAGCAATCCATAAATTCTTGCCTCCTTATATAAATTTTGTTGATTTATTTTGGGAAAGCCTTAGGCATGCTTCTGTTCTAGAGCTTGTGTTAGCTGTAATGCTAGTAACCGCTGCTGTAGTAGGTTTTGTCCAGTATAAATACCTACGAGATAAAGCCGTTTCTAAAGGTAAGACTATGGAAATTACCCGTTCCTATGAGCAGCGCATTGCGCTAGAAGCCATCTATAGCCAAGCGCATTGGGCTAGATTGGATGCCACTGCTGGGGGTACCCTTTTACGAGCAATGGGAGATACCTTACAAGAAACTTTGTTTCCTATTGCAAGGAATGATCCGCATAAAGTAGAAAATGAAATAACGCGCTTTAACAAGAAACTACAAAAATTCAGCAATTGCCTACTATGGAGAGCCCAAGAAGAACGGAGCCTAAAACTTAATAAAAAAGCTATTCAACCCATCCCACTTGAATCAACTATCTTAAAAGTAAATCAGCAGATATTGGATTTAGGCGAACCGCTAGCGTTACTATTGCGTAAACAAACAGACGTAGCTGAAATAGTAGTAGATCCAGCCTTATTGGAGTGTTTGCTCCTACTCAACCTATCGGCAATCAGCAAAAGCCAACAAGCTACCGATCACATCGTAACCTTAACCCTTTCCGCTGCTACCTTGCAATACGGTTCGGCAGCAGAAACTGCGGCTGATCTCCCTTCCTTAACTTTACCTGCACTGGCTTTCTGTTTTAGTACGGATACAAGTCTACCAAACCTAAAACCTAGCTATCGTATTACAGCAATGAACGCAAATATTACCCTACCTGCTAGTGAAGCGCAGTTTTATCAACTAGAAAGCAAACAAATCGTAGAAGCCCATGGAGGCTATGTGGAAATAATAGAAAGTCCAACGCAGGTAAATTGTCTTTACGTATTCCCGCTGGATGGCCGTAACGTTATGCGCTTTAAAACGTATAATCCTGCTGATATGATAGCTAATACCATAGCTGAAACAGCGGAAAGTTTAGCACAAGAGCAGGAATTGATAGGGTTACTCACTACACAAACTACGCTTAGCGCAGAACGTATACAGCAAACCATTGCCTTTATTAAAAACGCTCATGGTTTAGTACGGCGTAAATCAGGTGCCCCCTACTATACCCATCCGATGGCAGTGGCTAAACTGCTGTTGGAGGCTACCCAGGATCCCGACACCATCCTAGCGGGTTTGTTGCATGATATCGTAGAGGATACGCCTGTTACACTTCATCAATTAGAACTGATGTATGGCAGTGCGATAGCTGCTGTGGTCGATCAGGTTACCCACTACAATACCAATGGGTATCCTTGGGAATTAGATAAGTTAGAAAATAAAAATATATTAAATCAATGTAAGGATACACGTGTGGTACAAGTAAAGCTAGCAGATCGATTGCATAATATGCGTACGTTATCTGCCCGTAAGCCATCCGATCAACAGCGTATAGCGCAGGAAACCTTAGCTTTTTATATCCCGTGGGGAACAAAGCACCACGTACCTCAGCAATGGCTGACAGAAATGCAGCGCATTTGTGGACAGTTTCTTGTCTAATCATCCTACATTCTAAATTGTATAACATGATTATTGTCCGTTTTTCAGAAATAAAGCTTATATCCTACTTACGTTTAAAGCATAAGAAACCATAACCGGAAACCTAAAATAGGATGTTTTAATCAAAAAGATTTTAACGGACCAGCTAGCTGCACAGGAAGGCTATCCTATTGGTAGTTATGCAAAAGATGTGGGGGAAAAGGATAGGGGTACAAACAAAATCGTGCGTAAATACACTCTAGGGGCTACCATTTAGCCGAATATTCTTCCATAACATAAGCCCATTGTAATAAAAAATTGGGAAGTATTTCTCATTAGAAATCTAAATAAAATCTATACATTTCAGTAACTTTTAGATAGGACTTTTCCTCTTTGTAAAACTTTTGTTTTCTACAAAAAAGCAATCATACTATACGAGGTATATAAAAATAGGCCCCCATAATTTTTGCGTTTGGTCTTATTTATTTTGTAGACTATTACATTTAACCACTTAATGCTTCTTTGCAAGCTATCTTTATGACAGGAAGATTAAAGCACGATGGACTAGCCAAACTAATCCTTTCAGATCCAATAGCTGCTCAGGAATTTCTAAATCATTATTTACCAGAATCTTGTAAAGCATAATTAGATTTAACCACGATTAAGGTTGAAAAAGAATCGTTTGTAGAGGAAGATTTAAAGCAAAAATTTAGTGATTTAGTCTTTTCGATTAAAATGCAAAATAATGAAGAAGCATTCATTTACACATTAATAGAAGCTGAGGGTAGTCCTAAGTATTGGACAGCATACAAGTTATGGAAATATATATTTTTGCTACTCGAAATACATAAAACGAAAAAGAGATCAAAATTACCCCTCATAATTCCCATAGTCGTATATCATGGGAATAGACGCTTTAATGCCCCAAGAAATTTATGGGACTTATTTAGTCACCCTAGTCTTGCTCAATCGCTTATGGGAGGAGATTATCAACTGGTAGACTTATATGCTATGTCCGATGAATAGATCAAGCAGAAGGCACATTTAGGGATGCTGGAATACTTTATGAAATATATATATTCCCGTGATATGATTAAGTTATGGGAAGAATTTTTAGAAACCTTTAAATCTTGTATTCTCCTTGACAAAGAAAAGGGTTATATTTATGTAAGGAATTTCTTATGGTACAGCGATAGCAAATTACCTGAAGATAAACAACCTGTTCTAGAGAATATAATCACAAAATATCTACCTAGAGAAGATAAAGAAAATATTATGAGAACTATAGCACAAAAATATAGGGACGAAGGGATTCAAATAGGGCAAGAAAAAGGGATCCAAATAGGACAAGAAAAAGGGATTCAAATAGGACAAGAAAAAGGAAAGATAGAGATAGCTAAGGCTATGCTTCTTAAAGGTTATCCTATGGAAGATATTGTGCTTCTTACTGGATTATCTTCTTCTCATATCCAGGATCTTGTAATGGAAAAGGCTTCTAATTAAGATAAGATTGGCTCTTAAGGATTTTATATAAAACAACTCAAAAAATGGTTATTGCATACTATAAATTTAATAATTTTTATATTGATTAACAATAAAATACATATAATACTTCAGAGACGAAAATACATAATACTTCGGAGACGACTAAGTACCAAGGATGTTCCGTATCTATTTCTCCATATTCTACTTGCTTACTTTTACGTTTTTCTAATAATGTAAGCTATCTTGAATTAAATTCTCAGTTTGACTGTCCAGCGCAGAGGTCGCTTCATCTAATATCAGTATAGGTGCATCCTTTAAGATGGCACATGCAATAGCCACTCTTTGACGTTGTCCACCAGAAAGTTTAACGCCTCTTTCTCCGACATAGGTATTATATATACTGTTCCGGTAACGCACTGATGAAATTGTGCATATGTGCTTTCTTACTAGCTTCTACTACTTCTTTATCTGTAGCATCTAGATGACCATAACGAATATTTTCCATAAGGGTACGATGAAATAGTGATATATCCTGCGGAATAACAGTGATCTGACTGCTCAATGAATCTTCTGTAACGTGCTGAATATTTTTACTATCAATCAGTATGATACCACGTTCATAGTCAAAATAACGTACCCTACTAAGCCTATTTTTTCACCAGGTTTAATGCGGAGGCTAAGGTTTTTAAAAACAGATTTTTGATCTTTATAATTAAAATATACGTTTTTAAATTCAAGACGGATGCTTGATTTGCAACGTTTTTGGATTGATTACATCGACGCTTTTTTCACATGGCCAAAGTATAGATAATCCACTTTTTAAATTTCCTATAACATGTGAAAAGTCTTGTAGCGAAACGGTAATATGCCATATTTCCTCAGAAGCAATCAAAAGAATGCCAAACAACTGAGCAAATCAAATTGCATCCTTAAACCTAAGCCTATTGGCTTTGCGCTAGTAAGATTGCTCGAAGACGCTTTACGTAGCTATAATGTATCCTAAGACTTTAAGTATTGATTGGCAGTGTACTTAGAATGCATGCGCTTGAGCAAATGATACATAAACTAAAAAAGCGTAGGAATTTATAACTGTTTTATTATTTTACCTAGGTAAAGGGATACAATTTACTAAAGTAGGGGGATACAATCTGCTACCCTTAAGGGAGCCTTACAAAACAAGTTAGCATCATGAAAATACTAAAAGTTATTCATGGTTACCCGCCTTATTATAGTGCTGGTTCAGAAGTTTACAGCCAAACGTTGGTTCACGAATTGGCAAATGAGCATGAGGTACAGTTATTGAGTAGGTATGAGAATAGTTTCCTACCTGACTTCCACTATCGTACGCTTTTAGATCCTAGTGATGCACGTGTTTTGCTTCATTTGATCAATGTCCCTACTGCTAAATACCATTATAACTTTATTAATGAGCCTGTTAACGCACTCTTTAAATCCATCCTAGCTACTTTCCAACCTGATCTAATACATTTTGGTCACCTCAGCCATCTATCGATGGAACTTCCTAATATTGCGGTGCAGGCGGGGATTCCCACTATTTTTACTTTGCACGATTTTTGGCTAATGTGTCCACGGGGTAGGTTTATTCAACGCAATGCTACCAGTCTGTTTCCACTTTGTAATGGTCAAGCCGATCAAAAATGTGCTACCCAATGCTATAAGGGTTATTTTACAGGCGATAGCACACAATTAGCTGCAGACATAACCTATTGGGCTACCTGGGTGGGAGTTAGAATGGAACAAGCCAGGAAAATAATAAAGGGGATAGATCATTTTATTGCACCGTCGAGATTCTTGCAACGTAAATTTATACAGGATTTTCATTTACCCGCTCATAAAGTCTCTTATTTGGATTATGGGTTTGATCTAAGCCGGTTTACAGAACGTCAAAGAATACCAGAAGCCCTGTTTGTTTTTGGTTACATAGGCACCCATACGCCTGAAAAAGGGATAGATCTGCTATTAAGGGCTTTTGCTAAGTTATCCGTTAGGGCCCAACTTAATATTTGGGGGGCTTCTAGAGAAGAAACTGCTGCATTGAAAGCCATTGTGCAACAATTTCCTTCTGCTATACAGGAACGTATAAAATGGATGGGGCCTTATGCTAACGAAGCGATTACCGCTGCTGTTTTTGATCGGGTGGATGCTATCGTGGTACCCTCTATTTGGGGTGAAAATGCGCCCTTGGTCATACATGAGGCCCAGCAGCTGCGCGTACCTGTCCTAACAGCCGATTATGGGGGTATGGCAGAGTATGTAAAAGATGGTATAAATGGGCTACTGTTTAAGCATAGAAATGTAACTAGCTTAGCAGCAGCTATGCAAAGATTGGCTACAGACCCTGTCTTATATGGTCAACTTATGCAAACTGGTTACCTGTATAGTGCAGACGGTAACATCCCTTCTATCCAAGAACATGTTAATCAGCTACAACCTATTTATCACGCTGCCATAAACAGTAAAGGGAAAACAGTAGCCACTAAGCAGGGGCCTTGGCGGATTACTTTTGATACCAACCCCGACCATTGCAACTTTGCTTGTATTATGTGTGAAGGGTTTTCCCCTTATAGTAAGGTCAAAGCCACAAGAAAGGCGCAAGGCATCAGGGCTAGGGTGATGCCGATAGAGACCCTACGCAAAGTTATTCAAGAGGCAGCCGGAACAGCTTTAAGGGAAATCATCCCTTCTACCATGGGGGAACCTTTGTTGTATAAACATTTTACAGAGATCATAGCATTATGCCATGAATTTGGGTTAAAACTAAATTTAACTACAAATGGTTCTTTTCCTATTAAGGGAGCACAGCAATGGGCTGAGTTATTGGTTCCTGTTTTATCTGATATTAAAATTTCTTGGAACGGCGCTACAAAAGAAACCCATGAAGCAATTATGAGCGGTTCAAAATGGGAAGAGGTCGTTACTAATCTGCAAACTTTTTTACAAGTTAGGGATGCTTATTTCCAGTCAACGGGTAAGCGATGTAGCGTTACATTGCAGCTGACCTTTCTGGAAAGCAACTTGACGGAATTGTATGCCCTTGTTAAAATGGCCATAACGATGGGTATAGATAGGGTCAAAGGCCATCACCTATGGGCCCATTTTAAAGAAATTAAAGGATTATCTATGCGCAGAAATCATGCAGCTATTGATCAATGGAATAAGGTTGTACAGCAACTCTACCTACTAAGAGATCAGCTATTGCTCCCTAATGGAACCCAGATAAAATTAGTAAACTTTACCTTACTTCCTAAAGAAGGGATAAAAGATTTAGCAGTTGGAGGGCCATGCCCTTTCTTAGGAAAAGAGGCATGGATTAGTCCTGAAGGTAAATTCAGTCCTTGTTGTGCACCTGATGCGCTAAGGGAAACATTGGGAAATTTTGGCAATATACATGAGGTCAAACTGGAAGATATATGGAAAAGTGATGCCTATACCCATTTACAGAAAAACTACTTAAAACACCCCTTATGTAAAGGGTGTAATATGCGCAAACCTTTGGTATCGTAATATTTGAATGAAATAAAATGCCATGCCTACTGTTTCTTTACCTGCCATTGTCCTCTCCTCCTGCGGAAGATTTCATCAACTATTGGGGAAGCCGCTCTATGGAGCACGGTTTATACGGGTTGAAAAATTCCATGCGCCAGGATTAGCACCTGCTTATGATGCATCCGGTGCCTACCATATTGATACGACAGGTAAAGCAGCTTATCATAAAAGGTTTCTACAGATACATGGGTTTTATAACCATAGGGCAGCTGTGCAAGATGAGACGGGTTTCTATCATATTGACTCTGAAGGGAGTAGTATATATGCAGCGCGTTATCAATGGGTAGGGAATTTTCAAGAGGAAAAATGTGTAGTCAACAATGCAGATGGGTTTTTTCATATCGATTTAAAGGGCGCAAGAATTTATCCTGAAATATATGATTATGTTGGAGATTTTAAAGAAGGCGCTGCAGTAGTGTATAAAAATGGCCAAGCTACGCATATAAATCAAGAGGGGAAATGGTTGCATGCTAAATGGTATAAGCGGCTTCATGTTTTTCACAAAGGTTATGCTATAGCGGAAGATGCCAAGGGATGGTTTCATATAGATAGGCGAGGGAAAGCACTTTATCCACAACGGTTTAAAAGGGTAGAACCTTTTTACAACGGTAGAGCCAAAGTAGAAACATGGGAAGGGGCATTGGGACAACTGGATAGCAGTGGTAGCATGCAGGTTTTTATTGCAGGGCCTAATCAATTTGATCAGGTACATGCTATCTCTGCGGAACTTGCTGCTTTTTGGAAAACCTATTTGATGCATACGGCTGTAACACTTGGCTTATGCCATAGCTTGCCTTGTACAACTACTGATTTGGCACAACAGTTAAATATAGCAGAGGAAAATATAGAAAGATTATTAAGGGCAATGTGGGAGATAGGGTGGGTAACCTATGAGCCAAGTAAAACCATATGGCAGCTGGCTACTAAAGGCAGTTGCTTTAAAAACATACCTTTCTTAGCCAAGGCGGCTACCCTGTGGGCGCAAGTTGCTGCAGCAGCCAATTGGTTAAAACTCCCTGATTTACTACGACAACCTTGTATAGCTTCTTTTCCTTCTTTTAAAGAAAAAGAGCGCTCTTCTAAAAAAAGAAGACAGTATTATGAAGCATTATTGGGTTATGCGGCCTGGGACTTTCAAGCGTTGCATCAAAAAATAGAAATACAAACTACAAAGCGTGTGCTATTATTTGGTGTGCGTGCCTTAGCTTTTATAGCTGTTCTAGGCAATCAAAATAAAGATCTATTGTTCCATTATTACCATGATCCTGTACTACCTAAGGCACTCATTCAAACTTTCAATGTTAAGCCAAAAAGTTTAAAGTCGTTAATGGCGCATTATGATTTAGCTATTTTTTGTCAATTTTTACAGCATTATGATGATGTTACGGTCATAACGTATCTTCAATTAGCTAAAAAACGGGTAACGCGTTTATTTATCATAGAAACCATGCTAACCCATGACAAGCCTACAGGGGGCATGGTCGATATAAATACCATGGTAGAAACAGGAGGCAAACTAAGAACATTAGCAGCATGGGAGCAATTACTAGGTCAAGTAGGCGCCTATAAGCTAGCCAATGTGCTTCCTATAACAGATTATTTAACCCTGGTTGATGTTATGCTATGCAAGATAGAATCCCATTAGAAGAAAAAGGGTTTATGGTTGTCCGACAGCTTATCCCTCTAGCATTGGCTGAGGCAGCATTGGCTGATATTAAGCATACCCTAACGAAACTAGCCCAAAGATTGTCTGTTCCAATAGCTGATTATATGTATTGTACAGGTAGATGGGCAACAGATTCTCCCGTTACAAAGTGTATATCTACATTAGATGTGTTTATTAAGCATTACCTTGAAGCATTGTGGCAATGTCCAGTAGTGGCTAAAAAAGCAAATGTTATTTGTAAAACGGCTGATTTGATTGAGTCTATTCCTTTTCATCAGGATATTGCGTATAGTTTTAATGCCCCCTATCATTTTTCTGTTTGGGTTGCATTAAACGATGTACGAGCAACCTCAGGAGCCCTTCAAGTCATCAAGGGAAGCCATCAATGGCCAGTAGCTCCATTGGTGGATTTTTGGCAACCTCATTTTGTGGATAGGAAGGCAGATATCTATAAAGACCAAATCGAAACATTACCTATTGCAACAGGAGATGCAATTATTTTTGACGCGAAATTATGGCATGGAAGTGCAGAGAACCTAGAAGCTAAGGATAGGTTTAGTTATGTTACAAGGTGGGTTATCCCAGCCAAGGAATTTCCAGAAATTCCTAAGCCGAAAGTTTCAGATTTTGGGCTGTTAAACTGCGGGTTTTTAACAGAACACATACTCAGAAAAGCGTTACCTTTATTTGTTCATCTTACAATTCCACAAAATAAAACAGAACTGATATATAGCTGGCTAAACTTGCTTACGCAACCGCTTCCTATCTCTGGCATAGATCCTATCCAAGCGCAACAAGATTTGTACAAGCTACTGATCTTAGAACAGGCTTCAACCTTACATGATGCAGGAGACAGCTTAGGGAAAGTATATAAAAATGTATGGTTTTCTTTGTTGCGCTTCCTAAATCAAAGTATAACGGTTGTAGGTAATTAACAAAAGGCCGTTGCAAATAGATTTTAAAGAGTTTAACTAAAAATTCGCTTTCATTCATTTCTAGCCAAACGAACGTTAGCTTTAATTTATTATTAATATTTAGGCGTTTATCTTGCAAAATCATTAATGACATGTAGCCTTTTGTATGCGGGGTTCCCAAATTTTAGGCTGTATCCTAGCACTTTACTTAACGCTATAGCTTATTAGGGGAAGAAAAATACCATACCAATTTGCTAATTTAGGATAACATAGCCTTATGGTTTGTGCATTATAGATTTACAGCCTAGGATTTATATATTGTTTACTTTCAATAGAAACAAATAGCATGATGTAACTGTAGCTTTATTGCTACATTAAGCCATTACAGCTCATATATACCGCTTAGCTTTAGCTGATTTTATGGTTTATTTTCACAATAATAATAAATAGCTATTATTAGGCATAATAATTATTTTTCTGTAAATAAAAACAAGTAGTCATTATAAACTTAGTAAGATAAATTTGTTATAACGTAATAAAGCAAAAGGCAAAAGGTAAAGCATATTAATGTAATAATTATAGGTTTATCCTTAATAGGGACATTGTTTATTGGAATTTATAGACTTTCCAGGATTATGCCGTAGGAAAAAGAAAAATGGTTACCAGTGTGATTGCTATTTCTTTTATAGCTACTATGTATGGCGGCAGAATTATTCTATTTTAAGTATTGATTTACAATAACTCTTCTTATTATTTTTTACTAGACAAACCAATCATTGCGCACGTGAAAAAGAGGAAGTAGGCGTGCCTTCTTGAAGGGGGCTCTTCTCCACTAAAAGTAATTGCTTAGAACAACCAGCCCTTTCTCCTCTGTTAAAAAAATAAAATACCCCCTTACGCTCTTACGAGAACTGGCTTCCGCATAACAAATGGTAGCGCTGATGCTATAGTTGTAACAACCATTATATTTTCAGTCTGGCGTCAAACTGTGCAGCTGTAACCTTTTGGCTTATTACAGCAATATGCTGCTTAATAAAAGCTATGGCTCTATTTTTACTCAATTTTTCATGCAGCTGTGCATAATGCTTCCCACTATCCTTTTGTAAAAAAGATAACAGACCTCCTTGAATATCAGATTCTTCTAATTCTCTATTTTTTAAATTATGCGCAGCATAATCCGTATAAATACGCTTTGCCTCTTCTATTACATCTGATTGCGTAACAGCCAAGTTATTATTACGTACAATACTGCCTAGTATAAACTCAAATTTCAAGTTCGCTTCCTCTACAGTATAGTAATAGGCTATCTCTTCTGCTGTTGCATTGGGATTATTCACGGAAATCCATTTTTTAATAAACGCTTCCGGCAATGCTATCTGATTATACTTGAACAGCTCCTCCCGCAAACTTTCATAAAAGGCATAGTGTGCTTCCATGCGCTTATCCTTTAAGATAACCTGCACAATAGCTGACCTAAACGCATCTTGCGAATCAGCAACACCCTCCCCCAAAAGCAGATTAAAAAAGGCAATATTTAGCTCCGCCGGCGTAACATGTGCGATCTTCTCTATAGTAAAAAGAGCAGACCAAACTGCTTCCTGCTTACAAAAAGCAGCCCATTCACGAAAAGTTAAACCTAAAAAAGCAGGGGAATGGTCTGCTAGCATTGCTTGTGTAATGGTTACCTTATCCCCCACGTGGCACCCTATTAAAGCGGCACGCAAAGGGCTAGGAACACGCTCCACAGCTATACGAACTTTTATTTGCTGTTGATATATACTATCCGTTAAGCTACCCTGCAATAGCGCATGCACATCGCTTTCCTTAAGCGGCAAGGCCTGGCCATGTACCCACTGCAAGCCCTCTATGAGTTCATCCACAAGCGCATCCTCTACCGATTCTATTTCAAATTCCGTAACAGAAATAGGGGGACCCAATGCCACATTATCTATGGCTAACAAGCCCACTTCATAAGAAAAAGTAAAAGAATCCTGTTGCAATAAATCAAGCTGCATGGGAACCGCAACCAATAATGGCTCTATAAAAATTGGTATGGCTTCCTCTGTAACATAATCTTGTAAAGCCTTGTAAGCTATTTTCCGCAGCTCCTCTGCAAGGATAGCTTGCCCATGCATTTTTTTTACTAATGCCAATGGAACAGCCCCTACCCTAAAACCTTTTAAACGAACTTTCTGCGCATAATGCTTCAGCTGTTGCTCAACAATAGCTTTATAATCAGATTCATGCAACGTAATAGAAATAATCCCATGCGCAGGGTTCATTTTATTAAACTGAATATCCAAAGTAAAACAGATTTAAAAAGCAAAAATAAATAGCTCCACCCTTAACTACCTGTATTAAGCAGAAAAGTACGGATGAAGGGACTCGAACCCCCACACCTTTCGGTACTAGATCCTAAGTCTAGCGCGTCTACCAGTTCCGCCACATCCGCAAAAATAATTCAACTAAATTATTTAAGTCTTAGTAAATATAGGGAAAGTAGACAGTAAGACAATAGCTATTGTTACAGTATACTCCCTGTCTAAATAAGTAAGAAGCGTAAATAAATTGAAACGATTGTTACGCCTATGTATTGGTTTAATAAAAATAGCAAGAAAATCATTACATTAGTACAAAAATACAAAGCCTTCCCTGGAAATCTTCCATAAAGATTATGGCTACTTTATAGGCCTTCCGACTATTGTATCATGGCATCCTACTAGCTCAATCCATGCAATGGCCTTTACTGGCCAGCAGCAACAAATGGAGCTTGCTTAAAAAATCCCCCTACTTTACATCATATCTATATAATAGAAATCAAACTCTTCAAATATTTTGGATTAATCTATAGATATATTTAAACTTACCTATCCTTCCACAGGTATCACAAGACAACGTACGGAATTTTAAACTTCTACCATGAATAAAAATTATTCATTTACAACCCTAAAAGAAAACAGACTGTTTTTTTACTTAATGGGTATTTTACTTTCCATTGGGGCATTTCCACTGATTTTATGGGACAAAATAAGTTTTTTTATACTAATCAAACAATGGCATCATCCCATTATGGATCGATTGGCGCCTTACCTTAGCTATGTAGGAGATGGCATTACGTATGGTTGTATAGTATTGGTAGCCATTTTAGTAGGAGCAAGCTACAGCAATATTTGCATCATGGCAGGGAGCTTTGGATTGATGTCTTGTGTAGTGCAACTCCTGTTCAAACGTGGCTTTTGTTCCCATCTGCTTAGGCCAACGGCATGCATTCCGTTGCATGCCCTGCATGTTGTAGCAGATGTTAAGCTAGAAAAGACGTTAACTTTTCCATCTGGACATGCTGCTACTATTTTTGTACTAGCATCTCTTATACAATTATTACATAATAAGCATAACAATGTTTTGTATACCTTTTCATTGCTGTTATTGGCGATACTGGTTTCTTATTCCAGAATTTATCTTTGTCAGCATTTTTACACAGATATTTATGCAGGGGCTTGTATTGGAACAGGCGCTTCATTGCTCGTATATGTTTGGGTAAACCAAACAAATATACACCTCTACTTAGGGCGTTTGGTGTATCATTTTATATACCGGAAGTAGCCGCATCGCATTAGGCTAGCTCCTTCCTGTACTACCATATCCCCCCTCTCCTCTATCTGTTGGCGCTAGTAGCGTTACCTCCTGCCATACAACCGTTGTATAACACGCAACAACCAACTGAGCAATTCTATCCCCATCTTGTATTACAAAAGATTCATTCCCTAAGTTAATCAGCAACACTTTAATGACTCCCCTATAATCGGCATCTATCGTACCTGGACTATTTAGAACGGTTATGCCTTGCTGCAATGCCAAACCACTGCGTGGCCTCACCTGGGCCTCATACCCTGCTGGCAACGCAATAGCTATCCCCGTGTCAATGGCCTTACGTTGACCAGGCTCTAAGCTAATCGGCAACGGAATAAAAGCACGTACATCCATCCCACTAGCCCCTAACGTGGCATAAGCAGGTAAAGGATGATGCGAATAATTGATAATAGGAATACGCATGCTATGCTTATTTATCTATCTACTGAATGACTATTTTTTTTGTATAGATGGATAGCTATCTGCTTGTATAGACTGTAGGTAACGGGCAAAGGCAAGCAATTTTTCTTCTTCCAAATAGTTACCTATAATCTGTATACCAATGGGTAAATTATTTTCATCTACCCCATTGGGCAATGAGAGGGCAGGTAAACCTGCAACGGAAGCTAATACGGTATAGAGATCAGCCCAATACATAGACAATGGATTATGTTCAAAACTATTAATTGGAAAAGCAGTGGTAGTAGTTGTAGGCAATAGAATAAAATCATACTGGCTTAAAATCTCTTGCAACGCTTTTTTGATCAAATTACGTACTTTCAACGCCTTCCCATAATAGGCTTCATACTGGCCATTACTCAACACAAAGGTCCCTAACATAATACGCTTTTTGACTTCCTTTGCAAAGCCTTCTGTCCTAGTTTTGCTGTATACTTCTTCCAATGTAACCGCATCACTACCCCTATAACCATAGCGTATACCGTCAAAACGGGCTAAATTGGTACTCGCCTCTGCATTAGTCAAAATGTAATAGGTAGGTAATGCATACTTTAACAATTCAAAATGAAGATGTGTGACTTGATTCCCCTCGCTCTGTAAACAAGCCAGACTACGCAACGTACGGGCCTTGATCGCTGGCTGTAACCCATCATGATGCAATGTTTCTGTTAAACAAGCAATGGTATAGTTATTTTTCTGCTGTGCTTCAGCGTTATGGGAAGCAGTTTTGTAAGGCACTACCATAGCATCTAAGCCATCCGGACCTGCTAGCACCTCTAGCACCGTTGCACAATCTGCTACCGTATGCGCTAGAATGCCTACTGTGTCTAAAGAAGAAGCATAAGCTACTACGCCATATCTGGAAATTTTTCCATACGAAGGCTTCAATCCTACTAACCCACAAAAGGCCGCTGGCTGCCTAACAGAGCCACCTGTATCCGTTCCAATGGAAACATGGCACATATTGGCCTTGACAGCTGCAGCAGACCCTCCAGAAGATCCTCCTGCTACACGTGTCCTATCTAAAGGATTCCGTACGGTACCAAAATACGTATTCTCTGAAGAGGACCCCATCCCAAATTCATCGCAGTTCTGATGACCTAGGATCAATGCATCTGCTTCTAAAAGCCGCTGGGTAACCGTAGCATGAAAGGGGGCTATATAATTGGTCAAAATTTTACTGCCTGCTTGCAAAGGATGATCTTTGTAGCTAATCATATCCTTTAACCCAACAACCATACCCGCTAAGGGAGCAGCTTTGCCTGCTGCTATTTTCTGATCAATGAGCGCTGCACGCTGGGTTGCTTCTTGCTCATAAACCTTTATAAAAGCATTTAACGCTCTTTGTGCTTGTACTTGCTGCAAAAATTGCGCAACAACTGTCTGAAGCGTAAGCGCCTGCGTATAGAGTAAAGGACGAAGTAAATAAAAAGAATTGAGATAAGAAGGAATATTAACCATAAGAAAAACAAAATATGTAAGCGTATACTATTGGTTTTCAGGAAAGAGAATTCCATTTAACCCTTTATAGCTGGCAAGTTCCATCTCTACGCTGCCCACTATCAGATTTACCCTTAGTTTAATGGGAACTTTATGCGCATCATCCGCAATAAATAGCTCTATAGGCCGTTCCCCGGCAAAAATAGTTCCTTTCGTAGGAATAATCGGAGCGAAAACATTGGTTAAAATGCTACCTAACTTCGTGGTAATTGTTTTTTTTCCTAAAAAAAGAATCCCTTCCTGCATTGCTCGACCATCCAATAGAAACCCAAAGGATAAATGCTGCCCAACTTCTAACTTGGAAACATCAATAGAACGAAGCGCACAAATCATACTAACCATATCCCATATAGGAGCTTCATCACTGCCAAACGGAAAATAATTCTCTACTTGTTTCATGTTATGCGTCGATTCTGCTACTGTCATATTAGCTTTTTTGCCCTTATAATCAAAATTAATTGATTCTTCTCTTATATAATCATTATCTTGAATACGGGCAAAAAACTTATGTGGACGCGCATCCACATCGAGATAGCTCTCATAGCTGTGGGAGACCTTAAACCCTAATAAAGCCACCGCTTTATTAGAAATACCCTTTACTTGTATTTTATAACAGCTCTGCTCATTACAGGAATGTACCTGATCATCTACCTGCATGGTAGCAGTACCTGCCTGTATGCCAAAAAAATACGCATGATAGGTTAACGCCTCCCCTAGTTGAAAAGGCAATACTGCTGTATGGGCCATCTGTAGCTGCACGCACAATATGCCCACAAGCAGAAGAAAGGAGCTCCCTAATTTTTGTATATAACGCACAAACCTAAATAAAAATGAACAACTATACATGATCCATTGATTTTTGAGACAATGAAACAAGGATACAATAAAAAACGTAATAAACCAATTGTTTTACTGTAAATAAACAACTATTTTATTAACTTTGCTTGCTAATGACCTACTATTGTATATAACACGAATGTCTACTATGACTCCTTCTCATGCCTGTTTACTTATCCTATAGCTGGCTTACGACAGTCTATACAATAGATCGCTGCTAACCTTCCAAAGCAAAAGGAATAATAGATTTTGGGTTGAACCCAAAGTAAGTTACAACAAAAGGAAAGGCAATCGGTAAATTAGAACCGAGCAGTAGCGTAGGGAGCGTACGTTTTTATGTTTAACCGCATAGCCACTACTATACAGTGATAACTACAATGGTCTAAATAAACAAACGTACAAAAGATGAAATGATAGATAGATAAATGGCTGTAGTGCGTTTGTAAAGGCATCCCATATGTCAATGAATAAAGAGTTGTAGACCAGTCACAAATCTGCTTGCAGCCGAATCCAGGATCTTTAGCAGCGTATAGCAGCACAAGCAATCAAATAGTTAATATTCAATAGATAGCCAAAACGCAATGGGTCAATACCCAATAAAAAAATAGGACCTATGATACCACACGACAGCTAAATAAGACAGCATACAGAAATGTATGCATATCCTATGCTTTTATTATCTTTTGCATAACTGAAAATGTTAATTTTACATCGTTTATTGCTTATCTTTTACAGAATTAAATTCCATACCTCAAATAATGGATGGTATACTATAAATAGGTCCCTATATTAGCTAATAGGATTTAGTATATTTTGTATGCAGTTATTTTTCCAAACAGCCATGGCCATATCCAAGAAAACAAACATTATCCCACGCAATATTTTTGCATTTATCTTGTATTTCATGAATCAGCAGCGGGCTGGCTTTAGTTTAATGTTCTTAACCAACATCATTTGGGCTGCTAATAATGCATTGTACCCCTACTTTACTAAGGTATTGGTGGATAAAATGACCAAACTCACGCCAGGTATTGAGCGTCCCATGCGGCTACTGGCGCTTCCCCTGGTGGGGATCATTCTATGCTTCTCCATTTCTGAAATTTTCGCTAGGATCTATGGTCTTTTAGTGATCTATGTTTGGCCTCAATTCCGAAAAAACATCCGTATGAGCCTCTTCTCCTACGCACAAGGCCATGCGCACAGCTATTTTATAACACATCTTACAGGCGGACTGGCTCATAAAATTGCAGAACTGCCACGGGCTTGTGAAAATATCGTAAGCACGCTTTTGGGTTCTTTCTTCTCAACATTACTGGGTTTTTGTATATCATTGTGTATTTTGCTCTTTAAAACCCCTATTATATTTAGTATCATTTTATTTAGTTTTGTACTACTTTTTGTAGCCATAACATTTGTAAACATGCGTACCATCAAAGAAATGGCTATCCATCATGCAGAAGCTATTTCCACATTAGATGGGCAAACAGTAGATAGTTTAAGCTGTATGCTTACTGTCCGTTTATTTGCACGTACTACCCATGAACGAGATTACCTACAAAAATACCAAGCGCATGAAATTAAACAGTCTCAAAAAGCTGCTAAGGCCATTCAAGTAGATTATGCCTGGAAAGGCTTACTCTCTTTCCTATTTATTTCGATTACTTTTTACACATTGGTTCATAGATGGAACCATAAACGGATTTCCATAGGCGATGTGACGCTTATTGCTTCGACTTTTGCCTATATCATGGGGTCCATTTGGCATAGCCACTTTCATCTTATACAGCTTGCCAAAGAAATTGGGGTTTCAAAAGCAGCCCTCTCTATTTTAAGCGAACCACATAGTATGACACATGCACCTACTGAAAAATCCTTATGCGTTACAGCGGGTAGCATTCATTTTAAAGGGGTTTCCTTTGGTTATATACCCGGATTAAATATATTTAATCAACTTTCTGTTACAATCAAAGGAAAACAAAAGATTGGATTAGTAGGATACTCTGGCTCTGGGAAATCTACTTTTATCAATCTGTTATTGCGGTTGTATGATCTCAATAAAGGCAATATATTAATTGATAATCAAGATATTTCATGTGTTTCACCGACTTCTTTATATAAGCAAATTGCCGTTATTCCACAGAATCCTATTCTTTTTCATCGTACTATTTTCGAAAACATTCAGTATGGGCGTTTAGACGCAACTGAAGCAGAAGTTTTAGAGGCAGCCAGATTGGCGTACTGCGACGAATTTGTCCAGCATTTAGAAAAGGGATGGGAAACTATAATTGGAGAGCGTGGTGCAAAACTTTCTGGTGGACAGCAGCAACGTATTGCTATTGCACGTGCTATTTTAAAAAACGCACCCATACTGATTATGGATGAGGCAACCTCTTCATTAGATTCTATTACAGAGCATCTTATTCAAACTAACCTAAAAGATTTCATGCAGCAGTGTACTACCCTGGTTATTGCCCATCGTTTGTCTACTTTAAATCACATGGATCGAATCTTAGTACTGCACCAAGGTAGGATTATCGAAGATGGCCCTATGCCAGAGCTATTAGCTAAAAAGGGGCATTTTTCCCGTCTTTGGCAAACACAAGCAGGTGGACTGCTTCCAGCATTAGAGCATGGGTAATTTATTCCTAAAAGATTATTATCGGGGTGTAGCGTAGCTTGGTTAGCGCACTAGGCTGGGGGTCTAGAGGTCGTGGGTTCAAATCCCACCACCCCGACTTTTTTATAGGCATCCCATTCTTTACTGTCCAATTTTGCAAAGGGATATGATTTTAAACAGAGCATTTTTTTTACAAAAAACCAATCTAGTAAGTACTAATTTACTGGGAAAGGTATTGTGCTATCGTGGCTTGCAAGGGATCATTACAGAAACGGAAAGTTATATTGGCGTGAATGACCCGGCTTGCCATGCAGCCAAAGGCTTTACCAAAAGAACCAAAGTTATGTTTGGTCCAGCTGGATTCAGCTATGTATATTTGATATATGGCATGTATCATTGTTTAAATATTGTCACAGAAGCATTGCATTTCCCAGCAGCTACTTTAATTAGGGGTATTAAACTTATACATCCTCCCTATACCTATTTAAATGGACCAGGAAAACTCTGTAAATATTTAGGAATTGATAGAACGCACAATGCCATAGATATTACTGACTCTAAACTGTTCTATATTAAGGATATAGGATTACAATTGCCTTACCAAACTACGCCTAGAATAGGTATCTCAAAAGGAATAGACAAAATGTGGCGTTACCTCGTTACGCAGGATACATTAATGAAAACAATACCACCGAACATCCAGGGATACATAGACCCGGACTTCCCTACTCCATTTTCACCAATAATAACCAATCTACCTTCGTCAGCTACTCTTTAATTTTATAAATAGCACATTATTTTCTCCCATTTATACTGCCGATAAATGCTTTTAACAGGTTTTTGAATAACCCAAGCTGCTAAATATGCCTGATGCGGACTAAAAATTTGTATGGCATAATCTTCCAATATTCCCCTATCCTTTCTCGCGCTAACTACTAATTGAGCACTTTGATCAGGGCCTATAGAGATAGTAAAAGCATTCAACGGATAGGATAACCCTTGACCTATATTTTTAACAAAGGCCTCTTTGCAAGTCCATAGGCTATAAAACTTTTTTTCTCTCTGCTGAGGGGGGGTATGATGCATTAATTGCCTGTATTCATAATGAGAAAAAAATCTCCTAGCAATATTCTCAAAGTTAATTGATTGTAAAAATTCTATATCAATTCCAACCGCTCTTTTTTTAGCAATGGCACATACAATACATTGATTAGAGTGAGATACGTTAAAGCACACATCTGCTACGCCAGGATTACAAACATAAGGTTTCCCATACAAGGTATAAGCAAATTGAATAGACTTAGGCGCTTGTAACAAATACATGGATAAGATCGAACGCAACATATACCTTGCACATATGTAACGCACCCTTGCTTGAGTAGAGGTGATTTTTTTTGCCTTCTCTACTTCATCTTTGGAAAAATCGGCTAACCAACCATCAACCGATACCTCAAGCGTGGGAAGCAGGCTATACCAGATATGTATGGCATTCTCTTCCAATTCCAAATGATTCCATCTGTCCAACACGCTCAACATATATACCCATAAACTTCCCCTCTTTCTACATAACCTGTATCTTCTCTATCTGATTTTCTATCTTTAACACTTAGGAAGTATAGTTAGGCCAAATTCCACACGCATACATTCCATTCTCCACACACCTATACACCTCTTTTGTCTCCCTCTCCCTCTATATCTTTATATCCCTGCTCCTAACTATTTCACTACCTCTCTTCTTTTGATACCCATTAACCTATACTAGCTGCTTCCTATCAGGATAATACAAAAAATTGCAATGCCAAGCAACGCTCTATTTCTTCTACTAAATTAAAAGCTGCCCACTACTAACCTCATAGCTCTATTATTATATTACAAGAAAAATTTTTTTATATAATCTACTTTTACAGGCGTGTACTTCTGTTTTATCTCAAGTGATCATCCCGTACCAACCTATCATCCTTTCTAATACGATACATGGCCAAAAGAGGGAAAACGCCAACGGATATAAGACATAGCAAGCTATAGGTCCATTTACTAGCTGGCTGGATATAGATACATAGCACGTTCAGCAATGTTAACAAGAACAGCATCAGCAACAGGCCACAGACCAAACGAAACTGTAGCTGCCTATTATCATGCCGCTTAATAGCATAAGCTGTTAGTATTATACTGAAACAAGCCAAACAAACAGCAGCAATAGAGAAGCTATACAGCAACCTACCTGCATGGCATACATCGCCTCTACTTACTTCTCCTATTATAGGCCACACAAGCCTAAGGAAAAAAAGCATAGCTATACCAATGATGCCTAAATACACCGATTGAATGCGCTGCAGCATGGTAATTATTTCAATTGTGGGCCATAGGCATATAGTAGACATACTAGACAACTGAATGGGACATTTCCCTTCAGGTATCAGCGGTCTGGACGGGACTCGAACCCGCGACCTCCTACGTGACAGGCAGGCATTCTAACCAGCTGAACTACCAGACCTTTAAGCTAACAAGTGGTATCATACCTATTTCATACCACCTCTTTACAAATGTAATGGATAAATTTTTATTTATCAATAGAATAAACTTTTTACCAAGAGAAGCAATTGCAAGTTCAATTTATCTTATGTAGATTCATGAATATCCATAATAAATAAAATTATTATGTGTATCTTAAGCCAATTGGCTTAAACTATAGGATTTATACACATTATAAATGTATAAAGCCTAATGATTTAATTATTATATAAATAATATATATACTTTATAAATTCAATTACAGATATAGATTAACTATGACTACAGCAGAAGTAATATCGACTATTTCCCGTAGAAACGGCGTAGACAAAAAGGACATAAGGAGTACTATGGATGAATTATGGCGTGTAATTCAAGATTCTATAGCGGACAATCAGCGTGTACATTTTAGCGGATTTGGTAGCTTCTTTAAAAAGAAACGAGCAAAGAAAATTGGACGTAATATTAGTACCAATACAGCTATTGTAGTAGAAGAACACTTTATTCCATCTTTTAAACCTTCTAAAGCTTTTGCAACTAAGATTAAGATGATGGTTTAAAGTTCCCTTATATTGTTAACCTATTCTGATACAATAACGGAATAGGTTAATCCCTCACTAAACTAAAAAGCAGCTACGTTAGAGCTACGTTGTGCAATGCTACATTCTCCTCAAATATAGCGTTTCTCCGCGCTCCCCTATTACCCTACAGCTGCAGCCTACCCAATTGCGCTACAAAAAAGAGAACCGCTTGAAGCGAATGGGAGCCCCTGATTGTATCTTTTTTCCTGCGTTGGCTTTGGTATTGCGCACAGAAAATAAAAATATCTCCCTATCTACTATACAAGCAATATATGACGTGGAAGACGCTTCCACTACCCAACCAGTGGTTCCTGCCCTATCCCCGCAAAAGGTAAACCTACGCAAAGAAAAGTTAGCATCGATTGTGCATGCGCATTATGGGCTTCTGTTATTGCCGCATGCAGAACAGCTGATCTGCCTACTCCCGCTGGATGTGACCCAAGTAAGAGAGGAGATGCTAGCACTTTCCTTATCAAGGGAAGCGGGCACGGAGGAGGAAACCGCTGCTCTGTTCCATAGCTGTTTCATTAGATAGAACCATAGCCTTTAGGCATTACGCAAATTAACAGCTATTCCCTTAATTGTATGGTACAGTTGCTATACAAACTACTTGTTTTTATACCAGTAAATTTTGTATACTTAAGCCCGGGTTAGGCTCTAGCCGTTGTATCATAAGCTATAGCTGTTCAAAAAAATTAACTTTTTATTATTCCTAATGGAACTATTCAATAATCTGCCCTTTATAATGGTAATAGGGTTTCTGTTATTAACCCTAGTAGTAGGGCTCTATTACAGTAGGAAAGTAAAGACGTTACGGGAATATGCAGTAGGAAATAAGGATTTTGCTACGGCTACGCTGGTGGCAACTATGTTGGCCACTAACTTTGGCGGAGGAGGTTTATTACGTAACGTGGAACAAACCTATGCAAAGGGACTTTTCTGGATACTATTTGGCTTATTTTCTTCTGCTATTGGTTTTTGGCTATTAACTCCTTTGATGTTGCGCATGGGGCCCTTTATGCAGCATCTTTCTTTAGCAGAAAGCATAGGGAATGCCTATGGTAGACTGCCTAGATTGGTTACTGCTTTGGTTTCCATTATTAGAAGCACTCTCGCAGTGGCTATGCAAATTATTGCTATTACCACAGCCATTGAGGTATGTATCAATTTAAGTGGTAGTGAAAACGAAAAGATGCTACAAGCTAGCATAACGGTACTAGCTACGCTTATACTTATCCTCTATTCCATGTTTGGTGGCATTCGTTCGGTTACCTTTACGGACGTATTACAGTTTATAACTTTTACGGCTATTATTCCCTTGGTAGCCTGGTTTCTATTTAAGTCAACCAACAAATCAATGGTAGCGGTAGCTTCCATCTTGCAAAAAGAACCAAGATTTCAATTAAGTACTTGTTTGCATGCAGGTAAACTATTGGCAATAATTGCATTGTTTCTAACCAGTTTAGCTTCTAATATAACACCCACTACTATACAGCGGATCTATATGGCTTCTAGTCCTATGCAGGCTAGAAAATTATTTGTATATGCTGGTTTTTTCAGTCTAATAATAACAGGTTCTATAACTTTAATAGCACTTTTACTTTTTGTTAAAGCGCCAACATTATCAGTAGCTGAAATTTGGCCCCATATATTTACAAACATTCCCTCTATTTTTAAAGGACTCGTTGCCATTAGTTTATTAGCGATGGCCATGTCTACGGCTGATTCTAAGTTAAATACTTGTGCTGTCCTGGTAAGCCATGATATCGTAGGTAGCATACAAGCTACCAAAGGGATAGCAGATAAGCATAAGCTTGGCTTGGCGAGATTAACTGTTTTAACAATGGGCATCCATGCTATGTTATTGGTCTTTCAAAGAAGGGATTTGCTTTCCTTATTGATGTTTGGTTTTGATGTTTCTGTTCCCATCATAACAGCTCCTTTTCTCTTGGCTGTGTATGGTTTTCGTAGCAGTTCCCGTACAGCGTTAATAGGAATGGCTACTGGGATATTAGCTATTTTTGCTTGGAACCGTTGGATTCAACCCATGGCTGGTATCAATGGCGCTTTCCCCTGTATGCTAGCCAACGGTCTGGCGATGCTACTTGCCCACTACCTGTTGCCGCAACCAGCAGGAACCGGCTGGGTAGCTCCTGATAAAATGTACCAATGAACTTTTAGCTCCTTTACCTTTATTTTTCACCAGAAAAACTATAATACTATTGTATCACTTTATTACACAATTTTGGTACATAAGCATAAAATATTTGGATTTGTAGCATTATATGTTGTATACTTAGTATGCGGCTGCATACAGCTGCTGTTGTTATAACAGGTTAAAGCCTATATGGTTTTACGAATAATCTATTAAGAATTAGATGCATCACAATGATACTATGTAACAATGTACCATTTGTAATGGTAGCGTTTTTCTTGCTATTAACTTTAATAGTAGGCCTTTATTACAGTAGAAAAGCAACTACTTTTCGGGAATATGCCATAGGAAATAAACAATTTGCTACAGCTACGTTAGTGGCAACTACATTAGCCACTGCTTTTGGAGGAGGAGTATTGGTGTCTACCGTAGAACAGGTTCATAAACTTGGTTTGTATTATATATGTTATTTACCTATAACAAATAGTATTAGTCTTTGGATCATTAGCTTACTAGCTGTCCGTATGGGGCCGTTTATGGAAAACCTTTCTTTACCAGAAACTATCGGTGATGTATATGGTAAGTACCCAAGAGTTATTACAGCCCTTGCTAGCATTGGCGCTTCTGTTGCTAGTCTTGCTACGCAAATTATTGTAATGTCCCAAACAATCAGTATGTGTGTAGACTTCTTAAATTTCCACATTGTTACCGTTTTTGCAACATTAACACTTGTTTTTTATTCTAGCTTTGGAGGGATTCGTGCCGTTACCTTTACGGATGTAATGCAATTTATAACCTTTACTATAATTATACCCCTGTTGGCTTTGTTTATGTTACATAAAGTTAACAAGCCAGTGGTAGAAATTATTTCCTGCTTACAAAGAAAAGAAAAGTTTCAGTTTAGTAACGTATTCCATTTTGATATTAAACTAGTGGCAATGATCACATTGATTTTATCAAACATAATGTCTTGGATAGAACCAACCACTATGCAAAAAGTATATATGTCTTCCGGCCCTATCCAAGCAAGAAAAGTTTTTGAGTATGCTAGTTTTTTTAGTTTTATTATAATGGGGTTCATCATTTTGATTGGGCTATTTATTTTTGTTGTGTCACCAGAATTGCCGGTAACAGGTATTTGGGATTTCATAATGGTCAACATTCCCTCTTTTTTAAAAGGATTTGTTTGTATCAGTTTGTTCGCTATGACGATGTCAACGGCTGATTCTGAACTAAGTACTTGTTCTGTTATGATTAGCCATGATATTTTAGAGAGTTTACGGAATGTAAAGGGAACTTCTTATACCAAGAGAGTTTGGGTGGCTAGACTCACCACTGTAATTTTAGGTTTATCTGCTATGTTTTTAGCGTTTAAGTATAATGATTTATTAGAGCTATTATTTTTAGTTTTTGATTTTTCTGTACCTATTGTAACAGCTCCTTTTATATTAATTATTTTTGGATTTAGAGGAACATCCCGTACAGCCTTAATAGGTATGGCTACTGGCATATTAGCTATTTTATCTTGGAATCACTGGATTAAACCAATGACTGCTATAGATGGTGCTTTCTTTTGCATGCTGGCCAACGGTTTAGCCATGCTAGCAGCCCACTACCTATTGCCGCACCCAGCAGGAACCGGCTGGGTGCCTCCTGATAAAATTTATCTACAAAAGCAACAAGAAAAGAAAAGAATTGCGAAGCGTAATAAAAAAGAACGTGCCATTTTTTTTACAAAAGAAAATTTAGCCAAGCTGAAACCCAGTGCCATTACATTGGTATTAGTAGGGATTTATTTGGTTGTATCTAGTTTAGTTAGCATCTGTTATTACAACGCGCAAACAAAGACAGTATGGGCATGTATTCCCTTTTTTATGTTAGGGGTTGCTTATATAGGCTATGTAGCCTTCTTTGCTAACAAAATCCCAGATGGGGCAATAGGAAAATATTGGTTTATAAGTGTATTAGTTGGATTCCCGCTCCATCTCCTCCTTAGCTGTTGTCTTTGCGAAACACTTTTAGTCCCCTTTATTTTATTTTTTACCCATGGAACAGTTCTATTGTGGACACTTCCGTTCTATTGGAGCCTAAGAGCGCTAGCTATTACGACAGGGGGTATACTAATAGCTATTTGCTGTTGTAAAGCAACGGTAGTATGGCCTGATCCTATGATAGTATTGCCTTTGGTAGGAGTGGGCTCATTTCTAGTAATGTCAGTTGTGTATTTTAAAAAACAAAATAGAATTCAGCAGGAACGGGTAGCCTATTTCCTGCAGAAACAAGCTACACAAGAAGCCTATGAACTAAAAAAATTAGCCTATAGTGAAGAACTCCCTACTGCTTCCCCCCAAAATACCTTAGCCCAAGAGGGAACTATTTTAGAAAAAGCCATCCAAAATGTTACGCAATCTATTGCCTTTGTAGATAGTACCACTCCCTTCCTTAAGGAAGACTTCCAAAGCATCATCGATAAATTTGCAGGATGGGCTTACTATTTTAGATCACGAGCCAAACGCCAAGACCAGCTTCTTTTACAACCGACTGCTATCCCATTAGAAGCGCTTATCGATGCAGGAGAGGTAGCCTACCAAAAAGAAAAAGGTTACTTACCTGGTTTATGGGTAGAGGAAGTCGTAAATATACCCGATACCATGCTAGGCGATAGGGAGCAGTTGGTACGGCTTCTCTTCCTGGCTCTTAACCATGTAAGGCAATCCAGCGCTTCCTTTCGTTCCCCTATTACGCTACAGCTGCAACTTACCCAATTGCGCTACAAAAAGAGAGAACCGCTTGAAGCGGATGGAGATCCTGATTGTATCTCTTTTCCTGCGTTGGCGCTAATATTGTGTGTTGGAGAAAAAAGCATGCCTACCCTACAAGCAGTATATGACGTAGAAGACGCTTCCACTACCCAACCAATGGATCCTTTTGTATCTCCGCAAATGGTAAACCTTCGCAAAGAAAATTTAGCATCGATTGTGCATGCGCACTATGGGCTTCTGTTGTTGCCGCATGCAGAACAATTGGTCTGCCTACTCCCGCTGGATGTGTCCCAAGTAAGAGAGGAGATGCTAGCACTTTCCTTACCGAGGGAAGCGGGTACGCAGGAGGAAGACTCTATTACGCCCCATGAAAAGACTGCATCATTAGCAAGATTGTCGTCGTTTCATGATTGGATTCCTTCCTTTGAAAGTATAGATCCTTTCCTTATTGCAGAGATATTGCTTTTACTGCGGCGTTGCTATGGATTTAAACGGCATGCATCGGGTCAGCTTTTTTATGTACGTGCCGTAGGGATTGCTGAGTGGGTAGCTGCCTGGACAGATGGCCATGCTAAACTGGTTTATGCGACGCTACTGTATGATTTGGTCCGCTATACCCGCTTGCCGCTTTCCTATATCAAAGCCAATTACCACCTAATCGTTTACTGCTTTGTAGAAAATACAATCGCTATCGATAGCCGGAAGCGTTTAGAGGAATCGCTGCTGGCTATTGCCAACCGCTTGAAGGAATCCTTGCAAAAAGAGCATATTTCTGTACTCTATGTGAAGCTGGCAGAGCGGCTATACGATTTAAAACAGGCTTCCGGATACAAAGATCCTACCATTGTACAAGCCATGGCCAAAGAAAGTTTAACCATTGACGTGGAGCTGGCCCAGCGCTATGGAGAACCAGGTATGGCTATTCTTTTGAAGCACGCAGCTGAGGAAGCATTGGCTGGTGCTAAGCCTACAGAACCTGAAGAAGGGATGAATCCTTGATGGCTTTTTAAGGTATATAATATATCTTATATTATAATAATTTCGGTCATGCTTTTTTACATTATTATTGTATAATACCATACAATTAATTAATGTGCATTACCTGATGTAACGGCTAGTGTAGAAGGTTCTTTTTGAAACAATGTTGATACATAAATGTAAATCACTTGGTTTTATAGCTTTATATATTGTATACTTAGCTGTGGTTAAACTATAGCTATTGTATCATAGGCTATAGCTGTACAAAACTAATTTTATTCATAATGACACTATGCAATAATTTACCCCTTGTAATGGTAATGGCTTTTCTGCTACTGACCTTAGTAGTAGGATTGTATTACAGTAGGAAAGTAACCACTTTTCGAGAATATGCGGTAGGAAATAAGCAATTTGCTACGGCTACATTGATAGCGACCACATTGGCCACTGGTATAGGAGCTCCAGCATTAGTTTCCGTTGTAGAAGAGATCCATAGCCAAGGATTATGTTGGGTTATTGTGATGCCACTTTCTGCTTTTAGTTACTGGTTGATTAGGCCATTGGCATTTCGTATGGGACCATTTATGCAACATTTTTCTATAGCAGAAACATTAGGTAATGTGTATGGTAGTAGTTTGCGGATTATTACAGCTTTGATCTGTATCTTGGCTTCTATTACTTATATCGCATTACAAATTAAAATCATGTCCATGGCTATTGGTACATGTATAAATAACATGGATATTTATTATACCAAGTATACTATTATAGGAGCTACTTCTGTACTTATTTTTTATGCAGTATGTGGTGGTATTCGATCTGTTACCTTTACAGATATATTACAATTTGTCACTTTTACCAGTGTAATTCCTTTTTTAGCATGGTTTATGTTTGTAAAAACTGATAAATCAATATTTGATATTATTCCTATTTTGCAGTGTCAACCAAAATTTCACATTAGTAGTGTGTTTACTTGGAGTAGCCAGCCCATAGCAATGATTTCATTGCTTTTAACTTGCTTCTTTTCTGCTGTTGAGCCACCTATTATGCAAAGAGTATATATGGCTTCTAGTCCTGCTCAAGCGAAAAAAGTATTTGGTTATTGTACTGTTTTCAGTTTTATTATATGCATCTTTATTGTTTTAATTGGTATTTTTACTTTTGTAGGTTCTCCTCAGTTACGAACTGAAAGAATTTGGCAGCATGTTATGCAACAGATCCCCTTTGCTTTTAAAGGGTTTATAGCCATTAGCTTATTAGCCATGGCTATGTCTACAGCTGATTCTAATCTTAATAGCTGTTCGGTTATGCTTAGCCATGATATCTTAGGGCCTATACAAAAAAGAACAGGTATAGTATTTTCTTTAAGTCCACTTTGGATTGCCAGATTAACAGTACTATTAGTAGGAATTTCTGCTATGATTGTAGTCTTTCATTATGATAATGTATATGCATTAATGCTACTGGCAATAGATTGGTACATACCAATGGTACTTGCCCCTTATATTTTAGCCATTTTTGGGTTTCGCGGAACATCTCATACTGCTATCATTGGTATATGCATGGGTGCGTTCACTATTCTAGTTTGGAATCGATTAATTATACCTAAAACTGGTATAGAAGGTTCTTTTTTTTGCATGCTAGCCAACGGCTTAGCCATGCTAGCTGCCCATTACCTACTGCCCCAGCCAGCAGGAACTGGCTGGGTGCCTCCTGATAAGATCTACCAACAAAGACAGCAAGAAAAAGCAAGAATCAAAAGGCGTAGTAAACAAGAACGTGCCATTTTTTTTACAAAAGAAAATTTAGCCAAGCTGAAACCCAATGCCATTACATTGGTATTAGTAGGGATTTACTTAATTGTATCTAGCTTAGTTAGCAGCTGTTATTACAACGCGCAAACAAAGACAGTATGGGCATGTATTCCCTTTTTTATGTTAGGGGTTGGGTATATAGGCTATGTAGCCTTCTTTGCTAACAAAATCCCAGATGGGGCAATAGGAAAATATTGGTTTATAAGTGTATTAGTTGGATTCCCGCTCCATCTTCTCTTTAGCTGCTTCCTATGCAAAACACTTTTGGTTCCCTTTATTTTATTTTTTACCCATGGAACAGTTCTATTATGGACACTTCCGTTCTATTGGAGCCTAAGAGGGCTAGCTATTACGGCAGGGGGTATGCTAGTAGTTATTTGCTGTTGTAAAGCAACGGTAGTATGGCCTCCTATTATACTATTATTGCCCATACTACCATTTGGTTTGCTGTTTTTGGTGGGTAATGTTTGGGCAAAAAACAGTATTGTACAAAAGGAATCCCGTAATCTTTATTTCCTGCAGAAACAAGCTACACAAGAAGCCTATGAACTAAAAAAATTAGCCTATAGTGAAGAACTCCCTACTGCTTCTCCCCAAAATACCTTAGCCCAAGAGGGAACTATTTTAGAAAAAGCCATCCAAAATGTTACGCAATCTATTGCCTTTGTAGATAGTACCACTCCCTTCCTTAAGGAAGACTTCCAAAGCATCATCGATAAATTTGCAGAATGGGCCTACTATTTAAAGCAGCGGGCCAAACGCCAGGACCAGCTTCTTTTACAACCGACTGCTATCCCATTAGAAGCGCTTATCGATGCAGGAGAGGTAGCCTACCAAAAAGAAAAAGGTTGCTTACCTGGTTTATGGGTAGAGGAATTCGTAAATATGCCCGCTACGATGCTAGGCGATAGGGAGCAGTTGGTACGGCTTCTCTTCCTGGCTCTTAACCATGTAAGGCAATCCAGCGCTTCCTTTCGTTCCCCTATTACGCTACAGCTGCAGCCTACCCAACTGCGCTACAAAAAGAGAGAACCGCTTGAAGCGGATGGAGATCCTGATTGTATCTCTTTTCCTGCGTTGGCGTTGGTAGTACATACAGAAAATAAACAGATCCCCCTGCCTATCTTACAAACCATATATGACGTGGAAGGTCCTGCCGTTACCCAACCGGTGGTTTCTGCCCTATCTCCGCAAAAGGTAAACCTACACAAAGAAAAGTTAGCATCGATTGTGTATGCGCACTATGGGCTTTTGCTATGGCCCCATGCAGAGCAGCTGGTCTGCCTACTCCCGCTGGATGTGTCCCAAGTAAGAGAGGAAATGCTAGCGCTTTCCTTGCCAAGGGAAGCGGGTACGCAGGAGGAAGCCTCTATTACGCCCCATGAAAAGACCGCATCGTTAGCAAGATTGTCGTCGTTTCATGATTGGATTCCTTCCTTTGAAAGTATAGATCCTTTCCTTATTGCAGAGATACTGCTCTTATTAAGGCGCTGCTATGGATTTAAACGGCATGCATCGGGGCAGCTTTTTTATGTACGTGCCGTAGGAATTGCTGAGTGGGTAGCTGCCTGGACAGATGGCCATGCTAAACTGGTTTATGCGACGCTACTGTATGATTTGGTCCGCTATACCCGCTTGCCGCTTTCCTATATCAAAGCCAATTATCATCTAATCGTTTACTGTTTTGTAGAAAATACAATTGCTATCGATAGCCGGAAGCGTTTAGAGGAATCGCTGCTGGCTATTACCAACCGCTTGAAGGAATCCTTGCAAAAAGAACATATTTCTGTACTCTATGTGAAGCTGGCAGAGCGGCTATACGATTTAAAACAGGCTTCCGGTTACAAAGATCCTACCATTGTACAAGCCATGGCCAAAGAAAGTTTAACCATCGATGTGGAGCTGGCCCAGCGCTATGGAGAACCAGGCATGGCGATCCTCTTGAAGCAGGCAGCGGAGGAAGTATTGGCTGGTAATAAGCCTACAGAACCTGAAGGAGGGATGAAGCCTTGATGGCTTTTTAAGGTATATACCTTATATTATAATTTCGGTCATGCTTTTTTACATTATTATTGTATAATACCATACAATTAATGTGCATTACCTGATGTAACGGCTAGTGTAGAAGGTTCTTTTTGAAACAATATTGATACATAAATGTAAATCACTTGGTTTTATAGCTTTATATATTGTATACTTAGCTGTGGTTGAGCTATAGTTGTTGTATCATAGGCTATAGCTGTACAAAACTAATTTTTTGTTATTCACAATGACACTATGCAATAATTTACCCCTTGTAATGGTAATGGCTTTTCTGCTACTGACCTTAGTAGTAGGATTGTATTACAGTAGGAGAGTAACCACTTTTCGGGAATATGCCATAGGCAATAAGCAATTTGCTACGGCTACACTGGTGGCAACTATGTTGGCCACTGAATTTGGTGGAGGAGGGTTATTGCGTAGCGTGGAACAAACCTATGTCCAGGGCCTCTACTGGGTTCTAGTAGGCCTTTCTATTCCGCTCGGCTATTGGCTGTTAAGTTCCTTAATGTTGCGCATGGGATCTTTTATGCAGCATTTTTCCCTAGCAGAAAGTATAGGTAGTGTCTACGGCAATATACCTAAGATTGCTACCGCTTTGAGCTATATGGTATCCAACATTATTGGGATAGGTATGCAAATTATCGCTATGGAGACAGCCATTAAGGTATGTATAGACTTAAATGATAACGGAAATGCAAGGATGATGCAAAATAGCGTTACAGTTGTGGCTACTTGTATACTTATCATGTATTCCATTTTTGGAGGTATCCGTTCCGTAACTTTTACCGATGTATTGCAGCTTATAACTTTTACTGCTGTTATTCCCTTGGTAGTGTGGTTTATATTTGTGGAAACCAACAAATCGGTGGTAGAAGTAGTTTCCATTTTGCACAAGGAACCCAAATTTCAGTTGAGTAATTGTTTGCATGTAAATAAACTATTTGACATGGCTGCATTATTTTTGGCCAGTTTATCTTTTTTTATACATCCTACTATTGTACAGAGGATCTACATGGCTTCTACACCTATACAGGCTAGGAAATTGTGTTTATATTCTGGAATTTTTGCTCTGGTGATACGTAAATTTATAGCTTTAATAGCGCTTTTACTTTTTGTCAAGGCGCCTTTACTATCTAAGGATCAAATTTGGCCTCATATATTTACAAGCCTTCCTTCCATTTTTCAAGGGTTCATTGCCATTAGTCTACTAGCTATGGCCATGTCTACGGCTGACTCTTACTTAAATGTTTGTGCCGTGACGGCAAGCCATGATATACTAGGCAGTATAAAAGCTATTAAAATAATAGCGGATAAAAATAAGCTTGTATTAACTAGATTAATCACTGTAATAGTGGGTATATGTGCTATGCTATTGGCTTTTTGGAAAAGAGATTTATTAAGCTTGTTTATGTTTGCTCTTGATTTTTCTGTTCCCATTGTAACCGCCCCTTTTCTATTGGCTATCTATGGTTTTCGTGCTACCTCCCGTACAGCCTTAATCGGTATGGCTACTGGTATAGTAGCTATCCTAGCTTGGAACCGATGTGTTGAACCGATAACTGCTATTAATGGTGCCTTTCCTTCTATGCTGGCCAACGGTTTAGCCATGCTAGCCGCCCACTATTTACTACCGCACCCAGCAGGAACTGGCTGGGTGCCTCCTGATAAGATTTACCAGCAAAGGCAGCAGGAAAAGGCAAGAATCGCAAGACGTAGTAAACAAGAAAGGGAACGCTTTTTTTCAAAAGAAAATTTAATAAAGCTTAAGCCGTCTAGGGTAGTGTTACTGTTAACAGGTCTCTATTTACTTGTTATAGGCGCTGCTAGCCTTGGCTATGGCTATGATTATACCGGACACAGTCTATACAGCTATGGCTTATTGCTGTTGTCTGGTATAGGTTTGCTTTATATGGGGTGTGCTGTCTATGGCTACCATATCATACCAGATAAGGCAATAGGGATCTGTTGGTTTTTTAGTTTGTTAGTTGCGCTCCCGCTCCATCTTCTCTTTAGCTGCTTCCTATGCCAAACACTTTTGGTCCCCTTTATTTTATTTTTTACCCATGGAACAGTTCTATTGTGGACACTTCCGTTCTATTGGAGCCTAAGAGCGCTAGCTATTACGACAGGGGGTATGCTAATAGCTATTTGCTGTTGTAAAGCAACGGTAGTATGGCCTGATCCTATGATAGTATTGCCTTTGGTAGGAGTGGGCTCATTTCTAGTAATGTTGGTTGTGTATTTTAAAAAACAAAATAGAATTCAGCAGGAACGGGTAGCCTATTTCCTGCAAAAACAAGCTACACAAGAAGCCTATGAACTAAAAAAATTAGCCTATAGTGAAGAACTCCCTACTGCTTCTCCTCAAAGCCTCTTAGCCCAAGAGGGAACTATTTTAGAAAAAGCCATCCAAAATGTTACGCAATCTATTGCCTTTGTAGATAGTACCACTCCCTTCCTTAAGGAAGACTTCCAAAGCATCATCGATAAATTTGCAGAATGGGCTTACTATTTTAGATCACGAGCCAAACGCCAAGACCAGCTTCTTTTACAACCGACTGCTATCCCATTAGAAGCGCTTATCGATGCAGGAGAGGTGGCCTACCAAAAAGAAAAAGGTTACTTACCTGGTTTATGGGTAGAGGAAGTCGTAAATATACCCGATACCATGCTAGGCGATAGGGAGCAGTTGGTACGGCTTCTCTTCCTGGCTCTTAACCATGTAAGGCAATCCAGCGCTTCCTTTCGTTTCCCTATTACGCTACAGCTGCAACTTACCCAATTGCGCTACAAAAAGAGAGAACCGCTTGAAGCGGATGGAGATCCTGATTGTATCTCTTTTCCTGCGTTGGCGCTAATATTGTGTGTTGGAGAAAAAAGCATGCCTACCCTACAAGCAGTATATGACGTAGAAGACGCTTCCACTACCCAACCAATGGATCCTTTTGTATCTCCGCAAAAGGTAAACTTACATAAAGAAAATTTAGCATCGATTGTGCATGCGCACTATGGGCTTCTGTTGTTGCCGCATGCAGAACAATTGGTCTGCCTACTCCCGCTGGATGTGTCCCAAGTAAGAGAGGAAATGCTAGCGCTTTCCTTGCCAAGGGAAGCGGGTACGCAGGAGGAAGCCTCTATTACGCCCCATGAAAAGACCGCATCGTTAGCAAGATTGTCGTCGTTTCATGATTGGATTCCTTCCTTTGAAAGTATAGATCCTTTCCTTATTGCAGAGATACTGCTCTTATTAAGGCGCTGCTATGGATTTAAACGGCATGCATCGGGGCAGCTTTTTTATGTACGGGCCGTAGGGATTGCCGAGTGGGTAGCTGCTTGGACAGATGGCCATGCTAAACTGGTTTATGCGACGCTGCTGTATGATTTGGTCCGCTATACCAGACTGCCGCTTTCCTATATCAAAGCCAATTATCATCTAATCGTTTACTGTTTTGTAGAAAATACAATTGCTATCGATAGCCGGAAGCGTTTAGAGGAATCGCTGCTGGCTATTGCCAACCGCTTGAAGGAATCCTTGCAAAAAGAGTATTTTTCTGTACTCTATGTGAAGCTGGCAGAGCGGCTATACGATTTAAAACATGCTTCCGGATACAAAGATCCTACCATTGTACAAGCCATGGCCAAAGAAAGTTTAACCATTGACGTGGAGCTGGCCCAGCGCTATGGAGAACCAGGTATGGCTATTCTTTTGAAGCACGCAGCTGAGGAAGCATTGGCTGGTGTTAAGCCTACAGAACCTGAAGGAGGGATGAAGCCTTGATGGCTTTTTAAGGTATATACCTTATATTATAATTTCGGTCATGCTTTTTTACATTATTATTGTATAATACCATACAATTAATGTGCATTACCTGATGTAATGGCTATTGTAGAAGGTTCTTTTTACAACAATGTTGATACATAAATGTAAATTCCTTGGTTTTATAGCTTTATATTATATATTGTATACTCAGCTGTGGTTAAACTATAGTTATTGTATCATAGGCTATAGCTGTATGAAACTAATTTTTTATTATGCACAATGACACTATTCAATAATTTACCCCTTGTAATGGTAATAGGGTTTCTGCTACTGACCTTAGTAGTAGGGCTGTATTATAGTAGAAAAGTAACTACTTTTCGAGAATATGCGGTAGGAAATAAGCAATTTGCTACGGCTACACTGGTGGCTACCCTGTTGGCCAGTGAATTTAGCGGAGGCGGCTTATTGCGTGGCGTAGAACAAACCCATGCACAGGGACTTTTCTGGATATTATTTGGCTTATCTTCTCCTATCGCTCATTGGATATTAACTTCTTTGATGTTGCGCATGGGGCCTTTTATGCAGCATCTCTCTTTAGCAGAAAGCATCAGTACTTCCTATGGGAAAATGCCTAGATTGGTTGTTGCTTTGGTTTCCGTTATTGTAAACGTTATCATGGTGACTATGCAAATTATTGCTATGACTAAAGCTATCGAAGTATGTCTAGACTTAAGTAATAGCGACAACGCAAAGGTAATGCAAGCTAGCATACCAGGAATAGCTACCCTTATAGTTATAGGTTATTCTATGTTTGGTGGTATTCGTTCGGTTACTTTTACCGATGTATTACAGTTTATAACTTTTACGGCTATTATTCCTTTAGTAGCCTGGTTTATATTTAAGTCAACTGACAAGTCAGTGTTAGAGGTAGCTTCCATCCTGCACAAAGAACCAAAATTTCAGTTGACTAGCTGTCTGCATATAAATAAACTATTAGCGCTAACCACATTGTTTCTAGCCAACTTAGTTGGTCACATAGACCCCGTTATTATACAACGGATCTACATGGCCTCTAGCCCTATACAAGCGAGAAAGTTGTTTATACATGCTGGAACCTTCGGTTTTATAATAAAAGGGTTTATATACTTAATAGCACTTTTCCTTTTTGTTAAGGCGCCCACACTATCCAAAGATCAAATCTGGCCGCATGTATTTCAAAACATTCCCCCTATTTTTAAAGGGTTTATTGCTGTTAGTTTACTAGCTATGGCCATGTCTACGGCTGATTCTATGTTAAATACATGTGCCGTCCTAATAAGCCATGATATAGTAGGCAGTATACAAGCTACCAAAGGAATAATAGATAAATACAAACTTAGTTTAGCACGATATACTGTTTTAATAGTAGGTATCTGTGCTATGCTATTAGCCTTTCAGACAAGTGATTTACTCGCTTTATTGCAACTTGCTTTTGCTTGCTTTATTCCCATCATAACCGCTCCTTTTCTCTTGGCTGTCTATGGTTTCCGTGGAACATCCCGTACAGCCTTAATCGGTATGGCAACTGGTATAGTAGCTATTTTAGCTTGGAACAAATGGATTGAACCGATGACTGGTATAGATGGCGCTTTCCCTTGCATGCTGGCCAACGGCTTAGCCATGCTAGCCGCCCACTACCTATTGCCGCACCCAGCAGGAACCGGCTGGGTGCCTCCTGATAAAACTTACCAACAATGGCAACAGGAAAAGGAAAGAATCACAAGACGTAATAAGCAAGAAAGGAAGGACTTCTTTTTAAAAGCGCAGCTAGCAAAATTTAAACCGTCTAGAGCAGGGTTGTTGTTAACAGGCATTTATTTACTTGTTATAGGAACTGTTAGCTTTGTCTATTGTTATTACCATAGCGATCAAGTACAATACAGCTATAGCTTATTGCTATTGCCTTGTATAGGGTTTCTTTATATAGGGTGTGCCATCTATAGCTACCAGTTTATCCCAGATTGGGTAGTAGGCAGCTGTTGGTTTTTTAGTTTGTTAATTGCGCTCCCCCTCCACCTTCTCTTTAGCTGCTTCCTATGCCAAACACTTTTGGTCCCCTTTATTTTATTTTTTACCCATGGAACAGTTCTATTGTGGACACTTCCGTTCTATTGGAGCCTAAGAGCGCTAGCTATTACGACAGGGGGTATGCTAATAGCTATTTGCTGTTGTAAAGCAACGGTAGTATGGCCTGATCCTATGATAGTATTGCCTTTGGTAGGAGTGGGCTCATTTCTAGTAATGTTGGTTGTGTATTTTAAAAAACAAAATAGAATTCAGCAGGAACGGGTAGCCTATTTCCTGCAAAAACAAGCTACACAAGAAGCCTATGAACTAAAAAAATTAGCCTATAGTGAAGAACTCCCTACTGCTTCCCCCCAAAATACCTTAGCCCAAGAGGGAACTATTTTAGAAAAAGCCATCCAAAATGTTACGCAATCTATTGCCTTTGTAGATAGTACCACTCCCTTCCTTAAGGAAGACTTCCAAAGCATCATCGATAAATTTGCAGAATGGGCTTACTATTTTAGATCACGAGCCAAACGCCAAGACCAGCTTCTTTTACAACCGACTGCTATCCCATTAGAAGCGCTTATCGATGCAGGAGAGGTGGCCTACCAAAAAGAAAAAGGTTACTTACCTGGTTTATGGGTAGAGGAAGTCGTAAATATACCCGATACCATGCTAGGCGATAGGGAGCAGTTGGTACGGCTTCTCTTCCTGGCTCTTAACCATGTAAGGCAATCCAGCGCTTCCTTTCGTTTCCCTATTACGCTACAGCTGCAACTTACCCAATTGCGCTACAAAAAGAGAGAACCGCTTGAAGCGGATGGAGATCCTGATTGTATCTCTTTTCCTGCGTTGGCGCTAATATTGTGTGTTGGAGAAAAAAGCATGCCTACCCTACAAGCAGTATATGACGTAGAAGACGCTTCCACTACCCAACCAGTGGATCCTTTTGTATCTCCGCAAAAGGTAAACTTACATAAAGAAAATTTAGCATCGATTGTGCATGCGCACTATGGGCTTCTGTTGTTGCCGCATGCAGAACAATTGGTCTGCCTACTCCCGCTGGATGTGTCCCAAGTAAGAGAGGAGATGCTAGCACTTTCCTTACCGAGGGAAGCGGGTACGCAGGAGGAAGACTCTATTACGCCCCATGAAAAGACTGCATCATTAGCAAGATTGTCGTCGTTTCATGATTGGATTCCTTCCTTTGAAAGTATAGATCCTTTCCTTATTGCAGAGATATTGCTTTTACTGCGGCGTTGCTATGGATTTAAACGGCATGCATCGGGTCAGCTTTTTTATGTACGTGCCGTAGGGATTGCTGAGTGGGTAGCTGCCTGGACAGATGGCCATGCTAAACTGGTTTATGCGACGCTACTGTATGATTTGGTCCGCTATACCCGCTTGCCGCTTTCCTATATCAAAGCCAATTACCACCTAATCGTTTACTGCTTTGTAGAAAATACAATTGCTATCGATAGCCGGAAGCGTTTAGAGGAATCGCTGCTGGCTATTACCAACCGCTTGAAGGAATCCTTGCAAAAAGAACATATTTCTGTACTCTATGTGAAGCTGGCAGAGCGGCTATACGATTTAAAACAGGCTTCCGGTTACAAAGATCCTACCATTGTACAAGCCATGGCCAAAGAAAGTTTAACCATCGATGTGGAGCTGGCCCAGCGCTATGGAGAACCAGGTATGGCTATTCTTTTGAAGCAGGCAGCTGAGGAAGCATTGGCTGGTGCTAAGCCTACAGAACCTGAAGAAGGGATGAAGCCTTGATGGCTTTTTAAGGTATATAATATACCTTATATTATAATTTCGGTCATGCTTTTTTACATTATTATTGTATAATACCATACAATTAATGTGCACTACCTCATGCAACAGCTACTGTATCAAGGTTCTTCCTGCAACAATGTTGATACATAAATGTAAAATACTTAATTTTATAGCTTTATATATTGTATACTTAGCTGTGGTTAAACTATAGCTATTGTATCATAGGCTATAGCTGTACAAAACTAATTTTATTCATAATGACACTATGCAATAATTTACCCCTTGTAATGGTAATGGCTTTTCTGCTACTGACCTTAGTAGTAGGATTGTATTACAGTAGGAAAGTAAAAACTTTTCGGGAATATGCAGTAGGCCATAAGCAATTTGCTACGGCTACGCTGGTGGCAACAGTGTTGGCCACTAGCTATGGAGGAGCAGGATTAATGCGTACTGTAGAATTTGTTTATAGTGAAGGTCTTTACTGGATAATCATGGAGTTTCTTTGCAATGCTTTTCTATTTGTTGTTGCTCCGATAGCACTTCGCATGGGACCATTTATGCGAAATTTATCTATAGCAGAAACTATAGGAAATGTATATGGTATATATCCGAGAATCATTGTAGGAATATCTAGTATTTGTTCTTCTATAGCCATTATTACTATGCAAATTCATGTGTTACGTAAAGCTATATGTACATGCACAGGATCTGTTGATTTTTTAAAAGTAACCATATTGGCTACATTAGTTCTTATTTTTTATTCCATTCTTGGTGGTATCCGAGCTGTTACGCTTACTGATGTTTTACAGTTTATAACTTTTTCTATCATCATTCCTTTACTTGCTTGGTTTGTTTTTATAAAAATAAGGAAAACCCCAATTACTACGATTACGTCTCTTCTACAGAACACGCAAAAATATCAGTTTAGTGATTTTCTTAAGTTGGATATGAAACTCATAGCAATATTGGCTTTGCTTTTATCCTCATTAGTGGCTTATATAGCAGATCCTGTTTTTATGCAACGGATTTATATGGCTTCCGCTCCTATTCAAGCATATAAAGTATTTACTATATCTAGCTTATTTACGTTTTTAATAACGGGATCTATTACTTTAATAGGATTGTTTGTTTTTATAGGAGAACCAGGATTACAACAGCAGCAAATTTGGCCCTATATAATGAACCATATCTCTCCTTTTTTTAAAGGGCTTACGTGTATTAGTTTACTAGCCATGACTATGTCTACAGCTGATTCTTGTTTAAACAATTGTGCAATTATAATTGTTCATGACATAATGGGAAGTATAAAAAAAATAAGTTTAACCAATACAATTCAATTAGCTAGGTTAACCTCTTTTGTAGTAGGTTTATGTGCTATGGTTTTAGCTTTTCGCTGTAAAAATTTATTAGAATTGCTTAAAATAAGTTTTGATTTTTCAATACCTATTGTAACCGCTCCTTTTCTTTTAGCCATTTATGGATTTAGAAGCAGTTCTCTTACAGCTTTAATTGGTATGGGAATTGGTGCACTAACTATTTTAGCCTGGAATAAATGGATTAAGCCATTGGAATCTACAATAGAGATAGACGGTGCTTTTCCTTGCATGCTAGCCAACGGCTTAGCCATGCTAGCCGCCCACTACCTACTGCCCCAGCCAGCAGGAACTGGCTGGGTGACTCCTGATAAAATTTACCTACAAAAGCAACAAGAAAAGGAAAGAATCGCAAGGCGTAATAAACAAGAACGTGCCATTTTTTTTACAAAAGAAAATTTAGCCAAGCTAAAACCCAATGCCATTACATTGGTATTAGTAGGGATTTACTTAATTGTATCTAGCTTAGTTAACAGCTGTTACTACAACGCGCAAACAAAGACAGTATGGCAATGCCTTCCCTTTTATATGCTAGGGGTTGGGTATATAGGTTATGTAGCCTTCTTGAAGGAAAATAACAAAATCCCAGATTGGGCAATAGGCAAATATTGGTTTATAAGTGTATTAGTTGGATTCCCGCTCCATCTTCTCTTTAGCTGCTTCCTATGCAAAACACTTTTAATCCCCTTCATTTTATTTTTTACCCATGGAACAGTTCTATTGTGGACACTTCCGTTGTATTGGAGCCTAAGAGGGCTAGCTATTACGGCAGGGGGTATGCTAGTAGCTATTTGTTATTGTAAAGCAACGGTAGTATGGCCTCCTATTACACTATTATTGCCCATACTACCATTTGGGTTGCTACTTTTGGTGGGTAATGTTTGGGCAAAAAACAGTATTGTACAAAAGGAATCCCGTAATCTTTATTTCCTGCAGAAACAGGCCACACAAGAAGCCTACGAACTAAAAAAGCTAGCCTATAGGGAGGAGCTCCCTACTGCTTCTCCCCAAAATACCTTAGCCCAGGAGGGAACTATTTTAGAAAAAGCCATCCAAAATGTTACGCAATCTATTGCCTTTGTAGACAGTACTACCCCCTTTCTCAAAGAAGACTTTCAAAGCATCCTAGATAAATTTGCAGAATGGGCCTACTATTTTAAATCACGGGCCAAACGCCAGGACCAGCTTCTTTTACAACCAACAGTTATCCCATTAGAAGTGCTTATCGATGCAGGTGAGGTAGCCTACCAAAAAGAAAAAGGTTGCTTACCTGGTTTATGGGTAGAGGAATTCGTAAATATGCCCGCTACGATGCTAGGCGATAGGGAGCAGTTGGTACGGCTTTTGTTTCTGGCCTTTAGCCATGTAAGGCAATCCAGCGTTTCTCCGCGCTCCCCTATTACGCTACAGCTGCAACTTACCCAATTGCGCTACAAAAAAAGGGAACCGCTTGAAGCAGATGGATCCCCTGATTGTATCACTTTTCCTGCGTTGGCGCTAATATTGTGTGGGGGAGAAAAAAGCATGCCTACCCTACAAGCAGTATATGACGTGGAAAGCCTTGCTACTACCCAACCAGTGGATCCTTTTGTATCCCCGCAAAAGGGAAACCTACGCAAAGAAAATTTAGCATCGATTGTGCATGCGCACTATGGGCTTCTGTTGTTGCCGCATGCAGAACAATTGGTCTGCCTACTCCCGCTGGATGTGTCCCAAGTAAGAGAGGAAATGCTAGCGCTTTCCTTGCCAAGGGAAGCGGGTACGCAGGAGGAAGCCTCTATTACGCCCCATGAAAAGACCGCATCGTTAGCAAGATTGTCGTCGTTTCATGATTGGATTCCTTCCTTTGAAAGTATAGATCCTTTCCTTATTGCAGAGATACTGCTCTTATTAAGGCGCTGCTATGGATTTAAACGGCATGCATCGGGGCAGCTTTTTTATGTACGTGCCGTAGGAATTGCTGAGTGGGTAGCTGCTTGGACAGATGGCCATGCTAAACTGGTTTATGCGACGCTGCTGTATGATTTGGTCCGCTATACCTGCCTGCCGCTTTCCTATATCAAAGCCAATTACCACCTAATCGTTTACTGCTTTGTAGAAAATACAATTGCTATCGATAGCCGGAAGCGTTTAGAGGAATCGCTGCTGGCTATTGCCAACCGCTTTAAGGAATCCTTGCAAAAAGAGTATTTTTCTGTACTCTATGTGAAGCTGGCAGAGCGGCTATACGATTTAAAACATGCTTCCGGATACAAAGATCCTACCATTGTACAAGCCATGGCCAAAGAAAGTTTAACCATTGACGTGGAGCTGGCCCAGCGCTATGGAGAACCAGGTATGGCTATTCTTTTGAAGCACGCAGCTGAGGAAGCATTGGCTGGTGCTAAGCCTACAGAACCTGAAGAAGGGATGAAGCCTTGATGGCTTTTTAAGGGTATTATATATTACGTGTAATATAACTTTGATTATACTCCTCTTTCCCTATTGCATAATGGCAGGTATGCACTACCTCATGCAACAGCTACTGTATCAAGGTTCTTCCTGCAACAATGTTGATACATAAATGTAAAATACTTAATTTTATAGCTTTATATATTGTATACTTAGCTGTGGTTAAACTATAGTTGTTGTATCATAGGCTATAGCTGTATGAAACTAATTTTTTATTATTCACAATGACACTATTCAATAATTTACCCCTTGTAATGATAGTCGCTTTTTTGCTATTGACTCTGGTAGTAGGGCTCTATTACAGTAAGAAAGTAAGAACTTTGCGAGAATATGCTATAGGAAATAAGGACTTTGCTACGGCTACGCTAGTGGCAACATTACTAGCAACTGCTTGGGGCGGCGGTGGATTAATACGTACAGTGGAGGAGATCTATAGCCGAGGATTTTATCATATTTGTATTTCATTTTCTAGTGTTATTAGTTTGTGGATTATTAGTTTACTGGCATTTCGGATGGGACCATTTATGGAAAATCTTTCTGTATCAGAAACTATAGGTAGTGTATATGGTAAATATCCAAGGATTATCGCTTCTCTGGCATATGTTATTGCTTCTATTCCTAGTATTACTACACAAATTAAAGTAACTGCTTTGGCTATAAGTATGAGTACAGAGCTAAATGATTCAATAAAAAATTATAGTATAGTATTTGCCGCTTTTATTCTTGTCTTTTATTCTACCTTTGGTGGTATTCGAGCCGTTACTTTCACTGATGTACTGCAATTTATAACTTTTACCATTATCATACCCTTACTTACCTTATCTCTATTTGAAGTTATTAATAAACCAGTTGTAGCTTGTTTACAAAGCCACCAAAAATTTCAGCCTTATAGTGTATTTCGTTTTGACATGCAGTTGATGGCAATGGTTAGTTTATTTTTGTCCAATTTAATGTCTAGTACAATAGCACCTGCTAAGATACAAAGATTATACATGTCATCTGGGACCGTCCAAGCACATAAAGTTTTCTGGTACTCGAGTATTTTTAACATTATAATAACAGGTTGTGTTGTTTTAATTGGGCTATTTGCTTTTGTAAATTCAGACTCCTTGCCAAAAGAAACCGTATGGAACCATATTATGGAATCCATTCACCCTATTTTTAAGGGTTTGATTTCTATTAGTCTACTAGCTATGGCTATGTCTACAGCTGACTCTAAATTAAACACTTGTGCTATTATGATTAGTCATGATTTGATAGAAAGTATAAAAAATATAAAATTTCCATGTGTACACTCCCATCAAAACCGTTTTATGGCACGTATAATTAGTGTGCTAGATTTATGCTTAAAACCAGTACTAGCTTACCCTATTCGATTAGCTAGGATTACTACCCTAATTATAGGATTTTTAGCTATGGTTTTAGCTTTTAAGTATAAAGATTTATTAAAATTAATGACATTGGTTATTAATTTATATGTACCCGTTGTAACAGCCCCTTTTATTTTATCTGTTTTTGGTTTTCGGAGCAGTTCTCGTACAGCTGTTATTGGAATGATTACAGGTGTATTAACTATGAAAGCTTGGAATCAATGGATTAAACCAAGCACAATCCCATCCACTGTAATAGGTGTAGATGGTGCTTTTTTTTGCATGCTAGCCAACGGATTAGCGATGCTGCTCGCCCACTATCTATTGCCGCAACCAGCAGGAACCGGATGGGTACCTCCTGATAAAATTTACCTACAGAGGCAACAGGAAAAGGAAAGAATCGCAAGACGTAATAAAAAAGAACGAACCATCACAAAAGAAAATTTAGCCAAACTGAAACCCAATGCCATTGCCTTGGTATTAGTAGGGATTTACTTGATTGTATCTAGCTTAGTTAGCAATTATTACTACAACGGGCAATTCAAAGCTTTATGGCAATGCCTTCCCTTTTGTATGCTAGGGGTTGGGTATATAGGTTATGTAGCCTTCTTGAAGGAAAATAACAAAATCCCAGATTGGGCAATAGGCAAATATTGGTTTATAAGTGTATTAGTTGGATTCCCGCTCCATCTTCTCTTTAGCTGCTTCCTATGCAAAACACTTTTAGTCCCCTTCATTTTATTTTTTACCCATGGAACAGTTCTATTGTGGACACTTCCGTTGTATTGGAGCCTAAGAGGGCTAGCTATTACGGCAGGGGGTATGCTAGTAGCTATTTGTTATTGTAAAGCAACGGTAGTATGGCCTCCTATTACACTATTATTGCCCATACTACCATTTGGGTTGCTGCTTTTGGTGGGTAATGTTTGGGCAAAAAACAGTATTGTACAAAAGGAATCCCGTAATCTTTATTTCCTGCAGAAACAGGCCACACAAGAAGCCTATGAACTAAAAAAATTAGCCTATAGTGAAGAACTCCCTACTGCTTCTCCTCAAAGCCTCTTAGCCCAAGAGGGAACTATTTTAGAAAAAGCCATCCAAAATGTTACGCAATCTATTGCCTTTGTAGATAGTACCACTCCTTTCCTTAAAGAAGACTTCCAAAGCATCATCGATAAATTTGCAGAATGGGCTTACTATTTTAGATCACGGGCCAAACGCCAAGACCAGCTTCTTTTACAACCGACTGCTATCCCATTAGAAGCGCTTATCGATGCAGGAGAGGTAGCCTACCAAAAAGAAAAAGGCTACTTACCTGGTTTATGGATAGAGGAATCCGTAAATATACCCGATACGCTGCTAGGCGATAGGGAACAGTTGGTACGGCTTCTCTTCCTGGCCCTTAATCATGTAAGGCAATCCAGCGTTTCCTTTCGTTCCACTATTACGCTACAGCTGCAGCCTACCCAATTGCGCTACAAAAAAAGAGAACCGCTTGAAGCGGATGGAACTCCTGCTTGTATCTCTTTTCCTGCGTTGGCTTTGGTATTGCGTACAGAAAATAAAAATATCCCCCTATTTACTATACAAGCAATATATGACGTAGAAGATGCTTCCATTACCCAACCAGTGGATCCTTTTGTATCTCCGCAAAAGGTAAACCTACACAAAGAAAATTTAGCATCGATTGTGCATGCGCACTATGGACTTCTGTTGTTGCCGCATGCAGAACAGCTGGTCTGCCTACTCCCCCTAGATGTAACCCAAGTAAGAGAGGAGATGCTAGCACTTTCCTTACCGAGGGAAGCCGGTACCCAAGAGGAAACGTCTATTACGCCCCATGAAAAGACCGCATCACTAGCAACATTGTCCGCTTTTCATGATTGGATTCCTTCCTTTGAAAGTATAGATTCTTCCCTTATTGCAGAGATATTGCTCTTACTGCGGCGTTGCTATGGATTTAAACGGCATGCATCGGGTCAGCTTTTTTATGTACGAGCCGTAGCGATTGCTGAGTGGGTAGCTGCCTGGACAGATGGCCATGCTAAACTGGTTTATGCGACGCTGCTGTATGACTTGGTCCGCTATACCAGACTGCCGCTTTCCTATATCAAAGGTAATTATAATATGGGGGTGTACTGTTTTGTAGAGAATGTAATCGCTATAGACAGCCGGGAGCGTTTAGAGGAATCGCTGCTGGCTATTACCAACCGCTTGAAGGAATCCTTGCAAAAAGAGCATATTTCTGTACTCTATGTGAAGCTGGCAGAGCGGCTATACGATTTAAAACAGGCTTCCGGATACAAAGATCCTACCATTGTACAAGCCATGGCCAAAGAAAGTTTAACCATTGACGTGGAGCTGGCCCAACGCTATGGAGAACCAGGTATGGCTATTCTTTTGAAGCACGCAGCTGAGGAAGCATTGCTTATAAACAAACAATAGCATTCATTTGGTAATGATACTTTTGTATGTAAGATTAAGTTAGCTGCAGGTAATACATACTAAGCTAGTTTTTCAAGGATACAGTTTATGCTCTGTTTGCGTTTAAACCATAAGACAGTATGACCAGCCATCTAAAGCATGATGCTTTAATCAAAAAGATCTTAACGGATCAACTAGCTGCACAGGAATTCCTAGAACACTATTTACCAGCTGACTTTAAAGCGCTTGTTGATTTAAGTCAAATCACCATAGAAAAAGAATCTTTTGTTGAAGATAACCTTAAAAGAAAACTAACCGATCTCCTCTATTCCGTTAAAACCAAAAATCAGGAAAAAGCTTTTGTCTATGTATTAATTGAAGCACAGGTTATACCAGATCATTGGATGGCATTGCGCTTATGGAAATACATGCTTTTGTTATGTGAACGCAATAGGAAAAATAAAAACAGTTTACCTTTAATATGTCCCATTGTAATTTACCACGGCTCTAAACCATACCATGCACCCAGGAATATATGGCAATTGTTTAGCAACCCTGAACAAGCCCAAAAATTAATGGGGGAAGAGTATCAACTGATTGATTTACAAAGCATGTCAGATGATGCCATTTTACAAAAGAAACATTTGGCTATGTTTGAATACCTGCTTAAACACATCCATAAACGCGATATACTCAAATTATGGGAAAACGTATTTACACACTGCCAACACGCTCTATTAGTAGATAAAGAAAAAGGTTATATTTGTATAAAGGCTTTGGTATGGTATAGCGATGCTAAGTTACCGGAAGAAAAACAGGCGGCATTAGAACGGGTCATCTCGAGCCATTTATCTAAAGAAGAAACAGCTACGATTATGAGAACCATTGCACAAAAATACATTGAGGAAGGCAGACAGCAGGGGATAATGCAAGGAATGGAGAAAGGAATGGAGAAAGGAATGGAAAAAGGCAGGCAACAAGGAATAATGCAAGGAATGGAGAAAGGTAAAATGGAAAGGAATCTTGAAATAGCTAAAGTCTTGCTGGCGGATGGTGTTGAGGTCTCCTTTATTGCGAAAATTACTGGACTTGATACGGTTTTTATTGCTTCACTTCAATTATAAATTGACAATAATTCATCCTAGTAAGAGAGAAGCGCTCTCTTAACTATGTAATACCATTTTGATTTATATCTCTCCCTAACTAAGGGTAACTAACTATACTCCTTATAATTGTTTAGTATCAATGCCCCAAGTAAAGAGTAAATGCTCCTAGAAGGATTGCATTACCCGCTCTAATCCTACAATAAATAATATGGTCGGTCTACCCATATATATAGCCATTATAGTTTCATATTAAAAAATAGCAAGATTGGTATATTTTTGGGTTATATACTCTTTATAGGATTGTACAGCCATAGGAGTTTCTGTAATAGATTGAATAATTTGTGCTACACTATATATCCTTCCAAATTGATGTATTCGCTCACGTAACCAATCACGCATAAAAGAAAACTTCCCAGTAGCTATGTTTTCCTTCCAAGCTGGAAAACTTTGTTCAAAAGCATGAAAACATTGTGCTGCATATATGTTACCTAATGCATAGGTAGGGAAATAGCCAAAAGAACCACTAGACCAATGAATATCTTGTAGACATCCCTCTGCATCGTTAGTAGGCGTAATACCTAGCAATCTTTTCATTTCATCATTCCACAAATGAGGAACATCTTCTACCTCAATAGTGCCTTCTATTAACTGTTTTTCTAATTTAAACCTAAGTATAATATGCAATGGATAGGTTATTTCATCTGCGTAAATACGTACACAAGAAGGCCGAATGTGGTTGATATGTTGATAAAAATCAGATAAAGCAAGCTGCTTAAACTGAGGAAAAATCATTTGAAACTTAGGATAAAAATATTTCCAGAAAGGTAAAGATTTCCCCACCATTACCTCCCACCACCTAGATTGACTTTCATGTAATCCCATAGAAGCAGCTTGACCAGCTGGTGTAGCCCATTCTTCTTTAGAAAGACCTAACTCATAAAGCGCATGCCCTCCCTCATGTAAGGTGGCAAAAATGTTTTCTAATAATCCATTGTCCTTATGAATCGTAAACCTTACATCCGTAGGATGAATGCCCATGCAAAAAGGATGTACAGAAAAATCTACCCTGCTATTGTGATTGTTATAAAGACCCAAAGAGTCCAAAATCAGCTGATTGAACGACATCAAATCTGCTTGCGCAAAAGAACCCTCAAAATAAACCTCATAAGGACTGTTTTTCCCACTGGTTCTTTTTACTTTATCCAATAAAAAATATTCTAAATCAGAAAAAAGAGAAGACAAATCCTCTGTTGTTATACCTGGCTCATATAGATCCAGCAGCGCGTCATAGGGCGTAGTTGTGTAACCCAATAGGTTAGCTTTTTCTTGATTAAGCGCTACTACTTTTTGTAACCATGGACTAAATAAAGCAAAATTAGCGGTTTTTTTAGCTTCTTTCCATACTTCTGTTGCCTTAGTGACTACTGTATAATACGTTTGAATGAAAGATTTAGTCAGCTTAGTCATACGCTTAAAATCTCTAGCCCATTCCCTAAGGTTCGCTGCTTCCGTAAAAGAAAGATCTTTTATTTTAATATTTTCCGTATTAATATCGATCATTGCTTCTAATGCATCCCGATAAGCAGCACTGGTTGTTTCTTTATAAAGCAGAGAAGCTAGGTAAGCGAGCTGTTTGGAACGTATTTCAACAGCAGCAGCAGGCATACAAACTTGTTGATCCCATTCTAAAAGCTGTTCTATTTGACGCAATAGCTGAATATGGCTGAACTTTTCTATAAAATCTTTATACAAGGACATAACTGATTAAATTAAATAGCCTGTTGCAAACAAACAAGTAGCTAAAAGGAGAAGAGCAACTATAGGTAAATTGAACCATTAAAAATTTTTTTATCCTGTTTTACTCCGGCTGCCAAACAGGGGAAACCATCTATGGGGACCCCTGGTATGTTAAGTAAATTAGCTGTACTACGCAAATTAGCATCCTCTTGTGCATTGCTTTGCTGACCGACAAAACTCCTTCCCATATAGTTGAATCACCTACTCAATGAGTTGTTTTTAACGGAAATGCGCCAACTGGTTGGTAATGTAAATATTTTTATAGCAGCATATATTGATACCTAGCTGTAATTAAGCTAGCTGTAAGGTAAACTATAATCGTACCATGTGCCTAAGCTGTCTATAACAGCTACTACAGTAGTGGCTTCTGATACCAACCTTAGTAATAGAGCTGTATTACAGTAGAGCGGTAACTACTCTTTGCAAAAGGAGACTAGAGAACTTTTATGTTGTTTTATGGAGGCGTATAAATTTAGTAGTACCTCCAAAAGTTTGGTTCCCTCCCTTTTTATTTTTATACCTTTGAGCATACAGGTAACCTACGATTGCGCCACCCAACTGCGCTACATAATGACCGGCATGCTTACCCGTTAATTGCATAAAAGAAAAAAGCAGTAAAAAGACTACTACTACACGTAGCGGAAGAGATATAAAAAACAAATTTACTTTTAAATCAGGAATTAAAACACAAACTGCTACCATAATAGCATAAATAGCAGGTAAAGGACCATGTAAATAAGCAAGGCTCTCTTTAAAGGGAGGGGAGAGTTGGTAGAGCGCAAAAAAAGCACAAGCGCCTGCTATTTTCCCTAAACAATAAAGATACACAACGCTTTTCGTATGTGTAACCAACCGAATGCTTTGACCAAAAGTATAGAGCATAAGCATATCTAAACCCAACTCTAGAAAGCTATGGTGCACAAAAGAATAGGTAACAATCGCCCAAGGCCGCTTCAACAGTAAAACAAAACAAGAAGGAAGGGTCAATTGCTCGTAAAGTAGGGGCATACGGCTTGCATACCCGCAAATGTAAAAAAATGTATGTAGCAAGCCAATCAATACAAAACTTAAAATATGCAGCCATATTAACTGCATCCAACCACTTTTAGGTTGCTTAAACTGACTACGTAAGTAGTGGTACAAAAAATTTGTCATAACTAAAAAAATAGAATTCTACACCTATGCATATTACATTAATTTAATATATTCTGTATAGGGTTTGCTTATTCACTTGCTATTTTAAATAGGACTGTTAAAGCCTTTTGCTCTAGCGCATAAAGCTTAGCGGTCTTACCTAGTAAGCATAACTTTCCCTACTATTTCGAATAGGTACGTTCACTATATTAAACTAATTACAAATACAAATATATTAAGTATATGCTAACTACGCTAAGAAAAAGAAACCAAAAGAGAACCATTGTACTAGGATCCTGGTTGGTGTTGGTTTATCAAGGATGCACCAGCAATGGTAAACAATCTATGAAACAGCAATTGTATGCTCCTACTGAAGCAATAAGTGCTATCCCTTCGGCTCCGTCACGCTCCCTATCAGAAGATTTACCTGAATTGAAAAGCTTAACTAAAAAAGAAGCTAAGCAAAAAGCAAAAAATAAATTAACAGAAACTGAAAAAGCCATCAACCAATGTTTCAACTATGCAAGGCATATTCAACAAAAAAATTACCAGGAACAATTGGGCGAGATCATGTTGCATAAAACGTGTATAACATGGATAGGTCATCGTCTTTTACAAAGCAGCATTCAAACAAAAACAGGGCAAATAGGTCTATTAGAGGCAACCTTTACTGATGCCATGCAATACTTTCATGAAGCAACACCCTATATTTTACAAGCGAAACAACTAAAGTCTAACAAAGCATATAAAAAAATGCACCAAACACATGAAAAACTAAGAAAACAATTGGACTTTATTCGAGATGAGATAGTACAAATCAACGCTTTCATGAAACAGCAGCATGTATTTCGCAAATGAAATAACTAAAATCTAACAAAGCATATAAAAACACAGCAAACATAAGTCAACTAAAAGGATAATTAGGACTTTACCTACAAGAATATATCAGATTATTTAACTATATTTGAGGGAAAGTAATCTATTTAATAGCTCAATACCCTCTAGAGATAGGGGAAGGCTGTTTGTGTTACCAGCTAATTCGTTTTACACATTTTTAGCTTTAGCAAAAATATTAAAAGATACAGCAGTATGCTACTTCAGGATTTCGTAACAATTACTATATTCCGTTCATGTTAACCATACAACAACTTGTAAGAAGGGGAAGAAAGCGTACGGCTTCTGCCTCAAAGGCACCAGCGCTTTCATCCTGTCCACAGCGGCGTGGGGTATGCACTAAGGTGTATACCTTGAAACCAAGAAAGCCTAATTCTTCTATGAAAAAGGTGGCTAGAGTCCGTCTTACAACGGGCAAGGAAGTGAATGTTTATATTCCTGGGGAAGGACACAACCTTCAGGAACATTCTATTGTATTAGTTAAAGGAGGGGGCGTCAAAGACCTATCAGGTATTCGGTATCGAATCATTCGGGGAGTACTGGATACAGGAGGGGTTAATGGAAGACGCCAAGGAAGGTCGCTATATGGCGCTAAACAACCTAAAAAGAAATAAAAATAATAGATATAGGATAGGTTAATGGACTTTACAAGTTGCTAACGCAAATACAGCTCTCTGCCTGGTTCTCACATAGCACAAAAGCAGAGAGCATAGGGCCAAGTAATAGCAACAAAACGCATAGAGGAAACTAAGCCATGCAACAAAAGCAACAGAGGACAACCATATAATAGATATGAGAAGAAAACAAGCTACAAAAAGGATATTATCACCTGACTATAAATTTGGGGACCCGCTTATTACTAGATTTATAAATGGGTTAATGCAACAAGGCAAGAAAAGTATTGCTGCTACTATATTTTACAATACCATTGATTCAGTAGCACACAAGACCAATGAAAATGGTTTAGAAGTTTTTCGGAAGGCATTGCATAATGTAACGCCTACCTTAGAAGTTAAACGGCGGCGTGTAGGGGGGGCAACGCTGCAGGTACCTATTGAAATAAGGCAAGATAGGAAGGTGTTTTTGAGCATAAAATGGTTGATTGCTTATGCACGCGCCCGAGGGGAGAAAACCATGCAAGAAAAACTCACCAATGAGATTATTGCTGCTTCTAAGGAGGAAGGTGCGGCATTCAAGCGGAAAATAGATATCCATAAAATGGCTAGTTCGAACAAGGCCTTCTCTCATTTTGATTTAAAATAAATGGCAACCGAATTAGCATTTTTAAGAAATATAGGCATCATGGCGCACATTGATGCCGGGAAAACCACCACAACTGAGCGGATTTTGTATTATACAGGTCTGACCCATAAAATAGGAGAAGTCCACGAGGGGGGTGCCGTCATGGATTGGATGGCGCAAGAGCAAGAACGAGGTATTACTATTACCTCTGCAGCTACTACTACTTTTTGGAAATATCCTACCAGCCAAGGAAACGTCCATAACCAAACGCAAACTTATAAGATTAATATTATAGATACCCCTGGTCACGTGGACTTTACAGTAGAAGTAGAACGTTCTTTACGGGTATTAGATGGTGCCGTAGCATTGTTTTGCGCTGTGTCGGGTGTGGAACCGCAATCTGAAACTGTTTGGCGTCAAGCTGATAAATACAAAGTGCCACGTATCTGCTTTGTAAATAAAATGGATAGACCTGGTGCTGATTTCTTTAATACGCTTAACGAAATCAAAGACAAACTAGGGGCTAATCCTGTACCTTTGCAAATTCCTATTGGCAGTGAAGCTTCCTTTAGAGGAGTCGTAGATTTGATTACATATCAGGCTATTATTTGGAATGAAACAGACTTAGGAATGAGCTATGAAATTATAGCTATTCCTGAGGATTTAACTGAAACTGTTGAGGAATGGCGTCAAAAGCTTCTGGAAAGTGTAGCCAGTTATGATGAGGTATTAATGGAGAAGTTTTTTGACAATCCTGCAGCGATTACAACAGATGAAATTAGGGCTGCTATACGCAAAGCAGTTATTGATCTTTCTTTTTCTCCTGTGCTTTGTGGTTCTGCTTTCAAAAACAAGGGGGTTCAAGCTTTACTGGATTCCGTCTGTGCATACCTGCCTTCCCCTATGGATTTACCGCCCGTTACTGCTATACATCCAGACACAGAAGCCGCTATAATACGGGAAGCAAATAATAGTGCCCCTTTTACAGCACTGGCTTTTAAGATTGCTACGGATCCTTTTGTAGGAAGGCTTGCTTTTTTACGGGTCTATGCAGGTGAATTAGAAGCTGGTTCTTATGTCCATAATAACAGGACAGGCAAAAAAGAACGCATCGCTCGCTTGATGCAAATGCATGCTAACAAACAAAATCCCATTGATAAGGTACAAGCAGGTGACATTTGTGCGGTAGTAGGCTTTAAAGAAATTAAAACAGGAGATACGTTAACAGGTGAGAAGGATAGGGCTATATTAGAGTCTATTACCTTCCCAGAGCCTGTTATTGGGTATTCTATTGAACCAAAGAAACAAGCAGATCAGGATAAACTGACGCTCTCTATTGCTAAATTAATGGAGGAGGATCCTACCCTACGTATGGAAACTGATCGGGAAACGGGTCAAACTATCCTAAAGGGCATGGGAGAGCTGCATTTAGAAATCATTATTGACCGGCTAAAGCGAGAGTTTAAGCTTGAAATTAACCAAGGAGCTCCTCAGGTAGCCTATAAAGAGGCCCTTACCATAACCATAGAACATAAAGAGGTATACAAAAAACAAACAGGCGGTAGAGGTAAATTTGCAGATATTGTTTTTGAGATAGGTCCTAAAGAAAAAACCACTCCCTCATCCGATATGCCTGGTTTAGAATTTATAAATAAAATAGTAGGAGGGGCGATTCCTAAAGAGTTTATACCAGCCATTCAAAAGGGATTTGAAGCAGCTATGGATAATGGTCCTTTGGCTAATTATCCAGTAGAATCGATGCGGGTCAAGCTACTACATGGCTCTTACCATGAGGTTGATTCAGATTCCTTATCTTTTGAATTAGCTGCTAGAGCTGGCTTTAGGGCTGCTGCACAAAAGGCATCCCCTGTTCTATTAGAACCTATTATGGCGGTGGAAGTAGCTACACCTGATGCATTCACAGGCCCCGTAACAGGGGATCTTAACAGAAGAAGAGGTATTATGAGGGGAATGAACAACAAAGGAGGCGCTCAAATTATTAAAGCAGATGTTCCATTGGCGGAACTATTTGGCTATGTTACTGATCTACGGACTATTACATCAGGTAGAGCCTCTGCTTCACTCACTTTCTCTCATTATGAACCTGTTTCTAAAAACTTAGCAGAAAATATTATCAATAAAGCTAAAGGCATAACATTATAAATAATAGCATTACTATCGTATACCTATGAAGCAAAAAATTCGGATTAAGCTTAAGTCATTTGACGCTATGCTTTTAGATAAATCAGCAAAGCGCATTGTTAAGGCAGTAAAGGCTACCAAAACTGTTGTAAATGGTCCTATACCTCTTCCGTGTAAGAAAGAGGTATATACTGTATTACGTTCTCCTCATATTGATAAAAAATCGCGCGAACAGTTTCAACTTTGTACGCATAAAAGGTTAATAGACATCTATTACAGTAGCGCAAAGGCAGTAGACGCACTGACGAAATTAGAGCTCCCAAGCGGTGTGGAAGTGAAAATTGAAGCGTAGGGCACTACTGCGTACGCTTTATCTATCCTATTGAACCTGTATAGCAGGTCGACAGTTAGGCAACCTAATCATTAAAGTAGCTCATAGCAGTAGCTAAGGGCTTTCCATAAATATAAGATTGTACAAACAGCCTTGTCTACTCATATGCTACAGTTAGCGTTCCTTTGTATACTTTAATGATCCTATCAAAGGAGACTAATTTTATGCTCCTATGGATAATGTACAGGATAATTTTATCTCTTAAATATTCAAAAAGTATAGGAATAAGTTGTGATTATTTATGGTAATCAACTACTAATATTGATTCATTGAATAGCATACATGGTGTATTTTTCAATATCGTACCTGCAATACATATCTTTTGTCTTTGTCCACCTGATAATTTTAATCCAGAGCTTTCAGCATGCATCCTATATTCATCTGTTAAAAAAGAGATAAAATCGTGACAACGTGCCTTTTTAGCTGCTTCTACAACTTCTTGATAAAAGGCAAAATAGAACCTCATACTTTTGAGCTATTTTTAAGCATAGAAAAGGTATAAGAACATACCCTAACTAAGGTCTATTCACTACAAACCAATGGACTTTGTGAGCGTTTTAGATGACTTACAACAAGACTTAGATAGTTGGTTGCATTACTATAACCATGCACAACCCCACTCTGGGAAGTATGGTATCATGTCTATATTATAGACTAGTTACCTACCTAACGAGCAAAATTAGTTTATTTATTTTATAGCCGTTCTCTTTATTTTTATGACTTATTCATAATATAAATTATTTATAAATTTTTTACCTCTTAAGCTATATATGCCTATTCCATTTATTATTTGAACAAAAATACAATGGTGTCTGGTAAATGAGCGGTTAACTACTTGCAAGGAATTTAATGTTATGCTATGTATGGGACATAATCTATGACTTATCACAAGAAAAACACTCCTAACATACACATAATCATTCAGAACTATTTTATACACTAAGCATTTCTCTCTCAGAACAATTATACCTATATAATAATGGTCAGCTGAAATAGAACCTAACCTACCATTTGAGTGTAAAAAAGTAGACAAAAAATAAACCTATTGTGTAATAAATACTTCAGGGAAGACGAAGTACCCAAGCTCCCTTAAGAAGGCAACTGCCTTTTACCTTGTAACGCACGTTCTAATTCTTTATGACATGCTACATGACCATTCTGCAATGCTAAATAATCCGCTGTTTTATTAAATTTATTGCGCTTCTTTAAAGAAGCCGAAGCGTTAATCAACGTACGTACAATGGAAAGGTGTCCATTTTGTGCAGCCAAGTGCAAGGGCGTATTGGCGTAGTTATCTACTGCATCAATATCTGATTGGGTAGATGCAGCTAATATAGCTCTCACAGAGACCAAGCAGCCATTTTGTGCAGCAGTATGTAAGGGCGTTTCTCCTGTTTTCCTTCTAGTTTTAACCGACGCACCATGACGCAAAAGAAGTAATATACAATCCGTATGGCCGTGCTGAACAGCTGCATGTAAAGCGGTTTCACCCAATCGATTAGCTACGTCAAGCTTAGGTTTATGCTTGCGCTTGACAAGCTTATCCATACCTGGTTGCTCAGCTAACTTATTTTTAAGTTTTTTAGCAATAGGACTCCCATTTTCTTGCTCGTCTGCCTTAATTAACATCTCTATACATGCTAAATGGCCATTTGAAGCAGCCAAATACAAAGGGGTCTCCTTCGCCTTATTGCATACCCTGACGCTTGCACCTGCTTGAATCAACGCTTCTAAACAGGCTATATTCCCCTTTTTTGCTACAATATGTACGGCAGTACTCCCTGATTTTTTAGCAGCATTGATGTTTTTTTTACATTTCTCATTGGCTAATAATAGCTGTAAAAGATCAAAATCACCATTCTTAGCAGCTATATGGAACGGCATAATACCCCACTGATTGGCTGCATCAACCGCTGCCCCCTGCTCTATAAGTGCTATGGTACAATCTTTATGTTGGAAATTGGCAGCAAGGTGAAGCGGCGTATGATGGAAACGATCCAATGCATCAAGCTTAGCGCCTGCTTGTAGCAATAGCTTTACAGCAGCTACCTGATTTCCTTTAGCAGCCATATGCAAAGGGGTATAGCATTCTTCGGTAACCAGATGAACATTTCCCCCCGTTTGTATAAGTAAATTTAAACAGCGATTGTGACCATGAAAAGCTGCTAGATGCAAGGGCGTTTTATGATAGATATCTACCGCATTTACAGCAGCACCTATTGCAACAAGCTGCTCCACACAAGCAAAATGCCCCGCTTGAGCTGCCAAATGTAAAGGCGTACGCTGCTTAGCAGCTAACACTTCAATACTTTCTGGACTCATACGCAATAATAATTGCAAACAGGTTAACCTACCATAATAAGCTGCTACATGTAAAGGTGTATTTTGCTCTTTATCACGTGCCTGTGGGTTACCGCCTGCCTCTAATAAAAACTGTAAACCGTTTACATGTCCATGCAAAGCAGCCGCATGCAAAGGCGTATGCAATCCTTCTACTGCATTTATAGCTGCCTTGTGCTGTACAAGTTCTTGTAACGCAGCCAACTGCCCCTGTTGAGCAGCCAAGTAGAGCGGAGAAATACCATGGGGTGTAACCGTATTTACATTGGCATGATGCTGCAATAAGAACCGTATACAAGCTACCTTTCCACTCTGCGCTGCCATATGCAAAGGGGTTAGCTTATCCTGCTTTGTAAAGACCTGTACCTTGGCACCTGCTTGTATCAATGCCTGCACAGAAGCTAGAGAACCCGCTAAAGCAGCACAATGAAGAGGGGTAACCAGATCTGCATCTACCGCATGTACATTAGCTCCTCTCCTATCCAGCAAGTAACTTACGCAAGCAACCGAATCTGCTTCTGCAGCTGCATGCAATGGAGTTCTTCCTTGCTGGTTGACAATACGCATATTAGCCCCAGCAATCATAAGCTCCCGAATAATAGGAAGATGCCCCTTTTGAGCAGCTAAATAAAGCGGCGTTCTCCCAAAGGAATCTGTTAGGTTTACTTTAGCCCCTACATTAATCAACTCTTGAACACAAAATAAGTGGCCCCTCGCAGCAGCAATATGTAAGGCAGTCGTTTGGTAGCTGTCCACTGCATGCACGTTGGCCCCTGCTTCAAGTGAGGAACGTAATATACTTACGTTCCCTTGAGCTGCCGCCCTGTGTAGCGCTATAGGAGCAACAAAATTATTGATAGGAATAGAAGGAGGAATGGTTGAAAGAATGGGAACTTCCTGATTTACTACTTTGATTGCTGCATTAGCCATAGCTAGCTGAGGAAAACCCATGCCCAATACAAACGTACTAAATAGTGGTAATAAAAGATACTCGGTTAACATATAATATATTTTTTATGTGTTTGTAGAAGAATTACTAAATATAACTTATCTTGCATGCGTAATGCAAATAAAATTTTCACCTACTTTTAGTAAACGATAGGCAACCTACTTTCCTAAAAATAAAAAAATCTTTTTGCGTTTAACAAATAAGAATTATATGAAAAATTTGAATATGAATATACGCAAATTACTATTCGATTTAGTAAAATTTATCCTAAGACTTTTATTTGATGCATGCGCGATGGTTTGTATAGCCAAAAAAGCAGGCAAGAAATTAAGCTCCCTTATTGAAACATCCAAAGACAATATGAAAACAAAAGGAAAAAAAATAGGGAGGATGCTTTTACTGATTTGTTTCATTTGGACCTTGCTCAGCTTAGGGTTGCGTTTCTTATTATTTGGACTGGCAACCTGGTTAAACAAGCTATTGTCTGGTACATGTATAGGATTTTGTATAGTATCCGTGCTTTGCTTCCTAAGTGCATTAGGTATGATACGGCTGCTTTATAAAAGCAATACATAAAATAAAAAAAGTATAGTAGACCAATCAGTTATAGGAGAAACCCATAAGATAACCTTTGCACAGCTGCCACTGGTACTCAAAAAAAGGGAACACAACTATTTTGGGGACTATTTTGGGGCACAAAAGCACTCCTAACCTATATACCCTGAAGAAAATAGCCAAAAGAGCACAGCCACAGCATCTGCTTATGCTATCTTGTGGCCAATGCTTCAGCAGCTGTTGTAATTTCAGCTAAAGAATTAGTAATCAATGCTTGTCTCGTTCTATTGTAATGAATCCGTAATACTTTTAAAAAAGCATCTGCATTGTCCGTTGCCTGACTCATGGTAAGCATCCTAGCTGCATGCTCGCTAGCCATAGACTCAACCAACCTATTCATAACTTGATTTTTAAGTACCTCAGGTATAAGCTGCGCTATAAGTAACTGCTGTGTAGGTTCATACATATAATGCGGCCATTGCGTGTTAGGGGGACTTTCATAAGCATTCAATGCCAAGGGTAAAAAAGAAGCTGTGGCTACTTCCTGGCTAACGGCATTTTTAAAAGCCGTATAAACCCATACTATTTCCGTATAGCGCGCTTCTTGGTAAGTTTTGATGCAATGCTCGGCTAGCCTATGGCCTCCTTTCCAAAAATCTTTCTCTAAAAGATCAACATAATCATCTATAATAGGGTAATTTCCGTTTTTAAAGCATTGGTAAGCTTTCTTCCCAATAACCAACAATTCTATGGTAGCAGTAGCAGCTGACTTACAGCTCTCCATATAGCAACTGGCAGCTTTCAGAACATTTTTATTAAACGCACCACATAAACCGCGATCAGCTGTGACAACAATAAGTAATAACCGCCGTGGTTTCTCTGCTGCTTTTACAGTTAAGGGATGGGATAACATACTACCACTTATCCCCTGTAAAGCAGTCTGCAAAAGGATATTATACTGCATCGTATATTCCTTAAGCGGTAGCAAAAGCTGTTGAATCTTATATAGCTTAGAAGCAGCTATCATATTCATAGCTTTGGTAATCTGCTGCGTAGAAGTGATCAGATTAATCCGGTTTACTACTTCTTTAAGATAGGCCATAATGAAGATTTTTACTTATTACCCTCTCCGCTTATTCAATATAAACTAAACAAGGAACATCCTGTTAAGGCATTCACTTTTGAACACATTACGTATACTTAACCAGGATATTTTTAGCTACTGTTATGAGCATCTTAATGAGCTGATTGTCCCACTGTCCACCCGCTATACTGGTCAATAGGGTGGGATGTTGTATCCGTAATATATCTAAAAATTGCTTTTCAAATAACTTTACCTGATCTAATGGAACGGCATCTAAATACCCCCCCATCGCTATATAAAGGAGCGCTATCTGTTCCTCCACTGGCATGGGTGCGTGCAACCCTTGATTGAGTAGCTCCTGATTCTTACGACCACGCTCAATAGCTCGCTTAGTAGTAGCCTCTAAATCAGAACTAAATTTTGAAAAAGCCTCTAGCTCAGCGAATTGTGCTTGATCTAATTTTAAAGTAGCTGCTATTTTTTTAATTGCCTTCATTTGTGCAGCTCCCCCTATACGGGATACCGAAATGCCAACATTAATAGCAGGCCTGATACCAGCATTAAACAAATTCGTTTCTAAAAATATCTGCCCATCCGTAATGGAAATAACATTCGTAGGAATATAAGCAGAAACATCACCCATTTGTGTTTCAACAATAGGCAATGCCGTTAAAGAGCCGCCTCCTTTTATTTTTCCCTGTAAGGATTGCGGACAATCATTCATGGAAGAAGCCATTGCATCATTGCTAATGATACGTGCTGCACGTTCTAGTAAACGAGCATGTAGATAAAAGACATCACCAGGAAAGCCTTCCCTACCAGGTGGCCTGCGCAATAATAAAGATAACTCCCTATAGGCAACAGCTTGTTTGGATAGGTCATCATAAATTACCAATGCATTCCGCCCTGTATCTCTAAAAAATTCACCAATAGCTGCCCCTGCAAAGGGAGCAAAAGATTGCATAGACGCAGCAGCAGCAGAAGAGGCTGCTACAATAATGGTGTAAGGCATCGCACCATACCGTGTTAACGTATCTACCACATTCGCTATAGACGATGCCTTCTGCCCAATCGCTACATAAATACAATAAACAGGTTCTCCTTTTTCAAACAATCTGCGTTGATTAATAATAGTATCTATTGCAATGGTTGTTTTCCCAGATTGCCTATCACCGATGATTAGCTCTCGCTGACCTCGACCAATAGGGACCATGGCATCAATGGTTTTTAATCCTGTTTGAAGCGGTGTATTAACGGGTTCTCTGTAAATAACTCCTGGTGCATTGCGCTCCAAAGGCAACGCAAAGCAAGGACCTGCTATGGGACCATTCCCATCTATAGGCTCTCCCAGCGTGTTGATTACACGTCCTAATAAACCCTCCCCTACCTGAATAGAAACTACACGCCTGGTCCTGCTAACCATATCTCCCTCTTTTATGGTATTGGCATCCCCCAATACTACAGCCCCCAATAGCTGCTCTTCCAAATTTAAGGCTAACCCTTTACACCCATTATCGAAAACAAGTAGCTCCCCAGCTTGTACACTAAAAAGCCCATAAATGCGCACCACCCCATCACCAGATTGTACCACCGTACCTGTTTCTTCTAATTCGGCTTTTGTTTTAAAACTGGCTAGCTGTTCCTGTAATAAAGCTAAAATCTCATTTGTATTTATATGCACCATCACTTTTAATTATAAAAAGAACATCCGCTCCCCTACGTTCTAAAGTGCCTGACTAGCATAACTAGCCCATTAACTAGCATAACTCCTGACTAGCACAGCTAGCCCATTAACTAGCGTGCAAAAGCACAGCTAGCCCATTAACTAGCGTGCAAAAGCACACTAGTTCAATATAGCTGCAGTTGCTCCTTACATCCTAACCGCCCCATGGAAAGGTCCTTTGGATCAGTGGTATACCGTATGCCAAACATTTCATATGCCCTTAACCAGATGCTTCTGTAAGGCATAAAGGGAATGTTTTATGGTTTTATCCCATTGTAAGGTTCCAATTTGCAGCTTATATCCACCCATAACCGAGGGATCGATTTGCTGGGTTAATTTAATTTCTTTGCATGAAAACCTTTTTTTTACCTTCTCCATCAGCTTTTCTACGCAATCTTCTGGTAAAGCAACTGCCGTAGTTAGTACTACAGACTGCACTCCCCTGTAGACATGATAGGCCTTTTCAAAAGCATATAGCATAGCCCTTAATTGGCTTGCCTGACGTTGATTTACCAAAAAATCAATAAACTTCTTTAAAATAGGGGGCGTATCAGACCGATACAGCAAACCAAGTAATCGACGTTTTTCAGCAGTAAACACAGTAGGATTTTGAAGCACATGCTGCAAAGTAGGGACTTCCTTGAACTGATTTTGCAAAAAAATTATTTCCTGATAAATAGGTTGCAGTAAGCCATCTTGTATAACATGCGTTAAAAAAACACGTACATAATCTGCTACCGCTTTATCTACCTGCTCAGCCATACAACCACTGCTTTGTAATTTATTGTTACAGTTAAGCAAACTGCTTTTCCCCTGTTATAAAACGCTCTATAAGGGCTAATTGCTCCTGATCCTTACGCAACTCGCTACACAATAGCTTTTCAGCTATCTGAATAGACAACAAGCCTATATGGCTCTTTGCTTCTTCCAATACACGCTTCTCCTCCCTCTCTAAGGCTAACCTAGCTTCTGCTAGCAGCTGCTCCTTTAAAGTGATCCCCTCCTGGCGCGCTTGCTCAATAATTTTTTGCTTGGTCTCCAGTGATTCACTGATAATACGTTCCCGCTCTAAATTAGCTTCCTCTAGCAATCGTTCCCGCTCAACCACAGCTTGCGCCATAGAGGTCTGTGCAGCGGAAATTTGACTTATGGAATGTGCTACAGCTTCCTCACGTGCTTGCAATACCCCTATAATAGGCTTCCACGCAAACTTAGCCAATACCCAAAGGACTGTTAAGAGTGTAATGGTTTGCCAAAATAGGATACCAAAATCAGGTGTTATTAAGTAATTCATAAATGATATTGGATTTACAACACGAATACAAACAAATGTTTAGAGCACATTGGGAGCCCCCTTACTTCAACACAATAAGAAGACAAACCAATATAGCAAAAAGCGCAGCACCCTCAATAAGCGAGCAAGCAATAATCATAGCAGCTCGAACTTGACCGCTAATCTCTGGTTGCCTACTGATAGCTTCCATAGCCGCATGACCAATTTTCCCAATGCCAATAGCAGCACCCAATACGACAATACCTACACCGATACCTGCACCAGCATAGGCATAAGATGAACTTATATCCAACATATAATTTAATTTAAAATAATTAATATAAATTTTATACCCACTGCTAACCGTTCCGCAACCATTATCTGTAATACGTTAATGGCATCCCTTCTCTGCTACAGCCTGCCCTAAATAAATAGCAGAAAGTAGCGTAAAAACGTAGGCCTGTAACACAGCTACCACTAACTTTAATAGAAACATAAATGTACTAAAAGGCAGAGTAACCGCAAAACCTACCCAGATACTTTTAAGGCTAAACACTAACCCTATAATGCTTAATAAGATAATATGTCCTGCAGTGATATTGGCAAATAGCCGCACCATAAGAGAGAAAAATTTGGTAAAAATACCTACCATTTCTAGAGGGACCATGATAGGCCACAGCCATTTAGGGACCTCTGCTGGCTTAAATATATGGGACCAATACTGCTTATTGCCATTTATAATGGTTAGCACAATGGTAAACGCAGCCAACACCAACGTAACTGAAATATTTCCCGTTACATTAGCCCCACCGGGTAACAAACCTAAAAGATTATTCAGCCATATAAAACAAAAAACCGTCAATAAATAAGGTAGAAACCTTTCGTAGTGTCGCCTCCCTATGTTAGGAATAGCAATCTCATCTTTTATAAAAGAAACGATTAAATCTACAAAAGCCATAAAGCCACTCGGAACAAGGCAAGCCGTTCGTTGGTATTTTCTTGCTGCTACTAGTAAAACAGCTACCAATAGTAGTATACTTCCCAACATGGCAGCTATATTTTTGGTAATCGAAAGATCTACCACAGACCTACTAGCATCTACACAACAAATGGTATTACTTACCATACGATAACCCCGGAAAGGAACCGCATGCTGCTGATGATCATAAAAACGAGCAGAAGAAAAACACTCCATACCCCTATCTCGGGAATACAGTATAATTGGTAAAGGTAAGGTGACATGATACTGCCCAACCGTTGCAAAATGCCAGTCATGCGCATCTGTTACATGCTCCATAATGAAACCAGCTGATGCCCCTTGCTGGGCCCTACAAGGCAAAATAAAACTGAGGAGCAAGAGCAAACCATAACCATAAGAACTTACGTTTCTATCATAGAAGCACCTCTTAAACATATAAACCTTTATTTATACTGTAAACAATTTTATAAGCATCCCTACTAGAAACAATCCATAACATGCTAGGATAACCTGTCCTAACACATTAAGATAGTGAATAAACCTGTCCTTTTTCTTTTTTTTTAAAAATACATAGTTAGTAGGAATTTGCCAAGCAAATTAAACAAATAGGGCAGCTTCCGCAAAAGCCGTTAAAGATTAAAAACCTACTACCAACACTAATCAAAGAAAGACCAATGTACCCCTATATCCGCTGCAGGTTTCTGACCAGGGTAAAAAGGTGTCGCAAAATAGGACTTCCCCTTTCCCCCTTTTTCATCACCAAAATAATCATTGATACAGCTAAATTTTATTGATATTTTTATATTGCTTAACCTGTAATTCACAAAAAAATCCACAATAGGACAGCCTTGTACCGCAAAGCGTTGCTGCTTGTAAAAACGTTGGGCTATTATATCATAACCATCTGCATAATGCAATGCTTTCTTATGTACGTTTATACCTATTTCTATAGCCATCTTTTTTTCGTAGGGCTGATGCGCAAAATAATAACGCCCTGTATAGCTATACCAGGGCATGCGTCCTTTATAAATTTTAGGCTTAAGGTTGCTGATATCCTTTAAGAAAAAGAGCGTATTATCTATATGAAAATAAGAAAAAGAAACATCCAAATGACCCCCATAGGAGCAGAGATCAATAGGATCAGCAACCTGCGATGGAACAGAAATACAATGCACATCACTATCCTTTTTTATCTCATTATCACCAATCCATTCTTTATAATAAATAAGATTATGCATTCTTTGCAAAGTAACCATGGGTTCTACACGTACCCAAGGTAATAGCTTGCAGGTGAACGCTGCGGCCAACTGTTGGGTAGCTGGCGCTTTGTAAGTTTTAGGCCAGTGACGATAAGGAAAGTAACCATGCTGGACTAAGTAGGGTACCTTATGCTTAAGGGTATCACAGACTAACTTAAAAAAACGATTCTGATAGGCTAGCATTAAGGTATAGTAACCAGCTCCTGCCCATCCATATTCCCCCTCTAACTGGAACTGGTGACGCATACGCTGGGTAAGATCCCATTGCAGATGACCACCTAGATAGAATTCGTCTTCTTTGTTACCTTTATTCTTTTTTCCTACATCTGCTAGTAAAAAAGGAGTAGTAGCCTTTTCAAGGGGGTTAGAAAAATCCTGTTCAAAATGAATATTTTCTAGTCTAGCATGTACATTATAATCCACATCAATGGATGCTATACGCCCTTTAACGCCTATTTCATTATGGCGCACATTGAGCAGGACCTTACTTTCTATTGCTGGTAAGTGATCCTCTGTAGATTTAGATATAGGGGCTATAAAACGAGCATTTTCTTCTTTACATGCAATATTGCTCTTATTATTTTTACAGCTATAGGAGAACTCATGGTAGCATTGTATACCAGCACTAAAGTGATATTGATGAAAGAAATAGAAATGCCGTCTCTTATCGTCATGCTGAACTTGATTCTCACCGTTAAGTGAGATTCTAGCTTGGATGCCCTTTTCATCTAAAAATTTCCGAAAGTAACGACAGCGATTCAAAGGATCAGCTGGATAGGATTCCTCCTTCTTATTAAGCTGGACCCCACCCGTTTCTTTGGTACGATAGTTCATTATAGAATAGCTCGTACAAGCATAATAGGCTGAATCCAATAGATGAAAATGGGTAAAAATATCAAATTGAGGGAAGGCATCTACAATCTTCTTGTCCTCTTTATGCATTTGAGGCCATTCATTTTCTGTCATGGCACCATATAGGTTGATACCTGCAAACCAATTATCTAGCAATCGTTGGCTATAGCAGCCATCAAAAACAAAGCTCCCTATATTAGCTAAAACAACATTAAAATAGGTATAAGCCTTTGATTTAGGCATGCAATAGTAGCGTATATCCTGTGGCTGATGAAAATTAAAATCATAAACAGAGATTCCATCTGTGGCACCTATCCGTTGGGGCAACCTATAAGGGATGTATTGCGTAGCTGTCCAATTATTACCAAGATTTTGCAATAAATAATTATGCTGCTCCACGACCATAAAACGGTCCATTTTTGCTAGGGAGACCTCAATTGGCTTGTACTGGTTGCGATTATATTTTATATCTCTTGGTGTAATAAAAAAGGTAGTATTCGCCTTAACTTTATCTTCTGTGGGCTGTTCAAAAATATCTTCTGGTTTTGCAGCAAAACTTTTAAAAGGCAAAGCCAGTATTAAAAGCAAGTAGCTATACCATCGCCGCGTAGGATTAGCTAGCATCGTATACATCGGTTATATATTCCTTCTACTTTTACACATTAAAACGGAAAAGCAGCACATCTCCATCCTGTACCACATAATCTTTTCCTTCTATGCGTAATTTCCCGGCATCCCGACAAGCACTTTCGCTTTTGTAAGTCTGATAATCTTGGAAGGAGATCACTTCTGCTTTAATAAAGCCCCGCTTAAAATCCGTATGAATCATACCAGCTGCTTGTGGGGCTTTACTTCCTTTTTGAATGGTCCATGCACGTACTTCCTCTGGTCCTACCGTAAAATAGGTAATAAGCTGCAGTAAGGCATAAACGGATTGAATGAGCTTATGGAGCCCAGGCTCTGTAAGATTATATTCCGCCAGAAAAAAACGCTGCTCCTCATCCGTTAATAGGTTAAATTGTGCCTCCAAAGCCGCACAACCTACTATCAGCTCAGCATCTACTATTGCCTCTTGCAGCGCAACCATATGCGTATTTTCTTTCCCTAATAAAGTAGCTTCGTCCACATTAGCAAAGTAAACAACAGGCTTGGCTGTTAACAGCTGCCAGGCGTTTTGTACAGCGTTTTCTATTGGCACGCACCGTATATCTCTCCCTTGCTTTAAGGCTTGTAGCAAATGCTGCAAGCCCATAACCTCCTGCTGATCTGCTGCCCCCCCCTGCTTGGCCAGCTTCTCCGCCTTTTCCAATCGCTTGGTTAGGGTATCTATATCCTTACAGCGTAGCTCATGCTCAATGATCTCTTTATCAAATAAAGGATCTACCCCACCTGCTACATGCAGCACATTCTCTTCTTCAAAGCATCGGATAACATGTACAATAGCATCCACCTCCCGTATATGGCCAAGGAACTGATTCCCTAGTCCCTCCCCTTCATGCGCACCTTGTACCAGCCCAGCTATATCTACAAATTCTATAGTAGTAGGCACACTACGTTTGGATTGCGCCCACGTAGAAAGCAGTTTGATACGCTTATCTGGCACTACTACAACGCCCCTATTGGGCTCTATAGTACAAAAAGGGAAGTTGGCAGAAGCTGCATTCCCATTAGATAAGGCATTAAATAACATTGACTTACCTACATTAGGCAAGCCAACAATCCCACATTTTAAAGCCATACAATAAAAAAATACAAGCCAACACTTTTATACCCCCTAAAATGAACAGCTAAAAAATGAATACTAAGTAAATAAAAGCTACCTATTTTTGATAGGATTCTGTATCCCGATCATTTTTATCGAACGCATAATCAGACATTAAATTTGTCTTAAGGTGATGAACCACCTCATTAAGCGCACGCACAAACTTATTCACATCCTCCTTGTATAAAAATATTTTATGCTTTTCATAAAACATGCCATCCTCCTCTGTTCTTTTTTTGCTCTCCGTGATGGTAAGGTAATAATCTTTACTTCTGGTTGATTTTATATCAAAGAAATAAACCCTTTTGCCTGCATTTACTCGTTTAGAATAAATTTCATCTAGTTCTGTACGTGACTCCACTGTATCTATTATTTATTAATAAAATTCGCAAGTAATATAGTTAACCATGTATGTATATACATTCTTCGTTTTTAAATTGGCTACACTTTATCCTGTTACGCGTAAGCTACCCGAAACGGGAAACAACCCTCCGCTTGGAATAAAGCTTGAAACGACTCTGCTGCCAATCAACTTCCCTAAAGTTATTGAATATATAGGTAACTTACCTAATTATCCATGCAGAAATTGTTTTTTTGCTAACAGCTCTTCCTGGGTTTCTGTATGATCGAGATCTAGCACACAACAATCTACCGGGCAAACTGCGGAACATTGCGGTTCGTCGTGGAAACCAACACATTCCGTACATTTATCTGTAACAATATAAAACACATCTTCTGTATAGGGCGGCTGAGGGAGTGTGGCATCCACCTTTTTCCCTTCTATAAGCACTTCTTTTAATTGCGTTCCCTCTGCCCATTGCCAGGGGACTCCACCCTCATATATGGCAGTATTAGGGCACTCTACTGCACAGGCCCCACAATTGATACAAGCATCTGTTATGCGTAAAGCCATGATTGTTCCTAATTAATTATATTTTTTCCTAAAAATTAAGGCAATAGCCAAACTATGACAACTTAAAAATTTTAATGCTTTATTTCTATAGGTCCAAGCCAATTTTTAAAATTTCTAACTCGATAATACCAGCAGGCGCATCAATCATTGCTATATCCCCTACCTTTTTTCCTAATATTCCTTTCCCTATGGGAGAATCAACCGATATCTTACTTTGCTTTAAATCAGCTTCTCCTTGTGAAACAAGCATAAAAACAGATTCCATACCCGTTTTTCTGTTTTTTACACATGCTTTAGAGAGAATAGAAACACGGGATAAATCAATCTCCCCTAGGTTTAATACCCTAGCGCTAGCCACTAAATTTTCTAAAGCAGCAATTTTAGCCTCTAATAAGCCTTGTGCCTCTCTAGCAGCATCATACTCTGCATTTTCACTTAAATCCCCCTTTTTACAAGCTTCTGCAATATCATGTGCTACCCGAATGCGAGCTTCTCCTTTTAAAAAGCTAAGCTCTTTTTTAAGCTGATCAAGACCTTCTTCTGTATAATAAGTCATGAATGTTCTACATTTTTATGTTTCCAAGTAACCCTCCAGCTATAGCGCTAGGATGTAGCTGATTCTTTACCATTGTTTCTTTCTTATTCAAAGAAATAACTGCTTACAAAGGGCATGATTCCCACTCCTTGCTAGCTTAAAGAATGTCTACAACTAAAAAAGCATCCCGCCCATAGAAGTAGATTTCCACCTTACGGGATGCAACAGCAAAATTGTAACGCAACCCTAACAGATGGTTTAATCTGTAAAAGCTTGACCTGCAAACGACAAACTAAAAATAAGTAAAATGTTTTTTTGCTACTTGTTTTTAACAAAAGAGATAGCAACAATCCCTTTAACAAGCTTTACACTAATATGCTACTTTTTTTTGACAAAGAAAATCTTAAATTCAGCTAACGTGCCTTCTCTCTGGCCAAAATAGTAGAAACCGCTCAAATGGCTCATGAGCAAATGCAACTAAAAGGTCAAATGGGCTTGCCTATTCCTAAATTCAAAATGAAGAAAAATTCAGCTTGGAGTTGGGTTCCTATTAAATTAAATTAGGTAATATTGAAAATTTTAATATGTCAACAATTAAAAGCAAATTTTAGTTAATAATCATCCAAGAGTGGGAGAAATCATAATAGGGCAAAAAACTTTGCTACTGTTGAGCAAGACTTTGATTTTTTATCTTATTCCTTTATACCCTATCAGGTAACACCATGAACAATAAACTATAGTAGTAGCATGCTTAGTCTTTTTAAGCACATTTCTTAGAAAGCCTCCCACCATTCTTGGACATACGATAAAAAAGGAAAAGCTAAAATAAAACAAAGCTACAGAAAGCGCTAACAGAGAAAAAATGGGCATTTCATTTTAAATATGGCTGGTAGTTAAGATAAAACAACCATAAGGCCATATACAGATACGACCATACCAACTGGGTATAACATTGTAGATGGTAAGTAACTATTGAGGCATAACCATAAAGAGACTAGTTTGGATAGCTGTTTTACCATAACAATACTTCCTAGCATGCGTTCATTGCGTTCATGCATGGTTATAGTAATGTAACCAAACATCTAGATATTGTTGCCATTCATCTAAATTTGTATAGATCTGTTTACGCATAGCGGCAGCAAAGCATTCCTGTTTCATAGTTGTATTAAAACGCTCACAAAGTACATATTATCATGCGTATGCTATACACTCCCGTAATAAATCAATAAGCTTAGTAAGCATAACAATAAGAATAAGCATAATTACGTAACCTGCTAAGTTGATTACAAACTGTAACATACTTTTCCATGCATTTTTCTAGCATCTTTTTTTTTTGTATCCTAACTATATTAGGCATGCATTCATGTAAAAGCAAAGGAACTATATAATTGTGTTCAATACCATACTAGTTAAACGGCTATTGCGCTACGCATTCTTCTATAGCTTACCGCTAAGTTTAATGCATTGCAGCAGCTGCAAGAGAACGGTACACAAATCCAATACACTCCCTAGTTTCTTAGAAAAAAAAGAGCGAAACGAGAATACCGCACAACAACCATCTCCCCTATATACCTCTTCTGCTCCTGCTGGAACAGCAAAAGAAATAATCATTCTACCAGGATTAGCAACAGCAACGCCAACAGGAACAGGAAAAACAGCAACGCCAGAAGCTCCCTTAGAGATACCTGATACCTCCTCTGGAGCAACAAGATCAAAAGCTGATTCAAAATCAAAATATAACGCTGAATCAGAACATAGAACTGATTCAGAATTAGAATCTAGGCCAATCAATAAGCGAAGAAATAATAGCGGTAGCCCTAACAACAAGACCAATGAAGAAGAGATCCCCAATACCTCCTCCAGGCTAACAGGATCGAAAGCTGATTCAAAATCAAAATATAATTCTGAATCAGAAAATAGAACTAATTCTGAATCAGAAAATAGAACTAATTTAGAATCAGAAAATAAACCAAAACTATCAGAATCTAACGCAAATACAAGGCAAAGAAACAATAGCGGTAGCTCTAACGACGATGACAATGATCCTCCTCCTACGCGCTTTGATCATTCTTTTACTCCGTCAAAACCTAAACGTAGGTTAACTAAAACGCAAAGAGATCAAACGAATAGACATAAACCAAGGCAAAGAACCAATAGTGATAGCCCTAAGAACCATGAAAATGATAATCCTCCTACCCCATCAAGGCAAAAACCTAAACATAGTAGGTTAACCAAAACGCAAACTAAAGAAGCCACACCCCCTACTTCTATGTCTCTTAATGAGTCTATCCCACCACAGCAAAAGGATCCCAACCTATCCGTCCTTCTCAACAACACAAGACCCGAAGTTTCATCTCTTTGCGTTGAAGCTTCGGCTCCCCCTTTATACCACCAAATACCCCTTGTACCCTATCCTGAAATGCCTGCTTCTAGTTTCATGCCTATGTCCCAAAACCATCAGAATTTAACTCCAACACAAGGTCCCCTCTACCCTACTTTACCTGCTCCTTCTTCCCTATACCAACCACCCTGCAACCCTACCTACAACGCCCTTAGTACCCGGCCTCCTTTGTCTAATGAATCTCTGTCTAAGAATCCTTTACCACAGGATCCACCACCTTACAGCCGATAATTTTTCTAATCTTTTCGCATTTTTACAGAAATCCTATCTATTATAGGGGATAACCATAAAAACTATCCCTTTATGCCACAATAGAGCGATAACAGCCACAGTAGAGCGCGCATGCTACGTACTTAAATGGCGCACAAATAAGCTATGCGAAAAGAGCTTGTAGCCCGTAGGGGAATCGAACCCCTGTTTCCAGGATGAAAACCTGACGTCCTAACCCCTAGACGAACGGGCCAACACAACCTACTAATGTTGCTTCCTATTTGCTTGAAAGCTTAACAATGCCAGATAGATAAAAAAATAAGAAAAGAGAAGGCTATACCTACCAAGGCTATACCTACCCTTTTCTTACTTTTTATTTTCCAAAAACAGCTCAAATTTATGCCTTAAACAAAGAGGCGATATTATAACCTACGTTAACCATAAAATAGCGATTGTTTACCTTAGTAAGACCGTTAATTTTAACCTTTGCAAATTGGTCGTCAGGTTTCGTAGTAGAATTGTCTTTAATTCTATTCATGAAGTGATGCCCATACCTCGCTTCTAAAGAAAGCCCAAAAGAGAACTCATAGCCAATACCACCCTGTACTCCCACATCAAAAGTTTCTAGGTCTACCTTATTCAATTCAGGGTTTTCTTCATAGGTATCCTTTCCTGTCTCCTTAAATTTAAGAACCTTCTTCATTGAAAAATAAGCGGATGTACCTACAAATAGTTTGAAGATACCTTCGCCCTCCTCACGCCCCATTGGATAAACACATAAAGAAAGCGGTACGTACAAGCCATGCGACGCTATCTTGCATGCCGGTTCCGATTTAGATCCGCTATTATTTGAATTATTATTGTTTGCGCTGGCACTATTATCCTCTTTTTTACACAAAGTACCACCCAACTGCATATAACCCGCCCCTAACTCCATCCCAATATAATCCGTAAACGCGTACTCACCATAAACAAAACCATTGACAAATGGTAGCGCGAACATAGGATTTTCAAACCCCTCCTCTTTCGCTCCCACAACAAACCTAACCTTTTCATCAATACCACAAATAGAAGATACACTTAAACCAGCTTTTACCCCATAACTCCATGGACTGCATTCCGCTTGTGCGGCATTTAAGGTAGCACAGGCCAAAGCACCTGCCACTAATGTTTTTTTTATTCCCTTCATTATATTAGATACGTTAAATGTAAAAATGTATGTATAATAAATTTATACTTAATTATAAGCCCCCTCATGCTTTTAAATAGCGCCAAGGCACGTTAGACTTTAAAGCTTTGTTGCTTTGTTACTATCCATAAATACCTGTGACAATTACAATTTTAAGTGTAATTTCTAAAAAAAACAAGTACAGACTACCGCACGATTTTTAATTTTTTAATAAAGAAACCAAAAACAGCAGAATCAATGCCCCTCTCTTCGTAACACCGTTCCCCTAGCAGCGCCTCCCTTTTTCTCTTAACACCTCATTCCTTGCTAGCGTTTTTTTCTTAAAAGAGGGCATCCATTCTGTATTGTGCTTCTCTTTACCCCTTTTGCTAAGCATAACTTTTATTTTAATAAAGCACTGCTCCACTCTCTTGCTTAAGGGGACTTACTCCAATAATAAGAAAAATTATGTTTTAAACAAAAAAGCAGCCATTTACGCACCTTTTTTACTTTTACGCTAAAGATTTCATTTTGTATATGCGCTACTTATTTTTTATTAGGACTGGAATTGACTTAGGTAGCAGGGGACGTAGTGCGCAATATCTTCCCAGCATTGTTGCTGAAATCGAGCAAAAGCCAAAGGTCCTATATGTACTGCAGATGGCATAACTGCTTCTGCATAATGAATATCGCTGCGCTTTACAAGGTATGGTTTACACTTAAGCGCACCATCCCCCAAGAAAAGCAAGGGTTGTTGGGGGAGACTAGCTAGGTAGGCACTACTGTCCACTAGCGCCACATGCGTATCCTGTTTGATTTGACCTGACCTATCCACTATAAGGGTATAAATGGCATTGCGCCTTGCATCAAGAGCTGGACAAAGCAATACAGTCTTGTCTACTATACAAGGCGCTATGCCCGCTGCCATAGCTACTAAGGTGGGTACAGCAATCAATGGAATGCCTAACCCATAGCATAACCCCTTCCCTACTGCTGCACCAATGCGCAAGCCTGTATAAGAACCAGGACCACTGGCAATAGCTACAGCAGCTAAATCTTTACGATTATATTTACTAATTTCCAGCAATTCCTCTACTATAACCATTAAAGATTCTACATGGGTATAGCGCTGCACCAATGTGGTATGGGCTACCAGATGGCCTTGATTATGTAGGGCAACGGAACAAGCAGCCGTAGCCGTTTCAATACTTAAAATAAGTACCATAATACGCTTTACGTTTTATTTTTACCATAGGGCTGACAAAGCAAACTGCTCATTAAATCAAAATAAAGCATAGGTGATGGGTTGCTTTTTTTAAAGAGCCTGTTAGGGGAAGGTAAAAAATGGATCTTGGTTTTTAAGGTAACATGAGGGATATAAGCTTTTAATTGCCAATAGAAGCTGGATGCCTTGTCAATATAACCGCCTACCCATGCTTTCCCACTATGCCGTTCGAATCGAATTACCTGAACAACAGCAGATAGATAGCTTAAGCAATCCTCAGCTGTTTCGTAAGCAAAAATATTATAGTATACCAATTTACCGTTCTCATGAGCGGCTATATGCATATGGTTCTTATCCAACCAAATAAACAACAGGGGCACAACGGAAACAGGGTATTCCAGCTGAATGCCTTCAATCATAGCATTAACTTGATGGATGATTTGAAATCTACTATTGCTATAGCGCTTTCGAAACCAATCTAATACAGTAGCCTCCTCCGCAAATACAACAGATAGCTTGGCTAAGGCATGGGTAAAAACAGCAACCTCCTCACTGGACGCTACGTTACAAACTACATGCATATAAGCCATTAAGTCTTTTGGACTTAGCAAGAGATGTGGTAAAAGAGTGAATTTTTGATTGGTAATAGATAAAGTAACGGAATACCAATCTTGCTTTATAAGAAAAAAAGTTTCATTATAGAGTTGCGCTAAACACTGAATATAGCTGGGATGCTGCTTGTTAACTGGCAAGGCATATACGTCCAATAGCAAGCAAGCTTGCGCGTCTTTATCTAAGCAACCTATTTTAATGAGGCCAGCCCCTATATTGATCAATAGATGGTAATGGGTGCTTTTATCAGGCCTAAATTGCTTTGTATCAACAACAGAAAGAAGCTTCTTGGGGAATATTTCCATAGGTCAACCTTTATGTGCGATACTGCTTAACAGATAGTAGACCGCTTAACTAGCTTATTGCTTAATAATAGCAATCTAAAGCAAATATAACTCCTCTTCATACATTATTTTTGCTTACAACGCTATACAAAAATAGAAAAAAATCCTTATTTTTATAGCAATGATTCCTCTATGTTCTACTAAATCAATATGAAATATATAACAGCTATTGCGATACTAACAGGCTTGTTAGGCATTGGTATGCCCTGTCCTATGCCATCAGCTGCTACGGCTAGCGCACCTCTAAATGAGACGTTATTCATCCAAATTACAAGGGACATGGAATTGCTTAACAGCTGGCTTGTAACGCAGCATTATCCTCCAGAAACAAGCGCACACATACAACACCAAAGTTATCAATCCCTATTAGCACTCTATAAGGTAGATTTAGAAGCCTATCAAGCAAGTATAGCCTATTATTTCACCTCTTCGCTAGAAAAAGCACTTGAAACCTACGGTAAACTGTATATTGCCTTAGAAAAGGTAAGAACTGCTTGCTAACCTTATGTAACATTTAACAATTGGTTTCATTACTTAGCGTTTATCTTAATCCGCGGTACGTATTTAAAAGATTATTTTCATGACTTCAACTACAAATGACTATTCGGCTGATCATATTCAGGTTTTAGAAGGGTTAGAAGCTGTACGGAAACGGCCTGCTATGTATATTGGCGATATAGGTATCAAGGGATTACACCATCTGATTTGGGAGGTAGTAGATAATGCCATTGATGAATCTTTAGCGGGCTATTGTAACAGCATTGCCATTACCATTCAGGAAGACAATTCCATTACTGTATCGGATAATGGTCGTGGAATTCCAACTGAAATACACTCTAAAGAAAAGAAATCTGCTTTAGAGATTGTCATGACAGTATTGCATGCTGGAGGTAAATTCGATAAAAATAGCTATAAGGTTTCAGGGGGGTTGCATGGGGTAGGAGTTTCGTGCGTTAATGCACTATCCTCCCACTTACAAGTTACCGTATACCGAAATGGAAAAATCTACCAGCAAACCTACGCACAGGGTACTCCGCTCCATGCTGTCCAAGCAATAGGCGCCACGGACTTACGCGGTACCACCGTCCATTTTACGCCAGACAGTACGATTTTTACCACTACGGTCTATAATGCCCATACTATTGCAAACAGATTACAAGAATTAGCTTATCTCAATCTAGGCTTAAGGATTACGCTAGAAGACAAACGAGAAAGAAATGAATCTCAGGAGCCTTTTAAACAAACCTTTTACTCCAAAGAGGGGCTTCGTGCGTTTGTATTACACTTAAGTAGTGGCAAGGAATTTATTATGCCTGAGCCCATTCTAATAGAGGGAACAAAAAATAATGTAGCCGTTCAGGTAGCTATGACCTACAACACAGGTTATAGTGAAACGGTAGCTTCTTATGTCAATAATATCCCTACTATTGAAGGCGGTATGCATGTAACGGGTTTTAAAAGAGCCCTAACCCGTACGCTGAAAAACTATGCAGATAAATCTAACCTATTAGAGAAAGCTAAAGTAGAGATTATTGGGGATGATTTCCGGGAAGGCTTAACAGCTGTTATTTCCGTAAAAGTAGCAGAACCTCAATTTGAGGGGCAAACTAAAGCCAAATTAGGGAATGCAGAAGTACAAGGTGCTGTAGAAAGTTGTGTAGCGGAAACGTTGTATTACTATTTAGAAGAGCATCCCAAAGAGGCTAAGTATATCATTGATAAAGTGATTATAGCAGCCCAAGCACGTCAAGCTGCGCGCAAAGCACGGGAGATCATCCAACGTAAAAATGTACTAGTGGGCAGTAGCCTTCCTGGTAAGCTAGCTGATTGCTCTGAACGGGATCCTAAGCTATGTGAGCTTTTCTTAGTGGAAGGGGACTCTGCTGGTGGAACGGCTAAAATGGGTCGCAACAGAAGATTCCAGGCTATTCTTCCCTTAAAGGGGAAAATTCTCAATGTAGAAAAAGCACAATTGTATAAAATATATGACAATGAGCAAATCAGGAATATGATTACAGCATTAGGGATAACCCTTGGTAAGGATATAGAGGATAAACCTATGGATTTAGACAAACTGCGGTACCATAAAATTGTAATTATGACTGACGCAGACGTAGATGGTAGCCATATCCGTACGCTGATTTTAACTTTTTTTTTCCGCTATATGCGCGATGTTATAGAGCAGGGCCATTTATATATTGCTTCTCCTCCACTTTATTTGGTGAAACGAGACAAAACGGAACAATATTGCTGGACAGAATCAGAAAAAGAACAAAATATAATAAAATTGAGTGCTAAGGATGGAAAGGTGGACGCAGTAGTCGTACAGCGCTATAAGGGCTTAGGTGAGATGAACGAAATTCAGCTATGGGATACTACCATGGACCCAACCCGTCGCAACCTTAAACAGGTTAGCATCGCTTCTGCATTGGCTGCAGAACATCTCTTTTCTATGCTCATGGGGGATGAGGTGCCGCCTAGAAGGGACTTCATAAAGCGTTATGCCAAGTACGCTAAATTAGATATATAAAATTATGTATATAGTTAGGTAAGGGATTAAATATCTTAGTTCGTTATGAAGCTATTATTGATAGGATTGGGGAATATAGGTGCTGCTTATACCTATACCAGGCATAACATGGGATTTCTAGTGCTAGATCACTTAGCTAAACAACAAAAAGTTTTTTTTCAAGCCAATCATTTGGCTTTTACTGCTACTTTTACCTATCAACAACAACAGGTTTACCTAATAAAACCTACAACCTACGTGAATAATAGTGGTCAAGCTGTTAAACATTGGCTAAATGCCTTACAGCTTCCCATTACACAAAGCTTAACAGTAGTAGACGACTACGGGTTACCTTTCGGTACGATGCGCCTACGAAACAAGGGATCCCATGCAGGCCACAATGGGTTAAAAAACATAGCAGCTTGCCTGTTATCCACAGATTATCCTCGTCTTAGAATAGGTATTGGCAGTGACTTCCCTAAAGGTGGATTAGCGGATTTTGTTCTGGGGCATTTCACACGCAAAGAAGAGACCGCCTTGCCGGATTGCTTAGACCAAGCTGCTGAGATAGCATTGACTTGGTGCCGTACAGGTATGGTATATGCCATGAACCAGTTCAATAACCGAACAAAATAACAAATAGTTTGGGAAGGGATCCTTTCCATAGCTTGAACAGCCTATCTGCGTTTTTATAACTGTTTTTCGGTTTCATTAAGCTCCTCAAATACAAAATTATGATTTGTATAAATACAAATATCTGCTGCTATCGTTAAGCTTTCCCGTACTATTTCCATGGCGGTCAAATGGGGTGCGTGCTGTACCAATGCCCTAGCTGCAGATTGGGCATATACACTACCTGAACCAATAGCAGCTACCGGATAATCTGGCTCCAATACATCCCCATTGCCAGAAATCATTAACAAATCTTCTTGGTTCGCTACTAGTAACATAGCCTCTAGTCTTTTTAACATGCGATCTGTTCGCCAATCTTTAGCCAATTCAATAGCAGCACGCTTAATATTTCCCCGATAACCTTGAAGTTTTTCTTCAAAACGTTCTAATATCGTAAAGGCATCAGCCGTGGAACCCGCAAAACCTGCTAATACGCTCCCTTTAAACAATTTTCTTACTTTTTTTACATTATGTTTAGCAATAGTGTTGCCTAAAGTAGCCTGACCATCGGATCCAATTACTACAGATCCTTTATGCAGCACCACCAATACAGTGGTCGCATGCAAGGGAAGCATAGCTGGATGCTCTATACCATTCATAGGATTATACTTTGGTTATATATTGGTATACAATTTATAATAGCAAACGCAGCGGCTCTTCTACTAGCTCTTTTAAAGTTGCTAAAAACAAGGCTGCTGCTGCGCCATCTACTACCCGATGATCACAGGATAAAGTAACCTTCATGATGGGTGCAACCACTACTTGCTGATCCTGTACAACAGGCGATTGCTGTATGGCACCCACCGCTAAAATACAAGCCGCCGGTGGGTTAATAATAGCGGTAAAAGATTCTATTCCAAACATCCCTAGATTAGAAAGGGTAAAAGTAGCACCACTGCTCTCTTGCCAGATCATCTTATTTTCCTTTGCTTTTATACTTAAATGCTTCATTTCTTTACTAATGGCCATTACTGGCTTTTGATCTGCAAAGCGTATTACTGGTACCATGATACCTTCTTCTACTGTTACAGCCACGCCCATATGCACATGCTGATAATATCTAATTTTATCTGTTAACCATGCTGCATTTAGCGTAGGATGCTGTCTAAGCGCTAAGGCAACAGCCTTAATCATCAAATCATTGATCGAAATCTTAGTATCAGCATGCACGTTCAGTTCCGAACGCAACGCAACCATTTTATGCATTTGTAGCTGAATGGTTACATAAAAATGCGGAGCTGCTGCTTTATGTGCGGTAAGCACAGTGGCCATCTTTTGACGCAAAGCCGTAAGCGGACGATCTTGATAGCTTTCTTGCTCATGCCAAAGATGGGTAGATTTGGTAGAGGTAGCTATTGCTTCTTGATCAACTATAAAATCAAGTACATCCTGTTTGATAATACGTCCCCCTTCACCAGATCCTGGGATATTTGCCAAAACACATCCTTTTTCTTTTGCTAATCGCTTAGCTAAAGGAGAAGCAAAAATTCTATCTTTAGCTGTTTGCTTCTCGTTCACTTGTGCTGCCACTGTGACTGGCTCTAACCCTTTAGAAGGCAATCTATCAGGCGCAGGCATAGGCGGTAGTGTACAGGCAGTTGTATCCTGTAACAGCGATTGAAAATCTTCCCCTGGCTCTCCTATAATTGCAATAAGTGCATTTACCTCCACAGCTGATTGGGCCGTCACACCTACGTGGAGCAGCACACCTTCTTCATAGGATTCTAATTCCATTACAGCTTTATCTGTCTCTACCTCAGCAAGAATATCCCCTACCTCCACCTTATCCCCTACCTGTTTCAACCAACGGCTGATTACCCCTTGCTGCATGGTATCGCTCATCTTTGGCATTCTAATTAACTCTGCCATATATTTTCAAAAAGAATTCTATGATTGTAATTGTTATTAAATTAAATTAGCAGAGCCAATTACTTTTTCTCTATTTTCCTAACTTTCAAGTAGCTGTTTTTCTAACCCTCGATTAAATTTACGTATAATTTTGGAACTATGTCTTTTGATATGGTTAACTTTCATTTTACATTTTTTACATGCTATGCTGACCGCTTTTTTATCTTTTCTACAAAAAGAACAATTGGTTACAAACCAAACAGAAGCCACTTTACTAGCCGTAAGTGGGGGAGTGGACTCTGTCGTGCTTTGCCATCTCTTTAAAGAAGCGCATTTACCCTTTGCCATAGCCCATTGTCACTTTAACCTAAGGGGAAAAGAAGCAGACCAAGCAAGCCAACTCGTAGCAAGCTTAGCAGCGCATTATCAAGTTCCTTACTACACTACCCAATTTGAAACCAAATCCTTTGCTGCCAAACATAAAATCTCCATACAAATGGCTGCTAGAACCTTACGTTATCATTTCTTTCATCAATTATTGTATAAACAGAAACTAGCTCAAATAGCTACAGCACATCATTGGGATGATGCTGTTGAAACCATGCTGCTCAATCTTATAAAAGGAAGCGGTATTAGAGGATTGTGTGGCATACAACCTATCCATGGTTCCATCATACGTCCCCTACTGTTTGCTAATAAGAAAGATATTATTGCGTATGCCAAACAAGCATCGCTTACGTGGCAGGAAGATAGCTCCAATCAAGCCCTTTACTACCAAAGAAATTTTATCCGTCATAAAATTATACCGCTTTTACAGCAGATCAATCCAAATTTTAGCATTACCCTGAAGGAAACCGCTTTAAAATTGAACGATGTAAGAAAAATTTTTGCCCATCATATAGCTTTAGCGCAAACAAATAATACCATAACCGATGAAGATAGCCACTGTATTCCTATCCATACCATTACTGCGCTACCAGGCGCAACTACCACAGCTTTTGAACTGGTACGTTCCTATGGTTTTACTTTTAAGCAAATCCAATCCCTCATGGAAAAACCTACTGGAAGTGGCAAACGGATCTATTCAACAGATTATATACTTTATGTGGACCGACAAAAATGGTTCATATGTAAACAACAAAAAGCAGCAGGTAGGCAAGCAGCTATTGAAGCCAATACCCCCTGTATCGCTTATGCCAACCATACTTTTTACCTGACTCAACATAATCAAAACGGCTATACCATTCCGAAAGCCGCAAATGTAGCTGCCTTAGCCTACCATAAACTAGCTTTTCCACTTACCTTGCGCCCATGGCAAGCAGGAGATTACTTTTATCCCTTGGGTATGCAAGGCAGAAAAAAATTAAGTGACTATTTCATTGATCTAAAAGTAGCAATGGTTGTAAAGGAAAAAATTTTAGTCCTAACCAGTAACCAGCAAATTGCATGGGTAGTAGGGTACAGAATAGACCAACGCTTTTGCATAGACAACCAAACAGAAACCATATTCGAAATAACCTTAACTTAAGGCAAGAGCGGGGTATTCCCCGCTAGACTATAGGCAGCCTCTGCTCTATCCTATTACTTTTTCTAGTTGCAGTACCATGGCTATCCCATTTATATCAAGAGCAGTCCCTTCTAAAAGCTCTGCAGCAAATTGCAGCGCAACAGCTTGTGCTTCTGCACAAATATAATCTTTATAGGCAGTAATAGCTTGCTGGGCCATAGCTACATTTGCCTGAATGGTTAGTACAATTTTATCTTGTACCTCAAAGTTTAAAGTTTTGCGTAATTGCTGTATACGGTGAACCAGCTCTCGTGCGAACCCTTCTTCTTGCAAAGCAGTATGTAAAGTTATGTCCAGGGCAATGGTTATCGTTCCCTCTTTAGCTATACACCAACCTGGTACAGCATTTGTATGAATCAATACATCGGCTAGGGTAAGGGGAATAGTTACATCCTCCACAAGTAATAGATAAACCTCTCCCCTTTCTAAAGTAGCTATTGCTTCTGCCTGTAGGGCTACAATAGCTTGGCTTATCTGCTTCATTTTGTTACCATACTGCTTACCCAAACGAGGGTAATGGGGCTTGGCTTGCTTATGCAACAGATGGCTCGTATCATCTGCATAATGCACTTCCTTTACATTTAATTCTGCTTTAATAAGCGCTTCTAAGCTAGCCAAACAGCCTGCTGTAATTTGAGGCGTTGTAACAATAGTTAAACTTGGCAAAGGCTGTCGTACCTTTATTTTGTGCTGCTTACGTAGGGCATGCGCTAGAGAGACAATCATTTGAACTTGTTGCATCTTACGCTCCAATACTGGATCAAGCAGCTGGATATTGGCTTCTGGAAAATCTAACAAATGTACAGAAGCAGCTGTCTCTTTTTTAGTAACCTGATTTAACGATTGATACAAGTAGTCTGCATAGAAAGGCGCAATGGGCGCCATCAATTTAGCAATGGTAATAAGGCAATGGTAAAGGGTTTGATAAGCTACCTCCTTATCTTGGTCCTGCCTATTTTTCCAAAATCTTTTTCTATTCAAACGAATATACCAGTTACTCAATGCATCTACTACAAAATCTTGGATTGCCCTAGCTGCTACAGTAGGCTCATACTGATTATAGGCTTCGGTTACTGTTTGAATCAATGCATGCGAACGTGCAAGCAGCCATTGATCCATTGGATCCAGCTCGTTACTATCCATTACAGGACGCTCAAAATAAAAATGATCTAAATTGGCATAAAGTGCAAAAAAGTTATAGCAGTTGTTTAACGTAATAAAAAAGCGCCGAATAACCTCCTCTACACCAGTCCCATCAAATTTTAAATTATCCCATGGGTTGGCATTACTGATCATATACCAGCGCACTGCATCTGGCCCATATTGGTCTAGTAACACCATAGGGTCGAGGGTATTGTGTAAGCTTTTCGACATCTTATCGCCCTGCTTATCCAAAACCAAGCCATTAACCACAACATTTTTAAAAGCAGCCGTTTCAAAAAGCAATCCGGAAATGGCATGTAAAGTAAAAAACCATCCCCTGGTTTGGTCTATCCCCTCTGCAATAAAATCAGCTGGGAAATTTTTGAAAAAATTTTCTTGGTTCTCAAATGGATAATGCCATTGCGCACAAGGCATAGCGCCTGAGTCAAACCAAACATCTACCACAGCTGTCTCACGGTACATAGGTAACCCGCTGCTGCTAACCAAAACAATAGCATCTACATAGGGCCTATGTAAATCGAGGATTTCAGGTAAAGGTTGCTGCATGTAACCTGCTAGGGCTGCTTGCTCCATTTCAAATAGCAATTCTGAAACAGAACCAATACATTTTTCTTCTTTCTGATCGACTGTACGCCAAATAGGCAGCGGAGTACCCCAATAACGTTCCCGACTTAAATTCCAATCCACTAAATGCATTAACCAATTCCCAAATCTACCTTTCCCTATTGAATTTGGTTTCCATTGAATTTTATTATTTAACTCTATCAATAGCGCTTTATAGGCTGTCGTTTTAATAAACCAAGCATCCAATGGATAGTAGAGAATAGGCTTTTGGGTACGCCAACAATGCGGATAACTATGGGTATATTTTTCTACTTTAAACGCTTTGTTTTCCTGTTTTAGCTTATTTACAATCAAAATATCTACAGAAGGAAGTGTGGTATTTTTTTCATATTCAACCTTAACACAACGTCCTGCGAAGTCAGTAATGGCCGACACAAAGCGCCCCATCTTATCCACAATAGGAAGTTCTTCCCCTGCTTCATTGGTAACAACGATAGCTGCTATATTTTCTTCCTGTGCTATACGGTAATCATCTGCACCAAAGGTAGGTGCAATATGTACTATACCAGTGCCTTCTGTTGTGGTTACAAAGTCTCCTCCAATGACTTTGAAGGCATCCCCTTTTGGCTGAACATAAGGCAAAAGCTGTTCATAACGGAGGCCTATCAAATCTACGCCTTTACAACGCTCTACGATACGCCAAGGCAGATGACCCGCTGCACCATAAGACAACGGTAGTGTATCTTCTTCTTTATCCGAAAAAAAACGTCCTAGCGCCTCTTCTGCCAGCACTACTTGCAGCGGTAAATGGGTATAGGGATTAATAGTAGCAACTTTAACATACGAAATAGATAAACCCACTGCCAAAGCTGTATTAGCCGGCAAGGTCCAGGGAGTGGTAGTCCATGCTAAAAAATAATCATGTTCCCTATCCAAAATTTTAAACTGTGCTACAACAGAAAGGTCTTCCACCTGTTTATAACAGCCTGGTTGATTCAACTCGTGGGAGCTTAAGCCACTACCCGCAGCAGGTGAATAGGGCTGTATAGCATATCCTTTATAGAGCAAACCCTTGTTATAGAGCGCTTTAAGCAGGTACCACACAGATTCCATATAGTCCCTACTATAGGTAATATAGGGAGCTGTATTATCCTTCCAGTAGCCTAATGTACGATTCAAAGCTTCCCAATGGCTGGTATAGGTCATAACTGCTTCCTGACACTTTTGGTTAAATGCCTGAATGCTTATTTTTTTTCCAATGTCTTCTTTTGTAATCCCGAGTTCTTTTTCAACTTGAAGCTCTACTGGTAAACCATGGGTATCCCATCCGCTTTTGCGTTGCACATAGTAGCCTTGCATGGTTTTGTATCTTGTAAAAAGATCCTTAACAACCATGGATAAGACATGGTGTATACCTGGCTTTCCATTAGCACCTGGAGGACCTTCAAAAAACACAAAGGGATCTTTATTTTTGCGCTGTTGCAGAGAACGCTCAAATATTTTTTCTTTTTCCCAAAAAGATTTAATGGCTGTGGCAATAGTTTGTAAATGAAATGGCGTATGGATCCTATATAAATTCATAACAAAGGGTTTTTAGCATAACATTAACCATGCATAAGTACAAGTAAAAGCTAAAAATAATGATTTCTTATCATAGTAACAGGGGTATCTATTTGATTAAGTCGCACAATGCTTCTCGCCTAGCCTTCCTAAAGGAATGTACTGCTTCATGTTTGCAATGGCTTAGCTAAGTTTTTAAAGCGCGCATAGCAGGATAAGAATCTTTTATGTTCAAAGGCAGGTGTTCCAGAAAGTGTAATAGCACCTTTTGGAAAGGAGCGCGTAATACCTGCACGACCTAAAGCCGTTACATGATTCCCTAACGTAAGATGCCCTGCAATCCCTGTTTGCCCCCCTAACCTACAATAATCTCCTATTTTAGTAGAACCTGCTATCCCTACTTGTGCAGCAATACCACCATACTTGCCTATTTTTACATTATGGGCCACCTGAACCAGGTTATCGATTTTGCTACCTTGCCCAATAGCGGTTTGCCCTACCATAGCAGCATCTATAACAGTATGGGCACCAATTTCCACCTCATCGGCCAATACAACCCGACCAATAGAAGGAATCCGCTTATAACCACCTGATGCAAGCGTCTGGAATCCAAAACCTGGATTACCAACCACAGCAGCCGCATGCAGCACGCATTTCCTACCAATAACCGTATAAGCTGCTACCTTTGCGCCACTATATAGGATCGTATCCGCACCAATGGTCACATGATCCCCAATATACACATGGGGATAAATTTGCACTCGTTCCCCTATTACAACGTGATTCCCAATATAAGAAAAAGCCCCACGGTAACTATTTTCGCCTACTGTAGTCCCTTCTCCTATGTAAGAAGGAAATTCTATTCCCTCCTTAACGGCTATTTTTTTCTGTGCTACTTCCTCTACCAATGCGCAAAAAGCCGCATAAGGATCTACCACAGCAAGCAAAGTAGGGGTAATAGGCAAGCTGCATTGCCACTCCTTGGGAACCAAAACAGCAGAAGCTTTGGTTTGGTAGAGGGCAGCTGCATAGCTAGGTGTAGAAAAAAAACTCAGTCCCCCTTTGCTTCCCTCCTCTAGGGTACAAAGATGGGTTACGATCGTACGATCATCGCCAGATAAACTAGCATGAAAGCGCGCTGCCAATTCAGCTATTGTCCATTGCATCATACGTATAATGCTCCCTTTACTACAACAATGAATGTGGTATTACCAAATGACAATATAATGAATAATAACGTTAAAGTGGGCGTGACTAACCGCCCTCTGCCCTCCGCTAGCTTACATGAAATGCCCTATACAAGACCAATTAATGTAATGCGTTTGAATCTATTATGCAAATAGAATGGGAAGAGCATCGCAAGTGACTTTCCCTGTTTTCTTGCCTAAATTACTGTTTTATTGTAAGTTTAAATGAGAAGAAAATTTACTGTACAAAACTATACCGTCATACAACCATTGTGACAGATGATTCAACCAGACCTTGTAATTATAGGAATGTTTTTGCTCTTAACGCTTGCCATTGGGTTCTATTATGGCAGGGGAATACTGACTTTCCAAGACTATGCCGTAGGGAATAGAAAAATAACTAGTACGGCTATTACCCTTTCGCTATTAGCTACTATTTATGGAGGGAGAGCCATATATGATACATTAAACTTCTACTACGACATAGGCGTATCCGCTTATATAAGAGATCTATTCCTCCCTGTTATTTATTTTATTTTCTCCCGGTTTGTAATAGTAAGAATGCATGAATTTATAGGTCATCTCTCCATAGCTGAGTCCATGGGTAGCCTCTACGGTTCAGCCGTACGCGTGATTACAGGTATACTGGGTATTATGGTGGCTATTGTTGCTCTAATTGTCCAAATACGGATAAGCTTAGAAATTACCTCTTTACTATTTCCTGAAATAAAAGAAATTTCAACTTATGTAATTATACTATCAACCTTGTTATGGATAGGTTATACTACGGTTGGGGGCGCTAGAAGTGTAGCCATCACAGATGTTTACCAGTTTTTACTCTTTGGCTTATGTTTTCCGCTTCTAATCTTTGTATTTCTCTACTATGCCAAGGGTCCTTTGATAAAAGGACAAAAAATTATAAGTATAATACACTTTCAAATAAGCAAAACGCATGCACAAGAAATGGCAAAAGTACTATGGTATAGTTGTATTATATCTACTGGACTCTTTTTTAACCCTGCCTGTTTCCACCGCTTCTATATGAGCGCTTCTTTAACACAAGCACGCAAGGTGCTTAACAGAAGTGCAATCATTCGTATTTTCATTCCCATCCTATTCCTAATGGTCCTAATAGCTTTAGCAGCAGCTGGCCATACGATACAACACAATCAAAATATAATAAAATATATTATTGATTGTAAGTATTTTCCTGGTTTACGTGCTGTATTAGTAACAGCTATTTATGCTTTAATTATGTCTACTGCTGATTCTTATTTACATATTGCTTCTGTTTTATCTGCTAATGATATATGGCCTGTAATAGCTGGCTTGCGTAAGGGCTCTATGCAACCTTCTCTTAAGATTGCACGTATGGCTTCTGTGTTGATAGGGATCGTTAGTCTTTGGGCTGCATTATATACAGCTACTAGTAATCTTACTACATTAATAAATAAAGTACACAACCTATATGGCCCCATAGTTGGTATTCCGTTCTTCATGACTTGTCTTGGCTTTAGGCCTCGTACAGCCGCAGTATTATGTAGTATGGGCATACTAACTATGGTTATAACAATAGTACACCATATCTACTATAAAGGTCAAGATATACCGGCACACCATATGTGTATTGCCATGATCACCAGCTTCCTTATTTTATTATCTATCCACTATATACTTCCTAAGTTACCTCACACCGGTTGGGTAGGTATGCAAGACCGTAGCGCCTGGGATTTACAGAACCAAATCACCAAACGTTGGTGGTTGGCTCGCGTGCAACAGTTTAAAATGCTTTTTACAAGGTCTTATCGCGCAACTATCTTTCCTATCCAAGAACGTACCTTTGTAGCGGTAGGCAGCTATACCATTCTTCATGCCATTATCGCATTGTGCTTTATTCAAAGGCAGTATTTTCTTCCCTATGTATACCTCTATATGGCTGTGATGGCCTTGGGAACGATCCTAGCGCTCTACCCAGCCCTGCATGCCTATCAAAAAGGCGGAACACCGTTTCTGCATGCTCTATGGCCTATGGTATTGTTCGTACTGCTTTTTATAGCGCCCCTTCAATTTGCCAAATTAGGACACTATAGCCCGATGGTTTGTGCGCTTCTTATAGCTAGCATAAGCCTATCTATTGTATTAGTATCCGTGGAAGGAAGTAGCATACTATTACTTTGTGCTTTGCTAATCCATAGATTATTGCCTCCTTATGTAAATTTTGTTGATTTATTTTGGGGAAGTCTTAAGCATGCTTCTGTAATAGAACTTATGTTAACAACAGCTCTTGTATCAATCACACTAGTAGGATTTCTCCTGTATAAATACCTACGAGAGAAAGCAACCGCTAAACTTAACATTATCGAACTTACTAGAACCTATGAACAAAGGATTTCCTTAGAAGCCATCTATAGCCAAGCGCATTGGGCTAGATTGGATGCTACTGCTGGGGGTAACCTCTTACGAGAAATGGGCGATAATCTGCAAAAAACTTTGTCTCCTATTGCTAGAAATGATCCGCATAAAATAGAAAGTGAAGTAGCGCTTTTTAACAAGAAACTACAAAAATTCAGCGATTGTCTACTATGGAGAGCCCAAGAAGAACGTAGCCTAAAACTTAATAAAAAAGCTATTCAACCCATCCCGCTTGAATTAACTATTTTAAAAGTAAATCAGCAAATATTGGATTTAGGGGAACCGTTAGCGCTCTTATTGCGGAAACAAACAGACGTAGCTGAAATAGCAGTAGATCCCGCCTTATTGGAATGTTTGCTGCTGCTCAACTTATGGGCAATCAGCAAGAGCCAACATGCTACCGATCATATCGTAACCTTAACCCTTGCCGCTACTACCTTACAATACGGCCTAGCAACAGAAACTGCGGCTGATCTCCCTTCCTTAACCTTACCTGCACTGGCTTTCTATTTTAGTACGGATACAAGTCTACCAAATCTGAAACCTAGCTATAGTATCGTAGGAATGAACGCAAATACTACCCTACCTGCTAGTGAAGTGCAATTTTATCAGCTAGAAAGCAAACAAATTGTAGAAGCCCATGGAGGATACGTAGAAATAATAGAAATCCCAACAAAGGTAAGCTGCCTTTACGTATTCCCGCTGGATGGCCGTAAGGTTATGCGCTTTAAAACGTATGATCCTGCTGATCTGGTAGCTAATACCCTAGCTGAAACAGCAGAAGGCTTGGCGCAAGAGCAGGAATTGATAGGGTTACTCACTGCACAGACTACGCTTAGCGCAGAACGTATACAGCAAACCATTGCCTTTATTAAAAAGGCCCATGGTTTAGTACAACGTAAATCAGGGTCCCCCTACTATACCCATCCTATGGCAGTGGCTAAACTGCTGCTAGAGGCTACCCAGGATCCCGACACCATCCTAGCGGGTTTGTTGCATGATATCGTAGAGGATACGCCTGTTACGCTATCTCAGCTGGAGCTGATGTATGGCAGTGAAGTAGCTGCTGTGGTCGATCAGGTTACCCACTACAATACCAATGGGTATCCTTGGAAATTAGATAAAGTAGCAAATAAAAATATACTTCATCAATGTAGGGATATACGTGTGGTACAAGTAAAGCTAGCAGATCGATTGCATAACATGCGTACGTTATCTGTCCGTAAGCCAGCCGACCAACAACGTATAGCTAAAGAATCCGTAGCTTTCTATATACCATGGGGGAAAAGCCATAAGGCTCCTCAGCAATGGTTAGCAGAAATGCAGCAAATATGTGAAGGGATTATTGCTAAGCAGCTTTAAAATAAATACAGCGCTTCTTTATACAAGGTTCTTTTCCCGCACCAAAATCTACCTGTAAAGGCTAATAGCTACTACGCATTACTCTAGGCATAGGTTTTTACACAATAATAATAGTTGCTATTAGGTATAGTAATTATTTTTCTGTAAATAAAAGCAAGTAATCATTATAAACTTAGTAAGATAAATTTATTACAACGCAATAATAAAAGAGAGATGGTAAGGCATATTGATTTTATAATTATAGGGTTATCCTTAATAGGGACACTGGTTATTGGGATTTACTACGGGAGAGGTATCAAGACTTTCCAGGATTATGCCGTAGGAAAAAGAAAAATGGCTACCAGTGTAATTGCTATTTCCCTTATAGCTACTATGTATGGTGCTAGAATCCTGCATGCCGGCCTAGATGTTTGCTATCGACAAGGGTTTGAAGCACTTATGAGAATATCCGTTATAATAGCCGTTAAACTCTATTTTTTTTCCAGGTTTATCACGCCAAGAATGAAGGAATTCATGGGGCATCTTTCTATAGCAGAATCTATGGGAAGCTTGTATGGGTCAGCCGCTCGCATTATTACCGCCCTACTTGGTATCGTCTTATCTATCGCTCTTTTAACAGTTCAGATCAAAGTTGTCCTTGAAATTATAACTGTTCTATTCCCTGAAGTAGTACCCTTTCAAACCCATTCAACCATACTTTTAACCCTATTGGTTATGGCGTATGCTACATTTGGAGGGGCGAGAGCGGTAGCCATAACCGATGTCTACCAATTTCTTCTTTTTGGGCTTTGCTTCCCTCTGCTCATTTTCGTGCTGCTATTTTCTACTGAAGATTTAGCAACGGGCTGGCAAAAACTTACCGCTCTACCGCAATTTAACCCAAATAAAATGTACGCAGCACATACCCTAACAACTTTATTATCTGATTTTATATTTAGGCATTTACTTATGCTTATACCTGCCTACATACAACGGTTTTATATGGCTTCTTCTGTAGGGCAAGTCGCAAAAGTGCTTAACAAAATGGCCATAGCGCCCTGTGTGATAGCTTCACTTATTTTTAGTGTTGCAGTAGCTTTGCATATACGTGGAGATAGTATTCCATCCAATCAGAATGTCTTTCATTATATACTTTCCCTTACCTATTTCCCTGGTATGAAAGGCCTATTGATAACGGCTATGCTGGCATTGTTGATGTCTACCGCTGACTCCGTTTTGCATGTTGCCTCCGTTTTATTTACAAATGATCTATGGCCTTTTGTAACCGGTTTTTCCAAGTCTCACAATGGCTCGCTCCGTATGGTACGCATAGCTTCTATAGGTATAGGAGTCATTAGCCTTTTGATGGTATTCTATACAACCAGTATTCTACAATTAATGTACAAAATGTTCTACCTTTATGATCCAGCTGTTGCGGTTCCTTTTATGTTAGCTTGTTGGGGATTTAGGCCTAGATCCCTTGCTGTGCTCCTAGTCATGGGTTTGAACATAATCGTAGCAACGTATTTTATTTTTTATCAAAAGCAAGCTGTATCCGCTAACCACGTTATCCTTTCAATGATTGTAAGCGCAGGTAGCTTGTTTGCCTTACATTATCTGCTTCCTAAACGCCCTCATACGGGTTGGGTAGGTATCCCAGATAGCAGTGCCTGGGATTTACAAAATCAAATCACCAAACGCTGGTGGCTGGCACGGATGCAACGGCTTAAAATGCTTTTTACAAGGTCCTATCGTGTAAATATTTTCCCTACCCAAGAACGTACCTTCGTAGCGGTAGGCTGCTATACCATCATTCATGCCATTATCGCATTGTGCTTTATCCAAAGGCAGTATTTCCTTCCCTATGTATACCTCTATATGGCTGTGATGGCCTTGGGAACGATCCTAGCGCTCTACCCAGCCCTGCATGCTTATCGAAAGGGAGGAACACCGCTGCTGCATAATCTATGGCCTATGCTATTGTTTCTTCTGCTTTTTATTGCGCCCCTTCAATTTGCTAAACTAGGACACTATAGCCCTATGGTTTGTGCGCTTCTTATAGCTAGCATAAGCCTATCTATTGTATTACTATCCGTGGAATGCAGTAGTATACTATTACTTTGTGCTTTACTAATCCATAGATTCTTGCTTCCTATACGTTTTATGGACTTATTTTGGGAAAGCTTTAGGCATGCTTCTGTCATAGAACTTGTATTAGCGACAGCAGTTGTAGCAAGCACGCTAGTAGGATTTGTCTTGTATAAATACCTACGAGACAAAGCAACCGCTAAACTTAACATTATCGAACTTACTAGAACCTATGAACAAAGGATTTCCTTAGAAGCCATCTATAGCCAAGCGCATTGGGCTAGATTGGATGCCACTGCTGGGGGTACCCTTTTACGAGAAATGGGCCATACCCTACAAGAAACTTTGTTTCCTATTGCAAGGAATGATCCGCATAAAGTAGAAAATGAAATAACGCGCTTTAACAAGAAACTACAAAAATTCAGCGATTGTCTGGCATGGAGAGCCCAAGAAGAACGGAGCCTAAAACTTAATAAAAAAGCTATTCAACCCATCCCGCTTGAATTAACTATTTTAAAAGTAAATCAGCAAATATTGGATTTAGGGGAACCGTTAGCGCTCTTATTGCGGAAACAAACAGACGTAGCTGAAATAGCAGTAGATCCCGCCTTATTGGAGTGCTTGTTCCTCCTCAACCTATGGGCAATCAGCAAGAGCCAACATGCTACCGATCATATCGTAACCTTAACCCTTGCCGCTACTACCTTACAATACGGTTTGGCAACAGAAACTGCGGCTGATCTCCCTTCCTTAACTTTACCTGCACTGGCTTTCTGTTTTAGTACGGATACAAGTCTACCAAATCTGAAACCTAGCTATAGTATCGTAGGAATGAACGCAAATACTACCCTACCTGCTAGTGAAGTGCAATTTTATCAGCTAGAAAGCAAACAAATTGTAGAAGCCCATGGAGGATACGTAGAAATAATAGAAATCCCAACAAAGGTAAGCTGCCTTTACGTATTCCCGCTGGATGGCCGTAAGGTTATGCGCTTTAAAACGTATGATCCTGCTGATCTGGTAGCTAATACCCTAGCTGAAACAGCAGAAAGCTTGGCGCAAGAGCAGGAATTGATAGGGTTACTCACGGAACAGACTACGCTTAGCGCAGAACGTATACAGCAAACCATTGCCTTTATTAAAAAGGCCCATGGTTTAGTACAACGTAAATCAGGGTCCCCCTACTATACCCATCCTATGGCAGTGGCTAAACTGCTGTTGGAGGCTACCCGGGATCCCGACACCATCCTAGCGGGTTTGTTGCATGATATCGTAGAGGATACGCCTGTTACGCTATCTCAGCTGGAGCTGATGTATGGCAGTGAAGTAGCTGCTGTGGTCGATCAGGTTACCCACTACAATACCAATGGGTATCCTTGGAAATTAGATAAAGTAGCAAATAAAAATATACTTCATCAATGTAGGGATATACGTGTGGTACAAGTAAAGCTGGCAGATCGATTGCATAATATGCGTACGTTATCTGCTAGAAAACCAATAGACCAGCAACGTATAGCTAAAGAAACCTTAGCTTTCTATATACCATGGGGGAAAAGCCATAAGGCTCCTCAGCAATGGTTAGCAGAAATGCAGCAAATATGTGAAGGGATTATTGCTAAGCAGCTTTAAAATAAATACAGCGCTTCTTTATACAAGGTTCTTTTCCCGCACCAAAATCTACCTGTAAAGGCTAATAGCTACTACGCATTACTCTAGGCATAGGTTTTTACACAATAATAATAGTTGCTATTAGGTATAGTAATTATTTTTCTGTAAATAAAAGCAAGTAATCATTATAAACTTAGTAAGATAAATTTATTACAACGCAATAATAAAAGAGAGATGGTAAGGCATATTGATTTTATAATTATAGGGTTATCCTTAATAGGCACGCTGGTTATTGGAATTTACTACGGTAGGGGTATCAAGACTTTCCAGGAGTATGCCGTAGGGAATAGAAAAATGGCTACCAGTGTAATTGCTATTTCATTGGTAGCTACCATATATGGCGGTTCACATCTGGGGGTTGGCCTCTGGAAGCGCTGCTTTATCTAATTGATTAGTAGCCAAAATAAACCGTCCTTTACTTAACTTAGCTTGATCAATGGTAGCTATATCTTCTACCAAGGTTACATCTATTAGTTGGTATGCTATTTTTAATGGTTGAGCTCCTTTTGTAGGGCGACCTTTTTGATCATAGACAGGAACTGATGTATAAGCATAGTGTACCTTATGATATTTCAGCTTTTTACTGATTTGTGCTAGCTGTTTATCTATATCTTGGGGACAACCAAATAGATGGTTACCTAGATGCCATAACAGCTTACCAGTAGCTGTAGCTTCTTCTGCTATGTTTTTTGCTAAAGTCGCTATTTCTTTATCATAGGCTTGTTGGGAGTAAATCAATATAACCCAACGCTGGGAAACGCCTTTTACTCATCTTGATAAACATGATAATAGTTCAAAAAACTTATTAGCTTTTGAGTAATCTGATATAGAATAGCAATTTATACCAAATATTATTACGTTGTGCACGCTTATTATCTTTGATCATGTCTATGAAACATCTATCGATCATTTCTTTTTTTTGGCCACATATTCGACCCTATAAATGGTACTATTTTGTAATGTTAATAGCTCCTTTTACAGCTAGTTTTTACCCTTTTGCTTATACATATGCACTAAAACTTTTTATAGATACGATGACCATACCTCCTACGTTGACCTATCAAAGTATGATGTTTCCAATAGGTATTTTCTTAACTGCTCAATTAACGTTAGAATTGGTTTGGCGTATCAATAACTTTTGTGAATATAAAGCAGCGCCTTATGTAAGAAAATCTATTCTAATTTATGCTTATGACTATATACAATATCATGCTTACAGCTTTTTTCAGGATAATCTTACGGGAACGATCCATAGTAAAATTCAAGGTATTGTAGACGGTTATGATAGATTGTGGGATCAGCTACATCGTGGGCTAGGTTTACGTATACTCAAAAGTACCATTAACGTAGGTACACTTATACTCATTAATTATGAGATTGGTTTGTTTTTTTTGATATGGAGTATACTCTTTATCTATAGCATTTATACATGCTCTTTAACATTAAAGCGACTTTCTTGTGAATCCACAGAAAGTAGACATACCGTTATGGGCATAATAGCTGATAATATTAGTAATATTATGAACATTCTATCTTTTGTTACCAAAGCTAAAGAAGTTCAAGCTTTAGATCAGAACATTGTTAATGATTTTATTCCGAAAGAGATGCGGGTCTATCAATATAGTTTTAAAATTAAGATTATAGCCGGTTGTTTACACCTATTTTTATTTACAGCCATATTATGGTACATGATTTACTTAAAAATTATAAATACCATTACAGTAGGAGATTTTGCTCAGTTGTTTGGCATTCTTTTGATTACTTCTGAGGAAATATGGCATATTACCGTTTCGCTACAAGACTTTTCACATGTTATAGGAAATTTAAAAAGTGGATTATCTATACTTTGGCCATGTGAAAAAAGAGTCGATGTAATCAATCCAAAAACGTTGAAAATCAAGCATCCTAGTCTTGAATTTAAAAACGTATATTTTAATTATAAAGATCAAAAATCTGTTTTTAAAAACCTTAGCCTCCGCATTAAACCTGGTGAAAAAATAGGCTTAGTAGGGCATTCAGGAGCTGGGAAGTCCTCTTTAGTCAATCTAATTTTACGTTATTTTGACTATGAACGTGGTATCATACTGATTGATAGTCAAAATATTCAGCACGTTACAGAAGATTCATTGAGAAGTCAGATCGCTGTTATTCCGCAGGATATATCACTATTTCATCGTACCCTTATGGAAAATATTCGTTATGGTAATCTAGATGCTACAGATGAAGAAGTAGTAGAAGCTAGTAAGAAAGCACATATGCACAATTTCATCAGTGCGTTACCGGAACAGTATAATACCTATGTCGGAGAAAGAGGCGTTAAACTTTCTGGTGGACAACGTCAAAGAGTGGCTATTGCACGTGCCATCTTAAAGGATGCACCTATACTGATATTAGATGAAGCGACCTCTGCGCTGGACAGTCAAACTGAGAATTTAATTCAAGATAGCTTACATTGGTTGTTAGACCAGCAAAAAAAAACTGTTATTGCTATTGCGCACCGTTTATCAACACTTAAGCATATGGATCGAATTATTGTACTAGATCATGGGAAAATTGTCGAACAAGGCACACACGAGCAATTAATGGAGAAACCAGATAATTTGTATCGAGAACTATGGGAACTTCAGGAAAATAAGCATCGTCTACGGTAATTATGTAAGCATCCTATTTATACAGTTTAAATTCGTGGAAAGAATAAAAAAAGAAAGATACACCCTATTAGCCTTCGCATTATTCCCTTGTATGGTATGGGGAGTGATGACACTGGGATGTATCATGATTTATGACCTTAACTATCCTGAATTTGTAAGTAATCACATTTATCACATCACCTACTTATTACGTGCACTAGTATATCTATCTCTATGCAGCAATTTATATAAAAGATGGTCCCCTGGTTTCTATGATGCACATAAAAAAATTTATCTTAGATACAGTCTATTAGCTATTATTGCTATTGTATGTGGTTTTTTTGTGAAGACTAGATTCTGGAATTATATACTAGATGGCTGTTTTGTAAGCCCATTTATCGAAGAAGTTATAGCTCGGTTTATATTATATAAAGCAAGAAAGCATAATTGGAAACTATATGCTGTAGTAACGGTTATTTCTTCTTTAGCTTTTAGCCTTATGCATATTGCCTATAATGCTTCTTTACATTTTAATGCAAACATACGAACCGAATTAGGTGCACATTTTGTATTTGGGTGCATACTTTGTAGTATATTTTGGTTTTTTCCTAGATTGAGCTTGCTTATCAGCATACATTCTATTTCGAATTTATGGGGCATACTGGCTACTAAATTAGGATATCCATGGTAATACTTTAAAAATAGTATACGCACTGAATTAAAAAATAGTAGCACATTAAAATAAAACTTCGAAAGCCGTAGAAATAAGCTAAAAAGTTGGACATTTTTGGAAAAAGAGTAAAAATTTATTATTATATTACCTATACTAAGTATACTTGACAAGTATAGAATAATTAACATAGCACGATCAATATGGAAAACCAAATTAAAAATAAACGGAAAAAGTTGGTGATTAGCTTTGCTGGATGTACGAAAAGAGATAAAGTAGACAAAAATAATTCTGAAAAAAGCGACAGTAACAACAGAAGCTTTAATCCAAGACAGATAAATAATTGTGGTGTTTATCAAGCTGAGCATATTTCATCACAACTTTTTTATAAATTTGAATAAATGATAGGCATGTTGAGACCGTTGCAATCAAGCTAAAACTTTATATTTAATTATTAATTATATGACTAGAAAATGGGCCAGCCCTAGGCTCTGTCCACTAAAGTGTGTAAATTACTTTTAAGTTTGTTAAATTCTATCTTCAAATTTAATTAAAAAATGAGCCATAGCCTCACTCCAATTTTTAATAGGCATAGTCCACTTCTTGGTGATATAATTAATGGTTAAATATAACGTTTTAAAAACAGCTATATCATTAGGAAAGACTCTTTTATTTTTGGTAACTCTACGAAATTGACTGTTTACAGATTCAATAGCATTCGTTGTGTAAATAACGCTACGTATTACGTTAGGGTATTGTAAAAATACTATCAGATTATTCCAATTAGCATACCAAGACTTGGCTATTTGTGGGTATTGTTTATTCCATTTGCTAGTAAAAGATTCTAATGCCATCAATGCTTCTTCTTAAGTAACTGAGGTATAAATTGGCTTTAAATCAGTAGATAATTCCTTTTTATCTTTATAAAGCACATACTGAGACCGTGGTGATAAAACGATAGAATAATTTTTTCTATGTTTCTATGATTATCTTGGTTTCATTTTTGATGTTATAGGGCTAAATATTTTATTATCTATTGATTTTTTGAAGTTTTTAATTCATTTTGGATAGACCATTCCCCTAAGTAGCTCTTAAAATAATGTTAGGAGACCTATATAAGTTGTAGGCTATGGCTTCCATAAGCAGTTGCGTATGGGTTTTAGCAAGCCCTATATAACGGGTTCCTAAACTACGGAACCAACTGCTCATATTTCCAAATACACGTTCTACTTTATAACGGGTCTTTGCTACCAATTTATTAAACCGTTTAGCGGTAGGGGATAAGGGATTATTTCTAGTAGCTTTTTTCTGAGTAGCTGATTTTAAGTTTTTTTTTCTTTAATAAAGTTTCATTAGCTAACCCACTATAGGCCTTATCTGCATATACCCTACTACCTGATTGAAGGGATACTTTATCTAACAAAACCTGTAAATGATTGCTATCATGACTAGATGCTTTTGTGGTACTGACCGCTAGAACTAACCCTTCTTTACTTTCTACAAGGAGATGGTGCTTATAGCCATAATAAAGCGTATGACCTTTTTTTGTCCAACTTGCTTCTAGATCTACTCCTTTTTGATAACTTTCGGATATGGTCATAGTGTTATTTTCATGCAGGTCATAGCTTTTTTTACCTTTCGGTCGTCTAGAGGTAGAGGTAATAGGAGCACCTATAGCCGCTGAGCCGTGTTGCACTAATACCCCATGATGAGATAGCTGATCATTAATGAGTTTTAGCTTGATTGCAACGTTCTCAACATGCCTATCACTTATTTAAATTTATAAAAAAGTTGTGATGAAATATGCTCAGCTTGATAAACACCACAATTATTTATCTGTCTTGGATTAAAGCTTCTGTTGTTACTGTCGCTTTTTTTCAGAATTATTTTTGTCTATTTTATCTCTTTTCGTACATCCAGCAAAGCTAATCACCAACTTTTTCCGTTTATTTTTAATTTGGTTTTCCATATTGATCGTGCTATGTTAATTATTCTATATTTGTCAAGTATACTTAGTATAAGTAATATAATAATAAATTTTCTTACTTTTTTACCAAAAATGTCCAACTTTTTAGCTTGTTTCTACGGCTTTCGAAGTTTTATTTTGATGTGCTATTATTTTTTAATTCAGTGCGTATAATATTTTATTACCATGGATATCCTAATTCATTAGCCAGTATACCCCATAAATTCGAAATAGCATGTATGCTGATAAGCAAGCTCAATCTAGGAAAAAACCAAAATATACTACAAAGTACGCATCCAAATAAAAAATGCTCACTTAATTTTGGTAGTAAGATTGGTTTTATAAGTACAAAAGGATCGTAGCCAATATGCATAAGACTAAAGGCTAAAGAAGAAAGAAGCGCTACTAAAACATATAGTTTGCAACTATACTTTTTTGCTTCATATAACATAAATCGGGAGATAATTTCTTCTATAAATGGACTTATAAAGCACCCATCTAGTATATAATTGCAAAATTTAGTTTTAAAAAAAAAGCCGAACAAAATAAAAATAATGGCTAATATGGTATACCTAAGATAAATTTTTTCATAGGCACGATACAAACTAGGTAACCACTTTTTGTATATATATCTGAGTAATGGTAAGTACACAAGAGTAGATAACAAATATAAAGTTCGATATGCAGTGTAACATAGTAACTTTGGGTAATGAATATGATGCCTAAAAATTAGGGAACCTAGGTGGAGTAATCCCCATCCTATACAAGGAAATAGTGCAAGGGCAAAGAGCATGTATTGTTCTTTCCTGTCTTTTTGCATGAAAATAAGATAAAGTTTACAATAATTAACACTAGAATCTAGTACTAGATTGGGGTCTGTCCACTAAAGTGTGTAAATTATTTTTAAGTTTGTTAAATTCTATTTTCAAATTTAATTAAAAAATGAGCCATAGCCTCACTCCAATTTTGGATAGGGCTGGTCCATTTTCTAGTCATATAATTAATAGTTAAATATAAGGTCGTATGTTTATAGAAAAAAAAGACCTGGAAAAAGGCCGCTATAAAGTTGGTATTGGATACCGTTTAAAACGTTCAGCCCCCAGGTCTTTCATCTTAAAAACTGAATAGTTCGATAGGTTTTAAAGCCTGTATATGCGACGCTAGTTTAAAAGATGAATGTAATATAATAGATATATTTATTATACACTATAATCTATGCAATATATAGGAATCGACATAGGAAAAAGAAACTTTATAGCAGCTTTTCCACAAGACCAAGGTTACCGTACCATCACCTATAAGAATGAACCCAAAGGCATTGAAACCTTTTTAGCTCAACTTGATAAATCAGCGGATCACTGTGTGTTAGAAGCCACTGGAAACTATGGTGCCTTATTACTGCAGATGCTTACAGGACATGGAATAGTTGTGTCGATGGTCAACCCCAAGCAAACTAAACAGTTTGCTCGCATGATGCTAGTGGTAAACAAAACCGATAAGGTAGATGCTCAACTTATTGCCCTAATCAGTTAAAAAAACAACTTACTATGTCCTATAATCTATTAGAGTCTTTTAGTGTATTACCTCAAGTAAATAATTTAGCAGTAGAAACGCTCAAGAAAACTATAGCCTGTCTGGAAGAACAGATAAGGTTTCTGGAGCAACACATGCTTTCTATTACGAAAGAAACCTATAATGCGCTCTATAAACGCATTAGTTCTATTAAAGGCATTGGAGATAGCATCGCTCTGGAACTTATCGTTGCGACTGGAGGGGGCCAACATTTTCAAAGCGCCAAACAATTCTCTAAGTTCATTGGCTTAGCTCCCACTTATGCACACTCTGGTTCTTCTATAAGGAAGAAGGGGCCTATCAATCGGCATGGGAACGCCAGGTTGCGTTCTTTATTCTATATGGCTTCTTGGTCGGCTATACGCTTTAATAAAGCGTGTAAATCATTTTATCAAAACTTAAAAGCCAGAGGGAAACCTGGAAAGGTAGCGCTTATTGCTGTGGCTAATAAACTGATTAGACAACTCTTTGCTATTCTTAGGGACGATACTTACTATATTGATGGCTATCTTTCTAAGCCGAATGTAACTGTTTATCAGTTGGAAAGATACTTTTAGGAGCATCTTATAGCGCTCTTGTTTGTGTTTAATAAAACAGATAAGTATAAAATTTTTACGATTGGATTTGTTTTTTAACATAGTTCGTTTTAAACACAGCTAGATCGTTAGGAAAGACCCTTTTATTTTTGGTAACTCTACGAAATTGGCTATTTACAGATTCCACAGCATTGGTTGTGTAAATGACCCTACGTATGGCGTTAGGGTAGTGTAAAAATAGCATCAGATTATTTCAATTAGCATACCAAGATTTGGCTATTTGTGGATAGTGTTGATTCCACTTAGTAGCAAAAGTTTCTAAGGCCATTAGTGCTTCTTCTTCAGTAACTGCAGTATAAATTGGCTTTAAATCAGCAGCTAATAACTTCTTATGTTTATAAGAAACATATTGCAAGCTGTTTCTAATTTGGTGCACAATACAGAGCTGGTGGTCTGTTTTAGGATATACAGCAGCGATTGCCTCAGACATACCTGATAAATTAGCTGTACAGGCAATTAGCATAGCGTGCATCCCTCGATTCTTGAGTTCTGTCAAGTTCCCTAGCCAAAATTTAGCTCCTTCATTTTCACTCATCCAAAGTCCTAAAACATCTTTCATGCCCAATTTATCTATACCTAACGCAACATAGACTGCCTTATGGATGATGCGCTTATCTTGTCTAACTTTAACTACAAAACAATAGCATAAACTGATTCTAAGGGACGATTTTGCCATATTTTAACATCTTCAATAACAGAATCTGTGCTATTACTTATCAAATTTTCACTAATCTCTGCAACATATAACGCTTGTATTTGGATCTGAATAGCTGATAGACTCATGCCTTTAGCGTATAAAGATAAGATCTTATCATCTAAACCTGCTATTCTTGTTTGACGTTTGGGTAATAAAACAGGTTCAAAAGCGGACGCTCTATCTCTGGGAACCTCAACTGATATAACCCCATTATCAGTAATAACTTCCTTGCTAGATAGGCCATTACGGGTATTTTCTGAATCACTACGTGCATACTTATTATAACCCAAATGCGTATCCATTTCTGATTGTAAGGCTTTTTCTATAAGAAGCTTGCTTAATTGTTTAAGTAAACCGCCTTGATCAAAAAGGGTGGATAGGTCTACGCCTGAGTCTATCAGTATATCTATTGCCTTGCTTATGCAATCCTTTGGTTGGTCTTTTTTTTTCATCTTTTTAAGTTTAATGGGTAAGCTATACAAAAATACATAGACAGACAACCTAAAATATATTTACACACTTAAAAAGACAGACCCGAAACAATGCTAGCCATTCCTAATTAGAAACTTTTTTCCTTTATAAGATCCTGGATATGAGAAGAAGGCAAGCCAGTAAGTAGAACGATATCTTCCATAGGGTAACCTTTGAGAAGCATAGCCTTAGCTATTGCTACCTTACCTATGCGCATGCCTTTCTCTTCTCCTATTTGCATGCCTTCCCTTCTAGCTTTTTCTAGCGTATTAGCCTCTATTCTGAGCCATTTTAAGTGGTCTTCATAGGCCATTCTTTCCTCATCCGTAAAGTTCATCGTATCTAAAACATGTAATGCCTTTTTTAGGCTGTTGTTCGCTAACGGTTGAGGTAAATTGTCTTTATTAAGTAATTCATGGCGGGTCAAAAAAGCTGTCCAAATGTCTAAAGAATTTTTTACCTTTTTTAATAAGCTATCTAAATCTTCCTTGGGACCTTTACTAAACTTAATCAGCTCTATAGTATGCAATTCTAAATCGGTAAAGCAGGGTAGACCACGCTCTTTTTCTGTGATATGGAATACATTATGATACTTATTACTGTCTGTTATAGAAATAAAATTTAGAATATGAATCCCTATGGCTTTGTTTAAAGTCGAATAATCCTCTGAGACTTTTAATTGATCTGTATACAACTTGGCCCAATAGTATAAGGCTCGCTTATCATAATCTGCTTCATCTGTGATTTGAATCTCTATATTAAACCGTTTCCCTGTTTCTCCTACTGCTTTTATATCTAGTATGGATAGCTTAGCACTTCTAAAATCTTTTGGATTATAAGGGTTTAATAGCGTAACATCTACCACTTGATCTTCTGGAGAAACAGTAGCATTTATTAAGGAAATCAGTAAATCCTTATTTTCTTCTACGCCAAATATTTTTTTGAAGGCCAAGTCAACCTTTGGGGTAATTTTTTCCATACCTTATCCTATTTTTTTAGTCCCAATACAAGCGCAATGCACACTGCAAGATACATAGTTTTTGAAAAACTGAGCCAGAAACACTTCGTTATGATACATCCTTGTCAGATAAAACCTCACTTGATTCTATAATAACCTAAAAATTAGCTTTATAAAGCGAGGCCGTTGCAATAGACTTTAAAAAATTTTCCTACAAAAGCCCTTTAATTTTTAGGAAAACGTTTAGGAAGCCTAATGGTAACGGTGATTGGGGGAGCTGTGATCGGAGCTTTGACTGTGAAGGAAATATCAAATGCAAGAAAAGCAAAAAAGATAAAAGCAGTAGGAGATTTAAACCATGACATAGTATGTGTATAAACCGATCAAGGAGCATACTCTAAGACTTATTCCCCTGTTATATTATCTGTAAACAGATAATATAACAGGGAAGCTTCCTGCATTCTTATCCCTACGGGAGCTTCTGCTCTGCTTTAATACGTTAAATTAGGGGAAGACTTAATACCTTGCCTGCCTTCTAAAATTCATCTTAGCATTCATTTTTACCTATTTATCGAATTTTACATTTGTCGATAAAATAGTAAAGCAGTATGCGTTCTATGTATTCGAGTATTTGGTATATCAAGATATCTCCTTTTTACCTTGTTTAAAAAGTACTAGGAAGCCAAGGGTCTTTGTAAAAAAAACCTAAAAATTCCTTACTATAATAGGCTTGATGTAAATTCCATGGTGTTTTTCTTGTTTTTCCATGTAAAATAACGGAAACTTGATAAGCAGGATCAGAATCATAATACATAACATAATGATTATGATTTGATTTACGGATTATCGAGCATCGGAAAATGAATCAATATAAATAGTGCAGTTATGTTTGGTATATATACTTCTTATAGGTTCGTAATCATTTTTTTATATGGTATGGTAGGATGTATGTTCAGTAGTTGTAACCAGCTGCATAGCAATATGTATCGATCTCAATCTACAAACATGCCTATAGGCCCTAATACGCAACTAGGAAAATTTATGAATCCTGGAGCTAAGGAAATACCATGCCTTACTATATTATTCTTTACATAATTACCTACTTCCCAATACAATACTCAAAAATATAGATATACCTGAAGAATATCAAGAAGAAGTAAAAGATTATCTTGTTAAGAAAATGTTATCCCTGTTAAACCGTTTCATTGAAGCCATGAGTGATGCGTTTAACATGCGTATACAAAATACGGCCCGTCAGACGAAGACAAGCCTTTCTGAATTGAAAGAAGACCAGATTAAAGACATTGCCTTACTCAAAGAGATTTGCTCATTCAAGGGACTTCCGGAAAAGTTTGAAACTGATTTGGAAAGAAAACTATCCCAAGAGCAATCCAATCCTATCACTGTGAGCGAATTATGGCAGTAGACTTTTACAAAGATACTAACGTATATAAAAAATCACCTTCGGAATCAAATTGATCAATTTGATCCTGAAAAATATGGGTATGAAAAGAATAAAGATTAAGATACTGAAAAGGAAATAATAAAAAAGCTAATGGATACATTTTTGAAAGACATATGGGAGAAAACTAAGCCTTTAGAGTTCCATACCATTGCATCTGATTCTGAGATAGTATCAGAGATATTTCAAAATGAAGCAATCATTAGAAATCTATTCATTAATTCATTTACAGGATCTGTAGACAAAGATAAACAATTGCATTTTACTAGAGAGCTAACGTTACATATCTCTATGGAAGAATTTCAATTTTTAGTTGACAAAGTTCGTACTAATAATCAAAATAAATCATCCTATGTAGCAGAAATCTATGTAGCTTTAAAAGACAAGGTAGTAAAGGTAATCTTAAAGATTTTTTTCATAAGATGGATAAAATAAATCAAGAAAATAAATCTATACGTGATAATATACGTAATCAAAAAGGTGGGGGTGAAGCAAATCGGTTGTATCAAGCTTATGTAGAAAGTAAAAAAAATAAACCACAATCTTTCAAAGAATATCCCCTGAGAGAGCAGAACCTATAGAGGATATCCTAAAAGGATTAGGAATAAATCAGACTGAAAAAAAACAAAAACAAACTTGCCTAAGGCGAAGAAAGCTAAGCGGCACAGACTAAGGAATAAAAAACCAATAGCAAAACTCGGCTATAATACAAATAATACGGAAAGTGAGATAATAGCAGAAAAAAGAACAGATCGTTTTCAACATGAAGCATCTAATAGTACACTTGTTCCAGATTCATTCGAATATCATTTTAGAGTAAAAAAATGGGAGGAAGAGCCAAATTGGCTATTAACCTATTTTCAGAATGCAAAAGGGGCAGATGGTCGCTATAGGAAAGCCAATAATACAATTGAAAACGTAACAAGAGAAAAGTTTCGGCATGACGCACGTCCTGTTGGACAGATTATACAACAACCGGATAGAGCGAAGTACTTTTTTACCCTTGGGAACCCTAACACACGCTCAGCTTTAGCTGTTTTATCTGATAATAATGGTAATATAAAGAAGCAAGTTTTACTCAGAGCATATGCAACGTACAATGGTATGCAATGGAGGATGTAGACGAGGTACTCAGAATTAAATGGGCATTCTATCAGCTGAAACTACTCAAATCAACTACTGACTGTAGTGGAATGGCTCATAACTGGTGGAGATAAAATGGATCTTACCCGTTCACTAACGAAACTTAATGCAAAAGATATATCAAACAGCTGCTATAGAAACTATAGCACATTAAAAAAAGCGCAAGCGCACGCTACTATAAACGATTTTGGTAATAAGCCACAAACGAAGTAGCCGCAATAATACAGGCAGCACCTATATAAGTAGTCCCCAACGGCCATTCGTTAAAAAACAGTATACCAAATAAAACAGAATATAATAACTCTGTATACTTAATAGGCGCTAAAGCAGTTACAGCTGCCAAAGCAAAGGCCCTTAGTAGAAAATAAAGAATCAAATTACTACCAATACCTAATAGGCCTAAACTAAGCAGTTGAACAAGGGTAGGCTTTTGCCAACTCAGATAGGCGAATGGAAAAATACAAAAAGCAGCAACCGCATTAGAAAAAAAAAGTAAGGCAAGCATAGGCTCCCGAGAAATATATCTTTTATTGATAACATCCAATAAAGCAAATACTACCGTTGCAGCTATACAGGCTAAAGCAGCCATATAGTGGTTAACCATAGTTGGCTGAAATACAATTACAATGGCTACAAAAGATAGTAAAGTAGCAAGCCATATAGGCCAAGAGATGTTTTCTCTTAAAAAAATATTAGCCAATATCAGTACAAAAACAGGATTTGTAAATCCTATTACGATAGCTGTACTCATTGGCACATAGGCTAGACCATAGCAATACAAGCCCATCGCAACGGCTAAAAAAAATCCGCGCACCAAATGCAGCGTAAATCGTGTTGTTGTCAACGCATACTTATAGCAGCCAATAGGTAACAAAACCAAACTACCAAAGCAAAAACGAAAGAAGCAAATCTGACAAGCGGGTAATCTTGTAGCTAAATATTTGGTAATTACATCGTTTAGGCAACTTGTAAGAATACTGAGTTGCATCCATAGCACCGCTCTTACATAGCTATTTCTAAATAAATGGCTGTTTTTACACATAAAGAAAGATAAAAGCTACCATTCATTTGCTTGCAGGAAGCGCTCCGCATCTAATGCAGCCATACAGCCTGTCCCAGCAGCCGTCACAGCTTGTCGATAGTAGCGATCTTGTACATCACCCGCAGCAAATACACCGGCTACATTGGTATGGGTTGTCCCTAATTGCACCTGAATATAGCCTTCACTATCTACCGATAAATAGGGCAAAAAAAGCTTAGAATTAGGCACATGCCCTATGGCAATAAAACAACCTGTGGCGGCTAGGATAGAAACTGTTTGAGAAAGAGTGTGGATTACCTGTACTGCTTCTACGGTTTCTTCCCCGATTATTTCTTGTACTTCTGTATGGAAGCAGAGCTGGATATTGCTTTTTTGCAAAAGACGCTCCTGCATAATGCGCGAGGCACGCATTGTATCCTTACGTACCAAAAGGTAAACTTTCTTACAAAGCTTAGATAAATAGAGCGCCTCTTCTGCAGCTGAATCCCCCCCTCCTACTACTACAACTGTTTCATTTTTAAAGAAAAATCCATCACAAACGGCACAAGCCGAAACCCCTTTTCCATATAACTTTTTTTCAGAAGGCAGCCCCAACCATTTGGCAGAAGCACCCGTAGCAATAACCACAGATCGCGCACGCAACGTTTCCCCTCTATCAGTGGTTAACAACCGGGGATAAATAGAAAAATCTACTGTCGCAATACTCCCTTCCTGAATGATCGTACCAAACCGCTCTGCTTGTGCTTGCAAATCTTCCATCATATTAGGACCTTGCACACCTGCCCTATAACCAGGATAGTTTTCTACCTCTCCTGTAAGGGTTAGTTGTCCACCTGGCTGTGGTCCTTGGTATAAAACAGGACATAAACCTGCACGTGCCGCATAAATAGCTGCTGTATACCCAGCTGGCCCCGACCCGATAACAACCAGCTGTACAGATTGCTTATCCATAAAGTAAAGTAATGCTTACCCTAAATAACATTTTAATGCTTCACTGCCTATAGATGCTTTGAGCTTTTTAACGGCCTTTTCCTTTACTTGCCGTACACGTTCGCGCGTTAAACCAAAACGAGCCCCTATCTCTTCTAATGTCAATATTTCTGTACTATTTAAACCAAAATAGTAACTAAGTACATCCCGCTCCCTAGCACTCAGCACAACCAATGCACGCTGGATTTCTTTACATAAAGAATCATTCATTAGCTCACTATCTGGCTTTTTCTCTACATCACTTTCTAAAACATCTAGTAAGCTGTTTTCCTCACCTTGCACAAAGGGAGCATCTACCGAAATAGGACGCCCCGCCATCTTTAAAGCATCCCTTACCTCTTCCGCATCAATTTCTAAAAACTCAGCTAGCTCCTCTACCGTTGGCTCTCGCTCATACTTTTGCTCTAGATGGGCAAAAGTTCTAGATATTTTGCTGAGGGAACCAATTCTATTTAACGGCAACCGTACAATCCTAGCCTGCTCCGCTAAGGCTTGTAATATGGACTGCCTAATCCACCATACCGCATAAGAAATAAACTTAAAGCCTCTTTTCTCATCAAACCGTTGCGCAGATTTAATTAAACCTAAATTTCCTTCGTTAATTAAATCACTCAGGGAAAGCCCTTGGTTTTGATATTGCTTCGCTACAGAAACTACGAAACGAAGGTTAGCATTCGTTAAGCGCTCAAAAGCAGCTCTATCGCCCATTTTAATTCTTTTAGAAAGTGCTACCTCTTCATCTGCACTTAGCAACGGAACCTTTCCAATTTCTTGAAGATATTTATCCAAAGACTGGTTTTCACGATTCGTAATTTGCTTACTTATTTTCAGTTGTCTCATAATGATTAATGCTTTAGAGGGTTTGGTTACTGTAGTCTAATCAATCAGAGGATCCTGATCTATCCCTCCCTGCCCTTCTGGTACCAACAATACCTTACGTGATAATCTATATTTACCTGATTTAGAATCTATACCAACTAACTTTACTTGTAAGGTTTCGCCCACTTCTAATACCTTCTCTAAATCTTCGATGCGTTCCCAACGCACTTCTGAAACATGTAACAAACCATCCTTACCAGGCATAAATTCCACAAATGCACCATAGTTTAATACAGCCTTCACCTTCCCTGTATAAACTTCCCCAACAACTGGTTTGGCTACAATAGTTTGTATTCTGCTCATTGCTTTTTCTAATAATACCTGGTTAGATGCAAATATAGTAACAATACCTTTTTTATCTTTCTCTACAATGGTAATACTGGTATCACTCTCTTTTTGAATTTCTTGAATTACTTTTCCTCCAGGCCCAATAATTATTCCAATCAGTTCTCTGTCTACCTCTATAGTAGTAACACTAGGGGCATGTGGCTTACGTGCTGACCGGGCAACCGCTATCGTTTCAGTCATTTTCTGAAAAATATGGAGCCTACCTGCCTTAGCCTGTAACAAAGCTTGCTCCAGCATTTGATAGGATATCCCAGCTAGCTTCATATCCATTTGACAGGCTGTAATACCTTCTTGCGTACCTGTCACCTTAAAATCCATATCTCCTACATAATCCTCATCCCCCAAGATATCAGATAGTATAGCGAACTGATTGGTCATAGGATCTGTAATAAGTCCCATAGCAATACCTGCTACATGTGACTTAATAGGAATCCCCGCATCCATCAAAGCCAAAGAACCTGCACAAACCGTTGCCATAGAAGAAGAGCCATTGGACTCTAATATATCAGACACTATACGTATAGTATACAAATTTTCTGTATCAGGTGGTAGTACCGCCTTCAATGCCCGCATAGCTAAATTACCATGCCCTATCTCCCGACGAGAAGGACCTCTATTGGGCCTAATTTCTTTAGTAGAAAAAGCAGGAAAATTATAATGCAATAGAAAACGACTGTATCCATCCTCCATGGCTCTATCAATAATCTGCTCATCAAGCTTACTGCCCAAGGTAACCGTAGTCAAGGATTGCGTTTCTCCTCTTGTAAAAAGAGCAGAACCATGTGCAGCAGGTAGATAATCTACTTCTGATTCAATCGACCGAATTTGATCATGCCGACGGCCATCTACACGAAGCCCTTCCTCTAATACAAGCGCCCGAATAACTTGTTTTTCTATTTCAAAGGCCCATGCTTGCTGCTGAGCAGCTGCTATGTCTTCACCTTGTTGGTCCTTAGCCAACTGTTCCTTATATGCTTCCAGCACAGCTGTAAAAGCTTCCCTACGCAAAATCTTAGAGGGTATGCCTTTCCGTGCAACGGCATACATGGCATGGTAAACCGCCTCTCGTAAAGTAGCCGGATAATCTATAGCGGCAAGCCAATCAATAGGTGTAAAGGGCTGCTTGGTCACACCAACTGCTTCCATAAGCTCCCTTTGTACTTGACACTGCCATTTAATAGCTGTGTGGGCATAACGTATGGCTTCCACTACTTCTGCTTCTGCTACCTCTAACATTTCCCCTTCTACCATAAGGATGCTATCATCCGTAGCCGCTACGATAAGGTTGATATCCGCTTGCTCTACTAAACTAGCCACTGGATTAATGACAAACTTACCTTTTACGCGCACGACCCGTACTTCAGAAATAGGTCCGTTAAATGGAATAGGTGAAACCGCTAACGCAGCAGAGGCAGCTAATGCAGCAAATGCATCTGGTAACACAGCATCATCAGCAGATATCAATGCTATATTAACCTGAACAGCATGCGCAAATCCCTTAGGGAAAAGCGGACGTAAAGCACGGTCTACTAGCCTTGCAATAATAATTTCATGATCCCCTAATCTACCCTCTCGCTTAAAAAAACCACCGGGTATCTTACCAGAAGCAGCAAATTTCTCCTGATAATCAATAGAAAGAGGAAATCCTCCTTGTTCCGAATTCGGGTGCTCCTTAGCTACTACTGTTGCTAAAAGCATGGTATCGGCTACACGTACGACTACAGCACCATCTGCTTGCGTAGCAAGCTTACCAGTCTCTATGGTAATCAGAGGGTGGTCTGGTAGGGTTATGGTCTTTGAAATAACTTTTCTAAACATAGGATAGATGTATGTATTAGTTCATAGCCGACAATACATTCAATGTGACTATGAAACGATTGGTATAAAACTTTATGCAAAGGTATTAAAATATTCTAACACCTCTTGCACAAGTCTATACAGAAAGCATGCAAATAACGCAGGGAAACCTTATTGCGTTTAAGCATGCACAACACATGGTGTGGCTTATTTCCTTAAGCCAAGACTGGTAATAACATTTCTATAACGCTGCAAATCTTCTTTTTTAAGATAAGCCAGTAACCGTCTACGCTTACCTACTAACTTTAAAAGGCCTAATTTTGCAGCATAATCTTTCCCCTTAAGGCGCAAATGCTCTGTTAAATGCTTAATTCTATAAGTAAATAGGGCAATTTGTGATTCAGGGGAACCACTATCTTTCTCACAATGGGCATGCCCAAAAGTCTTAAAAAGCGCTTGTTTTTGTTGACGTGGTTGATTTGTTAACTTCATAAATGTGCCTATAAGTATAAGGAGTTAATGCACAAATCTAATCATAAAATAACTTATACGCAAATAGACGCAGCAACGAGCCTGCTCACTATTGCTTATAGTTCCATAGGTTTTATGCATGAATAGGATATCTTTTGTGCAAGGAACAGACAGACATTATACGCTCTGTTACCTAAACAATGGGTATGCAAATTACACAGCAAGCAGCTCCAGTAGCCAGGCAAAACAGCTTGCAAGAGGTAACGCTTAAAAATATTTTTACTTTTTAGAAGCGCCAAATAAAGTAAATTTGGGGCCTTCTTTACCTATTTTTTTCATTGTCTTACAGAGCATATTAAAATTTTTAAGCAATTGGTTAACTGCTTGTATAGAAGTTCCACTTCCTCGTGCAATACGTTCCTTACGCTGTTGATCTATACTATCTGGTTGCTGTCTTTCTTTAGGGGTCATGGATTGAATAATGACCTCTACATTTCCAAATAGACCCTCATCCAATGGAAAGTCCTGAAGCGTTTTACCCATAACAGGTAACATAGCAAGCATTTCTTTTATATTACCCATTTTTTTTATCTGTTGCACTTGATGCACTAAGTCCTCTAAATTAAATTGATTGCTCCTTATTTTTTGACTTAACTTACGCTGCTGCTCCTCGGTATATATCTGTTCTGCACGTTCCACCAGAGAAATTACATCTCCCATGCCTAAAATTCGACTGGCCATACGATCTGGATGGAACAGATCTAAATCTTGCATCTTCTCCCCTGTACTAATGAATTTAATCGGCTTCTGTACAACATTGCGAATCGAAAGTGCTGCACCACCACGGCTATCTCCATCTAATTTTGTGAGTACCACGCCATCAAAATGAAGTCTTTCATGAAAAGTTTGCGCAGTGGCAACTGCATCTTGACCTGTCATGGCATCTACTACGAAAAGGGTTTCGGAAGGGTTCAACGTTTTTTTTAATAGTTGCAACTCCTGCATCATTTTCTCATCTATAGCCAAACGCCCAGCTGTATCTATAATGACAAGCTCTACTGCTTGCTGCTTGGCCTCCTTCAGCGCATTCTGTGCAATAATTACCGGATCCTTAGCCATTGGATCACTGTATACGCTAATGGACAACTGCTCCCCTAGCTGCTTTAATTGCTCAGCCGCTGCAGGTCTATACACATCACAGGCTACCAAACAACAGGTTTTGTTTTTCTTTTTGTAATAGTAAGCTAACTTACCGGCTAAAGTGGTTTTACCAGCACCTTGTAAACCTGCTACCAATATAATAGCGGGATTCCCCGTAAGATTTACCTCGGCATGCTTACCTCCCATTAAATCGGTTAAAGCATCTTGTACCAACTTGGTAAAGAGCTGTCCTGGTGATACAGCAGTAAGAATATCAGTACCAATGGCCTTTTGCTTGATCGCATCTGTTACCTGCTTGGCTACTTTATAATGCACATCTGCCTGTACAAGACTCCTCCTAATCTCTTTGACGGTAGCAGCAATATTGATGTCCGTAATACGGTTCTGCCCCTTTAAAGATTTAATAGCTTTTTCTAAATTTTTACTAAGATGCTCAAACATAGTGAAGTATAAATATAATCTGATGAATTTGTATTATATGCTGATGACCTGAACTAAACCATTTGATACTGTATGGTATAGCTGCTATAAATGGCATCCCCTCTTTCCTTGTATCCTAGGAGAAAGACCACATAAGCCAGCCTTTCTTGCTTGCATACCTTATGAAATTTGTTACAAAGTATGTAAGGTATTGCTCCTGCCCCTTACTTATGTAGTGGAAATCGTTTGGTAATAAAGCGTAGAGCAATTACACTCCTGTAATACCTCTTGCCCTACCGCTTGCACTTCTTCTAATGTAACGGCTCTAACGTAATCAATACTTCTGTTTACCAAATGGGTGTCGCCTAATAGCGTAGCCATGGCTAAATCTTGCGCACGATTGACTATACTTACTTGCGCATAAACCATCTGTGCTTGTATCTGGTTCTTAGCCTTTTCCAATTCAGTAGCAGTAATCGCTTCTAGCTTTTGCAACGTAGCTATTAAAGCGCTTTCAGCCGTCTCCAATGAAACAGAAGGAGCTGGGCTACCACTGATAACCAACAAACCAGGATCCAGGGTATCCGTAATATAGCACTCTATCCTAGTATAAAGCGCCTGATCGTCTACCAAGTCAACCTGTAATAGAGCAGCCTTTCCTTCACTCAATAGGGTCCTTACTATTTCTGCTGCATAATAGCCTTTTTTCCCCTTACCTGACATATGGTAAGCTTTATAAAGCATGGGAAAGGGAACGGCCCCTTCTATTACTTTGCGTCTAGCTTCCCACTGCCTTGGTTCTTGCGGCAAAACCCTATGGTAAGCATGGCGTGCTGGAATAGGTTCAAACCATTTTTTACATAACTGTGCTATCTCCTGCTGCTTCACTTTTCCTGCTATAACTAGCACCGCATTGCTAGGACAGTAAAATTTATAAAAAAAATCTTTAACCGCCTCTATGGTAACCCGCTCTATATGGCTTACGGTTTTACCAATAACAGGCCATTGATAGGGATGAACCTTATAAGCCATACCCATTAAATGATGCCATGCATCTCCATAGGGCTGATTAAGATAGTGCTCCTTGAATTCCTCCACCACCACTTTTTTTTGAATTTCGAGCGACTTTTCATCAAATGCTAAACCAAGCATGCGATCAGACTCAAGCCAACAAGCAGTCTCTACATTAACAGCTGGTAACAAAGAATAATAATTGGTTATATCTGTAGTGGTATAGGCATTGCTCTCTCCCCCTACTTGTTGCAGCGGCTTATCATAAGAGGGAATGTTATAAGAACCACTAAACATAAAATGTTCAAACAAATGGGCAAACCCTGTTTGCGTGGCAGACTCATCCCTCGCACCTACCTGATACAGCACATTCACCACAGCAATATGGCTGTTTGGCTCTTCATGTACTACCACTTGCAAACCATTGGCTAATGTAAATTTCTCAAAGGAAATCATTGGGATTATTAAAATAATTCAGAAAATTATAGAAGCATGTGAAAAACCATCAGCCTTCCTTTTTTAAACTTTTTCCAATTCTGGATATATTTTTTAAAGTAACTGAACTTTTACCTGTGTAAATATAAAAATTTTAAATGGATGGCACAGAAATAAAACAAAAGCGAACCTTACAAAATCAGGAGCAAAAAAGAAACTTACCATCTAATAGAACATCTATTGCTATTACTAGCATTAATACGCAATCAAGATAAAGCATCCCGTAGTTTAGTGAGTAAATGCAAATTTGGACAGATACGATAAATGGTAAACTGATCTAATGTGGTTAATGATCCAGGATCGTTACACATTTTTACACAGAGTTTTGTATCACATTTGTAAAGATAGCTTAACGTACCTAATAGGTCTATACGCTCACTCAAGTTAAATACGCCGTCATTATTAAATGCATAAAGGAAATTCTCAATACTTTCAGCTTCCGCTCGATAAAAAAGGGCCTTTAGCTGCTTTTGATCTGCGTTACAAAATTGCATAATCAATCTCATAAATTCTTCCCGCTCTACACCTTTAAGGGGGAGCTTCTCACCCCAATCATCTTTCTTGGTGGACTCTGTTGGTATAGTTGCTTCCTTTTTCTCTGACTCCTGGTCAATAATTTGCTTAAGATTACCTTCAGTTACAGTTAACTTTTTCTGTCTAACTGCAGAGAGCATCTTCTTTAGTTCCCCTATGTCAAGAATTTTTAACCTTGATCGCACTCGCGCATCTTTTATCTGATCTTGTAGTACATTTGGTAAACTTGCTTTAATTTGCTCATCTATTTTTTCCTGGTCAGAACAACTTTCCACTTTATTTTTTAATTCAGCTGCCTCTGATGGGGACAATACTTTTCGCCATGCTTCATAAAGTTTTTGATAAACAAGATGGATTTCTATAAATGCAATGCCTTCCTCTACTTTTTCAATTTTATTTATGCTTTTTTCTAACTTCTCTTTTCTACTATCGTCTAACAAAACAGATAAGGCCATGTAATCATCCATAGCCGCTTCGGCTGAAGCACCTTTATTTTCTTTGCTTGCAGCAAGTAACCTTCCCATCATATCATTGCGCTTAGCTAAAAACGCACTCTTTACACCACAACTTGTACAAAAAATAACAACTACAATGGAAACAGCAACTAACAAAACGCAATAATTCCCTTTAGATTGGTTACTCCGTCTAACCTCTTTGTTTTTCATTTAACGAACTCTATTTATTTTATTTTATTTTATTGCGCTGCGCTATCTCTAAACTGATTCAGTATACGTAAATAGCTACCTATCTTGCGCTAATGGCTTCACTTGATAAAAATGATTATAGACTGATAATCATTATTTTTATTTTAAATACATTGAAAAACTTACGCTTAGCTGCTGTTACTACCTGTTGAATAGTACAAAAAAAATTGCAGCTCAACAAGCATTATATAAACGCTTCCCTATGCCACCTCTGTACAGCTATGTTTAGGTTATTAAAACTTTTATTTATAAATTAATGGGTATAATACGTTATTCTATTCTTTTTATACTTGATGTATCCAGTAACTATTTATCGATTGGTTGGTATTGCATTCAAATGGCTATTTTGTATAGGGATCCTATTAAGCCAAACGTTTCATTACAGTCAGGCAGCCTTAGAAAAGATGCACGCTCCCCCTACTTCTCCTCCGCCTCAACAGCTTATATTGGCTATTGAATCAAACGATGTACAAAAGGCAGCTGCCTTGATAGGTGACCGTCAAAATATTAATGACACAGATTTTTTTGGGTATAGTCCTTTGCATTACGCTGTTAAACGCGGTAAGGTTCCCATTGTTTCTCTACTCATTAAAGCAAAAGCGCTATTAAACCAAGTGAGTATACAGCATGGCAATACACCGCTGCTATTAGCTATTGAAACAGGGCATAAAAAAATTACTTCCCTTTTGCTAACTGCTGGTGCAGATACAACAATAAAGAATCATTTGGGATATAACGCCTTACATCTGGCTATTCAACACAAAAGAGAAGACCTTGTACAGCTCCTGCTAGAAGCAGCTGCTCCCTATAATAGCTGTACCCCAGAAGGCTATACTCCTTTGCTCTTGGCCATCCAAGCGGGCAGTATCCCTATGATACAGCAATTAGTAAAACGCAATAATATTACTGATTTTCAAGATAAAAATGGATATAATGCTTTGCATTGGGCTATCAAAAAGCAGGCCAAAGCTATTTTTACCATACTGGTGCAATCGGGCAAATTCAATGTGCAGGCAGTAAGTCAAAAGGGGGAAACCCCTCTGCATCTTATAGCAGCCAACCGGAATATACATCCATCGTTTTTAAAGCAGCTGTTATCTGTTTCCGTCTTACAAGTAAATGCAACGGATGCAGCAGGGAGTACGCCTTTGCATTATGCAGCAGCTGCCAATCATTTTAAAGCTGTGCAAGGTTTAGTAAAACATGCCAACATACAGGTAAACCAGCAGAACCATGCAGGCCAAACAGCATTACATTATGCCGTAGCCAACAACCATGTAGCTATGGTTAAGCAGCTATTAACGCGTGTTGGTAGTGCGGTTTCATTAGCGAATAAAAAAGGGATAACACCCATAGAATGGGCTATGCGTCATAAGTATACTAAAATTTACAGGCTATTATTGGCACATATCAGTTTTATAGAAAGCGAAGAAATGGTAGATACAGACAGTTACGCGCAGTAACACAGCTGTTAAGGTTCCCTCAATAAATGATATGATGCAACCAGATCCCACTGTTCCTTTATTGATAGAGAAAGAAAAAAAACGTCAAGAATCGACGTTAACGCTGATTGCGTCTGAAAATTTTGTTTCTGCACAGGTAGCTGCTGCTACGGGTAGCCTACTGACCAACAAATATGCAGAAGGGCTACCGGGGAAACGTTACTATGGCGGATGCCACATCATAGATGAGATAGAATCATTGGCTATTGAACGTGCTAAAAGCTTATTTAAAGTGGCATGGGCAAATGTGCAGCCGCATTCTGGTTCTCAAGCTAATGCTGCATTAATGATGGCTGTTTTAAAACCTGGCGATAAGATTTTAGGCTTTAATTTGGCACATGGAGGCCATTTAACCCATGGCTCCCCTGTGAATTTTTCCGGTAGATTATACCAGGCTTCTTTCTATGGTGTAAATCCAGATACAGGTTATATTGATTGGGAATCAGTAGCTAAAAAAGCAAAAAAAGAAAGACCTGCTATTATTATTTGTGGTGCGTCTGCCTATAGTCGCGATTGGGATTATATACAATTGCGTGCTATTGCAGATGAAGTAGCTGCTTTCTTATGGGCAGATATTTCCCATCCTGCGGGACTTATCAGTCAAGGATTGTTAAATGATCCTTTTCCTTATTGCCATTTTGTAACTACTACGACCCATAAAACCCTTCGGGGACCTAGGGGGGGACTGCTATTAATGGGACAAGATTTCGATAATCCCTTCGGTAAAACCAATAGAAATGGACTATTACATAAGATGTCTGCCTTACTGGATGCTGCTGTTTTTCCTGGTACACAGGGTGGACCATTAGAGCATAGTATAGCAGCTAAAGCCGTTGCCTTTTATGAGGCCATGACGCATAGCTTTAAGTGTTATGCTAGGCAGGTACAAAAAAATGCCCACGTTATGGCACAAGCCTTCCTAGATGAAGGGTATAGTATTCTATCAGGTGGAACGGATAACCATTTGTTGTTGCTCGATCTCTACAAACAAAATATTACAGGTAAACAAGCTGAAACGGTTTTAGAACAAGCGGATATTATTACCAATAGAAATTTGGTTCCCTTTGATAAAAATACCCCTCAAGTTACATCCGGTATTCGCTTGGGAACAGCTGCTGTTACTACCAGAGGCTTGAAAGAAAAAGATATGCTGTTGATAGTGGAATGGATAGACTATCTGCTTAAAAATAAAGACAAAGATTCCCAGATTAAGAAAGTAAAGCAAATGGTTAATGCCTATATGTGCCGCTTCCCGTTGACTACTGTGGATGGCTCCGTTACTGAGTAAGGGGAGCCTAGCTACCTTGATGCTTTTCTTATGTCTTATGCTATTTAAAATTTAATTGTTGCGGCTAATGTTTTTGCCCCCTCAGATCCAATTGCATTGTATGCTAGGTCAATAGTTGTAATAGAAAAGTTCCTTTCTGCTGGATGAGTGAGAAAACCTGCATGCTTACTTTTAAGTAACTGGGGTTTCTTAAAGCACTTTTTATAATAACGAATCAACTTTTCTTCTGTATATTCTTCCGTGGATTTAGCAGTAATCCGTAACTTCTTACTTATAGTTTTAGTTCTATTTGTATACTTTGTATACTGAATTACTTCACAAAGTAATTCAGGCCATATTCTGCCTATCCATTTGACAAGCAACCACTCTACCGGTTAATAGCAATAACCTTACTACTATTGTATTAACATTGCTTTGCATAACGGTAGATTTACATCTGAACAATTTATTTTGACTACGTCAGATCCTCTACTGCTTGTATGGCATAATCTCGTTACCTTTCTTTCAAATCGTCATTATCTTAAGTAAAATTGCTAGTCTTTCAGGTTTAACTGTAATTAATTAAATATTTTTAATTATCCAACAAAAAATATAGGAATCAGTTGTATAACCTATCCTTTTCTGTCACAAGATTTTATATCCATTTGTAGCAAATAGATTGTTCATAGCAGCACGACTGCTTTCCTAATACAAATGAACAAAATGATGGCGAACAAGTTGCTTCTCTAAATCTGGTATACCTTAAAAAATAAATCAAATCATTGATTTAATTATTCAGGGAAAGACTGATGTGAACCAGTAAAATAAACGTGACGAACCTCCATAGCATTATCAACGATGCATCTTTTGGAACATTATTTTGAATACGTTCTAGGCAAACGTATTCTTCTTTCATTAACTTTTCTAAAAGATTTACAAAAGGATGTAATAAATTAATAGCAAGCAGTAACTCTAAAAGAGAAGTGCAAAACTCCCTTTATATCTGGCGGAAAAAAAGGGCCATAAAGGCTGTATTACCACTTTAATTGAGAGGAACACCAATGTAAACTTAAGATATATAGATAAAAAGACTGCTATAATAAAAAAATAAACATAAAAGTGCTGCTACGATTCTAAAAAACAAGCGGAGCAGCTAAGACACTCCCCCTTACATTCTATAGAAAACTATTATCTTACAACATGTATTACGCTTATACAAGCTGTTGCTTTACGACTAAAGATATAGAATAAAGTATGGAAAAAATTACGCCAAAAATAGATTTGGCCTTTAAAAAAATATTTGGGGTAGAAGAAAATAAGGATCTATTGATTGCATTAATAAATGCTACTGTTTCTCCGGAGGATCAAGTGGTAGATCTTACCCTATTAAATCCCTATAACCCAAAAAATTTTAGAAGTGATAAACTATCCATACTAGATGTGAAAGCCATAGGAGAAACAGGGAAAAGGTTTAATATAGAAATTCAAATTACAGATGAAGCAGATTATGATAAACGCGCTTTATATTATTGGGCTAAGCTGTATACTGATCAATTAAAATCTTCTGAGACTTACTCCTCTTTAAACAAAGCAATAGGAATTCATATTCTTAATTTTATTTCTATAACAGATAGCAATAAGTATCATAATGTATTCCATATCAGAGAACAAGAGAGTGGACTGCCCTACTTTACTGACCTGGAATTGCATACCATAGAGCTGATTAAGTTCAGTAACGATCCAAAGGAAGACCTAGAAACATTATTAAAAAAAATAAAGAATTCGTTAGACATTTGGATAGCTTTTCTTACCCGACATGACTTACTCAACAAAGATAATTTGCCCCAACCGTTAAATAGCAACAGCTTAAAAAAGGCGTTGCATGTTTTAGATACGATAAACTTCACTGCTGAGGAAAGAATGGCTTACGAAGATCGCTTGAAATGGTTAAGGATAGAAGCGAATACGCTAGAGAAAGCTAGAAACGAAGGTAAAGCAGAAGGTAAAGCAGAGGGAGAAATGGCAAAAGCCCTTTCTATAGCTAAGGCTATGCTTCAGCATGGTTACCCTATAGAAGCTATTACCTCACTAACTGGATTATCTACAGAACAGATTAAGCAGATTACGCAATATTCCTAATGAAATACCAGCAATACTATAGACAGCATTGATGCATTGTAGCAAGCAGTCAGTAAGTATTGTAAATATCCTCTTCCCTATCAAGCGAATCTTGCCAACCCAATAGAACGCATATTGTCCATTAAACGTACTAGCCATTGTAATGGCTAAACCATTTAGACACTCCCCTTACATTCTATAGAAAACTATTATCTTACAACATGTATTACGCTTATACAAGCTGTCGCTTTACAACTAAAAAATAGAATAAAGTATGGAAAAAATTACGCCAAAAATAGATTTGGCCTTTAAAAAAATCTTTGGGGTAGAAGAAAATAAGGATCTATTGATTGCATTAATAAATGCTACTGTTTCTCCGGAGGATCAAGTGGTAGATCTTACCCTATTAAATCCCTATAACCCAAAAAATTTTAGAAGTGATAAACTATCCATACTAGATGTGAAAGCCATAGGAGAAACAGGGAAAAGGTTTAATATAGAAATTCAAATTACAGATGAAGCAGATTATGATAAACGCGCTTTATATTATTGGGCTAAGCTGTATACTGATCAATTAAAATCTTCTGAGACTTACTCCTCTTTAAACAAAGCAATAGGAATTCATATTCTTAATTTTATTTCTATAACAGATAGCAATAAGTATCATAATGTATTCCATATCAGAGAACAAGAGAGTGGACTGCCCTACTTTACCGATCTGGAATTGCATACCATAGAGCTGATTAAGTTCAGTAACGATCCAAAGGAAAACCTAGAAACATTATTAAAAAAAATAAAGAATTCGTTAGACATTTGGATAGCTTTTCTTACCCGACATGACTTACTCAACAAAGATAATTTGCCCCAACCGTTAAATAGCAACAGCTTAAAAAAGGCGTTGCATGTTTTAGATACGATAAACTTCACTGCTGAGGAAAGAATGGCTTATGAAGATCGCTTGAAATGGTTAAGGATAGAAGCGAATACGCTAGAGAAAGCTAGAAACGAAGGTAAAGCAGAGGGTAAAGCAGAAGGTAAAGCAGAGGGTAAAGCAGAAGGTAAAGCAGAAGGCATACAAGAGGGTATACAAGAAGGCATACAAATAGGTCAAAAGAAAGGCAAGCTAGAGGGAGAAAGGGAAAAAGCCTTTTCTATAGCTAAGGCTATGCTTCAGCATGGTTACCCTATAGAAGCTATTACCTCACTAACTGGATTATCTACAGAACAGATTAAGCAGATTACGCAATATTCCTAATGAAATACCAGCAATACTATAGACAGCATTGATGCATTGTAGCAAGCAGTCAGTAAGTATTGTAAATATCCTCTTCCCTATCAAGCGAATCTTGCCAACCCAATAGAACGCATATCGTCCATCAAACGTGCCAGCTATTGTAATGGCTGTACCATTTAGACACTCCGCTTACATTCTATAGAAAACTATTATCTTGCAGTGTGTATTACGCTTATACAAGCTGTCGCTTTACGACTAAAAAAATAGAACAAAGCATGGAAAAAATTACGCCAAAAATAGATTTGGCCTTTAAAAAAATCTTTGGGGTAGAAGAAAATAAGGATCTATTGATTGCGTTAATAAATGCTACTGTTTCTCCGGAGGACCAAGTGGTAGATCTTACCCTATTAAATCCCTATAACCCAAAAAATTTTAGAAGTGATAAACTATCTATACTAGATGTGAAAGCCATAGGAGAAACAGGGAAAAGGTTTAATATAGAAATTCAAATTACAGATGAAGCAGATTATGATAAACGCGCTTTATATTATTGGGCTAAGCTGTATACTGATCAATTAAAATCTTCTGAGACTTACTCCTCTTTAAACAAAGCAATAGGAATTCATATTCTTAATTTTATTTCTATAACAGATAGCAATAAGTATCATAATGTATTCCATATCAGAGAACAAGAGAGTGGACTGCCCTACTTTACCGATCTGGAATTGCATACCATAGAGCTGATTAAGTTCAGTAACGATCCAAAGGAAGACCTAGAAACATTATTAAAAAAAATAAAGAATTCGTTAGACATTTGGATAGCTTTTCTTACCCGACATGACTTGCTCAACAAAGATAACTTACCCCAACCGTTAAATAGCAACAGCTTAAAAAAGGCGTTGCATGTTTTAGATACGATAAACTTCACTGCTGAGGAAAGAATGGCTTATGAAGATCGCTTGAAATGGTTGAGGATAGAAGCGAATACGCTAGAGAAAGCTAGAAACGAAGGTAAAGCAGAGGGTAAAGCAGAAGGTATACAAGAGGGTATACAAGAAGGCATACAAATAGGTCAGAAGAAAGGCAAGCTAGAGGGAGAAAGGGAAAAAGCCTTTTCTATAGCTAAGGGCATGCTTCAGCATGGTTACCCTATAGAAGCTATTAGCTCACTCACTGGATTATCTGCAGAACAGATTAAACAGATTACGCAATATTCCTAATGAAATACCAGCAATAATACAGACAGCATTGATACATTATAGCAAGCAGTCAGTAAGTATTTTGAATGTACTCTTCCCCACCAAAGACAAATTTTGAAATTTGAGGAGCGTTACGTTTTATCAGGAGATACCCACCGCTGTTCCTGCTGGTTGCGGCAATAAGTAGTGGGTCACTAGCATGACTAAATCACTGGCTAACATGCAAAAAAAGGAACCATCCATACCAGTTATTGGTTTACTCCATCGGTTCCAAGCTAAAATAGCTAATATGCCAGTAATCACACCTATTAATGCTGTACAAGAGTTGCAGCGAAATCCAAAAAGCGCTAAGACGAAAGGTGCCGTTACAATAGGAACATATAAAGCTATAGCTAGCATTAATAATGCTAACAAATCCTTGCAACAAAAAGCCAATAACATAGCGCATAAGCCTACCACTATAGAAGTGAGCCTTGCTAACCAAATAGGACTTGTATTTTCAATCAAACGTGCCAGCCATTGTAATGGCTAAACCATTTAGACACTCCGCTTACATTCTATAGAAAACTATTATCTTACAACATGTATTACGCTTATACAAGCTGTTGCTTTACGACTAAAAAAATAGAACAAAGCATGGAAAAAATTACGCCAAAAATAGATTTGGCCTTTAAAAAAATCTTTGGGGTAGAAGAAAATAAGGATTTATTGATTGCATTAATAAATGCTACTGTTTCTCCGGAGGACCAAGTGGTAGATCTTATCCTATTAAATCCCTATAACCCAAAAAATTTTAGAAGTGATAAACTATCTATACTAGATGTGAAAGCCATAGGAGAAACAGGGAAAAGGTTTAATATAGAAATTCAAATTACAGATGAGGCAGATTATGATAAACGCGCTTTATATTATTGGGCTAAGCTGTATACTGATCAATTAAAATCTTCTGAGACTTACTCCTCTTTAAACAAAGCAATAGGAATTCATATTCTTAATTTTATTTCTATAACAGATAGCAATAAGTATCATAATGTATTCCATATCAGAGAACAAGAGAGTGGACTGCCCTATTTTACCGATCTGGAATTGCATACCATAGAGCTGATTAAGTTCAGTAACGATCCAAAGGAAAACCTAGAAACATTATTAAAAAAAATAAAGAATTCGTTAGACATTTGGATAGCTTTTCTTACCCGACATGACTTGCTCAACAAAGATAACTTACCCCAACCGTTAAATAGCAACAGCTTAAAAAAGGCGTTGTATGTTTTAGATACGATAAACTTCACTGCTGAGGAAAGAATGGCTTATGAAGATCGCTTGAAATGGTTGAGGATAGAAGCGAATACGCTAGAGAAAGCTAGAAACGAAGGTAAAGCAGAGGGTAAAGCAGAAGGTAAAGCAGAAGGTAAAGCAGAGGGTAAAGCAGAGGGTAAAGCAGAAGGTAAAGCAGAGGGAGAAATGGCAAAAGCCTTTTCTATAGCTAAGGCTATGCTTCAGCATGGTTACCCTATAGAAGCTATTAGCTCACTAACTGGATTATCTACAGAACAAATTAAGCAGATTACGCAATATTCCTAATGAAATACCAGCAATACTATAGACAGCATTGATGCATTGTAGCAAGCAGTCAGTAAGTATTGTAAATATCCTCTTCCCTATCAAGCGAATCTTGCCAACCCAATAGAACGCATATCGTCCATCAAACGTGCCAGCCATTGCAATGGCTAAACCATTTAGACACTCCCCTTACATTCTATAGAAAACTATTATCTTACAACATGTATTACGCTTATACAAGCTGTCGCTTTACAACTAAAAAATAGAATATAATATGGAAAAAATTACGCCAAAAATAGATTTGGCCTTTAAAAAAATCTTTGGGGTAGAAGAAAATAAGGATCTATTGATTGCGTTAATAAATGCTACTGTTTCTCCGGAGGATCAAGTGGTAGATCTTACCCTATTAAATCCCTATAACCCAAAAAATTTTAGAAGTGATAAACTATCCATACTAGATGTGAAAGCCATAGGAGAAACAGGGAAAAGGTTTAATATAGAAATTCAAATTACAGATGAAGCAGATTATGATAAACGCGCCTTATATTATTGGGCTAAGCTGTATACTGATCAATTAAAATCTTCTGAGACTTACTCCTCTTTAAACAAAGCAATAGGAATTCATATTCTTAATTTTATTTCTATAACAGATAGCAATAAGTATCATAATGTATTCCATATCAGAGAACAAGAGAGTGGACTGCCCTATTTTACCGATCTGGAATTGCATACCATAGAGCTGATTAAGTTCAGTAACGATCCAAAGGAAGACCTGGAAACATTATTAAAAAAAATAAAGAATTCGTTAGACATTTGGATAGCTTTTCTTACCCGACATGACTTACTCAACAAAGATAATTTGCCCCAACCGTTAAATAGCAACAGCTTAAAAAAGGCGTTGCATGTTTTAGATACGATAAACTTCACTGCTGAGGAAAGAATGGCTTATGAAGATCGCTTGAAATGGTTAAGGATAGAAGCGAATACGCTAGAGAAAGCTAGAAACGAAGGTAAAGCAGAGGGTAAAGCAGAGGGTAAAGCAGAAGGTAAAGCAGAAGGTAAAGCAGAAGGTAAAGCAGAAGGTAAAGCAGAAGGCATACAAGAGGGTATACAAGAAGGCATACAAATAGGTCAAAAGAAAGGCAAGCTAGAGGGAGAAATGGCAAAAGCCTTTTCTATAGCTAAGGCTATGCTTCAGCATGGTTACCCTATAGAAGCTATTAGCTCACTAACTGGATTATCTACAGAACAAATTAAGCAGATTACGCAATATTCCTAATGAAATACCAGCAATACTATAGACAGCATTGATGCATTGTAGCAAGCAGTCAGTAAGTATTGTAAATATCCTCTTCCCTATCAAGCGAATCTTGCCAACCCAATAGAACGCATATCGTCCATCAAACGTGCCAGCCATTGTAATGGCTAAACCATTTAGACACTCCCCTTACATTCTATAGAAAACTATTATCTTACAACATGTATTACGCTTATACAAGCTGTCGCTTTACAACTAAAAAATAGAATATAATATGGAAAAAATTACGCCAAAAATAGATTTGGCCTTTAAAAAAATCTTTGGGGTAGAAGAAAATAAGGATCTATTGATTGCGTTAATAAATGCTACTGTTTCTCCGGAGGATCAAGTGGTAGATCTTACCCTATTAAATCCCTATAACCCAAAAAATTTTAGAAGTGATAAACTATCCATACTAGATGTGAAAGCCATAGGAGAAACAGGGAAAAGGTTTAATATAGAAATTCAAATTACAGATGAAGCAGATTATGATAAACGCGCTTTATATTATTGGGCTAAGCTGTATACTGATCAATTAAAATCTTCTGAGACTTACTCCTCTTTAAACAAAGCAATAGGAATTCATATTCTTAATTTTATTTCTATAACAGATAGCAATAAGTATCATAATGTATTCCATATCAGAGAACAAGAGAGTGGACTGCCCTACTTTACCGATCTGGAATTGCATACCATAGAGCTGATTAAGTTCAGTAACGATCCAAAGGAAGACCTAGAAACATTATTAAAAAAAATAAAGAATTCGTTAGACATTTGGATAGCTTTTCTTACCCGACATGACTTGCTCAACAAAGATAACTTACCCCAACCGTTAAATAGCAACAGCTTAAAAAAGGCGTTGCATGTTTTAGATACGATAAACTTCACTGCTGAGGAAAGAATGGCTTATGAAGATCGCTTGAAATGGTTGAGGATAGAAGCGAATACGCTAGAGAAAGCTAGAAACGAAGGTAAAGCAGAGGGTAAAGCAGAGGGTAAAGCAGAAGGTAAAGCAGAAGGCATACAAGAGGGTATACAAGAAGGCATACAAATAGGTCAAAAGAAAGGCAAGCTAGAGGGAGAAAGGGAAAAAGCCTTTTCTATAGCTAAGGCTATGCTTCAGCATGGTTACCCTATAGAAGTTATTAGCTCACTAACTGGATTATCTACAGAACAGATTAAGCAGATTACGCAATATTCCTAATGAAATACCAGCAATAATACAGACAGCATTGATGCATTATAGCAAGCAGTCAGTAAGTATTTTGCATGTACTCTTCCCCACCAAAGACAAATTTTGAAATTTGAGGAGCGTTACGTTTGATCAGGAGATACCCACCCTGTTCCTGCTGGTTGCGGCAATAAGTAGTGGGCCGCTAGCATGGCTAAACCATTGGCTAACATGCAAAAAAAGGAACCATCCATACCAGTTATTGGTTTAATCCATCGGTTCCAAGCTAAAATAGCTACTATACCAGTAATCATACCTATTAATGCTGTTTGGGAACTTCCACGAAAACCAAAAAGCGCTAAGACGAAAGGTGCCGTTACAATAGGAACATATAAGGCTATAGCTAACATTAATAATGCTAACAAATCCTTGCAACAAAAAGCCAATAACATAGCGCATAAGCCTACCACTATAGAAGTGAGCCTTGCTAACCAAATAGGACTTGTATTTTCAATCAAACGTGCCAGCCATTGTAATGGCTGTACCATAAACCGTAAAGAAGAAGACTGAAACAGAGGGATATTGCATTGCTTTATACTTTCTACTATATCATGGCTAACCATTACAGAACAGGTATTTAACTTGGAATCAGCAGTCGACATGGTCATGGCTAGTAAACTGATACAAATACACCCTTTGAAAACAGAGGGGATATGGTTCATGATGTAAGGCCATACCTCTGCTGTAGATAATGTCGGCATGCTTACAAAAACAAATAAACTGGCTACAATAATACAACCGATCATTAGAAAACTAAAAAGACCGGAATAAAGAAAAACTTTATTAGCCTGCCTCGGACTAGAAGCCATATATATCCGTTGCATCGTAGTAGGATCTATAGCAGCCATAATACCTAAAACCATCGATAGCATAATGAAAAGATTACGATCAAAATGAAATACATAGCTAAATTGAAATTTAGGCTGATTATGAATAAAAATGGCAATATCATTAATGGATTTTCCTGTTTGCCTAAACATAAACCAGGTAAATAGAGGAATAACAGCAGAAAAAGTTACAAATTGCAATACGTCTGTAAAAGTAACCGCACGAATACCACCGAAAGTAGAATAAAAAATAAGAATTAGCGCAGCAGCTACTGTAGTACAGCCAATATATATTGGCTGCTCTGTTTCTATGCACTTACTGATAGCCAATGACATTACATTAATCTGACTAGCAATAATCGCTATAGAAGAAGCAATACCAGCTAAAGCAGTAATAAACCGTGGGTATTTTCCATATACGCTACCCATGCTTTCTGGCATAGAAAAGTGCTGTATAAAGCCCCCCATGCGTAAAGACAAAGGAATAAGTATCCATACATCCGCAAAGCTTAAACAGGAAAAAATCATCCAGTAAAGGCCACGGTCATAAACCTGCTCAACATCCCGTACTAACTGCCCCCCTCCCCAGCTAGTAGCTAATGTAGTAGCCACTAAAGTTAAAGTAGAAAATTGCTTGTCCCCTACTGCATATGCTCGTAGCGTGGTTGTTTTATCGCTGTAGTAAAGGCCTACCAGTAGGGTTACAATTAAAAAAATCATAACCATACAAAGTGGTAGCTGATCAAATAATAGCATTAAAAACAGATTATTCACATTGAACCACTGTTACCGTAACTAACGGTAGCTCAACCACAACTAAACCTATACGCATAGGCTTTCCATGCCCGCCGGGGTAGTGGCTAAGTTATATATATATAACCGGTTATACAACAGTTGAACCGCTATGGCAATAGGGCTTCCCATACACAACCTATACAAGCAACTGTTTCCCATTTATTGCATTAAGCAATGTAAGGAATAGATAAGTGTAAGAGGGAAAGAGGGAAAGGGGGAAGAGGGAAGCGAGATAGAAAATGGGGTTTACAACCTATAAATTTATGTTGATCAACATAAATTTAGTAACTTGTGAACGTTATACCTGTATGCCTTTAGCCACTGCAATGTATCTACATACATGTAGCAAGCAGTACTACAGCTGCTTTCTCTAGTTCAGGATAAACAGATGCAGCATTCTGCAATGTAACATACAAAGAAAAAAATTATTTACTCAAAAATATAGCGTATTAATCCATGCAGCTTCCTTTTGCTAAATACCAAGCTATCGGTAATGACTTTATTCTAATTAATAATTTTGATAATCTCTTTAGGTATACGCCTACCCTGGTTCAGCAGCTGTGCCACCGGCAATTTGGTATTGGTGCAGATGGTATTGTTACCATTGAAAAAAAGGAAGGGTACGATTTTTCTATACTGCATTACAATGCAGATGGCAGTCGGGGCGGAGGGTTCTGCGGCAATGGGACCAGATGTGCCTTGCATTATGCCATACATTTGGGGCTCGTGCAGCAAGAAGCTTTTTTTGTAGCTTTTGATGGAATCCATACCGGGTATTTACGTAATGACCTGATCCATTTAAAGTTAAAAGATATCGATCATGCTATTCAACCATTGTATACAGGTTATTTCATTAATAATGGTACCAATCACTATGTAGAGATCGTAAGCAATGTAGCGCAAGTAAATATGATGACAATGGGTTTGGCTAAACGTAAAATGGTACCCTTTGAAAAGGAAGGCGTGAATCTTAGTTTCGTCCAATTAATGCATGATAGTATCTTCGTGCGTACTTGCGAATGTGGTCTAGAATATGAACCTTTATCTTGTGGTACCGGTGCAGTGGCTAGCGCATTGATAGCAAGCAGTTACTATGGCCTGAAAAGCCCTGTGAAAGTGGTAACAAAGGGAGGTGATTGCTCGGTAACTTTTACATCACTGCCAGACGGAAAATTTAAGGATATTTATCTTAATGGACCTGTTTATCAGGTATTTCAGGGAATAATTCGATTAGATTAACTCGTTTTATGAATAAAGCGCATCATTTGTCTGTTTATGCGAAACCGAATAGCCGCTATAATAAAATAGAACAGTGGATATCAGTAAAAAATAAATATTGGTTACAAGTTCGCGTTACAGCTAAGGCCCAATCAGGAGCGGCTAACCATGCCATTATATGCTTATTGGCTCAGACATTGGGCATTGCTAAAAGTCATATTTGCCTTCTACACGGCGCTACAGCACGGTACAAAATTTTTAAAATAACAGGATGGTCTGATTCCGTAGCAGAGAAACTACCCCCACCCGCTCCCCAACTTATCCTTACCCTGTCTTAAATATAGGCAACAGCTCTGCTGTATGCTTTATGTATAAGGATAACCCACTATTGATCTATACCTATAAATGTTTTATACTATATGTTGTGGGCTATGGTAGTATTCGACTAAAAGGACTCTTTTTATATTATATCTAAGAGCCAATTTTATACTAGGGGATACTGCTTTCTTACTGTACATTAACTATATGCGCACCATGATACCTAACGTAAGTATAAGAAAATCATTTGGGATAAGCTTTATTTTCTTTCAGACAATCTTTGCTTGTAGCCCTCTCAATTATTCTATGGATCCATCCCAAGCACAACCTATTGGAGAGAGAACCATAGCTGCTACCCTAGCCAATCCTACACTCCTACGCAAAAGCACACAAGCAACTTTTGGCATGGTACTGCTCCATGGCTTAAGCATGGATAGAAAAGAGATGCAAATGCTAGCCAATGAACTCTCAGAAAAGTATAAAGATAACCTATTGATCATAAACTCATCCGTTAGAGAGCAGGGTATATCTGAAGACTATAGCATAGATCAACAAGTAGAAATGGTCTACCAAGAAATACAAACTACCCTAAGGACATACCATAAAGACAGCCAATCCTTTCCTTTATTTATTTTAGGACAGAGCCAAGGTGGTATAATCGCTACGCTTATAGCAAAACGGTATAAGCATACTTTACATCTACTTGGATTTATTACCCATAACGCACCATTACAAGGTGCCGCTATACTGACACGTGGGCCGCTTGCCATACAGCACTTCAAAAACAAGGCAAAGAATGGTTTAAATATTATTGGAACTAAAGTAAATTGGAGTCTTTTTGCCCTAGCAGCACTAGCGAAAACAGCCGATTGCATCTATCCGCTGCTCCAGGGTATGGGTTATAAGAAATTCGCTGGTATAAAGGATACATTGCCTAACAGACCTTGTACATCAGCCGTATACCACTATCTGCGCAATAGCCAGCCCTCAGATAGAGTCCCTGGTTTATTGATTGCAGGTTACCAAAATGATTATGGGAGGCTTTTTCGCCACACCATAACAGCTTACAAAGAAGCGCATCAAGCCCTGAACATAAATGAAAAAGTGGACCAAGCTATACAAGCATTGAACGAGGCTACTGCTCTCCTAGTAACGGGAGAAACAGATGGACTACATGATCACTTAATTCCACTCCAATCACAACTTTGCAGAGGGGATAGCCTAGAGGATCTTACCCACATTGGCAATACCCCTTATGCCATAGGGATGCCTGGTAACCCAGCTATTCAATGTTTTGTTATAAGGGATATAACCCATTGTAACGATATATTCCCTATCTCTAGAAGAGAAATAGAAGCCGAAGAATATATGATGCATCCCCACCGCATGCTCCCACTCCTATTCCAATTCATAGAAGAAAAATTAGCCGCATGCCAACCATAGTTCATTCATAGACGAATTTTCTTACCTTAGCTTGATTGTCTAAACTTGGTAGTTGTGCAGACCATTACCTATACTCCTTTCCTAAGGCAAGTAGTAGCCTATTTAAATAGCCAAACAGCTGTTATGGTAGAACAATGTTTCATTGTTTTTCCTACAGCATTGTCTATTGATTATTTTCAATCTTTATGGTATGATAGGAATCCCTCCTCCCTGCCTACCTGCCTAACCCTGGATCAGCTAATCCAAAATCATAGTGGCCTGTCAGAAGCGCCTACCATAACTTTATTGCATGAATTGTATTTATCAGCCAGCCAATTATTTCCTAAACCATGCTCTTTTGAACAATTCTATCCCTTTGGAAAAATCCTCTTGCAAGATTTTAATGATTTGGATCAGTACCGCATCCCTGCTACGGATTGCTTGTTACAATTAAACCAACAAAAACAATCTGCCTTGCTTTTAAACCTTGGAGCGCCACAACATGCCTTCGAATCTAAATCAAAATGGGAAACCTTGTTTCAACAGCAAGAACCGCTTCTCCCCTGGGAACAATTACCGCTGCTTTATCAAATCTTTACAGAAAAACTGTTTCAAAAGGGAAAGGGATATAAGGGACTGTGCTACAAAATAGCATCCGATAAACCTGTAAGGGAGCCTTTTGCAAGCGAACTAATTTTTGCTGGATTTAATCTCTTAACGCCAGCTGAGGAAGCTTTTATTGCACAAATACAGGCTAAAATACCTTTGCGTTTTTATTGGGATAGCGATCCTCATTATATGGATAACCCGCTTAATGTAGCAGGAAACTACTTGCGTCAACACCAACAGAAGCCTTACTTTCAAAATCATTTTCCTAAGGTGTCTTCTAGCTATTTCCATGATAAAAATAAAGCAATCCTGGTTACAGAAGTGGATGCTACCCTAATACAGATTCAATCCATTGTAGAGCGTTTACAAGCGGTGACTGCTGAGGGAAAAGCGGTATTTCCCCTACCTCAAACAGCTATCGTGCTCAGTGGAAATCAATTACTGGTTCCTTTATTGGACAGACTAGCTGCATTAGCTATACCGCTGCATGGTAGGTTAGCCTATCCGCTTAATGCCACGCTAATCTATACCGCAGTGGTAAGCTTAACGGAATATTGGATGGAAAGTAGCAATACAGCTGCTCCGATCAGCCATAACCTAAAAAGGGGTTTGCGCTTACTACAGCCTTTTGTGGAAGATCATATGCAAACGAAAATGAAAAGCCTGGTAAAAGCATTACCCGAATATATTACCCACGCTGCCTTGTGTAGGGAATATGTAGGGCCACTCAAACAATGGTTGTCTGCAGCTAATAAGGGACTGCTGGATTTCCTGAAAACCATACTAAGGCTTATAGCAACTCATTTTGTTCCCAAACAGGATTTATTCCTGGATATAAATAAAACTGCTTTACAGCATATATTGGATGAAATAGCTGCTTTTTATAGCTTAGCTGAGGCAAATAACTTGGCCGCTGTTTTTCTAAATTTCTTAAAAGAAAGTAGCCTATCTTTCCATCAATACAATCCTTTAACAGGTCTCTATATTATAGAGGTTACGGAATCCCACAATTTGGATTTTGAGCAGCTCTTTTTTATAGATATGGCAGAAGGATCTTTCCCTACCGCAAGCCAGAGCCATTCTTTGCTCCCTTATAACCTACGTCAGCATGTTGGGCTACCTTTAAGAGAGCGGGTCATGGAAAGTATAACGGCTTATGGTTTTTACAGGTTACTACAACGTTCCCAACATAATTATTGTAGCTATACGAAACAAGACCATGGCAAGCAGCCAGCTGAAATAAGTCGCTTGCTGCTGCAATTATCTTTTGACAGTAAATTAAACATTACACAACGATTACGTTCCAGTTGCTATGCGCCGCTACCCATTGCGCCCATCTCTATGGAAAAAGATGCTGCTATAATGCAACTGCTTGCTCAATTTGTGGTAAAAGGCCATACAAGTAGCGCCAGCCTAACAGCTTCCGCTTTAATAGCTTACCTGAGCTGTCCGCTGCAATTTTACTTTAGGTACTTACTCCAAATAAAACCAATGCCTCAAGAAAAAGAAGCTGCCGTAACAGTAGGGCAGCTTCTACATAAGGTGATGGCACAGCTGTATCGACCTTTTGTAGATAAGCAGCTAACTAAAGAAACACTACATCATATAGCATCAAAAATAAAACAAGAAACAGCGCTGGCTTGCTCCTCCTTAACTGGACAAACAGCTGCTGAATTAACGGTATATACTGCCTTGCTAGAAAAGATGCTGGAACGTCTCTTGACACTGGATGAAACAATGACGCCTTTTACACTGCTTGGTGTGGAAATAAAGAAAAAGCAAAACATCTTTTTACATAAGGAACAGAAGATAGCCTTAAGTGGTGTGGTAGACCGAATAGATCATACAACTCATGGCATACGTATTGTAGACTATAAAACTGGTATAGCTAACGATAGGATTCCTTCTATAGCTGCACTGTTTAATCGTGCAACAGTTAAAAATAACTCTGCTATTTTTCAGTTATTCCTATATGCTTGGCTTGTGCTAACTGAAGGAAGTGAAACGGAACAACAGATTGTTATACCTTATTTGATTTCTATTCGGTCGCTGTTTTTAGATGGCTATGTGCCAGCTGTTTCTATACAATCGAATGAGACGAAAGCTTACGAACGGATCGAGGATGTGCGCCCTTTTATACAGGTATTTGAAAAAGACCTAAGGTCATTACTTGTGGAGCTATTCAATCCAACTGTTCCTTTTACGCAAACAGAAGATAGGGAACTATGCTCCTATTGCTCCTACGCGGCTATCTGTAGGCGAAATTAAAATTTATATTGGTTAAAGAAAAGATAGTTTTCTATAGGTATGCATTATATCCACTTGAAATAGAATTTTAAATTACTTATTTTAGTAAATAAAACCAATAAATGCAACTATGTTATGTTTACGCTCTGCCCAGGGGGACAATAAAGGGGGAACAAAGGGGGGACAATAAAGGGGGGGCGATAAAGGGGGGGCGATAAAGGAGGGGCGATAAAGGGGGGGCGATAAAGGGGGGACGATAAAGGGGGGGCGATAAAGGAGGGGCGATAAAGGAGGGGCGATAAAGAGGGGGCGATAAAGGGGGGAGAGAAGCAAGGAGAGGGAGGTAAGGGGATAAAAGGAGGAAGTTTTTTCATGCGTAGGATAAAAATAAAACAGTTATGGTTATACCAACGGGCAAGCAAACGCTTACACCCAAAGAAATTGTACAAGAACTGGATAAATACATTATAGGGCAATCGGAAGCAAAATGCAACGTTGCTGTTGCCTTACGCAACAGATGGCGCAGAATGCAAGTCACGCAACAGTTAAAGGAAGACATTATGCCCCATAACATTTTAATGATTGGGCCAACTGGGGTAGGAAAAACTGAAATAGCCAGGCGTTTAGCTAAAATTGCGCATGTTCCTTTTATAAAAGTAGAGGCTTCAAAATTTACAGAGGTAGGCTATGTGGGCCGTGACGTAGAAAGCATGGTAAGGGATTTAGTAGAGCGTGCCATAGCTATGGTAAAAGCAGAAAAAACGGAAGCACTACAAGTTACCATTCAACAGCAAATAGAAGAGCTTCTTTTAGATATCGTTTGTCCTTCTACCAAAGCAAAGGAAGGGACAGATACCAAATCAGATCGCCCGCAAAATATAGATGTTGTCCGGGCACATTTCCGTGAGCAATTAAGCAGTGGGTTACTGGAGCAGCAGCAAATAGAAATTCAAGTCAGCAACAATCCTACCTACCAGGGCAACCTAACGGGTATAGGGATGGGGCCTTCGACAGATGAAGGCATAATCATGAACTTTCAAGATATGCTCAGTAGCTTTTTATCTAAACAAACCAAAAAAAGAAAAGTTACCATTGCAGAGGCAAGAAACCTATTGCTAGCGGAAGAGCTTGCTAAGCAGATTGATATGCATATAGTTAAAGAGGAGGCAATAGAAAGAGCCAGCAATACGGGTATTATTTTTATAGATGAAATAGACAAAATTGCCCATACTACCCAAACGCATGGATCAGGTGTAAGCAGAGAAGGTGTACAACGTGATTTGCTTCCTATTGTAGAGGGGAGTGCCATACACACCAAATATGGGATTGTCCATACGGATCATATTCTTTTTATTGGTGCAGGTGCTTTTCATATGGCTAAGCCATCTGATCTTATTCCAGAATTACAAGGAAGATTCCCTATTCGTGTGACATTGGAGAATCTTTCTCAAACGCATTTTTATCAAATTCTAGATGAACCTAAGAGTGCTTTACCCATGCAATACCAAGCATTATTAGCGGTGGAAGGTATAACGCTACATTTTGATTTAGAAGCAAAAAAAGAAATTGCAGCTATGGCTTACCGCTTAAATGAAGCAATAGAAAACATCGGTGCAAGACGTTTGCAAACCGTTATGAGTCACCTATTGAATCCCATACTTTTTGATGTTCCAGATTGTATTGTACCTCCTATGGAACTCACCATTACGAAAGAAATGGTCCAAAAATCCTTGGCTAGTTTACTACAACACAAAGATCTCAATCAATACATTTTATAGCGGCCTATTTTCTCAGATAATGGTCGGTTGGAGCTGGCACATAGCGGCATAGTAGGCATTTGTCCTAAGTAATAAATCATGCGATCCTTCAGCTATGATTTTACCATGCTCTAGCACTACAATGCGATCCATAGCGGACAGGGCAGATATCCTATGGGCAATTACAAGGGTAGTCCTTCCAGTCATAGCAATACGTAAGCTTTCTTGAATAGCATTTTCAGTAAGGGCATCCAAAGCTGATGTCGATTCATCTAGTATAAGAATGGGGGCATTTTTTAAAACGGCCCGCACAATGGCTATGCGCTGCCGTTGGCCACCGGATAGCTTCGCACCCCGCTCCCCTACTAATGTCTGATAGTTGGCGGGCAGCTGCATAATAAAATCATGACATCCTACGCTTTGGGCCGCTGCTATAACTTCTGCCTCGGTTGCCCCTTGATGCCCATAACGGATATTCTCTAGCACAGTGGTATGAAATAAAATGGTATCCTGCGGCACAAGCGAAATAGCAGCACGCAATGACGATTGGGTAACCGTAGCAATATCCTGACCATTAATGGTAATGTTCCCTCCCTGTAAATCATAAAACCTAAGTAATAAATAGGCAAAGGTAGATTTACCACTCCCAGATAAACCTACTAAGCCTACTTTTTCCCCAGCTGCTATGTAAAGATCTTGTTGCTCAAATAAAGGAGCAGTACTCGAATAGGAAAAGGAAATCTGATTAAATGCAATCGCAGGAGCAGAAGGGCATTGCAACGTAGTAGCAGCAGGAAGATCTACAATAGCATGCTTCTGCTGTAGTAATTGCAACGCCTGACTGCAATAGCCTATCTCTTCAAAAAAAGCTGGAAAATCCGCTAATAAATCCCAAACTAAATTACAAAGATTGGTTCCTGTGGTAGCAATATAAACAATAGTAGGGATGTCTAATTTACCCAACTGCCAATAGTAAACCATCTGTCCTATAAGCCCTATGCCCATAAAGGCAATGGATAGTACCCCAATAATACAATGTAAATACATAATCATCCGTAAAACATGCTCATGTGCTTTTTGTTCGGCTTCTTGTGGTACGCTTAAATGGGCTGCATCTTTCTGATTAAATGCAAATAACTTCATGCTAAGTACATTGGTAAACCCATCCATTATGCTACCAGAAAGAAGGCTTACTTTTTCCGCATGTACCATGGCGTAACGTGTAAATTTTTTAGCAAACAAATAGTAGATAAGGGTATAGAGTAGCAACCAAACCATTAGCATGATACCGAAAACAGGCTGTACAAGGGTAAACGAAAGGACGCCTAGTAGCATGGTACAGAAAGTAGGTAAAAAGGAATCAATAATTCGCATCACTAGTTGGCTAACACCATCTGTGAGATTATCTATCCGTCTTACTAAATCACCAGAAAAATTCTCTGTAAACAACTGATAGGAATGGTTTTGTACATAGCTTACTATCCACATACGTACGCGAGCCTCGAATGTAGGAATGGTTCTGACCTTTAAATAATCAGAAAAGCGGGATAAAATATCTATGAAAAAAATTACAGCTAATAGCACGAACAGTGGCCAACCCAACTGTAGCCAGGCAGCTGTACGGTTATTGTCTAGGGTGTAGAGGCGATCAATGAATAGCTTATTAAAAGCAAAAGGCAACATTAAGTTGTCCAAAACATAATAAGCAGTATAGGAAACAGCCATGGCAGTAAAACGCCATCTATATTGCCCAACAAAATATAAGAGGAATTTTTGTAAATTTTTAGTAATGGGCTGCATAGATAAAAAAACGCCCTAATGTAACGTTGATTTTATTCCTTGTTGATCCAGTAAAAAGTATTCAAAAATGGCAAAGAATGGTTAAAAATACATACATACTTTTCTTTTCTCATCCTATTACTTAAGGAAGCCAAACGCATAAAACAGGTAGCGTTTTAGAAGTAGCATTTTATTTTACCAAGCTACCCTTCAATAATATCTACTTGCTTAATCAAATAGTTATTCAGGATTTTTTGGATGGTTTCGAGGGGTAAACTACCCACCATCCGCTCAACCTCAATTCCTTTACGGATAATCAACATAGTAGGAATGGTCCTAATAGCATATTTCGTTACCATTTCAGCGTCATCCTCTATATTAAGCTTCCCTATAAGGATCCTGCCTGCATAAAAAAAAGCCAACTCCTCTATAATAGGGCCTAATCTTAGACATGGACCACACCAAGGAGCCCAAAAATCAACAAAAACCAGCTCATGCTGGTTGATAGCCTCCCTCAACTTATAACCTGAAAATTCTACAACGGCATTTTCCATACAATAATTATCTTCTTTCGTTTATTCTAGCCTTAATAAGCGCTGGAGATACCTCTTTTTCTTCTCCTCCCCCTCCTCCTTCTCCTCCCCTCCTCCTTCTCCTCTCCTCCTCCTTCTCCTCCCCTCTCCCTTCTCCTCCCCTCTCCCTTCTCCTCCCCTCTCCTTTCTACCCCTCCTTATCTTCCCTCTCTTTTTTCTTTCTACCCCTCTATGGTTTTTGCTCCTTTGTCTTCGTTGGTTTTATTTGCTTCCCTCCCTCCTTGGTAAAAATAAAGAATCCTAACACCAGATACAACTTCTAGGAGGAGTTTATGTTGTATATCCTTCAGGAGGAAGAAAAATCACTTTTATTATTTACTTAGGTGGCCAAGGAAGCGTCCAGGAACAGCTGTCTTGCCATTTGCAAAGCTACGGGTATAGCAGCAGGATTGCTACCTCCAGCCGTTGCGACAAAAGGCTGTCCTCCTCCCTTCCCCTCTATAAGCGGAGCTATCGACTGCATAAGCAAATGCGCATTACAGGTAGCAGCCAATGCCTCTGAACGCAAGATAAGCAACTGAGCCTTATGGGACAGCTCAGTAGCTAATACAATAAAAATTTTCTTATACCGCGCCTTAAATTGAAAAGCAACTTGCCGCAATGCATCCAAATGAGGCAGTATTACTGTTTGAATGAGGAGGTAAGCATCGCCTACCTGCTCTACCTCTACAGAGAGCTGCTGCGTTACCTGTTGAATGATATGGGTTTCGTAAGCCTGGCACTGTTTTTCCAGCTGTTTTTTTTCATGCAGTAAGCGCTCTACTACCTTGACTATATCTTTAGGTTGCCTCAGTAAGGTAGATAAAGTTACTAGCTTAGTCAGCTCTTGGTTTACAAATTCCGCTGCGTTACGTGCTGTAAGCGCTTCTATTCTACGTATACCACTTCCTATAGCGGTTTCACGTATAATTTTAAAGAAACCAATTTCCCCTGTAGTTTTGACATGCGTACCCCCACAAAGCTCCATAGAAAACTTTTCATCAAAGGTAATAACCCTTACTTCAGCCGCATATTTTTCCCCAAATAATGCCTGTGCGCCCCTAGCCTTAGCCGTTTCCAAAGGCAGGTCCCGCTGCTCCAGACAAGGGATATTGGCTCTAATTTTAGCATTTACCATTGCTTCAATCGCTTCTATTTGTGCAGCGGTTAATTTAGCCACATGGGTAAAATCAAAACGCAAAGCGGAAGCAGTTACCAAAGAACCTTTTTGGGATAGCTGTTTCCCCAGTAGGGCCCTAAGGGCAGCCTGTAAAAGATGGGTAGCTGTATGGTTTGCAGCGGTTTCCTTACGTGACGGCTCATCCACACAAGCCGCTAGGGTTCCCTCTATTGGATCTGGTAAGCGATCAACTGTATGGATCAGTAAGCCATGTTCTTTCTGTACATCTAGCACTGCAATCGATTCCGTCCCACAGTGTATAGAGCCCTTATCTGCTACTTGTCCCCCTCCTGCTGGATAAAAAGGCGTAACTGCCAATACCAATTGATAGCGTTTCCCTCTTTTATCGGTAAGGCTACGCCACTGCACAATAGAAGTAGTAGCTGTTAATTGATCATACCCTACAAAACGCGTAGTTACCCCTGGTTGCAGCTGATGCCAATCCCCATAGGTCACAGCCGCATCTTGCTGAGAACGGGCCTGTTGTGCTTGCAGAGCCACTTCAAAACCGGCCTCATCTAGGATGAGGTTTTTTTCTTTGGCAATTAATTTTGTAAGATCTAAGGGAAAGCCATAGCTATCATAGAGCTCAAAGGCTACTTTTCCCGCTAGCGTACCTTGCGGATTTAGGTAATGCAGCCGCTGAAGCCCAGCTGCTAAGGTCTTTAGGAAAGCTTTTTCTTCGGTCTGTATGATTTCTTCGATAGTTGTTTGCTGTACCCTAAGGTTAGGGTAAGCGTCCCCCATCTGGGCTACCAAAGGCGCTACCAATTGATAAATAAAAGGTTCTTCTATAGCCAAGTAGCTATAACCATAACGGATAGCCCTACGTAAGATACGGCGCACTACATATCCTACTTTGGTAGCGGCAGGCAGCGCGCCATCGGCTATAGCAAAAGCTACCGCACGCAGATGGTCTGCAATCACCCGCATAGCCGCAGCAGTAGCGGTACTATCCGCATAGGCTTTCCCTGAAATCTTTTCTATTGCTTGTATAAGCGGTGTAAAAATATCCGTATCATAGGTAGCCATTTTTCCTTGTAGCACCATAGCCAATCGTTCCAATCCCATTCCTGTATCGATATGTTTATGGGGAAGCTCGACCAGCTTACCACTGTTTTTTCTGTTGTACTGCATAAAGACCAAATTCCACACTTCCAATACCTGGGGATTTTCTTGGTTTACCAGCTGGGCAGCTGCTATGGATTGGCGTGTTGCCTCTGGGCGTATATCTATATGGATCTCTGAGCAAGGACCACAAGGACCTTGGGTTCCCATTTCCCAGAAGTTATCTTTTTTAGCAAAGGGTAAAATATGTGTTGGGGGCAAATAGTTGCGCCAAATAGCCGCTGTTTCCTTATCTTCTGGTAGGTTATCTTCTGGATCCCCTGCAAATGTAGTTACGTAGAGCCGTTCTTTAGGGAGTTGGTATACTTCTGTGAGCAATTCCCAGGCCCACTGGATAGCTGCTTCTTTAAAGTAATCCCCAAAGGACCAATTACCCAGCATTTCAAACAACGTATGGTGGTAGCCATCCACGCCTACTACTTCCAAGTCATTATGTTTTCCAGATACCCGCAAGCAGGGCTGTGCGCTTACTACCCGTGCTGTTTGTATAGGCTGGTATCCTAAGATAATATCTTTAAAGGGGTTCATCCCTGCATTGACAAAAAGCAAAGAAGGATCCTCCTTATTTACAATAGGAGCTGCTATTTGGTGCTGGTGTCCCTTTTGTTGAAAAAACTGTATAAACTGGGCACGTATAGCGGAGGATTGCATGCGGTGTAATTTTATTTTTTAGGATTAAGGCAAGGACCAGCATACCGATCAACCCAAAGGTAGATACAAAAAAAGTGGAACCCAGCAAAACTGGGATCCACTTTTATACAAAGTACAAAAGAAAGTACTATACGAAACCTACCTAAAATTAAGCAGCTGGAGTTGCTGGAGTTTCTGGTTGCTCGGTTTTTTTCTTAGCCTTTAAGTATTCGTGCCTAAAGCTGTCCAACTTGTCAATTACCGGATTCTGATCCAAACCTAAATCCGCATTTTGAATTCCGATCTCTGTTGCATAGTCTACAGTCTGGTTATCGTCTTGATATTTATAAAAAACGTTCGCCAATTTGTCTGGCAAAACCAGGAAAGCTTTCAGTAAATGATAAGTTTCTTCAACCCACTTATTAATAGGTTCAATGTCAAAACCTGTTGATTTTTTTATCTCTTCATAAGTACAACTACGCTCCGTCCCTTTGTTTTCTTTTAGAATCTTATCGAATCTACATACCATCCCCTGAAACTTAACACCTAAAGATGTAAGCTTTGGTTTACCACCAACAGTTATGCAAAGCAGATTCTCTTGCATTTTCTTACTTTCCAACATCTGCAAGAGTTCGTCTTTAAGTGTACCCACTGTAAAGCCTCCTTGTTGCTTTAATTGACCCAATAAGATTGTATCACTCACAATCTGATTAGCAAGCCTACAGCTAATCAACTGTAAGGAATTACCGGAAGTTTGAGCATCAGATGTTTTGGTTATTATTTCATCTAGCACTGTATCCACTCCATCCGCATCCACTCTATCTGGTATAGTTATACCTGTTGCACCTGTTGCACCAGCCCATTCTACCATCTTCTTTAACAGTTCAGTAGTAAAATTGGTGGCATTGCATAATGGAGCCTGAGAGGCATATTTACTGATCAGTTCTTCTAGTTGGGAACTTGCTTCACTTATATCAACAGACCACCATCCCTTAAGCGAATTGTTTCTTATTAAATCCGTTATATGAGTAACAAATAGATCAGGATTTTGTGCGTCACTAGCAAACTTTTTATAAGCATCAGGATTTGATTTTAACTTACCATCTTTTTTTCCGGAGGTGTCGCTTATCACACCAAAGATACCATTTTCAACCTTGGCATCTTTTTTAGACTCAAGGGTCCCCTTACAAAGCAAAAACAAAAGCTCTTTAAAAGTCAGCACTCGTGATCCTGATCGAAGGTCTACGCCTCCTGTAATTTTAGGTATATGAAAATGATACGGCTTTTTTGTCTTATCGTTCCCCGCCTTAATGTCTCTTTGTACGTTTATCTCATCCAGGAGGGTATCTCCATTATTAGCATGGATCATTACATTACCTACCTGCTCTTCCATTAGTTCGCTAGCACCACCTTCACCTTCACTAGACGAAGAGATGAGGAATGGAAGCAACTGTTCTGTATGTTCATCCAGTAATATATCTTTTTTTTCTCCATTTTTAGCAACTGCTATTCTACTTGCAAGACCAAATTTATCTTTTATATAATTATTATAAAAGGTATCTAAATCTTCTTCTTTTGTTTTCCATTTAAAATTGATATCGTACTGACCTTTATGTATACTATCTTGCGTACTACGTAACTCTTGTATAAGAGAATAAAACGTATTATAAATGCACACAATTTGTTCTATAGCCTTCCCATAGTGTGGGAAGTATTTTTTTTGTTGAGTATGTGCTGAAACATTAGTTTTATTTTTAACATCAAGCCAACCTATTAGACTTGCTAAAGCAGTTTCCACGTTTTGTGTAATACCGCCATTAAGAGAGAAACGCTCTTTCAAGGATCGAACTCGTTCCTCTAAAAGTTTCGTCATCGTTTCCAGTGTTGTGCTTCTACTTATTGTATAAGTCTCAGGCAACATAGGATCAAGTTGTTTTTCCTTATTAAGAAAACAGGCATAACTCAGCTGCTTGCTACCAAAAATAAAAGCCCACGCATCCCACCTAGCCTTGCTTAGCTCCGGAGAAAATTTCTTATCACTAACCTCATTTCCAACCTCAGCATCTCCCCCTGTCCCTGAAACAGCACCATTTTTCTTACCATTACAAGACCCCCCCAATACCATCCCAGCTAATAGCAAACTGGATAAAGAAGGGATATTATTTACAATCTTTTTATAAACCATAATGCACACCTAAATTTTTAAAATTCTTATTAATCGCTTAACTAAACTTATAAGTTTTATAAGTTACTTGACTCAATCTCGTATTATATTGCTCTAGGTTATAGTTCAACCTAGACTCATAATTTAATAAATAATTTATTTAATTACAAAAGCTAGAAAGCGCTATAGATAGGTATACGCTCTCAACGCCTACCCCTCTCCCAATAGCTGCCCTTTCCTCATTACCGCTGCTTCCTATTTATTCTAAATACCAACAATCATACCTTTACTAACGATCATTGCCTTTCTATCCAACAAATACACTCCTTCGCTTACTCAGCGGAAGCCATACCCCACCTTCTATCCACCCCACCAAATACTACATACCCTTAACTAAGGCTTACAACCTATGCAATAACCTTTTCCCCTTATCAGAAAAATTTTTATATCTCATCCACTCCTTTTAGCAATTACGGAAATAATTTGCTAACATCAAAAATTCCTTGATTTAATCTACGCAATGGATACGCCCATGTCTTGCATGGTAGGCCGTAACATTATCGGCTTCTTGTAGCAACGCCTCCGGCCTACCGGTAAATACAACCTGACCGCCTTCTGCTCCTCCACCAGGCCCTAAGTCAATAACCCAATCGGCATTGCTAATAATATCTAGATGATGCTCCATTACAATTACAGTATGACCCCGCTGTACCAATGCATGTAAGGCCATAACCAATAGATGGACATCCCGTAAATGAAGCCCCGTAGTAGGTTCATCTAATATAAATAAGATGGATTGATCCTTTGTTTCCTTGGCTAAGTAATAGGCTAACTTAAGCCGCTGCCGCTCGCCTGCACTTAAGGAACGAAAGGATTGCCCTAAGGCAATATACGCTAACCCTATGGCCTGTAGGGCTTTGAATGACTGCATAAGACATGCATGATCCGCAAAAAAAACCAATGCTTCCGCTACGGTCATGTGCAATAGCTGGGTAATATTCTTACCACAATAGGTTACATCTAGTATCTCAGGCTTAAAACGATTGCCCTGACAGACCTCACAGGGCAATTCAATGGCTGCCATAAATTGCATTTCTATTTTTTGTATACCTTCCCCGCGGCAACTGCTGCATTGACCCTTGGCTGAATAAAAGGAAAAATGCCCGCGCTGGTAGTTGCGCTTGCGGGCTAAGGCGGTCTGCGCAAAACAGGTGCGTATATAATCATATAATCCTAAATAGGTAAGTGGATTGGAACGTGCCCACTTCCCTAACGCATGATGCTGCATATGCTCTACTGCCTGAATACAATGAAAATCACCTACTAATGTATCTTTTGACCCAGCGGACCTGCTTGCGCCTGCTAAATGCGCTACCAATGCGGGATACAATACGCCTGAAACTAAGGAGGATTTGCCTGATCCACTTACACCTGTAACTACCGTTAACAGCTGTAAGGGAAAGGCTACGGTAACGTCCTTTAAATTATGTAGGCGGGCTTGCTTGATCCATAGACTATGGCACCAATCCCGCCGCTGCTTGGGTAGCGGAATTTGCTCGCTTCCCTTTAAATAACGGGCTGTATGGGTTGCTTCGGATTGTAATAGCTCTGATAAATTGCCTTCAAAAACAAGATTCCCCCCGCCTATGCCTGCTTCAGGTCCTATCTCTATAATCCTATCGGCTACCTGCATCACCTGCGCTTCATGCTCTATGACGATGACTGTATTGCCTTGCTCCTTTAAATGTACCAACTGCTGTGTCAACCGATGGATATCGCGTGGATGTAACCCAGCAGTGGGCTCATCCAAAATATAGAGTACCCCGCAAAGGGGACTCCCTAATGCAGTAGCCAATCTAACCCGCTGATACTCGCCATTCGATAGCGTATCGATGGGCCTGTTTAACGTTACATACCCTAACCCTACGCTTACTAGGTAATGGAGCCTATTCTTAATTTCTGTTACAATTCTTTGGGCAACGCTGGCTTGCCATACGGTAAGAGGTAGCGCAGTGCAAAAAGCCAATACTTGTTGCAGGGGCAAGGTCAGAAGTTCCCCTAGGGCATACGGACCTATGCGTACATACTTAGTATCTACACGCATGCAGCTGCCCTGACAGAGCGGACACACTTTCTTAGAGCGGTAACGGGATAAAAGTACGCGATAGTGTATTTTATCAGTTTGCTTGGCACAAAACTCAAAAAAAGGCTCTATACCGATGAAATCTCCTTTCCCCTTCCAGATGATTTCTTTTTGATCGGCTGTTAAAGCGCTATAAGGCGTATGCAGGAGGAGGTCAAAGGTCTTCTGCTGCACCGAAAGGGGGGCTAACCATTTGCGCATGATGGGTCCTTGCCAAGGTGCTACCGCGCCTTCTGCTAGGGAAAGCGCCGAATTGGGAATAACTTTTTCTTCTGCTAGGTCTATTACATACCCCAACCCTGCACACTGCTTGCAAGCACCATAAGGGGTATTGCTATTAAAAAAAGGAACACTAGGGAGCTCAAATAGCATACCATCCCGCTCAAAGCGATCTGAAAAGAGGCGCTGCCCTCCCCCGATAACGCTTACTGCTATCCGACCATCCCCTTCTGTAAAAGCTACTTGAACGGAATCTGCTGCCCTACGCTGGCTATGGGGATCTTGTTTGCGCACTACTAGGCGATCTACTAGGCCATAAAGCGGCTGGTCAAGCCGTAAGGAAATCGTACCTAAAAGAATTTCTTCTATAAAAAATAATTGATCGGCTTGCATAACCCGCGTAAATCCCTTCCCCTGCGCTGCGCTTAATTGCGCTAATAAAGCTTCCTGATTGCTGCATGCTATAGGATACAGTAGCAATAGCTTGGTTCCCTCCTCCTGTTGATAGAGGTAATCTACCACATCTGTGACGCTGTCTTTTTGCACTACTTGACCGCTAAGGGGAGAATAGGTAATCCCTATACGGGCATAGAGCAAATAGAAATAATCCGCTAGCTCCGTAACGGTAGCTACCGTAGAACGTGGGTTTTTGTGTACGACACCTTGCTGAATGGCAATAGCAGGGCGTACGCCTTCTATGGAATCAACCGCAGGTTTTGCCATTTTCCCTAAAAATTGGCGCGCATGGGTGCTTAAACTCTCTATATACCTGCGCTGCGCTTCTACAAATAACGTATCTACTATTAAGGAAGATTTCCCAGAGCCTGATAACCCTGCTACCACTACTAGCTGGTTGTGTGGTATGGCTACGCTTATGTTTTTTAAATTGTGCGTGCGCGCACCACGAATAATAAGATATTCTCTAGGATTTAAATGGTCCAATGCAACCAATCTATTAGCTATTTTGCTTTATATTTATGATAATCAGCTTTTCTTGTTTTATACGCAATAGATCCTAATATGCGCTAAGCAAAAGGGTACGCCCATACCTTGCCTACAACCTATACGCAAACAAGAGCTGCCTTTTTTATTTGCCGGTATACCTATTAAGTTAGTAAAATATACGTATAAGCTACCAAAAGCAATGGGATGCCTTGTAAGCAAAGCTTATTCCATAAAGTGACGCTCTGTACTTATGGGAAACGGCACAGCGGTAAGCTACTATTTATTTATTAGAACAATGGATTTATCTTTAGATGGGAAATCCGCTGATACCTATTGGTAGGGGAACATTACGCTATGCTTTAACAAACGTATCCAGCTGTTGCTGCCCGATACCATACAAGAAAGACTGCAATATGATGGCTGCACTCATGGTATCTATATTGCCTTTATTTTGTCTATCTTTCTTACGGTAGCCGGCTTGATAAAGTGCTTTTGCAGCTAACTTAGAAGTAAAACGCTCCTCTTGGTAATAATACTGTTGCTGGGGAAAGCGCTGCTGCAATTGGACAGCCACACCTGCTACTGCGCTACCCATGACAGAAGGTTTGCCATCTGATCTCCTGGGCATGCCTATAACAAAGGTAGCAACTGCTTCTTTTTGTAAATAGTCTTCTAGAAAGGGAATCAAAGCAGCAGCGGGCAATGCTAACAAGGGAGCCGCAATAAGCTGCAGCGGATCTGTTGCGGCAAGACCTACCCGCTTAAGCCCATAATCTATGGCTATAATCCTACCTTCCGCTGCCATACTACTGTTTTAGCTACCGCTCTTCCTACCTTTATACCCAGCTACCTTTGCGCTATTAACGTTTCCTCTATAGCGTTCCCCTCTTGCTATCGAGCCAGCTATCTATATCCTTCCATACGCCTTCCGCTGCTGCTGCACTCCTTGCTTTTACAGGTACTGGATTGCCCATGGCTGCTTCTACTATTGCGTCTGCTGCCATTTTTTGACCATCTACGTCCGTTTCTAATTCTTTCACTACTTCCCTTAGCACTTTTTCCTTTATTCCTCCTCCTGCTGCTTCTACTATTTTTCTTAATGCTGCTCCTACCATTTCTTCTTTTATTACTTTACGTACGCTCTTTTCTGCGTCTTCTGCTTTTTCTTTTACTTCCTTTGCTATTGCTTCTTTCCTTTTTGCTATTTTTGGATCGGCTTCTATTATTGCTTTTATTGTTTGCTCAAATGCTTCGAATACGATACCTCCTGACCATGTGCCACATATTACAGAAGCTTGTTCACATACATGATTCCCTTCTATGTTTCTTTTAGCAGCTGCTTCTATTTTCGTTACTACTTTACTTGTTACTTCGTTTGGGTTTGCTTTTCTTATTCTTTTTACCACTGCTATTGTTGCTCTTATTACACTTTGCCTTGTTATTACCATTGCTATTTTTTCTGCCTCCCTTGCGGTTACTTCCGCTGCTCTTTTTGCTAGTTCCGCTTTTATTTTTGCTGTTGCTGGATCTGCTTCTACCGCTGCTGTCTTACTTGCTGCTACTTCCGCTGCTCTCTTTGCTAACGCCGCTTTTATTTTTACTATTAATGGATCTGCTTCTACCGCTGCTGCTACGCGTTTCGCTATGTCACTCTTTACTGCTATTGCTCTGCTTTCTTCGGCTTTCCCAAATTCCTCCCCACAACCACCTGCAAACACTACTGTAAAAAGAAACCATACATATACCATACCTTTTTTTAAATTTACCTGTTGCCTATTTTGATACATTTTAGTTAATTATTATAGTGTTATGGTTTATGCCTTATTTAAAAGTCTTGTAAGCTTCTCATAGAAGAAAAATCCCTTTTCTCTACATGCGCTTCCCACTTAGCGCCTTTACGTAAGGGTTTTGCCCTTTTTAACAAAAAAAACGCATACATTTAAAATATACCGCAAGGTTCCGCTATTGGGTTAGCTTTAATGCCAATTTATATATTTATTTGCAAATAATGAATCTATTTTCCACACCAAAACTTTTTTTACTAGATGGGTTATCGCTTATTTATAGGGCCTATTTTGCCCTTGCTAAGGCTGCTATGGTAACAGCAGCAGGCATCCCAACAGGCGCCATAGTTGGTTTTGTTAATACATTGCTAGAGATGATTCAAAAGGAAAAACCAACCCATATAATAGTAACTTTTGATTCCAAAGAAAAAACTTTTCGACACCGCTGGTTTCCTGCTTACAAAGCCCATCGCCAGGCTCAACCAGAAGCTATATCCATAGCCATTCCTTACATTCAACAGCTCTTAACTGCATGGGGTATCCTATGGATGGAATACAATGGTTATGAGGCGGATGATCTAATGGGTAGCCTAGCGAAACAAGCAGCTGCCTTGGATTGTTCTACCTATTTGATGTCTATGGATAAAGACCTAGCCCAGCTCGTAGGGAAAAATGTCTCCCTGTACAAACCTACACAACATGGTCAAAAAGCGGTAATATTAGGGGAGAAAGAAGTTTTAGCCCAATGGGGTATCAGCAAGCCTACCCAAGTATGTGACATCTTAGCACTGGAAGGGGATCCTACAGATGCTATCCCGGGAATCCCTTCTATTGGAAGAATAACGGCTCAAAAACTCATAGCAAGATTCGAAACGTTAGAAAATTTATTAGAAAATACAAACCAACTCACAGATAAATTAAAAACCACCCTGGAACAATATGCCGATCAAGGTAAACTATCCAAGCAATTGGCTACCATTTGTACAGATATACCAGTTACTTTAGATCTCAACAGCTGTACGTACCAACTACCCAGCCAAACTGCATTAGAGCCACTTTTAACGCAACTGGAATTGAAACAATTCAGCAAAAGGTTATTGGGGACTGCTTGGCAAGCGGGAGGCAATGCTTCTTTAGAAGCGGGAAATAATGCGCCTCCTCACCACTACCAAACGATCGAAACCCTATCCGACTGTCAAACCCTAGTACAAACGCTGCAGCAAGCCAACGTATGGGCATTTGACATAGCTACCCACGCATCCTCAGATCCCTATACAGCTCCCCTATTAGGCATTGCCTTTTCCTATAAACCGGGTGAAGCTTACTATGTGCCGCTCCCTACGGATGCAAACGATCGAAAACCTTTTATACAACTGCTTCAACCACTACTAGGCCAAACGCAACTGCTTAAAATAAGCCATGACATTAAATATAAACTGATCGTTTTGCATCAGCATGGGCTTGCTTTGGCAACTCCTTTCTTTGATACTCTTATTGCCCATGCTTTGCTGGCAGCAGATGGGAAAAAGCAGCTAGCTGACCTACTAACAAGATATTTACATTATACGCCTAATCAGCCTTCCAAAGCATCTTCTCCTGCGGTGTCTGCTGCTACTAGTGGCACAAACGCCGCCTACCTCTTACAGCTGCATGAAAAGCTTGCCCTTGCCCTAGCAGCAGAAGCTGACCTATTCTATCAGGTGGAAATGCCGTTGATACCCATATTGGCAGCTATGGAGCTAGCAGGCGTTGCCATTGATGTCCCCTTCTTACATAGCTTAAGCACACAATTGCAAGATAAGTTGAAAAAGTTACAAGCAGAGATCTATGCCTTAGCAGGCTGCTCTTTTAATATTGATTCTCCTAAGCAGCTGGGTAACGTATTATTTGAGCAATTAGCCCTTCCTACCAATCCACTTAAAACCAAGAAAGGCCACTACGCCACAGGAGAAAAAATATTAGAAAAACTTACCGCACCCATTGCATCAGCTATTCGGTCCTACCGCTCCCTACAAAAACTCCGCTCTACCTACGTAGAAGTATTGCCTACTCTCTTGCATCCCCTAGATCAACGGCTGCATACCTCCTACCAACAAGCTACTGTTGTTACAGGGAGACTAAGCGCTACTAACCCTAACCTGCAAAATATACCTATTAAAACTAAACAGGGAAGGGAATTAAGGAGGGCTTTTATACCTCATAATAAAGGAGATTTATTATTTTCTGCTGACTACTCCCAAATAGAATTGCGCATTATGGCTGCTTGTTCCCAAGATGCAACGATGCTACAAGCTTTTCAACAGGATCAAGACATCCATCAAATTACAGCTAGTAAGCTCTTTAAAGTAGCTACCACAGCAGTGGATAACAGCATGCGCAGAAAAGCTAAAACGGCTAACTTTGGCATCCTCTATGGTATTTCTGCTTTTGGTCTGGCCCAACGCATGGATGCTATATCCCCTAAAGAAGCTGCCCAATGGATGGAAACTTACTTTGCTGAGTTTCCAGGTATTAAATCCTATATAGACCAAACGATTGCCTCCGCAGAAGAAAAAGGCTACGTAACTACCTTATTGGGAAGGAAACGTTTTTTTCCGGATATTCACTCCCGCAATGCTATTTTGCGCAACACTGCCAAGCGCAGTGTCATCAATACAGTGATTCAGGGTAGTGCTGCAGAAATGATTAAATTGGCTATGATTAACATCTACCATTGGCTACAAAGCCATGCTCTCCGCACACAAATGATTATGCAGGTACATGATGAGTTGGTTTTTAATGTGCCCCTAGAGGAAGTGCCTTCCTTACAGCAGCAGATACCTTCCCTTATGGCGGAGGCATTGCCATTGGCCCATGTGCCTATTAAGGTAAATTGCCACCTGGGTCCTAATTGGTTGGAGACAAGCTAGCCTGCCCTCATGCACTAAACACCCTCCTCCCTTCTCGCTATGGCTCCTACACCTAATAAAGCCACAACGCTTGAAAAAGGAAAAAGCATATTTTTTCTTTCCTATAGTTTTTTATATCATTGCAAGAGAGGGGGGGGAATGGGGCCACTATGCCTAGGCTAGGCTCGCCTACACTCCAAAGACATATTTATTGAATAACTATCCTATATATTATATGTTAAGCACGCACAGCAATTTCATCCAACGCTTTATTTCTGCTATCTTCCTCACCCCATTGATTCTTTTTGCGCTTGTATGGTCTCCTTGGAGCTATTTTTTTCTTTTCTTTTATGTAGTGCTGCTGACTATGCTAGAATTTTATAAATTAATTAAACAGGCATATGTTACACCTATGCGTTTATACGGTATTTTATTTGGCTTGCTATGCTATACGGCAACTTTTGCTTACTATGTGCAGGACCATTTATCTCCATTGTTGGGTTATGCAGCGCTACTGCTGCTGGTATGTCTGCCTATTATTGCCCTCTATAGGCGCAGGTTTTCTAATCCTTTTTTAGATATGGCTGTGACACTTCTGGCTGTTTTATACATAGCGTTTCCCTGTAGTATGTTGCATCAGCTGGCTTTTTTCAAGGGAACTTATTCCTATGAGCTTATAGTAGGCCTACTGCTTATTGTCTGGAGCCAGGATATAGGAGCCTATTTTGTGGGATCTACTATAGGCAAAAGAAAACTTTTTGAGCGTATCTCTCCCAATAAAACTTGGGAGGGTAGCATAGGAGGGGGAATATGCGCACTTATCGCAGGTTATAGCATCCCATACGTGTTGCATTTGTCTATTATAGCGCCCTGGCAATGGATGGCTATTGCCGTTCTGACTATCTTCACAGGAACCTACGGTGATTTGGTAGCTTCCCTGCTAAAAAGAAGCGTGGCCGTTAAGCATAGTGGTAGTACTATCCCAGGCCATGGCGGATTCCTAGATCGCATAGATAGCTTATTGCTAACAGTACCTACTGTGGTCGCGTTTTTACACATCAGTGCCCTGTGGGCTTAATAGAGTTCTGAATTGAACCATTGTTTTTAACATATGAAAATTCATAAAGAAGGAAAAAGTATCTTACTATGGACACCTGTTGTATTATGCCTCATTTACTATATTATTCACAAAAAAGTAGCGCTTAGCTACTACCAATCCATCGGCTGTGCTATGCTAAGCGCTACCCTATACCTTTGGTTGATCTATTTTTTTAGGGATCCTTACCGTATTATTCATCAACAGGATCAATATATATTAGGTCCTGCTGATGGTAAGGTCCTGCGTATTGAACGGGTATATGAGGGGGAATACTTAAAGGAAGAACGCATTAGGATAAGCATTTTTATGTCTCCCTTTAATGTGCATGTCAATCGATTTCCAATGTCCGGCAAAATTGTATACTTCAAATACCATCCGGGTAAATATTTAGTGGCCTTCCACCCTAAGGCAAGTACCCATAACGAAAGAACAACTATTGTAGTGGAAAATGAAAATGGACAGCAAATCCTCTTTAAACAAATCGCTGGCTTTATAGCCCGCCGCATTAAATTTTATTTTAAAGAGGGAGAAATGGTACAACAAGGCGAAAAATGTGGCTTTATTAAATTCGGATCTAGAGCAGAGGTTTACTTGCCTATAGATGCTACGATTCAAGTAAACACCGGCGATAAAATAAAGGGGGGTATTACCGTACTGGCTAAAATATAAAAGAACCGAACCCAATGCCTCTATAACAGCACTGCTGCCAAACACTGCTGTTGCATGAAGCTACTAGATTTGCAATCCCCTTTATTTAACAGACACAAATAATCTTCCAATTGGTTTTTTTTAAATAGGTCCCCTCCTCTAAAGTTTAATAAATCGGTCTTCCTATTTTAAGTGCATTGCTTCTCCTTAGAAGTGAAGCTTCTTTTTTATTTATTTATAATACTATAATAATTATAATGCATCAACAGCTCTAGCAAGCAATAGCTTATTTTTTCTTGTTACTTTATGGAATTACTAGAGAATCCTATGTAATTAATGAGGCAATAAAGGGAAGTGTATTGGCCAATTACTCATCTAATTGGCCAATTGGAGTCAATTATCCATTTCTTTTTCTACTTGCTGAGCTGCTTTTTCTATTTCATCAAGGCGAATCAATTCGCTATACCCATTGACATGTGTTTTGCTTCCATCTTCATATAAGATGAAAATTTGTGGTACTGTTTTAACATTATATGTGGATTTTAGTGTATCAAATAGCGCTGGATTTTCGGTTACGTTCACTTCTTCATATTGTATACCTTTGTAGTTTAATACATTTTGATCTAAGAACTTTTTTGCATTTATACAATAGGGGCATGAAGGCATAGTGTACATTATTACTTTTACTACAACTTTCTTTACTGCTTGCTTGGTTGTTTGTTTGGCTGATTCTTTCATAGATTTCATATGTTTTTTTAATTTTTCCTTCGTCTGATCCATCCCCGACCTTGCTGTTTTCCCTGCTGATTTTAGCTTATGAACAGCTTTTTTCATTAACGCATTCTCCTCTGTTGGAATGGGTTCTTTCTTTTTTTTAGCTGCTAACTTTTCTACCCTATCAACAGATATATATTGCGCTTCCCCCCAATTAAAATGGGGTATAACGCCTTTTACCCAATTGTGATACAATACCAAATGATGTGGTCGTGGCAACCATATAGCTGGTGCCAACTCTGCTACCATTTCATTTAATCGCCTACATAAGGCCACGCGCTCTGCTGTATTTTCCATACGTACTACATGGGCATATAGTATGGGATAAATAGGATCTGAAAATAAAAAGGTAGCGGACGCTGGATCCCCTAACAAAGACAAAAAGGCAATGGGATCTGAATAAGCCACAGGCACTTTTATAGCATGTACCATCGTTGCCTTTGCGTTAATTTTACGCTTTAATACAGAATCGGATTGTTCGATTATCTGCACACGAATCCCTAAATCTTTCATACAATGGGCAAAAAATTCTGCCTGCCCTCTTATGACTCGACTATCCTCAAGCGGTATATCTAGTGAAATAGTAGGCAGCCCCACTCCATTAGGATAACCGGACTCCTCTAAATAGACTTTCGCCTTTTTTAGATTATAGCTACCATAGGGATTGGTATAAGCAGAGGTATGGGAATCTTTATCATCCTTTCCATGCTCATCCAAACCAACTGGAATAATCGATTCTGGTAGATCCGCTAAGCCGTGGTAAAACGCTTTACGAAACTCCTCTCTATTAAAAGCCATAGCAATAGCTTGCCTTAACTTTGGGTTACCCTTAAATGGAAAAGCCTCACAGTTAAAAACATAATAATTACCCATTACGCTTGGCAGCTTACACAAATGTACCCCTGCACCTTCTACCACAGGCTTTAATTGACCTGCCTCTGTTACTTGCTTACATACATGGGGGAGATCTGTAATGGGCAATAGATCAACGGCTCTTTTTTTAAAGCTATCCCACGCCAATGCCTTTGGTAGGATGTGTATGACTACCCTATCTACCAAGGGAAGCTTCCGGGAAGTGCTTGACAAATACCTTAACCGAAAATTAGGATTCTTCTCAAGAATTAACTTTTTCCCACTAAACCAACTCTTTAATATAAAAGGACCTGTTCCCACTGGATGCTGACTAATGTTACGACCATAATGGTTCACAGCTTCCTTAGCTACTATATAAAAAGAAGGCATCGCCCAATAACTTAAAAATAAAGGAGAGGGCTCCCTTAATTTAATTTGAATCGTATACCTATCTATTAGCTTTAACCCTTCTATATCCTGCTCATAATCCGATGCTACCCCTCGCTGATAGGTTTCGCGCCATTGATCCAATCCTTTGATTTTACCTTTAATATAGGAAAACCCACTTGCATTCGTCTGAACATGCGCTATACGCTTTAAGGTATAAGCGATATCCTCTGCCGTCAACTCTCTTCCTTTTTTATTAAGAAAACAAGGATCATCCTGAAACCGTATACCGGGCTGAATCCTAAAAGTATACTCCAACTTATCACTAGAAATAAGCGGCATCTCAGCTGCTATATTAGCTACCAATTTGCTATAGGGATGCTCGGCATCATAGGCTAACAGCCCTTCATATATCTGTGCCAAAGCCTGAGAGGCCTCTCTTTGCACTGCTGTAGCTGGATCTAAACTTCGAATATCACTCACTAAAGCAATATCCAGCACTTTAATGGGCGCTTTTGCCGCATGGCCTACTGCAACCTTATGTGCCATGGCTATTACAATGATCCATTGCAATCCCACCCTGAATAATTGTTTCCTATTGCTCATAAATAAAAATGTTATATAACAAACCCAAAATAGTATCTTAACACTTATCTCTTACTAAAGAGCCAAATTTTTTAGCTATGTAACCTATAAACTCTTCCTTCCCCTATTTTAGGGGGTATCCAGCTAATATGCAACAACTAACTAGGAAATATTCCTATTTTATATAAAAAATCTTTAATCCCGAATAATAACATACAGATCTTCTTGCTTTTTCTTCATATAATATTTTTCACGTGCTAGTTGCTCTAAGCGTTCCTCCTCTTGAAGCAAGGCTTTGGTTTCTTCTTTTATTTTTTGAATATGCGTAGTATAATAGATGTGCTCTCTCTCTAACTTTTTACATTGCTTGTATACGTTATATTGTGCACAAATATTTTGATCATCCAGAAAATACATCCATATAATAAAAAAAAAGGTTACTACACAATAGAAATCTACCAATACTTTTCTTATTTTCCCTATAATGCGTAGGATATGATCTCTGCCTTGCATAAATAAACGCTCAACCTATAACTTTCTTATGGTTCTTTTCCCCGCCTCTTTTTCTTTTATATATTATACAATATAGCCTTAAAAACTATAACAGTTAACTGAAGGAGAAAGCATAGGTGCAAAATTTTGTGGGAAGCGCCTTACAACTTCCGTACAGGGGTAGTCGACTCTGATTTTTCCGCGGATACTAACTAGCTGTAGTCTTGTAGCACAAGTTGGGAGCGCTCTTTCTTACGTAAGGGAATCCCAATTGGCTCATTTTGGATTGAAGGAATAAAATGATGAAATGGGAAGCCGGTTTTTGTAGGACAAAGGATAACTTCAAAGAAATGAATTATACGCAACACTGCTTAAGTATAGGCTACCTGGAACCCACTTCCTTAGAGCATTGCTCATGTTATCAGAGTTTTTTCGTTTGAGGTTTTAATGGCTTTTTGTATGCTCTTGCCTAAACTGGCAGCTTACTGTCCTTTACAAACAGCAAGCTGCTTACAGAGCTATACCCCCTCCTCTACTTTCTCGGTATTTATTTCCTGTGTATCCGTATCTACAGCAACAGGAAGGTTGCTTTTCTTTTTGCTTCGCCTGGTAGTTTTCGTACGTTTTTCTTCTTTTTTAGCTTTAACATACAGCGTATTATAATCAACCAATTCTACCATAGCCATAGCAGCACAATCTCCTGCACGAGGTCCTAACTTAATAATACGCGTATAGCCACCCGGCCGCTGCGCAATCTTTTCAACAATATGATTGAACAATTCCTTTACGGGTTCCTTATCCTGAAAACTAGAAAAAACCATCCTCCTACTATGGGTGGTATCCTGCTTAGCCCTAGATAGAATAGGCTCAATAAACTGACGCAATACCTTTGCTTTTGCTACAGTTGTTACCATACGCTTATGCATAATAAGCGACTTAGCTAAATTTCTAAGCAAAGCCTTTCTATGACCTACCGGCCGACCCAACTGATTTAGTTTATTTCTATGCCTCATGATTGATAATACATAAGCTAATTATATACGCAAAATTACTATTACTTTTCTAACTGATACTTAGAAATATCCATACCAATTTTTAAATTTCTTTCCGCTAAAAGCGCATCGATTTCATCCCGTGATTTACGACCAAAATTTCTAAACTTCATGGCATCAAAATCTTTTACTGTTACTAAATCGGATAAGGTCTCTATGCCTGCTGATTTAAGGCAATTTAACACACGAGAGGAACAATCTAATTCGTTAATATGCGTTTGGAGGGTTTTTTTTATCGCTATCTCTTCTGGGTTTAACAAGGAGGCTTCTGCATGATCTACCAGCTGTACAGCCATCTTCTCTCCAGATAGCAGCTGAAGATGCTGGATCATAAGTTGAGCAGCCTGCCGAATGCTTTCCTCCGGAGTAATAGAGCCATCTGTCTCTACTTCCATAGTTAACTGCTCATAATCTGTCCGCTGCCCAACCCGTACATTCTCTACCTGATAGGCAACCTTCACAATAGGAGAAAAAATAGCATCAATGGGGATCCTATCTATAACGTCTCCCTCTGGTTTATTCTCTTCTGCTGAAAGATACCCTCTGTTTCTAGCAATATGTAACTCTATATCAAAACTTTCAGATTCATCCAGGGTACAAATCAATAGCTCTTTATTGAGGACATCAAAAAAAGGCGTTGCTTTGGCAATATCACCCGCCCGAAACTCCGTTTTATGTACCCTTACTAAAATGACATCCTCTCCTTCTTCGGCAATTTTCTTTAATCGGACCTGCTTCAGGTTTAAAATAATCTCCACTAAGTCCTCTCGCACCCCATCCAGTGTAGAAAATTCATGGCGTACCCCTGGAATCTTAATCGCAACAATAGCATATCCTTTTAAGGAAGATAGCAGTATACGTCTAAGGGCATTACCAATAGTGGTGCCATACCCTTTCTCGAGGGGAAGAAAGCGAAACACACCCTGAAAAGGCGTTACTTTGTCTACAAAAACCTTTTCGGGCATTTGCAATGCTAATGATGACATATGGTACTTTATATTTGTACAATTGAATGAATAGAAATCAAATACGCAACCTATCGCTATTTGGAATAAAGTTCTACAATACTTCGCTCATTAATTTTTTCTGGAATATCAGAACGCTGTGGGAATGTAACAAATTTTCCTACCATTGACGGGGCATCCCACTCCAACCAATTGTATTTAGTAGAGGGATGATTCGTTACATTGGTAGTGATCACTTCCATTTCCTTCGACTTCTGTGCTACCCCTACCAAATCTCCCGGCTTTAAGGTATAAGAAGGAATGTTAACTACCTTGCCATTCACTGTAATATGGCGATGGGTTGTCAGCTGTCTTGCTTCTCTACGTGTGGAAGCAATCCCTAACCTATAAACCGTATTATCCAAGCGTGCCTCTAAACGCTGTAGCATTACTTCACCTGTAATACCTTTACTTTTAGCCGCTTTTACAAATAAATTGTAAAATGGGCGCTCCAACAAACCATACGTATATTTGGCCTTCTGCTTCTCAATTAACTGAAGCGCAAAGGGAGAACGCCTCTTACGCCCCTTCCCATGCTGCCCAGGTGCATAATTCTTCTTTTGTAATACCTTATTAATAGACAGGCCAAAGATAGGATCATTATATCTTCTTGCGATCCTAGCTCTTGGACCATGATACCTCGCCATATGCTAATTCCCTCTATTATATTGCTATCATTATATTCATAACACTACGCGCTTCCCACTAAGGCCGCCTGCGCTTAGGAGGCCTACAGCCATTGTGCGGCAAAGGCGTAACATCTTTAATAGAAATAACTTCTAAGCTATTATCTTGCAATGCACGAATAGCTGATTCTCGTCCAATGCCTGGCCCCTTAACAAAAACATCCACACGCCGCAACCCACACGCATATGCTTCCTTCGCGCAGCTGGCAGATGCTATTTGCGCAGCATAAGGCGTATTTTTTTTAGATCCCTTAAAACCCATCTTACCAGAAGAAGACCAAGCAATTACTTGACCCAATTCATTCGTAATCGAAATGATGAGATTGTTAAAGGTCGCTTGAATGTGTGCTTGCCCCTCCCTGCTAACCTTTACTACTCGTTTCTTAATCTTATTTTTCGCCGTATGCTTCATATGTAACTTGCCGTAGAATTGCTCTATGCCTTAAACTTACTTAGTGGCTTTCTTTTTGTTTGCAATAGTCTTTGGTTTCCCTTTACGTGTCCGCGCATTGGTTCTCGTGCGTTGACCCCGAACAGGTAACCCCAACCGATGCCTAATGCCTCTATAACAATTAATTTCTATTAGACGCTTAATATTTAAACGAATTTCAGATTTTAAATCACCCTCTATTTTATATATACCACGAATGGCCTCTCGGATAGCTTTTAAGTCATCATCTGTCCAAGTAGAAGCACACCGGTTCTTATCAATTTGAACAGCCGCAAGAATCTTATCTGCCCTGCTCCTGCCAATGCCATATATATAGGTGAGTGCAATCGCACCTCTTTTGTTACCTGGAATATCTACACTTAATACCCTAACCATACGCTACCCTTGCCTTTGTTTAAACTTAGGGTTCTTTTTATTGATGATAAACAATACCCCCCTTCTGCGTACCACCTTGCAATCTGAACTTCTTTTTCTAACAGATGCTTTCACCTTCATAATTCTTATATAGTTTCCTTACTGTGTTGCCTTATACCTGTGTACGATCCTAGCCTGAGTTAAATCATAGGGTGTTAACTCCATCCTAACAGAATCACCAGGCAATATCCTGATGTAATTCTTCCGCATTTTTCCGGAAATATGCGCTCGGACAACATGGCCATTCTTTAACACAACCCTGAATACCGCATTCGGCAAAGCTTCCTGTACTATTCCATCTTGCTCAATCGGAGGTATCTTGGCCATATTATCTTTTACCTTACCTAATCGTATCTTACCAAAACCACTCAACTGGCTTTGGGCTCCACTTACCTGCTTCCCCTAGCCTTAACAATAAACCCACAAACACACCCCTTTTGCCTTCTTCTTTAACCCCTAATCCTCCTTATCTCCCCCTTTTTGCTTGTTTCTCCTTATCTCCCTCTCTTGCTTATCTCCCTCTCTTGCTTGCTCCCTCTCTTGCTTGCTCCCTCTCTTGCTTATCTCCCTCTCTTGCTTGCTCCCTCTCTTGCTTGCTCCCTCTCTTGCTTGCTCCCTCTCTTGCTTGCTCCCTCTCTTGCTTGCTCCCTCTCTTGCTTGCTCCCTCTCTTGCTTGCTCCCTCTCTTGCTTGCTCCCTCTCTTGCTTGCTCCCTCTCTTGCTTGCTCCCTCTCTTGCTTATCTCCCTCTCTTGCTTGCTCCCTCTTGTTTGCTTTTAGGTTTATCCGGCAGCTACTAAATATACTAAAAATATATTTAAATGCATAAAACTAAAAATCCATTTACGCTTAGGAATCATCTAATCCTAGCTCCTTTATTGATGATCAACTCATATCGACGCATCAACAAATAGCTTTCCATTTGTTGGATAATCTCTAACATGGAACCAACCATGATTAGTAGGGCAGATCCTCCATAAAATTGCGAAAAATTCGGACTTAAGCCAGCCATACGGGCAAAAAGCGGAAGCACCGCAATCACAGCTAAAAAGATAGCACTATAAAAAGTTATGCGCTCCAGCACATTATCCAAAAAACAAGCCGTAGCATTCCCAGAGGCAATACCTGGAATAAAACTACCATTCCGCTTCATATCCTCTGCTATCTGCACAGGATTAACTGTAAAAGCCGTATAAAAGAAAGTAAAAAGAATAATCAACAAGCCAAATAAAACATTATACAGCCAGCTTGTAGCATCCTGTAGCTTATTGCTTATATCCATAAGCCATGCAAATTTACCCCCTAGCCATTTGATGCGCAACAAAAGCGTAACAAGGAAAACCAACATATTGGCAAATATAATAGGCATCACGCCTACGCTATTTAATTTAAAGGGCAAATATTGACGCTGCCCGCCATATACGGTACTACTGCTTAGTTGTTTAGCATACTGAATGGGAACCTTACGCGTAGCCTGCGTAAAAGCAACTACTACAACCAGTATAAAAAACAACAGCAACAGCTCTAACATAAATACAAACATGCCTTTGCTACCTCGAAACCGCGCTTCTTCATACAAAGCAGCCGGGAAAGAAGATACAATACCTACCATAATGAGCATGGTAACACCATTTCCAATCCCTCTATCTGTAAGCTGCTCTCCTATCCACATACAAAACAGCGTTCCCGCCGTTAAAATAATGATAGCCATAACCATAAAAAGTGTCTGATTAATGGCTACAACCCCCTCCCTAGAAGTAAACAGTATGTATTGGAAAGACTGAAAAATAGCAATAAAAATAGTAAGCTTCCGGGTAATCTGTGCGATTCTACGCCGTCCTACCTCCCCTTCTCGTTGTATTTTTTGAACCTTAGGCCAAGCAATAGCCAACAGATGCATTACAATAGAAGCAGAAATATAGGGGGCCACACCAAGCGCAAATACAGAGGCTTTACTAAAGGAAGAACCTAAGAAACTATCTAACAATCCTAGCATACCTTTGACATTGCTAGAAAGGCGTTCCATATTTATCCCAGGTAACACAACAACTGTGCCTGCACGAAAAAATAACAAAAAGAAAAACGTATTCCTTACTCGGACCCTTAGCTCCTTTATCTGGTATATGTCCTTAATGGTTTGAAACAACTTATTCATATATAGGTAATATAACAACTTCTCCACCAATATGACGAATGGCTTGCAAAGCAGAAACGGAACAACGGTGCGCTGTAACTGAAAGCTTAACCGTTAAGGAACCATCTCCCAAAATCTTATATTTCTCCTGCCTACCGATTATCCTATGCTTACGTAAAAAGATAGAATCTATGCAAGAAACGTTATACTTTTCGACTAATGCCTGCAACGTAGAAAGATTTAAAGGTGTAAATAGCTTTCTGTTAGGGCATTGAAACCCATACTTGGGCAAACGTCTTTGTAAGGGCTGCTGCCCTCCCTCAAAACCGAATTTTCTTTTATAACCAGTTCTCGACTGAGCTCCCTTACAACCACGCGTAGCCGTTCCCCCTTTGCCCGAACCTTGCCCTCTGCCTATCCGTTTCTTGCACTTGAAGGACCCTAATGCAGGCTGTAGCGTATGTAATTCCATAAACAAGTAATTTAATTTATAAACTCTACCACAACCAAATGGTTAATTTTTTTTACCATACCTAATAGCTGAGGCGTGGCATTGTGCTCTACACACCTAGCCATTCGACCTAATCCAAGCGCTTTCATTGTATCCTTTTGGGATTTAGGACGCTTGATGAGGCTACGCACCTGCGTAATTTTAATTTTCTGCATAACATCCAGCTTTACCCATTAAATAATTGCTCTAACGTGATACCCCGCTGCTTTGCTATGGTTAAAGGATCCCGCAATTGTACTAAAGCATCAAAAGTTGCCTTAACTACGTTATGTGCATTAGAAGAACCTTGCGACTTGGATAGCACATTTTTAATGCCTACACTCTCCAGCACAATGCGCACACCACCCCCTGCAATAACACCTGTACCGGAAGCAGCCGGTTTAATCAAAACCCTTCCCCCACCATACTTCCCTATTGCATCATGTGGAATTGTTCCACGTAAAATAGGAATCTTAATCAGATTGCGCTTGGCTTCTTCCACTCCTTTGGCAATGGCATCCGTTAATTCCTTTGCTTTGCCCAGCCCATACCCCACTACCCCATTGCCGTTACCTACTACTACCACCGCAGAAGAGCTGAAACGACGCCCCCCCTCTACTACTTTGGTAACACGATGGGTGGCTACCACACGCTCCTCAAGGTTATAGTCACTAGCCTTGAGCTTGTTCCCACTTACTATCATTATGACTAAAATTTAAGACCTTTCTCCCGAGCACCTTCCGCAATTGCTCGTACCTTCCCATGGTAAATATAACCAGAACGATCCAATACAACCGTTGCAATACCTTTGGCTATGGCCTGCTCTGCAATAAACCGCCCTAATGCCAACGCAGCAGCAACATTATTCTGCTTCAGCTTTAATTGCTGAAGAGAGGAAGCCAACAACGTATGTCCTTGCACATCATCAATAAGCTGTACATATATATTTGTATTGCTCTTAAATATCGAGAGCCGAGGTCGTTCCAACGTACCAGCTAAATGCTTCCTAATGCGCTGCCGTACGCGCCACCTTCGTGCTACCTTACTATTTACTATTTTCTTCATATACAGATAAACTAAAATAACTTCTGCGCAACACCATGGCTACATTATATAAGCTGTAAAGCGCTACCTGACAAGCTCCCTTACCCTCTACTGAATAACCTAAAACAGAGCTAACAGCTATACCAACCTAAAACCGTACAAGGCATCCCTATTATTTTTTAGTAGACTTACCAGCTTTGCGCCGCACGCGCTCCCCTAAAAATCGAATACCTTTCCCTTTATAAGGCTCTACTTTACGTAGGGAACGAATTTTAGCAGAAACTTGACCAAGTAACTGCTTATCAATAGATTCTAAATGAATCAAAGGATTCTTTCCTTTAGCTACTTCCGTAGTAGCTGCTATTTCTTCTGGCAATTCAAAAACAATATCATGGGAATACCCCAAACTTAATTCTAATAAATTACCCTGTAAATTAGCCCTATATCCAACCCCAACCAATTCTAAGGTATGCTTAAATCCCATACTTACCCCTATAACCATATTGTGGAGCAACGCCCTATATAGGCCATGTAAAGCATTACAATGTTTCGTTCCACCTTCTCCTACAGGGAATACCCGAACCATGCCCGCTTCTACTTGCACACCAATAGTAGGATCTATCCACTGCTGCAATACGCCCTTTTTACCGCTAACCTGCACCATCCCTCCCTCCTTGGGTACTACCTCAACGTCCTGAGGTAAAGGAATGGGTTTTTTACCTATCCTCGCCATTTTTACTCAAGTTTAGTACACATAACAAAGCACTTCCCCCCCTACATGCATCTTACGCGCTTCTTTATCCGATAGGATGCCTTTGGAAGTAGACAATATGGCAATTCCTAATCCATTGATTACACTAGGCATAGTAGCTATGGTAGCATATTTACGCAACCCAGGCTTGCTAATGCGCTTTAATTTTACAATGGCAGCTGCCTTTGTTTGCCTATCGTATTTTAATAGCACTTTTATAACGGAAGAAACCTTGCCCGGATTCGTATAAACTTTATGCTTGTATATATAACCTTTTTCTTGCAATATCTCCGTTAACCGAACTTTTATTTTAGAAGCCGGGATCTCCACTACCTTATGCCCAGCAGCAATTGCATTCCTGATCCTCGTAAGATAATCAGCTATTGGATCTGTAGTCATTATAAATATATGAAATGCATTAACAAATAGAAATGAACCAACAATACGTATGAACCAAAGATTCCGCGCTATTACCAGCTAACTTTTTGTACCCCTGGCAGCTTTCCCTCTAGGGCCCACTGCCTAAATACCAATCGAGAAATGCCAAACCTTCTTATATAGCCACGGGCCCTCCCGGTTACACGACACCTATTCCGTAACCTAACAGGAGAAGCATTTTTAGGTAATTTATCCAGTGCAAGGTAATCTCCTTGTTCCCTGAATAGGATTCTCTTTACAGCATATTTATCCACTAATTTCCTTCTTTTCCTATCTCTTGCCTTAACTGATTCCTTTGCCATAACCTACTTACTTAACCTTTTTCCATATTAAAGGGCATCCCTAAAGCTTTCAAAAGCTGTAAGGCGATTGCCTTATCTTGAGCAGTCGTAACGAAAGTTACATTCATACCGACCACTTTGGCAACCTTATCAATACTAACTTCCGGGAATATAATTTGCTCTTGAATGCCTATGGTATAATTACCATTGCTATCAAACCCAGCAGTAGGTAACCCCCAAAAGTTCCTAATACGTGGTAATGCAATGGCGATCAAGCGATCAAGAAATTCATACATTAACTGACTGCGTAGGGTAACTTTTACGCCAATAGGCATCCCTATCCGCAACTTAAAATTAGATACCGCTCTTTTAGCATACGTAGCAACCGCACGCTGACCAGTAATAGCAGTTAGCTCTTCTATTCCTAACTGAATTAACTTCTTATTGGCTACACCCTCCCCCAATCCCTGATTGATGCATATTTTTTGCAACCTGGGCACTTGCATAACAGAGGTATAACCAAGCTCCGCCTTAAGCTGAGGAACTACTTCCTTAAAATATTTTTCTTGTAACCTAGGCTTGCCCATTTTCTATAAAATTTCCCGTTTTTTTAGCATACCGCTGCAACTTCCCTGCTCCATTGTACTTCCTCCCTATACGGGTAGGTAACCCACTTCCTGGATCCACTAGCATCAAATTACTAATGTGTAATGAAGCCTCTTTTCGTACAATGGAACCTTTAGGGTTCTTAGCAGATGGCTTAAGATGTCGCGCTACTAGGTTTATACCCTCCACAAAAGCACGCTGTACGCTAGGTAATACGCGTAAGATAATACCTTGTTCGTTTCTATGCTTTCCCGCTATAATCTTTACCCGATCGCCTGTACGAATGGGGAGTTTTTTTCTTTTTTGTATTGTTTTACGCATGATATTTATAGCACCTCATCAGCCAAAGAGGCTATCTTCATAAATTTTCTATCCCGCACTTCACGTGCAACAGGCCCAAAAACACCAGTCCCTTTTGGCTCATTGTTATTGTCAATCAAAACAATCGCATTATCTTCAAAGCGAATATAAGATCCATCCTTACGCCTCTTTTCTTTTCGCGCGCGAACTACCACCGCCTTAGAAAGCGTTCCCTTTTTAAGGGTACTAGAGGGATTGGCTGATTTTACCGTTACCACAATCTTATCTCCTACACGGGCATAACGCTTACGCGTACCCCCTAAAACACGAATACAAAGCGCCGTCTTGGCACCACTATTGTCCGCTACTTTTACTATTGATTCCTGCTGTATCATCTTCCTTACTTAGCTCTCTCCATGATTTCAACCAATCTCCAACGCTTGCGCTTGCTTACAGGACGCGTTTCCATAATTTTTACTAAATCGCCCACATGGCATGCATTAGCTGCATCATGCGCCATAAACTTAGTGGTAGTTTTAACAAACTTACCATAAACGGGATGAATCATCCTAGCATTCATAACAACTGTTATCGTCTTATCAGACTTATTACTTGTTACCCTTCCTATTTTTTCTTTTCTTTTATTTCTTAACATGACATTGCTTTTCTACCGCTTCATAGGAATCCCTAAGGGCAATAGCCCGCTGCGCCGTCTTTAACCGCGCAATAAGCTTCCTAGCCTGCCTAATTTTCATAGGTTGCTCAATAGGTGAAACGGCATGCGCAAACTTTAACTTTAGAAAATAATCTACCGTTTCCTGCAACTTAGCCTTGCCTGCTTCATAAGAAAGCGCTTGAATATCTTTATATTGCATTACAATAAAAACAAAAATAAACCACTCAACTTTATACATTCCATAGCCAACTGCTGCCTATGCGATCTTCCTTAACTTACCACCGTTAGCTATACAAGCGCAGAATCATAATCCTTACGCTTAATGAAATAAACCTTAATCGGTAGCTTATGCATCGCTAAACGCATGGCGTGCGCTGCTACTTCGTCCGAAACTCCATCTAATTCAAAAAGAATCTTACCAGGCTTCACAACCGCAACAAAACTATCTGGTGCTCCCTTTCCTTTACCCATCCGAACCTCAGCTGGCTTCTTGGTTAAGGGCTTATCTGGGAAAATACGTGTCCAAACCTGCCCTTGACGTTTCATTGTTCTGGTCATAACCACACGCACTGCCTCAATTTGCCGAGCAGTAATGTAGGAAGGTTCCAATGCTTTTATCCCAAAGGTACCAAATTCTAAGGTATTACCCCGCATGGATAATCCTTTTATTTTCCCCTTCTGTGTTTTTCTATAGCGTACCCGCTTTGGCTGTAACATGTCAATTATTATCTATACAAAAGTTAACATCGCTTCTACTTAGGCTTACCTCTTTGAAAAATCCGCCAAGACACTACCTATATTGCGCTTAGCCTCCTGTTAAAATTTACTATGCCTAACCGCCTAAAATCAGGCCTTAGCAGGCAACACTTTCCCTGGCTTAATGCGATCCACGCTACTTATGAGCGGTCCCGCGACGGGTAGCGTAACTTCTCCCCGCGCAATCCATACCTTAATGCCTATTCTACCATAAATAGTATGCGCTTCTACTATAGCATAATCTATATCATTGCGCAAGGTATGCAGCGGTACGGCTCCCTCCCTAAACTGCTCTGACCTAGCCATCTCAGCACCATCTAACCTACCAGCTATTTTAATCTTTACGCCTTCTGCACCAGAACGCATAACAGCTGCAATGGTTTGCTTAACCACACGCTTAAAGGGCAAACGCCCCCTCACTTGCTGCGCAATCTGAGTGGCTACTAACTTTGCCTCTAGATCTAGCCGCTTTATCTCTACTATATTGACTTCGACTTCCTTGTTGGTCAACTGCTTAAGCGCCTCTTTTAGCTTATCTACTTCTGTACCTGACTTCCCAATAACTGAACCAGGTCGCGCCGTATGAATCGTAATGGTAATTTTTTTTCCCGCACGCTCTATCAATACCTTTGCAACACTGGCCCTGGCAAGCCGAACATCCAAATACATACGAATCTTATGGTCTTCCATTAAATTATCCGCATAATCCTTTTTCGACGAAAACCAACTGGCATCTGGTTTCCGAATAAACCCAAGCCTAAACCCAATAGGATGAACTTTTTGACCCATAATTATCTATTTGTATGTATGATGCTATGCAACATTATCGTTTACCTTTCGGATTGTTTATAAATGGCCAGCCTATCCAATGGCAAACTGCTCTACCTGACTGCCTACAACCACAACAACATGACTGGAACGCCTTCTAATTCTATGCGCAACACCCCTTGGAGCGGGCATGATTCTTTTAAGCATACCTGCCCTATCTACTGTTATTTTCTTTACAACCATAGGAGCCTCTTCTACAGCAGTATGGCTATGCTTCGCATACCAGTTGGCCATAGCAGAAAGCAACAGTTTTCTCAACTGTACGGCAGCCTGCTGGGGAGAGTTTTGCAAAGCAGCTAAAGCAATCGATACGCGCTTACCCCTAACAAGATCAGCCAATAGAGCTACCTTACGCGCAGATATAGGAAGATACTTTAACTTTGCTACTGCCTCCATAATTCAATTTATCTTTTTTTAAATGTATGTCCTTTAAACATTCTAGTTAAAGCAAATTCGCCTAACTTATGCCCTACCATTGCCTCTGTAACGAAAACAGGAATAAATTTACGGCCATTATGCACGGCAAAAGTATGCCCCACAAAATCAGGTGTAATAGTAGAACGCCTAGACCAGGTTTTTACTACTGTTTTCTTATTGGATTCATTCAGCCTATCTATCTTATGCTGTAAATGATGGGCAACATAAGCGCCCTTTTTTATAGATCTGCCCATTACCGTTTCTTTTTACCAACGATCAGTTTAGTAGAATATTTATGCCGGTCTCTCGTTTTTTTACCCTTTGCATAGAGCCCCTTAGAAGATCTAGGATGACCACCAGAAGCTTTTCCTTCTCCTCCGCCCATCGGATGATCCACAGGATTCATAGCTACTGCCCTAACACGAGGTCTTCTACCAAGCCAACGGCTGCGACCTGCCTTTGCCATCGTAACATGCACATGCGCACTGTTGGAAACAGACCCAATGGTAGCCATACAGCGATCTAATACCAAACGCCGCTCCCCAGAAGGCAGTTTAATGGTAACATACTTTCCACTCTTAGAAAGCAATTGCGCACTGGCACCAGCACTTCTAACCAGCGCAGCACCACGCCCTGGACTTAATTCAATGTTGTGAATCATGGTACCTAAAGGCATATCTTTCATCGCCATGGCATTCCCAACCTGTATGGGAACTCCTGAACCAGCCATCACCCGGGCACCTACCTGTAACCCCTCTGGAGCCAATATGTAAGCCTTTGCCCCATCTACATAATGCAGCAATGCAATATAAGCCGTACGCATGGGATCGTACTCAATAGAGTGCACTACGGCAGGTATTTCAAACTTTTGACGTTTGAAATCAATTAAACGGGCACGCCGCTTATGTCCCCCTCCTCTATGGGGAACTGTTATCCGACCCCGGTTATTACGGCCACCACTGCGCTTAGCCTTCCCTAAAAGAGACTTCTCAGGCTTATTAGTCGTAATAACTGTAGCAAAACTAGGGGCTACCCTAAATCGCTGACCTGGCGTAGTCGGATTTAATTTTTTTAACAATGGCATAACAAATGCTCAATCCATTAAACAGTTGCACTATATAACACTTAACACATGAAAGGGCGTTTTTCCCTCCTGAAAAATTAGCAACTTTTCTTTCCTATAGCTGCTATCGAGTAGCCCGAACAGCCCTCGACGCAACACACGCAGTTGACCTGCTAAAGTTATACAATATTACTATAAAAATCTATACTTCCACCTTCTTTTAACGTTACAAACGCCTTTTTATAGGCAGGGCGCTTCCCCTTTGCAACAAAAGCAGCTGTACGTTTTATTCTTTTTTTACCTGCATAACGCATGGTATGTATACTATCCACTTTAACGCTATAAAAACGTTCAATTTCCTTCCGTATTTGCTCTTTATTGGAGCGGCTATCTACTATCAAACCATATACGCCCCGCTTATTCAGTAAAGATGCTTTTTCTGTTACCAATGGCCTTTTTAAAATGCTCATTTCTATTAGGTTAATTTCCTTACCATAGGCTCAATAGCACTCTCAACAATTAACAACTTGGCTGCCTGTAATAAATCATATGTATTTACATGATCTACGCAGCATACTTTTGCCTTTTTAATATTCCTACTGGATAGTACAATATTTTTATCCACACTAGGCAGCAATAGCAGTGTCCGTTCATCCAAACAGGAGAGATTCTGTAGGAAATCTAGGTAGGCTTTTGTTTTAGCCTGCTCAAAAGAAAAAGATTCCAATACAGCAATCGTACGAGCTCTTGCTTTATAGGTAAGGGCGGATTTCCTAGCCAGCTTCTTCACTTTAGCATTTAATTTAAATCCATAATTCCTTGGCTTAGGACCAAAAATACGCCCCCCTCCTCTGAATAAAGGGGATTTGATATCACCAGCCCTAGCGGTACCGCTTCCTTTTTGGCGTTTGATCTTTCTTCTGGAACCACTAACCGCACCGCGTTCCTTGGATTGATGCGTCCCTTGACGCTTACCAGCTAGGATAGACTTAACATCTAAATGAACCACATGTTCATTAGGCTCAATGTCAAAAATCTCCGGGGGCAATACAGCCATACGACCCGTCTCTTCTCCTGTATATTTTAATACCGATAGCTCCATGTTATTTTTCCAAGATTACATAGCTATTGTGCGCACCAGGCACTGCCCCACAAAGCACAATTAAATCTTTTTCTGGTAATATTTTCATAACCTTGAGGTTTTTTACTTTTACTCTATTACCCCCTGTTCTTCCTCCCATACGCATACCCTTAAATACACGAGAGGGATCAGAATTGGCACCAATAGAACCAGGCGCCCTCTCTCGATTGTGCTGACCATGCGAACGACCACCCACTCCACTAAATCCATGCCGCTTCACAACGCCTTGAAAACCCTTTCCTTTGGACCTTCCCACCACATCAACAAACTCACCTTCTTCAAAAATATCCGCTAGACGAACCAGCTGACCCAATGCCAGCTGCTGTGGCCATGCCTCATCAGCATAGCTGAATTCAACCTGCTTTCGCTTCGGTGTAGTAGAAGCTTTGGAAAAATGACCTAAAAGAGGCTTCGTCGTATTCTTTTCCTTCTTATCGTCATACGCTAGTTGAACAGCCTGGTAGCCATCTACAGAAAGCGTTTTAAGCTGTGTAACTACGCAAGGCCCCCCTTGGATGACGGTACAGGCCTGCTTATGCCCTTTTCCATCATACAGACTGGTCATCCCAATCTTTTTCCCTATAATTCCAATCATGGTTCAATAAAGAAAAAAAATTAATGCTATCAATACCACTAACCCCAAAGCTCCCGCTTCTAAACTAAAAAGAAAATTTGAGGTAGTGTGCCTATTCAACCTTCTTTAAGAAGAACAATGCATTCACAATATAGGGAATTTATTTATCATAGAAAAACACCTAGCCAATAGTTACTGTCCCGCTGTAGCCAATATTGCCTACAACATCTACCCGCTCCCTATAGCATAACTGTTAGATAATCTTCTGGCAAAGCTACTGTAATGGTTTGCTGTTTATCGTTCACATCCACTAAAAAAGGTGCCTCATAAGGGATCAACAGCTCTTTACCTTTATAGGTTAGGGAAACAACATATTTATTCCGCATACAATGTATGCTCTCTACCTTACCAAGTTGACCCAATAGCTGATCCTCTACTACATAACCTACTATAGCTGCCAGCTCAGCGGACGACTCCTCTGTAGGCTGCAGAGGAAGGGGAAGGAAAAGAGGGAGATTGCGCAGCCAATAGGCTTCTGTTTTAGAGGAAATTCCTTTGAGCGTTAATACGCTTTGCTTTTCCGTAAGGGGTATGCTGCGCTGAATAACATAAGGTACTTTTACATGATTCCTTTCTACAAAGAGCGCAGGTAATTGCAACAACACTTTATCTGCTAACGGGTATAACCAAGTCGCTAGGATCTCTCCATTTATACCAGTTGGCTTTCTTAAAAAACCTGTATGAAAATATTTTTCCTCCTGAATAGCAGTATAAAATAGTTCAATAGCAATAGAACGACGTGCCACTTTGTTGTTTTTTTCTTCTAAGAAACGGCCAAACTTAACAAGCGAACCTCTTATTTTTCAGCCGTAGTAGCGGGATTTCTTTTCAATTGTAATTTTTTATACTACGCGTTTTACGCCCACCATTGGGCAATAGTAAGTGGAGTTGGAGGGAATCGAACCCTCGTCCGAATAAGCAAACCTCAACGCTTTCTACATGCTTAGTTGCTGTTTATTTTCGACGCAACCAAGGTCAGCAACGTACCTCATGTTACGCTTATGCGTTAGTATACTTAAACAGCTATCACGCCACTAGCTGCCGCAGTCCTATGTACCGATGCCCTGATGCTAACTCCATAGTACGAAAGCCAGCAGGACAAACACCCCTTAATCTATCGATTAAGCAGCCATACGCAATCCTTCCTCCTCTTCTTCATCTAGAAGGGCGAAGCTCTTGCGACGGCGAGCGTTGAGAACAGCTAAGTTGCCGTTTATTTGTTGCGTAAGTTTTTTTGTGCGGTAATTCTTACAACACCGCGCATGCTTACATTGGATTTTAACCTCTCGTCAATACCAAACAACCCCAATCTCATCTACTCTCTAAGTAATATATAGCACCACTTAAAACTATACTCGAAGGTAATACTTCTTACTGGATTAACCAAACCTAGCCCACGCTCCCCTCCAACGTTAAGGCAAGTAATTTTTGTGCTTCTACTGCAAATTCCATGGGCAATTGCTTCAAAACTTCTCGGCAGTAACCATTCACAATAAGCGCAATAGCCTGCTCCTGCTCAATACCACGCTGGTTGCAATAAAAAAGCTGATCCGCACTAATTTTAGAAGTAGTAGCTTCATGCGCAACCTGCCCCGTTGGGTTTTTTACTTCTATATAAGGGAAAGTATGGGCCCCGCAGTGGTTTCCTATTAATAGTGAATCACATTGAGAAAAATTAGTACTATGGGCCGCTGCAACTGTAAGCTTAACAAGACCCCTATAGCTATTGCTAGAGCACCCCGCCGCAATGCCCTTGGATACAATACGACTTTTTGTATGTTTCCCAATATGAATCATTTTTGTTCCGGTATCCGCTTGCTGTTTATTTTTGGTAACGGCAACGGAATAAAACTCTCCTATTGAATGATCCCCCATTAAAATACAGCTGGGATATTTCCAGGTAATGGCTGAGCCGGTTTCCACTTGGGTCCAAGAAATTTTAGCATGTGCCCCGGCACAAAGTCCTCGCTTCGTAACAAAATTATACACGCCTCCTACACCTTCTTTATTGCCAGGATACCAATTTTGAACGGTAGCGTACCTTACATGGGCACCTTTCGCTGCATAAATTTCTACTACAGCAGCATGTAATTGGTTTTCATCTCGCATAGGGGCCGTACACCCCTCTAAATAGCTAACATAACTGTCCTCTTCTGCGATAATGAGCGTACGTTCAAATTGCCCTGTATTAACTGCATTGATACGGAAATAGGTGGAAAGCTCCATGGGACAATGCACTCCCTTGGGAATGAAACAAAAAGAACCATCACTAAACACAGCGGTATTAAGCGCAGCAAAATAATTGTCCGTCATAGGCACTACCTTACCCAAATAACGCTGTACCAATTCAGGATGCTCTTGCACTGCTTCACTAAAGGAACAAAAAATAATACCTAACCTGTTTAACGTCTCCTTAAAAGTAGTCGCAACGGAAACGCTATCTAATACAATATCCATCGCTACGCCTGCCAGCCTTCTCTGCTCCTCTAGGGAGATGCCCAATCGCTGAAAGGTAGCTAAAAGTAGAGGATCTGCTTCCTCTAAACTGTTTAATTTTACTTTCTGTTTGGGTTCCGCATAATAAATAATAGCCTGATAATCTATTGGGGGATAGTTAACTTTTGCCCAAGTAGGTGCTTTTAATTGCATAAAGTAATGAAAAGCCTGTAACCGCCGATCCAACAACCAAGCTGGCTCCTGCTTCCGCTCAGCAATCAACCGAATGGTATCCGCTGTTAAGCCTCTCGGGATCGTATCTACAGGGATATTACTCTCAAAACCGTACTGATACTCTGACGAACTGATGCTTTCTAATATATCTTTCGTTTGCTGTACCATACTCTACTTAACAAAATCACGCATAAAAAAGGAACCCAACAGCAAAAGTTACAATAAATATATTATAAAAAGTTATGAGGGAAATACCCAACAACGAAAAGGAACCCAAACTGCCAATAATTCCTACCCCATTGTTGGTCCTGTTTTAAAATAAATTGGACTTATAGACATGCTTAAACTGTATTATATCTATAGCTTAAATAATTTTTTAGCTCAGCTTTTAGGGCTCACTCTACTATATTTTGGTTAAAATCTTTAATGGACTACCTTGAGCAAACAAATATAATCGATAAACCTGCTCTGTATCCTAACTATACATCCATCGCTGCTTACAGTTTAGGTTTTATCTTTCTTGTTTGATTGCATAAGTGTAATATGTTTTTGGGAATATATATAACAACAAAAAAATTTTTACACAATCTTTTCAAGTGACCCAAAGTAGCATCTACTCTATTAGTCATGATAGGTTCCCTAAGGTTTTCACTAGCTCCAACAACCCTAGTTTCGTTTGATGATTTTTAATGTAAGTTCATAACAATTGTTATTTATATTCTTATAATTTAAAACAATTGTCTGATTAAATTTCAACTTCTATATTCTACATTTGAAGTCTGAGGAAGGAGCTGATGAAGTGGGAGACTGATAGCGTTTATTGAACACTTCCTATGGAAAATAATAACTATTTGTACCATAGTATTTCTATTTATTTTACTATAGTTAGATACATAAAGTATATAAAAATTTTAGCTACTACTTCTGATGATTTTAATACTAATTCATTCATAAGCAGTGATAAAATTTAGTGCTTTACGGTGTTCTCCTCTTATGAATAACTTACAGTTATTCACTTTTAGTATAATTATAATTCATAACGTACCCTATTAGGGTTTCTAGCTACAAAATAGGTTCTATTTCTTCTTGAAATACTTTCCATGGATCTCTACTTTTTATTTCCACATTCACTAACTGGATTCCTATCTCTTGCATAATAGGATGTTCTTTAATACGCAAGAAACGATTCGAATCGCTTAAATATTTTTCTTGCGCATCCTTATATTCAAATTTTTTGCCAGCACGTTTTTCCGCTGCTATGTAATCCTCCGTAAGTATAATAGAAAGCAAGGGATAGGTATGATTTATATGTTTAGAAAATAGAAAAAAGAACTTCCTAGCCTCTTCCAGCTCCCAATCAGCTAGCTGATTGGGATAGCCAAAGGTTTCTAAAAAGGAACCTTTAGAGACTACTATATCGTGGTTATGCCAATCAATCTGATCAAATATTTCTTTACTACAAGTAAGGTAAAGCAAAGCTTCTGTAAAAGCAGATAGCGTGATAGCATGATTCACAACTATGTTATTAGCTAGCTTTCCATAGTTAGATCCTTTCGGATCCGCTATGCGAGTTACTTTTTTTTCTTTTTTTTTAAAATATTCTGCTATAAAATCTGTTATTTTTTGTCTGGGGGTACCCGAAATCCCATTAATAGCATATAAAAAAGCCATGCCGATTATATTGTATTTTATTTGAACTAAACTAGCTTATTAAAATATGTAATTTATTATTATAAGCATAACTAGCTTAGGGCTCCTCTATCAAATAGGAAGCCTCGTGCCAAATCCTTTTAACCTAAACAAATTATCTATTTGCTCTATTGGTATAGCCTCCATATCTTTCTGTATATTAAATATAGGGTTGTCTGCTAAAGAAGGGTTATTTTGGTTCATATGCTTAAGCAATGCTACAATGACCATGTGTTTACAAGCATTGCGTTCCCAATATAGGCTACAAACTACAGATTTTAAAAAAAGAATATTTAGAATTACAGGGTTTGTATGTGCTCCGTTCTTAAGTTTACCTAGCACGATTTGCGCAGCTATTGCTTTGTATGCATTAGCAGTTATTACACCATGGAATGGTAAAGAAAACATAGTAGAACGATATAAGTGGAATGCGGCTTGTACCATTATATTCATTCATCATCTTCATTACTTTTGTTACGTTTATTTTCTCGTATATAGGATAGTATATTGCTTAGCAAATAAGGAGCTATTCTTATATGGGGGGTACCTTTTTGCAGCGGGATGGATTTTTTACGTATTGATACCCAAGGTAAATATTGCTTCATCACCGTATCATAATTTTATGGTAGGCCATTTCATACTATCCTTCATTTTATTTCTTTGCGGATTGTATAGTGATAGAGCTGAAATAATTATTTTTTGCTGGGTTTTAGCTAGTCCTTTTGCCGGAACGATATTTGATATTGATACGATGTTTGGTAAAAAATATGGTAGAAAAACGGTCAGATATGCGGAAGCTATGGGACATGTATGGGGTAGCATAGTGGGAATGGTTCTATTTTCTTTGCTAAAAGATATAAAATATATTATGTACGCTTCTGCATTAATCGCACATGCACTGCAAATCAAAAAATATATAATAAAAAAACGGAATATATGATTTCCTTTGTTCATGCACATGGCAATTTTATAATTGCCAATCTTATATTTTTACTACTGTCCCTATCCCAGAATAGTATATCCTTATTGTTGCCTTCCATTCAAGAAGAAATGCTTCTTAGTGCAAATGATCAACAATGGATTATTAATATCCCATTCGTTATAACTACAATTTTTATGACCCTATTGGGTAAAATAACAGACATTTGTAATAGAATGCCTATTGTTAGGTTATCTTTACTATCCTTCTTATTAGGTAATAGCATAGCTGCGCTATCGACAACATTCTTCCCATTTTTTATAGGAAGAATGTTACAAGGTTTTGGTGCAGCTGTTCTGTTGCCCCAATCTTATGTACTTATCAAACAAGGAAAAAGAAAGGCTAATGATATATTATTTAGCTATTTTATGGGTATTACTACCCTATTCTTAATAGTTGGACCAGGCGTGGCTGGAACAATATGTGCGCTATTAGGGTGGCGATGGGTGTTTTGGATAGGCGGAATATTTAGCCTTTTTATTTTACTGATTGCTATTTATACGCCTGACTGTAAAACTTCTGAAAAAAAAATAGCTGAAAAAATAGATTACCTAGGAGCCCTATTAATGGCTGTATTATCTTTAAGCAGCATTTTTTGTATTAGCACCCTATCGCATTCCATCTTTTTGTTATGGGGATTGGTTGCTGTTATTTCGTTGCTTTTTTTAAAAAAGCATTTGGGTACCTGCTCATGGCCTATTATGGATGTTACGTTGTTTAAACGGGCGTCACTCTTTGTATATACAATGGTGCTCTGTTCTATGCAGATTACAATGGCTTCCACCTATATCGTATCTTTTGCCTTACAACATATTTTTAACCTTAATCCAGCAGCAAGTGGCATCTTACTTACCATAACCATTGCGCCTAGCATACTTGTTTCGTTTTTAAGTAGCTATATTCAAAAGCGATTTAGAACAACCCAGATAATAAGAACTTCCTTAGTTATGCTTATCCTAGGGAATTTACTAATAGGTTGTGCTGGTTATTATCATACGATCCATTTGTTAACCGTAAGCAGATTTATAATTAGTTTTTTTATTTCTATCCTTCTTTCAGTGGGAATGACAGTCATTCTAAATAAAGTTCCCATTGCACAACAAGGAACCGTTTCTTCTTTAGTTTATCAATTCAGAGAGTTTAGTAATATGTTTTGCGTAGCTGTTATGCATGCGATTGCTTTTTGTTCTCAGCAAAGCATACAAATAATGACAGGCACAAGATTTGCACTTTCTATGCTTATTCCTACCTTAGCTGCTTTTGTTGCCTTGCTATTTTTTCATAAAAATAAAGGCCATTAAACCAAACCATAATGAAACAGAAAATAGATATCATTTGGAATACTACCTTATTATGTATGTGGGATTGTCCAATATGTTGCGTGGATGCCGTACATGTTAGGAGCAAGGGAGATAACATCTATATTGCTTCTAAGGGACTTACTAAAATAGATGTTATTCCTAAAAGAAAAGAGCTATCGATATTTGATCAAGCACTTACGTTTAGACAAACACAAGGATTAGAACTAAATCTGAAAGAAAAGCTTACCATTTTAGCGCATCTTTCTGCGTTCGATAGCAAGATTGATTTTTCTGGTGGTGATCCAATGGCTCTATCCGAAAATCTTGAAGTAATAAAGGAGGCGAGTAAAATGTTTGGACGTAATAATATAACTATGACCGCTACAGGTGCAGGCCTAGCACGTGTTGATCCCTCTAAAATAATAGATTTCATAGGAGAATTAAATATTACTTATGACCGAGCATCCTCTATTATAAATCAGGAGCGGCCCAAACAATATGCTACTAGTAACCTAGTGTGGGGTAGAAAATATAAAGAACTTGGTATGAAAATTAGGGCTGAGATCCCATTAACCAGTGATAACCTTAACGATGAAGCAGCACTTAAAAAATTATATGTGCATTTACATGAAGCTAACATAGATACGCTTTTAGTTATGCGTTTTTTTTCAGTTGGTAGAGGGCACAATTTAACTGAAACAACGCCTACACCGAAACAATATAGGCAAGCCATTAACATCTTTAAATTACTAGAGAAAGAATATGGCTATCCAAAAATAAAGCTACAATGCGCATTAAAGTTTTTTGACGATGACTATAAAGATACATTAAAGATAAATCCATGTGATGCAGTACGAACATCTTTTGGCTTAATGCCAGACGAAACGCTTTTGGCATCTCCTTGGGCAATAAATAATAGGGGGAAACCATTGGATGATGTTTGGATTCTTGGAAATCTTTTAAAAGAACCGCTAGAAAGTATTTTAGCGCAAGAAAAGGCTAAAGTTTTTTTACGCCGTCAAAATGAAAACTTTGGACAGTGTAAGATACATGCCTTCTTAGCTTCCAGAAAAGAAAAGAAAATAGATAGAATATTTGATACACAGGATCCATTATATGTGCATGCAGGAGGCTAACGCTAGATTGCTTCGCTATACAAAATTTCACCCAATAGGTAATAGTTGGAGCAAAATAAAAACACTTCCTATGATTGTATCCTGTTTTTCTCCATATGACATATGCACAAACAAGAAATAGAAGTAAGAAATATGCTCATTGCTTCTAAGCTTCCAGATACGGACTACGTTATTAATCCATATATAGGATGCACCTATGGATGTAGCTATTGTTATGCTAGTTTTATGGGAAGATTTGTTAAGCAGCCTATAGCAAACTGGGGGAAATATATTTATGTTAAAAAAAATGCAGTTGCATTACTAAAGGATACTATTGTAAAACTAGATAATACTAAAAAGCAACGATCCATATTATTATCCTCTGTAACAGATCCTTATCAACCTATAGAGCAGCGTTATCAATTGACTAGAGGATTGTTAGAAGTATTGGCTAAAGCCAAATACCCTGGAAGGATAAGTGTGCTTACAAAGTCTCCATTGGTATTACGCGATACGGATCTGCTTGCTCAACTTGATAATAAAGAAATAGGCCTAACGATTACATCAAGCGATGATACGCTAACGGATCAATTAGAATTGAATGCACCAAAGGTATCCATAAGGCTACAAACACTAGCACAATTAAAAAAAGAAGGATTTATAACCTATGCATTTATAGGACCTATTTTGCCACATTTCTATTTATACCCTAAGAAAATAGAAAATATTTTTTCAAAACTAGCTGATACAGGTATAAACAGCCTTTTTGTTGAACATATGAATATAAGCCCCTACATATACAAAAAAATTATTCAAAATCATAAGTTAAGTGAAGAAGAAAAACAGGCTTATAAAAATAATAAAACAAAAATATTTCATACTGAAATACAAAGAATAATAGATACTCTTATGATAAAGTATAATTTCCGTTTAAGGACCTCCCAAATTATACAACATTAACGCTAGTCGTACGTTTGTAGATAGGGTATTGCAATAGACTTTTAAGTTTTTGCCTAAAAGTGAGCACATTCCCTTTAAGTCTTTATACAAAAAGCCCAATCGCGTATTATTTCTGAGGGAGCATAGCTCTTTTTTATTTGCAGTTGTAACAAGCAACTACAACAAGTTTATCCGGATCAAAACAGAAATAAACTAAATAACATAATAAATCCAATAAACCAACGGCTGGGTCTTTTGAAAAAATTGAGTAAAAAGTTTTTTGTTGTTATCTATATTAGCAAAAACCCATTACACTTATGCAACCAAAAAAGAAAGATCCAACTATCTTAAAATAGCCAGAGGATTATTTATACCATCAATAGCATTGAATCTGCTAATAGTCCGTTCCGAAAGGCTACAAAAAATAAAAGGGTCTTTCCTAATGATAAGCTGTTTTAAAATCTTATATTTAACCATGCCCATTCCCGCACAGAACTAGTCCATTGTTTCTTCTTTTGCTATCGCCGCTCTTTCCCTCCTATATTCTTCCCAAAACGCTGCCTTCCTTCTTTCTTCTTCTGCTGTTCTTCTTGCTGCTTCTTCTTTTGCTTTTTTGGGGAAAATAAAATTTATACAAGAATCTATCTCATTTTTAATCCATTTTTTCATTCTTTGAGCTCCTTCTTTCAATTCTTCAGCTTCTTTTGGAGTCATACCTAATAAAGCAGCTATCCTTTTTATGTGTCCTTCTAAATATTTTTCTCCTTCTTTTTTAGTAGGCATTTGAATTGCTGGAAACGATATGGTTCCTTCTGAGGGAGGAAGAGTTATAAAAATGATTGGGATTGGTGGTTCAGGAGGAATATATACTCTTGGTTCTGTGCTTTCTTCTGGTCCTGGTATCAGCGTAAGGTCAGTAACAGAAAGCCCATTACCATTACAAATGGTAAACTATTGAATAGTTTCATTATGAATAATAAAAAAGTAAATTAGCTTTTTTACAACTATCGCTACTAAATATACACTATTACTGTTATAAAAACAAATATTTATGTATCAACATTGTTGCAGGAAGGACCTTGATACAGTAGCTGTTGCATGAGGTAGTGCATAGCTGCTATTATGCAATAGGGTAAGAGGGGTATGATCAAAGTTATATTACACGCAATATATAAATACCCTTAAAGAGCCATTAAGGCTAATTCATCAAATCGGTTTTGTAGGTTTATCCCCAGCCAATGCTTCCTCCGCTGCGTGCTTCAACAGGATAGCCATACCGGGTTCTCCATAGCGCTGGGCCAGCTCCACGTCAATGGTTAAGCTTTCTTTGGCCATGGCTTGTACAATGGAAGGATCTTTGTAGCCGGAAGCATGCTTTAAGTCATATAACCGCTCTGCCAGCTTCACATAGAGTACAGAAATATGTTCTTTTTGCAAGGATTCCTTAAAGCGGTTGGCAATAGCCAGCAGCGATTCCTCTAAACGCTTCCGGCTATCGATAGCGATTGTATTTTCTACAAAGCAGTAAACGATTAGGTGATAATTGGCTTTGATATAGGAAAGCGGCAGGCGGGTATAGCGGACCAAGTCATACAGCAGCGTCGCATAAACCAGTTTAGCATGGCCATCTGTCCAGGCGGCTACCCACTCGGCAATCCCTACGGCCCGTACATAAAAAAGCTGCCCCGATGCATGCCGTTTAAATCCATAGCAACGCCGCAGTAAGAGCAGTATCTCTGCAATAAGGAAAGGATCTATACTTTCAAAGGAAGGAATCCAATCATGAAAAGCGGACAATGTTGCTAACGATGCGGTCTTTTCATGGGGCGTAATAGAGGCTTCCTCCTGCGTACCCGCTTCCCTTGGCAAGGAAAGCGCTAGCATTTCCTCTCTTACTTGGGACACATCCAGCGGGAGTAGGCAGACCAGCTGTTCTGCATGCGGCAACAACAGAAACCCATAGTGCGCATACACAATCGATGCTAAATTTTCTTTGTGTAGGTTTACCTTTTGCGGAGATACAAAAGGATCCACTGGTTGGGTAGTGGAAGCGTCTTCTACGTCATATACTGCTTGTAGGGTAGGCATGCTTTTTTCTCCAACAAATATTAGCGCCAACGCAGGAAAAGAGATACAAGCAGGGGATCCATCCGCTTCAAGCGGTTCTCTCTTTTTGTAGCGCAATTGGGTAAGTTGCAGCTGTAGCGTAATAGGGGAACGAAAGGAAGCGCTGGATTGCCTTACATGGTTAAGAGCCAGGAAGAGAAGCCGTACCAACTGCTCCCTATCGCCTAGCATGGTATCGGGTATATGTACGACTTCCTCTACCCATAAACCAGGTAAGTAGCCTTTTTCTTTTTGGTAGGCCACCTCTCCTGCATCGATAAGCGCTTCTAACAGGATAATGCTTGGTTGTAAAAGGAGCTGGTCTTGGCGTTTAGCTCGCTGCTTTAAATAGTAGGCCCATTCTGCAAATTTATCTAGGATGCTTTGAAAGTCTTCTTTGAGAAAGGGGGTAGTACTGTCTACAAAGGCAATAGATTGCGTAACATTTTGGATGGCTTTTTCTAAAATAGTTCCCTCCTGGGCTAAGGTATTTTGGGGAGAAGCAGTAGGGAGTTCTTCACTATAGGCTAATTTTTTTAGTTCATAGGCTTCTTGTGTAGCTTGTTTCTGCAGGAAATAGGCTACCCGTTCCTGCTGAATTCTATTTTGTTTTTTAAAATACACAACTGACATTACTAGAAATGAGCCCACTCCTACCAAAGGCAATACTATCATAGGATCAGGCCATACTACCGTTGCTTTACAACAGCAAATAGCTATTAGCATACCCCCTGTCGTAATAGCTAGCGCTCTTAGGCTCCAATAGAACGGAAGTGTCCACAATAGAACCGTTCCATGGGTAAAAAATAAAATAAAGGGAACTAAAAGTGTTTCGCAAAGACAACAGCTAAGGAGGAGATGGAAAGGGAATCCAACTAATACACTTATAAACCAATATTTGCCTATTGCTTCATCTGGGATTTTGTTAGCAAAGAAGGCTACATAGCCTATATGAGCAACCCCTAACATAAAAAAGGGAATACATGCCCATACTGTCTTTTGCGCGTTGTAATAACAGCTGCTAACTAAGCTAGATACAATTAAGTAAATCCCTACTAATACCAATGTAATTGCATTGGGTTTCAGCTTGGCTAAATTTTCTTTTGTGAAAAAAATAGTTCGTTCTTTTTTATTACGTCTTGCGATTCTTTTCTTTTCCTGTTGCCTCTGTAGGTAAATTTTATCAGGAGGTAGCCAACCGGTTCCTGCTGGCTGTGGCAGTAGGTAGTGGGCAACTAGCATGGCTAAGCCGTTGGCTAGCATGCAAAAAAAAGAGCCATCGATATCCGTTGTGGATTCAATCCACTGTTTCCAAGCTAGAATAGCACCTATACCAGTAGCCATTCCGATTAACGCTGTACGGGAACTGCCGCGAAACCCATACACCGCCAAGAGAAAAGGAGCGGTTACAACCGGCACAAAGAAATTAATCAGTAAACGCAATAATTCCAATAAATTATTATACTTAAAGGCCAAGAACATAGCGGATAGACCTACTACAATAGTGGCGCATCTAGCCAAGAGTAGGGGAGATAGAACAGCTATCCTTTTTACATGCTGTAAACTTCCGTATACATCGTGACTGACTATAACGGAACAAGCATTCAAATCAGAATCTGCCGTAGACATAGCCATAGCCAATAAGCTAATGGCAAGGAATCCTTTAAAGAAGGGTGGAATATGTTGCATGATATAGGTCCAGATTTCCGTACTGGGCAAAGTAGGGGCAGCTATAAAAGCAGCTATGCCAATTAAAATAATACAAACTGTTATAATTAAACTAAAAATGCTGACATAACGACAAACCCGTTGTGCCTGCAGCACATCTGAAGCCATGTAAATACGTTGTATATTAGAATGTTCCATATATACTACTGAAAGCGATAGAGCCATGGAAAGGGTAGAAATTGATCTGGTATTACAATGGAATAAACTACTTAGTTGAAATTGCGGTTGACTCTGTAAAAAAGGAATGATATCGGAAAAAGGTTTGTTTATTTTTTGGATCATAAAGATCGCTAAAAAAGGAATGACAAGTGTAAAAGTTATAAATTGTAGTACATCCGTAAAGGTAACAGAACGAATCCCTCCAAAACAAGAATAGAAGATTAAAACAGCGGTAGCGAGTAGTGTCATATATTGTATAGTTTGCGGAGCACATGATGGTATGCACATTGCAATTGCTCTAGAGATTACGGTAATTTCAAGGGCTATCCCAGCAATAGAATTACAAATACAAGATAAAACCGTAACTATTCTAGGATAGGTACCATACACACTGCCTATAGTTTCAGGCATGGAGAGATGCTGCATAAAGGGTCCCATGCGCAATACCAAACGGCTAAGCAATAAGAAGGGTACGCTGGTGGATAGAGCTATAAATATCCAGTTAATACCCCGATTGTGAATTTCTACTACATCTAGTGGCATATTATCCCCTCCAAATTTAGTAGCCAGCATGGTAGCTACTAAAGTAGCTGTGGCAAATTTTTTATTACCTACTGCGTATTCCCGTAGCGTAGTTGTTTTTTTATGAAAGTAAATTCCTACTGTTAGCGTCAATAGCAAGAAGGCTATTACTATGAGGATAGGGGCATTATGGTATAATGAGGCCATCATAATTTTTTCATTAAATAGATACAACTGGATTGGTTGGTATAGCCATGCCTTTCAAAATCGACCATATAGCCAAGTTTTTCATAAAATTTTTGTGCGCCTAACAAGCGCATGGGTAGCAACCGTTAGCATACTACATTGTTCTTTACGCCCCAGTAGTTCTACTTGTTCCATTAATTGTCGACCTAACCCTTGACCCCGATAGACAGGGTCGACCCATAGTTGGTCAATGTACAGCAAGCCAAATATCCGAAGCCCATTTAACCCAGCTATAATTGACTCATGTTTAGCCTTCTTTACAAAAAAGCAAAAGGAGTAATGGCTTGAAACGGATGGGCCTCCTGATTAAGCCGATCGGTTAAAAAGTCAACATCTGCATGGCTTGGACAAGAGGTGTAGGTTATTTCCATATTTTGTTCTCCTTGTTTTATATTTAAGAAGTCAACGGGATTGTAATAAACAGCTTACTTCCTAGCGCATATGTCCATAAGATAATCACTTCCCTACTGAAATACAATCCTACTATTAGGGTCAGTAGCAAAAAAACCATTACCATTTATAAATGGCAGATTATTAAACCGTAGTTATAAGTATACATAATTTATTGGCATAAAACCAATAAATTTACATTTATGTATAAAAAATGTTATAAAAACTGAATGAAGATAAAAAGTTTTATATAGAAATGTTAGACAGCTTATGTTTTGGTTAGGAAGGAAAAAGCCAATATTTAATATGTTTTAATTTAAATAATAAGTGGTTTATTTTGTTTATGTGTCTTTTTATATAATTTCTTTACAGTACATTCTTTTTATGCTAGGTATTCCATTTTTCTATGAACAAGTAGCAATTCCTGAAGTATATCAATAATCCCTCAAATCGGTTCTGTAGGCTTAGCACCAGCCAATGCTTCCTCCGCTGCTTGTTTCAAGAGGATAGCCATACCTGGTTCTCCATAGCGCTGGGCCAGCTCCACATCGATGGTTAAACTTTCTTTGGCCATGGCTTGTACAATGGTAGGATCTTTGTAACCGGAAGCATGTTTTAAATCGTATAGCCGCTCTGCCAGCTTCACATAGAGTACAGAAAAATACTCTTTTTGCAAGGATTCCTTCAAGCGGTTGGTAATAGCCAGCAGCGATTCCTCTAAACGCTTCCGGCTATCGATAGCAATTGTATTTTCTACAAAACAGTAAACGATTAGATGATAATTGGCTTTGATATAGGAAAGCGGCAGGCGGGTATAGCGGACCAAATCATACAGCAGCGTCGCATAAACCAGTTTAGCATGGCCATCTGTCCAAGCAGCTACCCACTCGGCAATCCCTACGGCCCGTACATAAAAAAGCTGCCCCGATGCATGCCGTTTAAATCCATAGCAGCGCCTTAATAAGAGCAGTATCTCTGCAATAAGGAAAGGATCTATACTTTCAAAGGAAGGAATCCAATCATGAAACGACGACAATCTTGCTAACGATGCGGTCTTTTCATGGGGCGTAATAGAGGCTTCCTCCTGCGTACCCGCTTCCCTCGGTAAGGAAAGTGCTAGCATCTCCTCTCTTACTTGGGACACATCCAGCGGGAGTAGGCAGATCAGCTGTTCTGCATGCGGCAACAACAGAAGCCCATAGTGCGCATGCACAATCGATGCTAAATTTTCTTTATGTAAGTTTACCTTTTGCGGAGATACAAAAGGATCCACTGGTTGGGTAGTGGCAGGGCTTTCCACGTCATATACTGCTTGTAGGGTAGGCAGGGGGATCTGTTTATTTTCTGTATGCAATACCAACGCCAACGCAGGAAAAGTGATACAAGCAGGATCTCCATCCGCTTCAAGCGGTTCTCTTTTTTTGTAGCGCAGCTGGGTAAGCTGCAGCTGTAGCGTAATAGGGAAACGAAAGGAAACGCTGGATTGCCTTACATAACTAAAAGCCAGGAACAGGAGTTGTACCAACTGCTCCCTATCGCCTAGCATGGTAGTAGGTATATTTACGGATTCCTCTATCCATAAACCAGGTAAGTAGCCTTTTTCTTTTTGGTAGGCTACCTCTCCTGCATCGATAAGCGCTTCTAACAGGATAATGCTTGGTTGTAAAAGGAGCTGGTCTTGGCGTTTGGCCCGCTGCTTTAAATAGTAAGCCCATTCTGCAAATTTATCGATGATGCTTTGGAAGTCTTCCTTGAGGAAGGGGATAGTACTGTTTACAAAGGCAATAGATTGCGTAACATTTTGGATGGCTTTTTCTAAAATAGTTCCCTCCTGGGCTAAGGTATTTTGGGGAGAAGCAGTAGGGAGTTCTTCACTATAGGCTAATTTTTTTAGTTCATAGGCTTCTTGTGTAGCTTGTTTTTGCAGGAAATAGGCTACCCGTTCTTGTTGAATCCTATTTTGCTGTTTAACATACACAATCCATATTAAGAGACATAAACCCGCTACCAGCAAGGAAAATAGTATAATAGGAGAAGGCCATAGTATGGTTGATTTGCAGAAACAAATAACCATCATGGTACCCATCGTAACAAGTACGCCTCTTAGGCTCCAGTAGAGTGGTAATGCCCATAGTAAAACCGTTCCATGGGTAAAAAATAAAACTAAAGGGACTAAAAGTTCGTCCGTTAAACAACAATTCAGCAAAAGGTGCATGGGAAGGGAAGTTAACAAACTAAAAAACCAATATTTGCCTATTGCCCCATCTGGAATAGTCTGGTAGCCATAGACGGAACATCCCATGTAGAGCAAACCCATACAAGGCAATAGCAATAAGCTATAGCTGTATAGACTTTGGCTATAATCATAGCAATAGCCAAAGGTAGCAACTCCTATAACAAGTAAATAAATACCTGATAACAACAACCCTGTTCTAGACGGTTTAAATTTTGCTAGCTGCGCTTTTAAAAAGAAGTTTTGCCTTTCTTGCTTATTGCGCCTTTTTATTCTTGCCCTTTCTTGCTGTCTTTGTTGGTAGATCTTATCAGGAGGCACCCAGCCGGTTCCTGCTGGTTGCGGTAGTAGGTAGTGGGCAGCTAGCATCGCTAAGCCGTTGGCCAGCATAGAAGGAAAGGCACCATCTATATTTATTCTGGGCTCAACCCACTGTTTCCAGACTAAGATAGCTAATACCCCAGTCAACATGCCTATTAAAGCCGTACGGGAACTTCCACGAAAGCCATAGATAGCCAAAAAAAAAGGGGCAGTTACAATAGGAACAGAAAAATCAAAAATAAACTTTAATAATTCCAATAAATCTCTTTCCCGAAAGACCAATAACATAGCACAGATACCCACTATTAAAACAGTTAATCTAGCTAATACAAGTTTATGCTTATCTGTTATTACCCTCTTAACTTGTACACCACCTACTATATCATGACTTATCATCACGGCACATGCATTTAAGCTAGAATCAGCCGTAGACATGGCCATAGCCAGTAAACTAATGGCAATAAACCCTTTTAAAATAACAGGAGTGTTTTCAAATACATAGGGCCAAATTTGATCCTTGGCTAACGTGGGTGCCTTGACAAAAAGGAAAAGTGCTATTAAAGTCATGAATCCATCTATTACCATAGAAAAAATACCAGAATATAGAAACAATTTCCTAGCCTGTATAGGGCTAGAAGCCATATAGATCCGTTGTACCGTAGTGGGCTGAATAAAAGAAGCTAAATTGGTTAAAAACAAGGCAACTATCCCCAATAGTTTATCCATATGCAAACAGTTACCCAACTGAAATTTGGGTTCCTTGTGCAAAATGGAGGTTACTTCCACCATTGATTGGTTGGTTGCCCTAAATATAAACCAGGCTACCAAGGGAATGACAGCAGTAAAAGTTATAAACTGTAATACATCCGTAAAAGTAACCGAGCGGATGCCCCCAAACATGGAATAGAGGATAAGTATAAGCGTAGCTATTACCGTTATGCTAGTTTGTATCATCATGTTATTGCTACTACTTAAATTCATACATATTTCAATAGCCATGGAAATAGCAATAATTTGTATAGCCACTATGATAGTTTCTTGAATGATAGAAACCAAAGCAGTAACGAATCTAGGCAGTCTACCATAGATACTACCTATACTCTCTGCTAAAGAGAAATGCTGCATAAAAGGCCCCATGCGGAGCATCAAAGGAGTTAATATCCAAAAACCGACAGAAGCAGAGAAACCCCATAGTATCCAGAAAAGCCCTTGTGCATAGGTTTGTTCCACGCTACGCAATAACCCTCCTCCACCAAAGGAAGTGGCCAACATAGTTGCCACCAGTGTCGCCGTAGCAAAGTCTTTATTGCCTATGGCATATTCCCGAAAAGCAGTTACTTTTCTACTGTAATACAATCCTACTACTAGGGTCAATAGCAAAAAAGCCATTACCATTACAAGGGGTAAATTATTGAATAATGTCATTGGTGAATAACAAAAAATTAGCTTTGTATAACTATAGCCTATGATACAACAACTATAGCTTAATCACAATTAAGTATACGATATATAATGCTATAAAACCAAATAATTTACATTTATGTATCAACATTGTTGTAAAAAGAACCTTCTACAATAGCCGTTGCATCAGGTAACGCAGATTATATTTATACTATATAGTATTATACAATGATAATGTAAAAAAGCATGACCGAAATTATAATATAAGGTATATGCAACAAATAACCATTATGATGCCCATCGTAACAAGTACGCCTCTTAGGCTCCAGTAGAGTGGTAATGCCCATAGTAAAACCGTTCCATGGGTAAAAAATAAAACTAAAGGGACTAAAAGTGCTTTGCAGAGGCAGCAGCTAAGGAGGCGATGGAGCGGGAGAGCAATTAACAAACTAAAAAACCAACAGCTGCCTATACCCAATCTGGAATAGTCTGGTAGCCATAGACGGAACATCCCATGTAGAGCAAACCCATACAAGGCAATAGCAATAAGCTATAGCTGTATAGACTTTGGCTATAATCATAGCAATAGCCAAAGGTAGCAACTCCTATAACAAGTAAATAAATACCTGATAACAACAACCCTGTTCTAGACGGCTTAAATTTTGCTAGCTGCGCTTTTAAAAAGAAGTTTTGCCTTTCTTGTTTACTACGCCTTTTTATTCTTGCCTTTTCCTGCTGTCTTTGCTGGTAAATCTTATCAGGAGGTATCCATCCTGTTCCTGCTGGTTGCGGCAATAGATAATGGGCGGCTAACATAGCTAAACCATTGGCCAGCATAGAAGGAAAGGCACCATCTATATTTATTCTGGGCTCAACCCACTGTTTCCAGACTAAGATAGCTAATACCCCAGTCAACATGCCTATTAAAGCCGTACGGGAACTTCCACGAAAGCCATAGATAGCCAAAAAAAAAGGGGCAGTTACAATAGGAACAGAAAAATCAAAAATAAACTTTAATAATTCCAATAAATCTCTTTCCCGAAAGACCAATAACATAGCACAGATACCTACTACTAAAACAGTTACTCTAGCTAATACAAGTTTATGCTTATCTGTTATTACCCTCTTAACTTGTACACCACCTACTATATCATGACTTACCATGACGGCGCATACATTTAATAAAGAATCAGCCGTAGACATGGCCATAGCCAGTAAACTAATGGCAATAAACCCTTTTAAAATAACAGGAGTGTTTTCAAATACATAGGGCCAAATTTGATCCTTGGCTAACGTGGGTGCCTTGACAAAAAGGAAGAGTCCTATTAAAACTATAAATCCCTCTATTACCAGAGAAAAAATACCAGAATACAAAAACAATTTCCTGGCCTGTATAGGCGAAGAAGCCATATAGATCCATTGTACAATAGTAGGTTGTATACGAAAAGCTACAGTGGCTAAAAATAATGCAATTATTGACAATAGTTTATTTATACCCAAACAATTACCCAACTGAAATTTGGGTTCCTTGTGCAAAATGGAGGTTACTTCCACCATTGATTGGTTGGTTGCCCTAAATATAAACCAGGCTACCGAGGGAAATCCCACATCGTGTGAGAGGAAGCAGCTGGGTTATCTTTTCCCTATTTGCTCCTTTAGCTTAAGCAAAAAAGCACGTAGCTTATGCAAACGTTGCACCACTTCTGCCGGTGGAATAGAAGCAAGGGTATGCCGTTTCTGCATAACTTTACGGGCACCTGCTAAACTATACCCTTTTTCTTTCACTAAATGATAAATATAGCTAAACTGGGTAAGGTCTTCTGCTGTATACCTTCTAGCACCTTTACTGTTTTTATTTGGTTGAAATATAGGCTTGAATTCCTTTTCCCAATAGCGTATCAAAGAAGGCGCTACTGCAAAATGTTGGGAAACCTCCCGTATGGTAAAATATTTTTTTTCACTTAGTAGCAAAGTGTTTGGGTTTGTTGCGCAGCTTTTCTGCGAATTTCCTCATATTCAACATCTGTTAATCCCTCTACAAGATAGAGTAAGGGATCTACCCGATTCCCATTATGGTAAACCTCATAATGCAAATGCGGAGCGGTCGAATGACCTGAATTACCTACTAGACCAATTTGTTGCCCCCTTACCACACGTTGTTTTCCCTCTACATCTATGGTATGCATATGCGCATAGAGCGTCTGAAATCCATTATCATGCTCAATTAAGAGATGATTACCGAATCCTTTTTTTTCACTCTTAATCCACTTTACTCGCCCATCAGCAGCTGCATAGATGGGTGCACGGATGGGTGCCGCAAAATCAACGCCCTCATGCATCTTAGGTATCTTAAATATAGGATGAAAACGCATCCCAAAAGTACCTGAAATTCTTTTTAAATGTTTTTTAGATACAGGCGGAAAAGTAGGCATAGATTTAAACTTACGCTCCGATTGTTGGGCAAACTTTAATAGAGAATCACAAGATTTCTTTTGAATGGTCAATTTACTGGTTAGCTGATCTAGCTTAGATAGTGTCTGGCTAATTAAAGCATTATTGCACAAATGGGCATACTTGTTAACACCCCCTATACCAGCATTGCGTTCCACAACAGAAAGCGGCTCCTTCCCTAAAAGCAGCCTGAACGTATCATCCCGCTCCTGTAACGCAACCAAAAGCGTATTACACTTTTCTATATGCTGCTGTACCGTATTATAGTAAGCTTGGAGCTGTTTATTATCCTCTAAAAGCTCTATTTCCTTCGGAGAGCTAAAACAACTCCTATAGTAACGTACCATGAAGCAAGCCAATACAAACGCACAAGAAAAAAGCAAACCAGTACGTACTACAAATAGCCACGGAGATGCTTTAACGCGTTCGTAACTGCAAGTAACAGGGCTATAATAGTACCTGGCTTTACGCATAGGAGTAGTGTAAGCTAGAAATAAAAAGACAAAGTATTATATATAGCAATTTAATCATTCTAACTCAATTAAACAATCCCCTATTGGGGTCTTTAACCTGTAGAGAAAGCGATCCTATAAGGTAGAATTATTTCCCCTACCCTTCTGTTTGTTATACTGCTTGCCTCTTCATTGTATTGCTTTACAGCGCCTAATGAAGAATTTCATGCGCTTTTAATTGCTATATACTTACAAGGGTACAACCCTGCTTTTTTATAGATTAACGAGCTAAATTTTTTCTGCTCCATTGCACTAAACCATTAGCGTAACAACAAGCTGCGCAAGAAAATGGATCTTATCCTTCTACGCATGCTTTAAAAGTACCTTTACTGGATTAAAAACAAACATTATACTGCATAGACCTACAAAACTACTAAAAAGGCCAGCCTGTAAGCTAACCATCCAAACCGCTTAGCTTACAGCCTTCCTTCTCTTTTTATTACAACTAAAAGGCATTTCATTAAAAATAAAGAGCACCTACAGTAGTATACATTATTTTCAATACCAACCGCTACTGTATACTGCCTTTAACCCTACCGTTTCAGTAGCCTTATTTTATTTCTTCAAATTCAGCCTCAGTTGCTTCTTTCTCTTCTTTACCAGCTGCATCAGGTTTTTGCGAACCAGCTGCTTCCTGTGCAGCATGCACTTTTTGATAGGATCTGGTCATCACATCAACCCAAATCTTGTTTAAAGCTTCTAAAGCCTTATCAAGTGCTGGAAGATCCTTGGCTTCCTTGGCTGTTTGTAAGGCGGCTATCCCTGCCGTTACATTTTGTTTATCTGTCTCTTCTACCTTATCATCTAATTCTTTAAGCTGTTTTTCAACATCAAAGATTAAAGAATCTGCTTGATTTATTTTATCCACGGTTTCTCTTTCTGTCTTATCTGTCGCAGCATTGAGCTCCGCTTCCGACTTCATGCGTTTAATTTCTGCTTCTGTTAAACCAGAGGAGGCTTCAATACGAATTTTTTGTTCCCTACCCGTACCTCTATCTTTGGCAGAAACATGCAAAATACCATTGGCATCTACATCAAAGGTAACTTCTATTTGCGGAACACCTTTTGGCGCAGGGGGTATCTCAGATAAATGAAATTGACCTATCGTACGGTTATGCTTGGCCATAGATCTATTGCCCTGAAGTACATGCACCATAACAGAAGATTGATTGTCTGTAGCGGTAGAGAAAACTTCCGATCGCTTAATCGGAATAGTGGTATTGGCCTCAATTAATTTGGTAAATACACCTCCCAACGTTTCAATACCTAATGAAAGCGGAATAACATCCAATAATAAAATATCTTTGACCTCTCCCGTTAACACGCCACCCTGAATAGCTGCTCCTATCGCAACCACTTCATCGGGGTTAACGCCTTTTGATGGTTTCTTCCCAAAGAAACGCTCCACCTCTTCTTGAATCTTAGGAATACGGGTGGAACCACCTACTAGGATAACCTCGTGAATCTTCTGTTGTGGATTGGCGATGTCTCCAAAAGCATCTCTTAATGCTTGCTTACAAGGATCCAACGTACGTTGAACCAAGTCATCCACTAACTGCTCGAATTGCGCCCTGGAAAGCCGCTGTACCAAATGCTTAGGCACACCATCAATGGCTGTAATGTAAGGCAGATTAATTTCTGTAGTGGTAGCACTCGAAAGCTCTATTTTAGCTTTTTCTGCTGCTTCCCTTAGCCGCTGTAAAGCAGTTGGGTCCTTCCGTAAATTAACCCCTTCTTCTTTTTGAAAATTGTCCGCTAACCAATTTGTTATTTTCTGATCGAAATCATCCCCTCCTAAATGAATATCTCCATTGGTTGATTTAACTTCAAAAACACCTTCCCCTAATTCCAAAATAGAAACATCAAAGGTACCTCCTCCTAAGTCAAATACTGCAATGGTCATATCTTTATTTTGCCTATCTAACCCATAGGCCAAAGCAGCTGCAGTAGGCTCGTTAATAATACGCTTAACTGTCAACCCCGCTATTTCACCTGCTTCCTTAGTAGCTTGCCGCTCCGCATCGTTAAAATAGGCTGGTACGGTAATAACTGCTTCGGTAACCGTTGTGCCTAAATAATCCTCTGCAGAGCTTTTCATTTTTTGTAAAATGACAGCTGAAATTTCTTGAGGCGTATACAATTTATCCCCTATGCGTACCCGAACCGTATGATTGCTTCCCTCTTCTACCTTATAGGCTACTTCTTTGATTTCATTCTGTACACTTCCATAATCCTTACCCATAAAGCGCTTAATGGAGGCAATGGTATTGTTGGGGTTGATAATGGCTTGACGCTTAGCAGGATCTCCTGTTTTACGTTCCCCCTTTCCCTCATTTAGAAAAGCTACTATAGAAGGGGTTGTTCTCTTTCCTTCATTGTTGGCAATAACTACCGGTTCATTTCCTTCCATAACGGCCACACAAGAATTAGTGGTGCCTAAATCTATTCCAATTATTTTTCCCATTGCTCATTCCGTTTTGTATTATAAATATCTAGCATTTCCTGATCCTTGAAGGAGGATCCTCCTTCTTTTATATTTTTTTTGCAAAATATCAGCTCTACTTTCAAGCTAATACAAAGTCCATGCCAACATAAACATGGGCTGTAAAATTATGTCATATTGACATAACCGCCAACGCTCCTTTATCCACAACAGACTGCTGCTTTAAATTCCATGGGGACAGTAGCATGCAGAGCATCCCTTAAAGAAAGGTTGGGGGAAGGGACACCTCTCTACTTCTTAACCATTGCTATGCATTCCTGCTCGCTCTAAATCCCGTTCCTTAATGGTTTGACGCTTATCATATATCTTTTTACCACGTGCCAAAGCAATTTCTAGCTTAGCAAAACCACGCGCATTGATAAACAATTGCAGTGGAATAATGGTTACCCCCTTTACCTGACTTTTTAATAGCTTTTCTATTTCCTTTTTTTGTAGCAATAATGTACGGTCCCGTGCCTCTTCATGATTGTATATATTGCCCTGTCTATAGGGCGCAATATACATCCCTTTAACCCGAAAGGCACCTTGGTGAAAATAACAATAGGACTCCTGCAAAGATACTTTTCCCATTCGAATGGATTTTATTTCCGTACCCTGTAAAATAAGACCTGCCGTATAGCGATCTAAAAAAGTATACTCAAAAGCAGCCCGTCTATTCTTAATACAGACCCGTGCAGAAAATAGTATTTTCTTACCTGACATAGGGAAAAATATTAGGACCTATCCATGCCTCATAGAATCCGAAGCAAAAAATTACACCATTACAACCCAACAACTTAACGACTTTTAGCATCCTATTCTTTAAATATTATTATATTAGGGGGGTGCTTACTCATTAATCTTTATGGCCTAACCTATTATGATCAATACACCAGGGATAAAACAGAATCCTTTTTCTGTTCCATGCAACATTGATGTAACTAAGTACCGTTCCTTTATCCATCTTATGGAAGATATGGTTGCTCGGTACGGTAATTTACCCATGTGTGAAAATATGGGCAAGATACTGACTTTTCGCACAGTAGACAAATTGTCTAAGATCTTTGCAGCCTACCTTCAGCAGTATACCTCGTTAAAAGTAGGATCAACGGTCGCCATTCAGCTACCTAATTTATTGCAATATCCTATCGTACTGTTGGGTATGCTACGGGCAGGGTTGGTTGTAGTAAACATAAATCCGCAGTATACATCCCATGAAATGCTTCATCAGCTTAAAGATGCAAAGGCACAAGCCATTATTGTACTAGAAAATTTTGCCCATAAGCTCGCGGAAATCTTACCAGATACCGCTATTCAAACCGTAATTATTACCACGGTAGGCGATATGCTCGGCGCTTTTAAAGGGAAAATACTTAATTTCATTATCAAATACATTAAGAAACTAGTACCTGCTTACCATCTACCAGGTGCTGTTTCTTTTAAGCAGGCATTGGCAAAAGGGGAAAAGGTTGTTTTTCTTCCAGTTGATTTACAAGCTTCCGACACGGCACTTTTGCAATATACAGGTGGTACAACAGGGGTAGCAAAAGGTGCTGTTTTATCCCATGGGAATCTTACAACCAATATTCAACAAGTAGCGGCTACGCTAGGCTTTGTATTAAAAGAAAAAAAAGAACGGGTTATCATTCCCTTACCGCTTTACCATATTTTTGGGTTAAGCAGCCTATTTACTATGGCGCAACTAGGTGCAAGATGCTTGCTTATAACCAATCCCAGAGACATCCACAGGCTCATAAAGGAATGGTTGGCATACCAACCTACCTGCCTAATAGGTGTTAATACGCTGTTTACTAAATTACTAGCAGATAAAAAATTCGGTGCACTTTGTTTTCATACCTTTAAATATACCTTCTCAGGCGGCATGCAAACCTATGAGACAGTAAAAAAGCAATGGGAAGACTTAACAACCAGCAAACTTATAGAGGGTTATGGGCTAACGGAATGTGCACCAGGTGTAGCCAGTAACATACACAATAGTACCCACTATATTCCTCTTCCGAATACCCATGTCCGGATAGCAACTGCAAAGGGAGAAGCTGTTCCCTACGGAACAGCAGGGGAACTATTGGTTAAAGGACCGCAGGTTACCCGTTCTTATTGGCATAAACCATCAGAAACAGAAGAAACCTTTGTGGATGGTTGGCTGAGAACAGGCGATATCGCCATCATGGATGAAAAAGGATTTATTCTGGTAGATCGAAAAAAAGACATGGTTAACATTTCTGGTTTCAATGTATACCCAAATGAAATAGAACAAGTTCTAATGGGACACCCCAAAGTACTTGAAGTGGGTGCCATTGGCGTAGCAGATATTAGCCTAAAGGAGGCTATTAAGGTGTTTATTGTAAAAAAAGATGCTACCCTTACAGCTGAAGAAATCATAGCTTACTGCAAGGAAAGGATGACACGCTATAAAATACCTAAATACATAGAATTCTGTAAGACTTTGCCTAAATCCAACATAGGCAAGGTCTTAAGGAAATTATTGAAACAGTATCAAGAGGAGAAAGTATAAACGCTTATTGCTAGGAAATTTGCACCATTACACCCAGGTTGCATAACTAGGCCCATCCTATGTTATATTATCTATTTGATTATCTACACGACGCATTCCATTGGCCAGGAACAGGCCTCTTTAAATATATTTCCTTTCGTGCTGCCATGGCTTTATTGGGCTCTTTCACTACCACTTTTTTACTAGGACAACGGTTTATAGATTACTTACGCAAAAAACAAATCATCGAAAACAATCGAGCGCTGGGCTTCTCCACAACAGCTAAAGCCAATACGCCTACCATGGGTGGCTTTTTGATTATACTGGCTACTGTATTGCCCACCTTACTTTTTTCAAAATGGCATAACGTTTATATTATCTTATTGTTAACCACTACTATATGTATGGGACTCGTTGGCTACCTAGATGACTATATAAAGGTAATCCAACAAAAAAAAAAAGGACTTAATGGCTGGATAAAAATAGCAGGCCAAATAGTATTGGGTTGTATAGTAGGTAGTACACTCTACTTTCATAAAGATGTAGTCATACGTGAAACAGTTGAGATAGTAGCTAGTGTAGCTGCTGATCAAACCATACCCTCTCCCTATAGAGATAAGAAATCTACCCAAACAACCATCCCATTTTTTAAAGAGCGCACACTGGATTATGCCCAACTCAGTCACTACTTATTGGGGAAAGAAGGATATACCTGGATTGTGTATGTTCTTATCGTTATTTTTATTATAGCTGCCGTTTCCAATGGTGCTAATTTAACAGATGGCTTGGATGGATTAGCTACTACTACTGCTATCGTCATCAGTACCACATTGGCCATTATGGCTTATTTATCCGGACACATCATATTTGCTAAATATTTGTGTATAATGTATATTCCCCATTTAGGGGAACTAACTATATTTTGTTCTGCATTTGTGGGTGCCTGCATGGGCTTCCTTTGGTACAATAGTTACCCCGCTCAAATTTTTATGGGAGATACAGGTAGCCTAACCATTGGTGCGGTCATCGCTGTAGTAGCTATTTGTATCCGAAAGGAATTACTACTCCCCCTACTATGTGGCCTATTTGTAATAGAAAACTTATCCGTTATATTACAAACAGGCTACTTCAAATATACAAGAAAGCGCTATGGATATGGCAAAAGAATTTTTAAAATGGCGCCGATTCACCATCACTACCAAAAACTAGGCTGGCATGAAGCTAAAATTGTAACCCGCTTTTTGATCATTAACCTTTTACTAGCAATCGTTACATTAGTAACACTAAAAATTAGGTAAATATACTTTCATTCTACAGCAGGAGATCGTTGCAATAAACTTATTCATTTAGGTCATTATTTTAGTATCTTTTATGATACTTCTTATTATGTAAAATACAAAACCAACTGAAGGGGAAATTTCTTTCCCCTTGATTGCTTATTTCCCTTTCAAGCAAGAGAGGTACGCTCATTTAATAAATAGAAATGTTTACAACGGGCATCGGTATAGGATACCATGCACTATAAAGCACTGTAACTATTTAATGTAGTAAGGGTATGCTCTTAGCTTCAAATTAAAGATAAAATATGTAGCGTACAAAAGTAAATGACAATAGGAAGGAGGATTTTTATTCCGATAGTTTTTCATTTGATAATAAATAGATTTCGATATCAATTACTATCACCATTCAATGAATGAAGCATATGCAAAACTTAAGTTTAAAAAGCATCTTGTCTTTATTGTTTCTTTCTACAGCAATGCTGGCATGTAATTCTAGTAAAGCATCATGTAATCATAGTAAAACATTCAGTATCGTCGGAGCAGCAGAATTAACAGGAGCAACAAGAACAGCAGAAGGAGCAGAATTAGAAATATTATATAACTCGAGGCCGTTACAAAATACACTTTTATTTTTAATTAAACGTTAACTTAAATTAATCATTTATCTTGATTCATTTATATAAATCAAGATTTAATCATACGGGCGCTAGAAATTTAGCCTTCTAACTGTCAGTTAAGTTTAGCCTGCCAGGTGTCTTTTTAAGGTACAAGATTTGATTATTTTTCAAAGACCAATGCTTTTTACTATCCTCCCAAGTTTGGATAGCTGTTTTACCCTAACCCTATTTCCCAGAATGGGGTTGTTCATGGGTATAGTAATGCAGCCAACTATCTAAGTCTTGTTGTAAGTCATCTAGATTTGTATAGCTCTTCTTACGCATAGCTGTAGCAAAGCATTCCTGTTTCATAGTTTCATTAAAGCAGCTCACAAAGTCCATTGATTTGCGGTGAATAGGCCTTAGTTATAGTATGTTCTATACTTTCTATGCTTAAAAATAATTCAAAAGCATGGTATTCTATTTTACCTTTATATTCAGTACCTCGATCTGTTAAAATACGTAAGATAGGTATACTTTGATCTTGATACCAAGGTAATACGCTATTGTTTAGCCTACCGGAAGCTGTTCTTGCTTTTTTTCCTTAGACCATAAAAACCATACCATGTCTTTCCTATTCGTCTCCGTTCAGCAACATCAATAGGACACATCCCGTGAGCAGAATAATGCCTTAGGCTACACCAAAGCACCACACACCCTGTCGATTATGAAATGGTAGCATTGCTATTTTTTACGCCCATTTTCCAACGCTTTTTTCGCTACATATGTTAATAAATTCTTAATTTCAGGGCTCTGTAATCTTTCCGCTAGTTCCACATAGGTAGACAAAGTTTCTTGAACCATATGTTTAACTGTTTCTAGACTGGTATAACCTATAGCGTGATTTAAATCATAAACCCGTTCAGCTAGTTTAATATAAATTATAGAAAGTATTAATTCTCTTAATCCGAAACTGCGGCAATCATTTATAACTGACGGAAGGTCTCTTAGTTGTATCTGTTTGTCTATACGCAATAACATTTCTATCAAATAAAAAACAGATGGATCATAATTTGCCTTAAGGTAAGAAAGCGGTAAACTACTGTAGCGTGCCAAATCATAAAGCAGCGCAGCATAAACAGGTGCATAAGAATAGAACACCCAACTAGCTACCGTTTCAGCAATACCTACCGCCCTAACATACAATAATTTCCCAGATGCATGCCGTTGAAACCCATAGCAACGTCTTAACAAAAGTAATATTCCTCCCACCTCAGCTGCGTTTAAACGGATTATTCGAGAAGCGTACCAATAAAAGGATTCTAAGATCCGCACAGAGGCCTTTTCTTCCTTTACCGTAACGCTCTCCTTAAATTTTAAAGGTAACTGGGCAATCATCTTATCCTCAATACTATTTGCAGAATTACAAGGCAACACCACTAACAGGGTACAGCAATTGGGTACTTCTACATACCCATAATGCGTATAGGCAGCGTCTCTTATGATCTCCATACTCCGATTCCAATACATTGGTACAATGCCATTGTCACTGTAAAAATAATCCCCTAAGCCATCCTGGTAGCACGTCTGCAGCTCAGGAAGTGCTGCAGGATGTACCGTAATATTATTAATGGCTATTGCTACAGCAGGAAAACGTATGTTTGATAAGGAACCATCCTCCATAAAGTTATTGAAATTGTATTGTAACTGTGTGCTACTTAGTTTTATATGTACACATTGTCTCTTACAGAAGTCCAAGTCTATCATACGCAAAACAGCCGTAACCAATAGACGTACTATTGTTTTAACCTTACAGAAGATTTTATCCGGGACATGCGCATCCTGCTTTATTACCAATAACCTAGGCACGCGCCTTAATTTTTCTTTCTTTAAAGCAGTTTCTACGCTAACCATCAGTTCATCTATCGTTATTTCAGCGGGCTCCTCAAACGTATAAACATCAGATTGAGCTATTCTTTTTAAAAATTCTTCCTCAAATTCAAGATATTCTCTATCATAATCGCTTAATCCACCTTTATGCGCTATAAGCGTAGCCTTGTTTGACTGCTCAGCGTCAACTAAATGGTCACAAGGGTCCTTCCTATCTTTAACCTTGCATTGTTTTTTTAAATGAAAATTTTTCCTGGCAGATACGGCTGATTCACATTGCAGAATAACTATAAAAGCAAATATTCCAAGCCCAAGCTGGGCATATAATACGCCTTGACACAATGGCCATAGCTGTACGAGTTTACTTGTAGTGGTGATATAACAAACGAACATGAGAAATACATAGCCCCTACGTAGGGCAAGAGGCAATAACAATAAAATGATAAGAGAAGGTATCAACAATAAAAAAAGAACATGCTTAGCATCAACTGTATTACTCCAATACCAAAAGGTACCCATGAAACTAAATAGTACACTTAGACAGTAGAATGAGACCATTAGCCTATTTGGAATTTTATCTTCCGAAAGAAAAACATAGCATAGTAATAGGAAGGAAGCCCCTGCCAGTTGCAACACAGCTAAATAGATCAAATAGCCCTGTACACCAATTATACTAAAAACCAACAATGTGGAAAGAAGGGTATACAGTGCCATCCAAGCTACCTTGGATTCATTTCCAATACGTACAATTAATTTTTTTATCATATCTGCAAAGGGTTTATCCTTTAGGAAAAAGGTATACCATAGTACCAACTTCCAGTGGTCTCCAGCAGGAATACCACTGTACTAACTTCCAGTGGTCTCGGCAGGAATCGAACCTGCATCAAAAGTTTAGGAAACTTCTATTCTATCCGTTGAACTACGAAACCATTTAATAATTGCTCATTATAAGCAATTTTTAATATAAACCCTCCCTTATTTCGTGGAAAACCCCGCTCAAAGTTTGTGTTTTTGTAAATTACCTCATTCTGCTCTGTTGCTTTTTCATGCTTTGGTATTAATAACTAGCTATAAATTAACCAAATGTAAAAATATAATATATTAGATTAATTCTGGATAAGTTAACAAATAATAATACTTTATACTAACTTCGCAACAAATACCTTATCTATTGTTCACAAATCTGTTATGTTCTTCATCCATGTTTTCACCAATTTTAAAATAAATTAGTTATTTATGCAAACCAGAATAATCCTAGGCGTAGATCCTGGAAGCGTAAGAACGGGCTTTGGACTTATCCAAGTATTACCAACTGTTCCCCCTAAGCTTATAACATATGGTGCTTGGCAACTCAAGCAATATGCTACCTTTACCCTACGGATGCAGCATATTTATAGGCATATGGTAGCATTATTGCAGGAATATACGCCAGATGAAATGGCTATTGAATCCGTCTTTCAAGGCAAGAATGTGCAATCTATGCTTAAATTAGGCCGGGCACAAGGTGTAGCTATTGCAGCAGCCATTGCCTATACCATTCCCCTTATAGAATACGCACCCTGTAAAGTTAAACAAGCCATTACAGGACAGGGCAATGCTTCTAAAGCACAAGTAGCAGCTATGGTAGGCCGGCTGCTGGAGGTATCGTTGCAGCCTATTTTTTTGGATGCCTCAGATGCTTTAGCAATAGCATTGTGCCATGGTCAGCAGCGTCCTACCCCCACTGCTCCTCCTAAGCAATGGGCACAATTTGTCGCCAAACACCCCCATCGTGTGGTATCCAGACTATAAAGGTTTTGCTTATACCCCAAAAACAGTATAGCTGTCAGATTTTGCCTTTGTTCTTTTAAAGTTTGCGTAACTTTATTTTAACTTATAGGTATCTAGGCGGTTGTTTCTTTCTTGTTTTTCTTAACAGGTGACTCAATACAAATAAAAAGAAAATCGCTTAGGGAAAAAGGGAAAAACTAGTACTAAAGGGGATGTCAAAGATTATAGCTAGTTTAGACATAGGTAGCAGTAAAATTTGTGTGGTTATCGGTAGGCAAAGCCAATACGATGGTAACAAATTAGAAGTATTGGGTAAGGGAGAAGCCACCTCAGATGGTGTTTCCCGTGGTGTGATTGTCAATATAGATAAAACAGCCCTATCTATCAAACAAGCGTTACAAGCTGCAGAGGAAGATTCTGGTATCAATGTCAATGTAGTGCACGTAAATATTTCAGGAAGACATGTCACGAGTACAGCGCACTATGGAAGCATCACCAGGGATTCTATAGAGCAAGAAATTACTGTAACAGATATCCATACACTTACCCATGACATACATCGTATGGTCATGCCTTTGGGAATGGAAATCATCCATACCATCCCACAAGAGTATACCATAGATTATGAAATAGCAACCCAAGACCCCGTAGGGATGACTGGTGTAAAACTAGAAGCTAACTTTCATGTCATAACGGCTAAAACGCACGTTATTCAAAGCATTCATAAATGCATTAAAAAAGCAGGTATAGCGGCGGAGTTTACCATGGCGTCTGCTTTGGCCACTAGCCTAGCCGTATTGAGCGATGAAGAAAAGGAAGCTGGTGTTTGTCTGATAGACATCGGCGCAAGCATCATAAATATAGTGCTATTTTTTGACTCTATTGTTCGATATACCGCTACCATTCCATTAGGGGGTAATCATATTACGGCAGACGTGCAGCAAAGCTTTATGATTTTAGAGCGGCAAGCAGAATTATTAAAAACAAAATTTGGTAATATTACAGCGGAAGCTTTCGATACACAAGCTATTGTTACTATTCCAGGGTTGCGTAATCGATCCCCTAAGGAGGTCCTCACAACTAACCTGGCTAAAGTTATACAGGCCCGTATGGAAGAAATAGCAACATTCATCCAGGAAGAAATTTTGCGTTCTGGATTTTATGAAAAACTTATCGCTGGTATGGTTATAACAGGGGGTGGTTCTAATTTAAAGGGAGCGCAGGGTTTATTTAAAGCAATAACAGGCTTGGATGTCCGCCTTGGCGTAGCGGATGAATATTTAGAGGAAGGCAGTGGAAAAAAATTAAAAGATCCGATGTATGCAACAGCCATTGGGTTGGCTTTGGCTGGGTTTAAAACTTTGGATTATAGAGAAGCCTACTATAAAACCAAGGAATCTACCTATTGGGATCATTCTAGACAAAATAAAAAGCAAACCAAAAAAGGAAGCTTTTCTTTTAAACAGATAATTAACAAAACCAAAGCATTTCTAGCAGATGATTATGAAGAGACATAAGGAATGAGGAGGATCCTTTGGGTTATCTATCATTCGTAATGATACGAGAGACAAGCTACTATAAAAATTATGAAGGATCTTAGCTACACATTTGATTTACCTTTTCACCATAAGTCTATTATTCGGGTAATAGGGGTAGGAGGTGGTGGCAGCAACGCTGTGAATAATATGTACAAACGAGGCATTAAGGATGTTTCCTTTATAGTTTGCAATACGGATGTACAGGCTTTACGCAACAGCCCTATACAGCATAAACTTCAAATTGGTGCTGCGCTTACAAGTGGATTAGGCGCTGGCGCTAATCCAGAAGTAGGCCGCAACGCTGCTTTAGAAAGCAAAGAAAATATTCGAGAATTGTTAAGTGAAGATACCAAAATGCTGTTTATTACAGCTGGCATGGGAGGGGGAACGGGTACAGGTGCTGCACCTGTTATTGCTGGTATTGCACAAAAACAAGGTATTCTTACCGTAGGCATTGTGACGCTTCCTTTTTCCTTTGAAGGGAAAAAAAAATATTTACAAGCACAGGAGGGGATCAGTGAAATGCGGAAATATTGTGACACGGTACTGATTATTTTAAATGATAAGATCCAAACTACGCTGGGTGGACTCTCTATCACACAAGCTTTTTTAGAAGCAGATAAAGTATTAACAACAGCTGCTAAAAGTATTGCAGAAATTATTACTGTGCCAGGTTATGTAAATGTAGATTTTGAAGATGTTAAAACAGTCATGAAAAATGCAGGAGCAGCTGTTATGGGTTCCGGAGAGGCAGAAGGAGAAGATAGGGCATTACAAGCTGCTGAAGCAGCCCTTGCATCTCCTTTATTAGATTATACGGATATTCGTGGAGCAAAGAAAATACTTTTGTCCATTGTGTCTGGCCAAGCAGCAGAGCTACAAATGGATGAATTAACTGTTATTACCAATTATATACAGGCACAGACGGGTGATGATGCAGAAGTAATTTTTGGCCATGGTGCTGATCCGGAAATGGCAGAAAAACTCAAAGTTACCGTTATTGCCACTGGCTTCAAGCGGTCTCAAACTACAGCGCCTGCTGTGGGTGCTACAGGAACGCAACAGACCCTTCCCCCTGATCCTATCCTACAGGAGACGCTGACACAACCAGAAGGGATATACTCCTCTCCTACGCAAACAATAGGGATACAAGAAGAAGCAACACCAAGGGCACCTAAAAAAAAAGAGAAAGAAGGTAGAATAACGGAAGAGAGTGCCGTACAATTGCCCCTGCCCTTTACTTATCCCCCAGCAAACGCTTACCCACCAAACTGGAACCATGCACTTACAAGGAAACCGCTTAACAAACAACGTACTACCGCACAAAATTGGGAGGATCATTATGTTAAGGAACAATTAGAGATACCTGCCTACCTGAGAAAGCATATAAAACTTGACCTGCTAAATCTCGATAGTAGCGTTGCAAAGGAAGAGATGCGTTATTGGTTAAATGATCCCTTGGATAAACCTGTAGCGAAGGAGGAAGAGGAATAGGATAAATTATTGCTAACATTGGTATAATAGATCTAGAGGCTAAAAATTAAAAATAAAATGAAACAAGTAACGCATGCATCCACAACAGATTGTATTTTTTGTAAGATGGTAGCAGGCTTAGCAACCTGCCACACTGTATGGGAATCTTACCAGCATTTAGCATTTCTTTCTATTTTCCCTAATACAGAGGGGTTCACAGTAGTAATCCCAAAGCACCACCTGAGCAGCTATATTTTCGATCACACGTCAGACGAAATCAATGGATTGATGGAGGCAGCTAGAAAGGTATCTCAACTACTGATCCATAAGTTTCCAACTGTTGCCAGAACAGCAGTTGTTTTTGAAGGCTACGGTGTAAACCATTTGCACGCTAAGCTCATCCCATTACATGGAACAAAAAGAGAGCATTGGGTTAAAACTTCAGCCTCTATCCAAACTAAATTTGATCAATATCCTGGTTACATTTCTTCACATGATGCAGAACGAGAGTCAGATGAAAAATTAGCAGCACTAGCTTCTCTTTTGAGAAGCTAGTGCTGCTTTACCACTATGCCTCTTAGCGGCCAACCCTTACCAAGGCAAAATAGCTGCCCGGCCTACTGCAGCAACTGTTGCGCTAGTACCGCTGCAATAGCTGGTACCATTGTGCCTATATCACCGGCACCAATGGTTACTACTACATGGTAAGCGTGTTGGCGCATATAGCTGGGCAAAATAGTTAACAACTTGCCATCTTCCACCAATATTTTTGTTTTACAACTTAAACAATCATAAATCAATTGCGATGAAATAGCTGGTACGGCTACTTCTCTTGCAGGATAAATGGGCAATAACAGCACTTGGTCCGCTATACTTAACGTAGTACCAAAAGCTTCATAAAAATCTGCTGTACGTGAAAAAAGATGGGGCTGAAAAATAGCCGTGATACACCCATTCGGGTAAATATGCCTAACTGTGCTAAGTAAGGCAGCTATCTCTGCTGGATGATGGGCATAATCGTCAATTAATACAAATTTTTCATTCCTAGCAATGTAGTCAAATCTTCTTTGCATACCAGGAAAAGAGGCTATGGAAGCACGTACATGCGCTTCTGTAAGACCTAAGGTTAAACCCATAGTAATAGCGGCTAAAGCATTTTCAATATTGTATGAACCTGGCAAGGGCAAAATAATTTCCTTGATGGTTACACCATCCCCTATGTAATCAAAAACACTTTGACGTGCTGCTATACGTATGTTATCTGCTTGAATTACTGCATTATTCAATCCATAGGTCAGGAGTGGACTATACCCATGGGTAGTTAATTGTAACTGATTAGCAGCCTTAGCATGGACCAATACCGTTTGTTTGCTTTGTTTGATAAATTGTTTAAAGTTCTCTTGCAGAGTAGCTACTGTCGCATAGGTGTCTAAATGATCTGGATCTATTGACGTAACAATACTATGGCTAGGCGTAAGTTGAAGAAAAGACTTATTAAACTCATCTGCTTCTGTTATTACTACTTGAACCTGATTCAAGGTATGATTATAAATTATATTACTGTTGTAACGATGCATAATGCCACCCACAAAAGCCAACATAGCTAGCGTACTTTCATAAAGCATATGGGCAAGTATAGCTGAAGCAGTTGTTTTACCATGGGTACCAGCTATGGCTACAGTAGGCAAATGGTTCACAATGCTTCCCAATGCTTCCGCTCTAGATAGCATTGTATAGCCGCTTCCGCGCAAATAATTTAGTATAGGACTATCTGACGGAATAGCAGGCGTATAAATAATAAGTGTTTTAGTAGGATGCTGGCGAATAACAGAAGGAATAGCCGTTACACTATCTGTAAAATGAATAAACATTCCTGCATTTTGTAGCTGGGTAACAAGAGGGGAAGCCGCTTTATCATATCCTACAATGGTATATCCTTGAGCAGCTAACAATCTTGCTAAAGCACTCATGCCAATGCCGCCAATACCTAGGAAATAAATAAAACAATAAGCTGGAAAGGATAACATAAACAAATAAATAAAACTATATATCAATAAAAAACAACGTACTATTAATTATAATGGAACCTACCCAAATATAGCTATTTTATTAGCTATACCTATAGCCCGTTGGCAGGTTATTGCGCTATGATTGTAAGCATACTTCATCCGTAAACGTGTACGTCCTACGGAAAAGAATAAGCCCTTACCCCTCTTTTTATGCATCTCTTTATATCTTTTATATATCTTTCAAGCGTAAGCACTGCTGACCCTACCCGGCACACAGGAAAGCGCATACCCCATAGGGTATCCATTTTTTTGTGCACCACAATAAGAAAGCGAGCGCTTGATAAAGTTAGATAGGTTATATACATGAATTAACTGCATAATAAGAACTTGATAGGATGGATATATTAATGTTAACCTATACCTTATCCACATTAGGGATATTTAAAACTAAGCCTTACCGGGGTAAGGAGGCTAAAGCCATTTTCTGCCTATAAGTATAGGCTATACCACCCTAAAAACGTTAATTTTGCCCGATGCATAGACCGCTTATCCTAGCAGGCATTGATGAAGCAGGCCGCGGTCCGCTAGCAGGACCGGTTATAGCAGCTGTGGTTATCTTAAATCCCCAAAAGCCAATTGAAAATTTGGCTGATTCTAAGCAACTTAATGCCAAGCAAAGAGCATTCCTAGCTTGTCAAATTAAGGAGCAGGCAATGGATTGGGCCATAGGAAGGGCAACGGTCTCTGAAATTGATCAGTGTAATATTCTACAAGCTACCCTACTGGCCATGCAGCGGGCTTTAAGTGACCTATGTATTGCACCAGATAGCGTACTGGTTGATGGGCTACATTGTCCAGCATCCCCCTATCCTATACAAGCCATTGTACGGGGCGATCAGCATGTCGCTGCCATTAGCGCCGCTTCTATTTTAGCTAAGACGCATCGTGATACAGAAATGCTAACATGGGATAGCTGTTATCCTGGTTATGGATTTGCCCAGCACAAGGGTTATGGCACCGCTAAGCATCTGCAAGCCATTCGGGAGCTGGGCATAACGCCTATTCACCGTCGGTCCTTTTCATTTCAAGGCAACCCTTTTCTACCTGGTCAACGGAAAATTTCCCCAAACACTGAACCTACGCTCAAAACCAAGTAACCTCGGAAAAACGCAATCCTATACGTTTTAGCTATTTTTTTTCTTGTTACAGCAATAGCCCAATCTGATATACCTCCTAATGCTTTGTATAGAAGCAACAAATTTATCAACGGATAGCAAACCCATACCGTGTTGGGCTTGCAATAAGAAAAATAGACAGAAAGGAGCCAATATAAAATTGGCCAACCACGCCCCCACAAAAGGAATACATTTACCGTCCATAACCAGATCTCTCCCACATATGGTAAAAATATATTGTACCAACATAAAGAAACAACTAATTAATACAGATATGCCAAATCCTCCCCGTCTAATAATACAGCCCAAAGGGGCCGCCAACAAAAACATAATAATACAACGTATAACCATAGCCAGCCGGTGATTCTTTTCATATAAACACTCCCTCCAGCCTTTTCTCAAGTCATCCAGCAGCTGCTTTTCATGCTCCAGTTTAGTTTTAATTCGCTCTACAGCATATAAAGCATTTTCTATTACTCCTCTTGCAATAGGGTCATCCGCTTGCGCAGCTTCTGCCTTATCAAGGGCATCTTTACGCTCTATAAGTTGATTCCTAAATACCATAAACGCATCCCTGGCAGTCTTAATTTCTTCGGAATGAGAAGGAAATGTTAACGGATCCGGTTGAGTAGTAAACTGATAATGCGTACATTGTTCCTGTATTAGCAGACGCGCTTTCTGCTCCATTTTTTCTATCTGCTGACTCCATTCCTGCGTCAATTGTTTCAGCTGCGCATGCATCCTTGTCCTTGGGTCCCATTCATACTTTTCTTTAGTATTACCCATTTTCAATGCTTCTAAACTGATCCTTATTTTTTGATACGCAAAATTATTGGTATAAAACGGATGGAGTGGCTTATTGTTCAAGGTAGGCTCTTTTCTAGATGGCAACGGTTCCACATAATTATGCCCATTCGTTAATTCCATCACCAAATAGCCCTCATCTGATGTAGTATATAGCCTTCCTGCTTCTGCAGTAGTTAAGACAACCCTCCCCTGCTTCTTGCTATAATCATACATTACAATACCTTGCATTTGTTCTTTACCTTTTTCTTTTTTATCTACGTAAATACTGTACCCTGGGATATCGTTACATATAACACCTGGTTGGATCAATAAGGCAGTTTTTTTGTTAATAATGTCTTCAACTAATGCAAAAATTTTAGGTTTGATAGTAGGGTGAATATAATCTTGAAAATAAAAAAGTACGCCACTTACCATAAGAATAAAAATAAAAGGTAAACGCAACGTACGCTGCAGGGAAAGCCCTGCTGCACGCATGGCAGTTAACTCATAACTTTCAGCAAAATGACCAAAAACAATAAGCGAACTTACCAACACCGCAACCGGAAATGCATCGGGCATAACATTTAAACCTATATACCATAACAACTTTGCATATATGGAAACCCCTAGCCCCTTACCGGCAATATCTTGGAATAGTAGGAAAAAAGTATGTATGATCAATATAAAAAATACCAGCTTAAGCAATAAGATAAACGTAATAACAAAATTACGTAACAGTAGCTTATCTATTTTTTTTATAGAAAAAAAGCGCATTTTTAGTAAATTTGTAATTAACTTAACTATTGATAAATATAAGGACAATTTCACTACTACCTACAACAGCTGATTAAGTTGTATATATGTACATACCTTTACAAGGCGAGGTAGCTCAGATGGTTTAGAGCGTCGGATTCATAACCCGAAGGTCGGGGGTTCAATTCCCCCTCTCGCTACAAAAAAGCAATAACCCAATGGGTTGTTCGTATACAGCGTGTATAATGTATGGTATATGGCATGAGAATTGACATTATAACTTGTTCGCCAGAACTATTGGAAAGCCCACTGCGCCATTTTACCTTTCAACGTGCCCTTACACAAAAACTACTTACACTTCACATACATAATCTACGTGATTATACAGCTTATAAGCATGGTAAAATTGATGATAAGCCATATGGAGGAGCCGCTGGCATGGTATTAATGATAGAGCCTATTGCACATTGCATGCGCAGCCTGCAAAAGGAACGTACCTATGATGAAATCATCTATATGGCTCCAGATGGAGAACTGCTTACTCAGGAAACCATCCATAGCTATTCTCTCAAACAAAATATTATCCTACTTTGTGGCCATTATAAGGGTATAGATGAGCGGGTTCGAACACATTTTATTACACGGGAAATCAGCGTAGGAGATTATGTACTTTCTGGAGGCGAGTTACCTGCACTTCTATTAGTAGATGCCATAGTCCGCGTCATACCAGCTGTACTATCCGATGCCTCTTCTGCCCTAACCGACTCCTTCCAAAATGGTCTCATCGCCCCCCCTGTCTATACACGGCCCTATAATTACGAAGGGATCAAGGTTCCAGAAGTTTTACTTTCTGGGAACCATCAAGCTATTCAAAAATGGTCGCAACAAGAGGCAATAAATAGAACGCAACAGCGCAGACCTGCCCTAATAGACCCTATAATGCAACAAGATTAATCACCCATAAACCCAACCTCCCCCGCTTTTCCTCCCTATTTGGGGCACAACTTCTATAAATTGTACAGAATTGTTTCTTGTTTTTTTGCAAAAAGCAATTTTTTTGCATAAAATTGTGCCTCTAATCCAGTCTAAAAGGATTAGTTTGCCATTAAATAATGGATAATTATCAAAAGTACACATTCATACATAATACAACATATATGAACTACAATTGATTCTTATACAAACAAATTTGATGTAAAACGGAACTTCTTTGTATGATGTTCAGTATGTTATATTGTATTTATGAAGCAGCACAAAGGAAAAATAGTAGAAAAAGCCATTAAGAAAAGTGGTTACCAGATGAAGGCATTAGCTGAAAAGTTAAAAATTGCCCGTAATACATTGTATGGCAAACTCAAAGAAATAGAATTAGAGGATGCTTTGATTATGCGGATTGGTGGGATTATTCATTATGATTTTACAATAGATTTTCCCCATTTATGCGATAACCGGGATACCCGTGTAGAGGAGGAAGCTCCATCCTATACAAGCATGGATTATAAGCATCCCAGTTTTATACAATTACAGGAATTAAATAGAAAATACTTACAATTACTGGAGGGCTATAACAAGCTTTTAAAGATTCTCATTATGCTGGCGAATAACAATGAACTAACAGGCATTAAGAAAGAAATTGAAGCATTTTTAACAAAAGAGGAAAAAGAGGATCCACTCAAGGAAGATCTACTATAAGCGGTTGTAAGCGCAAGTTTCTTCTCTTAGAGCATTGTTTTTTCGCCTACTATTTGTACTTCTGGTAAAAGCCTAACGTGGAATAATTTTTCTACTTTCTGTTTAATCTGAGTAGCTAATTTTACTATTTCTTTACCCGTAGCTCCTCCATAGTTGACCAAGATAAGCGCATGTAAAGGATAAACACCTACTTGTCTCTTACGGATACCTTTAAAACCTGCTAACGTTATCAGGGAAGCAGCGGAAATTTTTATACATCCCTCTTGCTGTGTATCATAAGCCACCAGTTCAGGATATTTTCTTTTCAATGATTGATAATGCGCTATGGGAAGCACAGGATTTTTGAAAAAGCTGCCTGCATTGCCTAAGACAGCAGGATCTGGTAGTTTTTGCTTACGAATAGCGATTATGGTATCACTAATAGCTTGAAAGGATAGCTGCTGTATACCTCTTTGCGCTAAGCTATCCTGGATAGCCCCATAAGTTATCCGGAATTTCGCCTCTTTATGCAAAGCTAATACAGCAGCTGTAATGACATATGCATGGCGTGCTATTGTATTAAAAATACTTGTTCTGTAGCCAAACGCACACGCTGATGATTGAAAAATTCTCTTTTTACCAGTTGCTAATTCAATTGCTTCAACCCTATCTATGACCTCTTTAAGCTCTACGCCATAGGCACCTATATTTTGTACTATCGCCCCTCCCACTGTTCCTGGAATGAAAGATAAGTTTTCTATTCCTCCATAATTCCTTGTAACACAGTATAGAACTAATTCATGCCAGGACACACCTGCAGCCGCCTTTACTAGTATGGTATGGGAGGTCTCTTTGATTACTTCAATGCCTGTTAACCGAACGTGTAATACATAACCTGGATAATCCCCAACAAATAAAGTATTGCTTCCTCCTCCTAAGATATGTAAGCCTGTTTTAGCTATCTTTATGGTAGTGCAAAAAGTTTCTATCTCTTGCACCGTATAGCATGGCACATAATGCATGGCAACAGAAGGAATCTGAAAAGTATTGAGCAATTTTAAAGAATAATGGTTAAATAACTGCATAGGCATCTATTAAAAAGTTTTTTTTCTTTTTGAAGAAAGATAATGCAGTAAATGGTCTATACCATCAAAAATAGTTTTATTATATTTTGAATATCGTTATACAGCTATTATATTTGTTGGGTGTATTTTATAAAAATATAATTAAAAATGGCAAGGATTTGTGATATAACGGGTAAAAGGGCTATTATAGGTAATAATGTGTCTCATGCAAATAACAAAACAAAACGCTGGTTTTATCCAAATTTACAGAAAAAAAATTTCTATCTCCCGGAAGAAAAAGTTTGGATCCCCATGAAGGTATGCACTTCTGTTTTACGTACCATAAACAAAAAGGGGATTTGTGCTGTACTTAAGGAAGCCAAACAAAAAGGAACCTTATCCAAGAAGTTCTGCCGATTGGTTTAAGGGAGTAAAGCAAAAAAGTAACAAAAATGGCAAAGAAAAAAGGGAGTAGGGTGCAAGTAATCCTGGAATGTACGGAACAACGCAAGAGTGGTGTGGCAGGTATGTCCCGTTATTGTACCGAAAAAAACAGAACCAAAACGATTGCACGATTGGAATTAAGGAAATACAATCCTATCCTTAAGCGATATACACTTCATAAAGAAATTAAGTAAGCTAGTTAACCTATGGCAAAAAAAGTAATGGCAACGCTTTCTAAGGGAAATCAAGGGAGATTAACAAAGCTAATCCAAGTAAAAAGATCCTCTAAAACAGGGGCTTATGGTTTTCGAAGCAGAATGGTATCTCCTGAGATGGTCAAAGAAGTCTTAGCTAGAAAAACGGAATAGAAAGCAGAACATTACCATCCTCTTTTGAGCATTCATACGCTCTGGCATTTTATGGTAATACAAACAATGGGATGCTTTGTATGTAAAGAGTGGATGGTTTCTATAGATTATTAGTAGGGATGATAAAGTAGTTTGTAAGGTAGCATGGGGATTCTGAATTTTTTCTCTTCTAAAGTAGCCAAGTCTAAGGAGTCTTTAACAAAAGCGCTCTCTAAAACGCGTCATACATTATGGGATCAATTTACCAAAGTAATTGCAGGAAAGTCTACTATTGATGGGGACATATTAGACAAGCTAGAAGAACTATTGATTGGAGCAGATGTAGGGGTTCCTACAACGCTTAAAATAATAACTGCTATTGAGCAGCGTATAGCAAGAGACAAATACCTTACCACAGCTGAACTATTTCAGATTTTAAAATCTGAAATAGAGAAACTTTTATTACCTAGTAACCCTAACCCAGCTGAACGAACTGCAGCTGATGCGGTAATCCCCACTCCATTCGTATTATTAGTGGTAGGGGTCAATGGAGTAGGGAAAACGACTACTATTGGTAAACTTGCTGCACAATTTGCAAAGGAAGGAAAAAAAGTTATCCTAGGAGCAGCAGATACCTTCCGTGCAGCGGCCATCGAACAGCTGACGATCTGGGGCAATCGGACAGGGGCAACAGTAGTAGCAAAGGGCATGCAGGTGGATCCTTCCTCTGTAGCATATGAAGCAGTACAGCAAGGAATACAAAGTAACACCGATTTGGTTATCATAGATACAGCTGGCCGATTGCATACTAAGAAGCATCTTGTCAATGAATTAGCCAAAATCAAACGTACCATCCATAAGTGTCTGCCTGGTGCACCTCATGAGGTACTATTGGTATTGGATGGTACTACAGGCCAAAATGCCTTTCATCAAGCAGAAATTTTTACAGCTGCCGTGCAAGTAACAGGACTTGTAATCACTAAATTAGATGGAACCGCTAAGGGTGGTATGCTATTGGGCATAGCCAATCAGTTTACGCTTCCTATTCAATATATTGGCGTGGGAGAACAGGTAGAGGACCTTAAGCCATTTGATCCCCATGCTTTTGTGGAGGCCTTATTTGAACAATGGAATGCCTAGCCTAATGGTGGCTATCTTCCTCTTGCTTTATTAAAAGCAAACAGATTGTCTTACGGATAGTTTTTTAGCCTTTCCTTGCTGCTTCAAAGTTTTTATAAGCGCATTTTTTGAAATCTTTAACTGGTTTATCCCTGTAACTTAGCAGAGCCTATGCCACTATTGTATTAAATGGGGTTTTTACGTATTAATTAAATTAAGGACATTGCCGTCCTGCAGAAACTATAGCTTATCCGCAGTAGTTACGTATATGGCTATAAGCCCTACCTTGCTATACAGCTATCTATATCTATGATTCACTTGTTATCAGTTATAAAATACAAAATATAAACTTTAAATAAAAATGCGCCTTTTCTAGTTCTAGAGAAGTAAAAGAAGAAAAGGGAACGATAGAAATAGCATCGGCGCTACTGGACTTAACTGCTCTGTTCGGAATGGGAAAAGGGTGGAGATGGCTCTTCCATACGGAAGCATGGGCTTCATCCGGAGGCTGACTTTATATAAGCACAATACGCTTTTATAGGGCAGATGTTACAGTTAGGGTTTCGGGCTTTGCAAATATATCTTCCATGTAGTATAAGCCAATGATGGGCATGCATTAGCCATGGTGGTGTTATAATTTGTTCTAGTTCCTTTTCTACTTTAGCAACACTGTTGCCTTGGGCTAGCCCAATCCGTTTAGCTACCCTAAATACATGTGTATCAACAGCAATAACGGGTTTTTGAAACAAAACGTTTAATAGTACATTAGCTGTTTTTCTTCCTATACCTGGTAAGCGTATAAGCATCTCAAAAGTGTTGGGTATATGGCCATGGTGCCGTTCGATTAATTCCTTACAAAGCGCTATGATATGCCTAGCTTTGCTATTATATAGACCAATCGTTTTGATACATTTCTTTAAATTTTCTTCTCCTAATGCTAAAATTTTAGAAGGGGTATTATATTGAACAAACAGTTCTTGCGTTGCTTTGTTCACGGATACATCAGTAGCTTGCGCAGACAATATAACGGCTACCAATAAGGTAAAATCCGTTGTATAAACCAATTCTGTGGTTGGGTTCGGGTTGGCCTTACTTAAAATTTGAAAAATTTGATTGACTACTGCTTTTGTCATATTTTTATGCTAAGAAGTATCAGGCTAAAATGGCTATATCCAAGCTTATCTCTTCAACTTTTGTTATTAAATTACAGCTATTACCATTTATGCAAATAAAATAGTAACTTCCCTGTAATATAAGACAGAACCAATTATAGGATGCATGCATTAACTTATCCTGAAGTATATAGTAAAACACTACCAGCAAAAAAACTGGTAGTGCTGCTACATGGTATAGGGGCCGATGGAAACGATTGGATCCCTTTAGCACACTACATGCAAAATAACTTAACGGATTGCCATTTTATAGCACCACATGGGATAGAGCCCTATGAAAGTGCTCCTTATGGACGCCAATGGTTTAGTTTGCTCAATCGGGATCCAGCCGTTATGCAACCATTACTTGCACGAAATGCACCACGCCTTATGGATAGCATCCAGCAAAAACAGCTAACATTACAGCTTACCAATCAGGATACCGTTATAATGGGATTTTCTCAAGGGGCCATGATGGGAATTTATTTAACCTTGATTCAGAAAACACCTTTCTTAGCTACCATAGCTTTCTCTGGATTATTGATAGCCCCTCCTGCTTGCCTTAACACTACTACACCCATCTGCCTCATTCATGGTGTATTGGATAGTATAATCACAGTGGATGCTGTGGATCAAGCCATACAGTACTTGAAAAAATGGCATATCCCACATAATGACTATAAGCTACCCCATCTTGCTCATTCCATAGACCATAGAGGGTTACAGCAGGCTATTGATTGTATCCATAAGGCTTCCCTTGGCTTTACCATAGCGCCTAAGTAGTTGCCCCAGTAATTGCCCCTTGCCCCCTCCCTCTTTTTTCTCCCTCTTTTTTTATTTTCTTTTATTCTAACGGCTCAATGGGTTAATGTGAAAGTGCCACTCCCATGCACGCGCAGGTTTCTTCTTGGTAGCATCTAGTCTATAACCGATGTCTATACCTATCATTGGTATTATTGGTATAGGTGGAAAAACACGTAACCCAAGCCCTATAGATTTTTTCATCGCTTGATAGTTATACTTTTCATACTTTTCATACGTTAACCAGCTGTCGCCCACATCCATAAATCCTAATAGATAAACACAGGCAAGATTTAACGCAAGAGGATAGCGCAATTCTACAGAAACCTTTTGAAATAAAACACCTCCACTCAACTGTTTGTGACAATGCTCAGGTGTAAGGCTATCATTTGGATAACCCCGTAATGAAACAAAATCATGATTCAATAAGCCACCACCTTCATCAGGTGATATTCCCCCCATGCGGAAGCGATGAAAAGGCCCTATTGCACCTTTAGAAAGAGAAAACAAAAAACCCATATGGCCAGAGGTATGGAAAACGAAACTTTTTGGTAACTTCTTAAAATAGGAAAGATCCATCATATATTTCCCAAATTCCTGGAAACGTGGCATAGCTGATGGATCAAATGCTTTACCAGACAATAAAGTATAAGGTGGTGTAATAGTCAGCTTATTATCCCAAGATAAACCCCTGGTTGGGTAGTAACGATTGTCCGTACTATCATAGGATAATGAAGTATTCAACTGTATATCATGTGAAATACCAGATTTTCTTTTGCCGTCTTTCAGCCATACGCAATGCTGGTAAGCATAGCGTACGTAATGCACCCCTAGTTCCCAAGACCAATCCTTAGCCAATTGCCTACCTAATGAGGTCCAACAACTAAACGTATGCATTTCCCCGTTTTTATGCTGTTTCCCTATTGGAAATAAAGCGAAATCTATATACCTATCTAATGGCGTTTTTTTATAAGGGAAATATTGATACCTATTGCTTATACCGAAAGAAAATGAATATCTACGCTTCCCCCACCAAAGCCAAGGATCCTCAAAGGTTAAGCTTAACCCTTTCTGTTTGTGTTTCCCAAATTCTCCCTTAAAGGAAAGCTTCTGAGCAGCACCTAACGGAATCTTACCGCTGAATAGATTTCTTATAGAAACATTATTTGAACCAAGCTCAACATGACCAATCAGACCATCCGCAGAGCTTAGACCCCCACTAAGATTTAAGTTAAGCTTTTCCTTTACAACATAGGTAATATCTACCGTATCTCCTGTTTCACTTGGATTAACAAGTGGAGTGGACAGAGGATAAAAAAACTGTAACATGTTCAATCTTCGCATGGATTCTCCTACATGTTGTCTATTGAATTTCTCTCCTGGTATCGTATACAATGAACGTCGGATTACTTCATCATGCGTTATGGTATTGCCTACAATATGCAGTTGATTAATAGTAGCTTGCTTCCCTTCCCATATTCTGATCTCTAAGTCTACCTGCTGGTCCTCTATACCTGTTTCTATAACTTCTGAACGAAAACAAAGATAACCATTGTTAAAATAGAGATCATCAACATTTTGGCCTAGCTGCTCTTTGATACGCACTGGATCATATGGGCTTCCTTGTGCTAAGTTTAATAGCTTAGCCAAGTCCTGTTCACTATAGCGGCAATTACCAACCCATTTGATATGACGAATCTTATATGGATTGCCTTCCTCTATTTTGAAATAAATGGCTACCCTCCCAGTAGGACTTTGCTTACAATGCGCTGCTGTAATGCAAGCATCCTGAAATCCATTTGATTTATAAAAAAGAATAATATCTTTTTTGGCTTTTAAATATTTCTCTTCCGTAAAAACAGAGGGAAAAAAAGAGACATGCTCAAAAAAATAAGATTTTAATTTCTCATATATGTTCGCATTTTGTAGTACAGAGGTCCCTTTTCGGAAAAGATCCCCTGAAAACGCCCTTTTAACGATATCTTTTAAAAGTGTAAAACGAGGAGACTCGTTTAGTTCTGTTATATGATAACGTAAAAGATTGCTGTCTATATGTTTGTTTCCTTCAAAAATAATTTTATCTACTATACTTTTTTTACCCTTGACAATCTTGATTTTTAAGTGTACTCTATTTTTTGTTTTTTTATCTGGTACTAATTCTGTAGCAACCGCTACCCCTCCAAATCCTTTGTCTAAAAAATATTTTTTAATAGCAGTAGTCGTATTACGAAGAAAAACAGGCGCAAGCGATGCATGCGGAGGGATTTTTACTTGCTCACATAGAGATCCCTTTTCTTTTTTAGAAATCCCCTCTATAACATAACTTGCCAGCTTAGGATGCTCTTCAACTCGAATAACACAAGTAGCTACCTTATTTACCTCATCTACAGCAGTCAAATAGAGGGAAACCGTTTTAATACCTTCATACTTAGCTATCTTCCGAATGGATATGCCTATTTCCTCAGAAGAAGGATTCAGAAGGACACCGGGTTCTAACCCAGAAAGGCCAATCAATAGCTCCTCTTCTATCGTAACATTACCCTCCACTTGAATATGGGTTATCGTATAACCCGTTGTAGCTAAAGCAGGTAGCCCCCTCCCGCCAGCTAAATAAAACAGAAATAAAATATACGGAATGTATTTCCTATAAATACGGATCATACGGATCATTAGTAGGTAAGTAATTTAAAAGTAATGGTATTGTATCTCCATTTAAACGCAAATAAAATACAACTAAAAAGCTTTTTGGTAAGATTTGCCCGTTACCCTCTGTTTGATGCTACTTACACAGCAGCCTCTGATAGCTAACTCCACACATTAAAAACCACTAAACTTAAGCAAGCATTATTATTTTAAAAGCAAACTAATATAAAGATAATAACTTAATAATCCCTCAGCATGCGCCTTCCAATAGCTAATAGGTTACGTAACGTCAGCTAGTTATGAACAGCCTGTATTACCTTGTACAATCCATATGGTTCTACTATATAATTAACATCGCATCTCCATACAAGAAGAAGCGATACTTTTCTTTAATGGCTTCCGCATACGCAGCTAATACCAACTCATCTCCTCCAAAAGCAGCTATATTGACTAAGGAGCTAGAAAAAGGTAAATGAAAGGTCGTTAACAAAGCATTGCAAATCTTAAAAGGATAGGAAGGTAAAATAAACTTATTCGTCCATCCATTGTTCGCCTTTAAATGGCAAGATACAGAAACAGAAGATTCTATAGCCTTTAAAACAGAAGTACCTACCGCACAAACTTTTTTTTGCTTAGCCAAACTCTGATTTACTACATGGGCTGCTTCTTCCGTAATTATAAATCTTTCAGAAGCAGCTTTAACCTTGGTTAAGTCTTCCATATCAATAGTCTTCAGCTCCCCTAAACCAATATGAAGGGTAACACACGTAACAGAAATATTGCACAATTCCAAATATTTTAACAAATAAGGGGTAAAATGCAACCCCGCAGCAGGTAATACAATGCTCCCTATATTTTTAGCAAACAAGGTTTTATAATAAAGGCTATCTTCCGGAGTGGAGGAACGTCCTATTTGAGGAGGCAAGGGCACATGACCTATTTGCTCTATGAGGGCATAGAAGTCACTTTCCCCTCCCTCAAATAGTAATTTGAGCGTTCGACCTCTTGAAGTAGTGTTATCAATAATCTCAGCTACCAGTTCACCATTCCCAAAATAAATTTTATTGCCTATGCGAATCTTACGCGCTGGTTCTACAATAGTATCCCATAAGGCATGCTCGTGACTTAATTTACGTAACAAAATTACTTCTACTTCTGCATTGGTTTTCTCCTTATAACCATAAAGTTTACAGGGTAATACTTTGGAATCATTGGCAACTAACGTATCGCCTTTCTCAAAATAACTAGCAAGCTCCTTGATGGTTTTATGCTCTATTTGACCACTGTTCTTATGTACGACCATTAAGCGAGCTGCTTCTTTGGATTCTATAGGATATTGTGCAATGAGATCCTTAGGTAATTCGAATTTAAAATTGGATAATTTCATGATTCATGTATTAGATACATTTAACAAATAATTAAATGGCTTTCTTTCTAAAATAGCAAACAGATATCCAGACAAAAAAAATGATTATGGCCATATGCCTCTTCTGTATGCATGATTCCAGATACATCTCCATAGTAGCTTATCCCTACCATTAGACTATTGGTTAAGCTAAAGTCATACTTTACACCGCCCCCTAGATGCATCCAACCATTGAATTGTCGGGTGCTTACCAACTTGGTTCCCTTTACCTTTGAGCTAATAGGCCTGCTGGGTAAACCGATAGAGGGAATAAAACCCAGCTTAAAATACATACTGGTATCAAGCTTTATTTCACTGGTATATAATCTACATAAAATAGGTAGCCAAATAGACTGTAATAAATAGGTTTCATATGCTTCAGAAGCTGAACGAAGTGTTATGACACCCATATGGCCTAAGGCATAGGAAACACCTGCGCTTACACTACAATGTGCCCGTAAAGGAAAATGATAAGCCAAACCAGAAATCAATCCTGGTGCAATGCCCCTATCTTTTAGTGCTATTTTATTTGAATTAAAATTATAAATTTTATTTATGGATAAAGCAGGACTCAGTTCGATGCTAAAACGACCCGCTAATGCATGCGCTGTTTCTGGGCCATTTAAACCGTGTAATACGAGCACAGCAATAACATATTTTTTAATGGAAATCATAAAAATGTATGAAGAAAAAGCTGCTTCAAGCAAGCATTGTAACCCATTAATTTTTCTTTGCGTATGACCACTTCAACCGCTCGAACATCCCCACCGCTCACTAGCTTCTTTCTTCCAATCACAATTTTACACAAGACTTTCTGCTTCAAACGTAACAAATAGGTTATATCTACAGAAGGATAATAACAAAAATATGCCTCTATGCTACCTCCCTACCTACTGCTTTACAATTAACCTAAAATAGCAGCAACCAGCTAAGACAAGTTTAATAAATTTAATAAATTTTTTACAAGTTACATTTGTACGCTGTTAAGCTGTTGCATACATACAGCGTAATGTATTTTTTACGGTTGCTACTTATGTCTATAAAAGATTCAACAGCTGACTTTGGGCAATATGCAGAGTACATTGCAGCAAACTACTTGAAGCAGAAAGGATTTTCAATTTTAGCTAAAAATTTTCGTTACAAACGTTATGAAATTGATTTAATCGCTCAGAAGGGGGAATTACTTGTTTTTGTCGAGGTAAAAGCACGTAAAAACAATTTATTTGGCTATCCAGAAAATTTTATTAAGCGCAAGCAAATAAGCGGCATTCGTCTAGCTGCAGCGCATTATTTACGTAAGCAACCTTATCAAGTGCAAATGATACGTTTTGATATTATCGCTATACTAGGTAATTTCAACCAAATTACTGAGATAATGCACTTAGAAGATGGATTCTACTAAATAAGTCGTTCCCTCCTTAAGCTATTATGCCGCTTAAGACGCCCCTCTTGAATAGGGTTATAATAAGCCCCTCTTAAAATCTTAAAAAACCACCTATTTCAATCATACACAAAGAAACCACTACTACGCATATAAAACATATGCATTTTCCGTTTAATAGCATCTTATTATCCATTATATGATCGCTTTAAGCATTATGCTACTTTTTACAATATATTATACTAGGCATTTACCTTGTGCATAGGGGAAAATCCATTATTTATGTGTTGTAACGCACCTACATGTTTATAGAATAAGTCATAATCAGATATAACATAGGGGACAGGATCACTGCTTACAGCTCTGATAATATTATGCTTGTCTATAAGACGCTCACACATTGCACTACCCGTAGTATTTAAAATTTTAGGGCTTCCAAAATTTACAACAGCTACATCGCGAATACCGGCTTCTGTTTTTAGATATAAGACACTTATTACAGCAAACGCACCACCCATACTATGCCCTGTAACAGTAACACGTAAATCTTTCATGCTCACTCCGTAATGCTGCACATGCTGCCTTAAACAATTCATAAGGCTAGCACGAGAATCTTTAAATGCTTGATAATAACCCCAAGGTGCTTTTGTTCTTGCACCATCCTGTTCCGATAAAAAGTCTACATCAGCCTGCCATGCTGCTTGCAAATTAGTCCGCCAATCATAACGATCTTGTGTCCCTCGATAGGCTATAACGATTTCCTTCCCATTAGTGCCATCAAGTACAAAAATACGACCAGGTGACATGGTTGGCTTAAACTCCTCCGAATCAAATTCGTAAGAATGATAATTCCCAGGGAAACTCCTTCCTATATAACCTTTCTGCTGTAATTGCCTATTGTTATCTTGATTTTTAGCTTAATGATGGTACGTTCACCCTCTGCTGCTCGGATCAAATTAGATCAATATAGTTGTGGAGAATGCCCTAAATAATGCTAGCCTAAGCTGCAAAAAAGATGCATCAACTAAGGCCTAAGGCCTTGCTTACAGCATGCTATGCAGTTCGAACGACAAGAACGCTGTCTGATACTATACGAATTTTTAAACTTCGAAATCTCAGCAGGAGAATATTCAGATTCACGTACATATTTGAATATGTAGACCATCTTTTCTTCCTTATACTCTAGCTCAAGGGATGTAAGCGATTGTATAGGAAAAAACGTATCTGTAATGGTATCTTGCCTTTCAACGAAAGGAGATTTATCTGTGTTCATACTGTCCCTACTATCGTATGATAACTGAAGAGATTGTAACTTTAACCTCGCTAATGACGTTAAACAATCTTTATCTAAAGGACCACTATAACGTATATGCAAGATTTTATATCTTTCCGCAAAGCACAATTTTTCTTCTGTTAAATCAATAATATGCAAAGGATATTTAGAGGAAAAGGAGTTAGAAAATAACCTCTTTTCGATTAAATTTTTTTCATTCTTATATATTTGTCGAATACTTAATAAATCTTCTTTAGGTAAAAAAGCATAAATTTCTTCTCTAACTTCTGAAGGAAGTTGAAGAAACGCAACAGCCTGGCCGTTTACGCCCATATTTAAGTTACTACAGGCAGCAATCAGCATACTGACCATACATACCCTCCCTAAGGCATAAACAACATAAACAATATTTTGCATACACAACACTACCTGCTTTATATTTTAATTGTAAATAGGCTTACATACAAGCACAACAAAAAACCAGATCAAAACCAAAACAAAAAG